>CAZJBY010000006.1:0-74900 GCA_964544495.1 uncultured Candidatus Bathyarchaeia archaeon
CGTGGCCAAACACAGCGAAGCTCCATTAATGCTTGACGCAATGAGTCCAAGAACCCGTATGAAAGCGGCAGAACTAGCCAAGAACATGGGACTTCAAGACAGGTGCTTATACAACTCAGTCTACAAAGGCGTCAGAGACGCTGAACTGGAAATACTAAAAGACAGCGGAATCAAAATGTCCATAGTACTCGCTGACAACCCGAAAGACAACAGCTTAGAAGGAAAGATGCAGATTCTAGACGAAGCCTTAGCTTTAGCAGATAAAGGCGGAATCACAAAACCGTTGATAGACACGGCTATTCCAGCATTCGAACCTTCGATGGGCACAGCGGTAAGAGCAATACCGAAAATAAAAGAAAAGTTCGGTCATCCCACAGGATTGGGAACTGGAAACGTTGTCACCACAATGGGATGGGTCAAAGCACACTTCGCCAAAGAGTTCAGGAAAGGGACAAGAACAGCCACCAACGCTATAATGCAGACACTGGGCGCCAACTGGTTGATGTTCGGACCAGCTGAACAGGCAGACTACATATTTCCTGCAGTAGCAATAGTGGATGCCTATGTTGCATCTGCGATGGGTGATGTAGGCATCAGACCGTTGGAAGAGACGCATCCGATCTACAAAATCTTCCTCTAAAATCCACCCCTTTCATTTTTTGGGTCACCAATCATAATAGAGCTTGAAGGATTACAATGTGAAACCTTTCCGTTGGTTCGGAATAATCGTTCTATATACCGTGTTAACACTGCTGTTTGTATATACAATTCCTACTGACTCAGTATTTTCCGTTTTAAGTTACGTGTTTGGTTTTGTATTTGTCGCTGTCGTGCCAGGCTACTGCCTTGTCCACCTTTTATTCGCGACAAAAAAGTTAGACCTTGCAGAAGAAGCCGTTTTATCCGTGGCGCTGAGCTTCAGCATTGTTGGGTTGTCAGGTTTGTTTTTAGGCTTATCACCCATCGGCATAAATTTCAATTCGATAAGGCTTTCACTCAGCCCCATTGTCGTGATTTTAGCGTTTGCTGCGTTCTTAAGAAAAAGGAAGCTACGAGAGCCGCAACCGCAGAGCACGGATGAGGTAAGCAGCTGAAGTCTTTACTGCTGAGACGCCGTATGTACCGCCTCTTCCAAGCATTCTTAGTACGTAGCGAGGTCGCAGATAGAACTGCTGATTTGCCTTATACCTTAGTTCCTGCAGCTTTTCTCCGGTCAGATAAGGAGTTTCAAACGTAGGCGTTGCAGTGTCGTATCTGTCAAAGTCGGTTATTTTCAGCCAGCCTTGTTCTTTAACTAACTCGTACATTGGAGTACCAGGGTAAGGCGTAGCTATGTAGAACCCGATGTCATCAGGATCCAAGGATCTAACGAATTTTATTGTTTCCAAGGCAGTCTGCTCTGTTTCACCTGGAAATCCTAAGACAACACTTGCCACAGTCATTAAACCCAGTTCGCGTGCTGTTCTAAAGGCAAGCCTTGTTTGATCAAGCTTGATCTTCTTGTGCATCTTTTCGAGGACATTCTCGGAACCTGATTCAACGCCAAACCAGACGGCTAGGCAGCCAGCGTCTTTCATTTTTTGAAGTAGGTCTCTGGTAACCATGTCGACGCGTGTTTCGCAGTCCCAGTGTATCGCTAGTTTCCGCTTCTTGATTTCATCGCAGATTTCTACGACTCTTTGCTGGTCAACTGTAAAAGCGTCATCGTAGAAAGTGAACTGGCTTTGACCATATTTGTTGTAGAGATATTCAATTTCGTCAACTACGTTCTTCGGGCTTCTCATCCTGTATCTTTTGCCAAACATTCTTACGGCTGTGCAGAAGTCACACCAGTAAACGCAACCTCTACTGGTTGTTAACGGAAAAATCGTTTTTCCCACAATATGAAAAGATTTAAGCGGCAGAAGATGATGCGCTGGAAACGGCAGGTCATCAAGGTTCTCAATGAAAGGGCGATCCTCGTTTCTGACCAGTTGCCCGTCTTTTTCCCTATAGGTTACTCCGAGCACGCCGTTAAGACTGGCATTTTTACCTAGTTTTCCGAGAAGTTCGACGAAAGTAATTTCGCCTTCCCTTCTAACAACTAAGTCAAGACTGGGGCACTCGTTCAACGCGTTCTTGTCCCAGAAAGTGGCGTGGCATCCACCTAGAACTGTGGTGCATTCGGGAAGTTCCTCTTTGGCTATGCGAATGTTCTCCAACGCGGACTTGTACGTGAGGGTCGTTGACGTCAAGCCGACAACATCTGCGTTTGTCTGCGCTATTCTTTTGCGAAAAGAATCAAAGTCAAGCCTTTCCGCTTGGCAATCGATAACATTAACGTCATAACCAGCTTTTTCGCAGACCGCACCCAAATAGCCTATGCCTAAAGGAATAAACGGTGGATGCGAGTGTGCGCTCCTAGGATATGGAGGATTAACCAAAGTAATTTTCATTGACGTTCTCCTGCTTCCCAATTGACTCTAAAGCATGACGGATTATATAGTTTTCTAATAGACCATGCAAACACAACCATACCGATGTTCTGCAGGAATCTCGGCGCCTAACAGTCAACCATCAGTTTAATCTATATATAGAGGGGGGTATAGACAAAAAAATCACACAACAGCCCAGTGCTCACAAAGCCTTCGCTTTCCAATTCCCTTTTTCAGGACTAAGCACTTATGCGTTTGGCGCAGCTTCAACTGTAAAGATGCTTTAGAACAGGTTTCTCCAGCTTTCAATGAGCTTCAGCACTTCGTCTCCGCCATAGCCATCTAGCTCTGCCAACACGTCAGTGCTTTGCACAGCTGCTTTCTGAAAATCACGAATTCTCTGCGCGTTCTCCGCAAGAAAGATGATTCCATCAACACCCGTTCTGGCTATGCGCACCGCAACAGTCAACAATTCTTTAACCGACGGAACCTGATTGGGATCATCGTTTGGTCCACGGACATAAAGGTTGGTGAACACCGGCTTCTTCAACTTGCTTTTGAACGCCTTTGCTAACATCTCCCAGTACCATGGAGAAGGATACGCCTTTGAAAACATCGGAATCACGAAGGTATCAACGTACTCCGCTAAGGCATCGAAATCGTAGCCAAAGCGTTCTCGGTTATTCACGGGATCAGGCAGCAAGTTCACGTATAAAGGCTTGTTTCCCACAACCTCCTTCACTTCTTTCAAGAACTCAGTTACCGTCTGAGCTCTCCAATCATACCAGTTTAGCCCACTTTGGCGCCAAAGCTCCACGCAGCGTGGACACACACAGAAGCCATGATCAGCAAAGTGCTGACTGCTTACGCTTATTCCCGGAGTTTGGCGAGCGCAGTCCGCGATTAGTTTGAGGTTGTACTCCCTGACTTCAGGGTTTGTCATACACAAGACATCCCATCTGAGATTGTACTTCTTGTTTCCCGGGTTAACGCCGTTAACTTTTGGAGACGTCAACCTGCGAAATGCTGGACCATCCTTCGAAACGGATATCCACTCAGGATGCTTCTGCGCCAATGCGTTGTCTCCGAAAACCGCAATGTTAGTGTACATGTTTGGATTGGGCTTGCCCACGGTTCCAGATTCGGGTTTGATGCGGTAGAAGTTTATGTCAACGCCTTCAGCTGGTTCAGGTTGATAAAGAAAAGTTGCAAACTTCAATATTCTCACCATTACCTCGTGACTTTGGTACACGGAATAATTTGCAGGTTATTTAAGGTTTTCAGTTTTCTCCTTGGAAAAAGCGTTTCTCACAATGTTTATCAAAACATGTTTCGTGAAAAGCGGCAACTCAACAGTGCCATAATCTTTCACTTTAGGTTCCGTCTGAACTTTCGCACCATTACTGGCTTGAGAAATTAGATTACCGAAACGCTCACTCGCAGCATTGATGTCTCCAAACTCCAAAGGAACAAGACCGTTTTTGATGTCATCGTCCAACTTGACAGCTGCAAATAACAGCGAAGCAAAAAGCGGTTCAGCTCCCAAAATCTTTGCCAGCATCCGCGCATCCACCTTCAAATCATCGACTTTTGACAGTTCGAAAGCTAGTTTCTCTATCGCCAAGTGCCTTTCCCTGAGCCTTTCTCTGATCGATCTAGAGGGCATGAACTCGTTAGCCTTAGTAATAGCTTCTTTCACCGCCTTTCGTGTGCAGTATCCGACTAGCTGTCCAAGTTCCGAAGCTGGACCTCCATAAGCTATTGGTGCACCTCTGTTTGTTTTCGCCACGACTACGGAGTCAGTTACTGTTCCCGTGGCTTCGTCGCCAGAGAACCTGCTTCTGATGTCAAGTTCTCTTAAAACCGCCATTTTGGCTTCAGTCACGGTGATTAAAGTTCCGCCTAGGCAGCTTTCAGTTGGGTTTCCGTCTATGACGACTATGATGTTTATGGTTCCCTCTGTTTCTTGGACGTTTATGGTTTCGCCTGCTGCCTCGGCAAAATTGCAGGTGTTGCCCTCGTTGTCTGCTGCGGTAGCGATAACGCTGACGGCAAGTTCACCATTGGTTTTTGAAACCAGCGAGAAGTTTTCAACCGCAGCGGCGGTAACCATCCCGATAAAATTTTCGTTAAGCCCAAACTTTTTTGCTGAATCTACTATGTAAGGTTCAGGGTTGTCGTGTAGGTACTTGTCGCTGCATGATTTGAGGACTTCTACGTTGAGTATCGCATTTGTCTTCTTTAAACCGCCACCATTGTGAAACGCTGAGCTGATGGTGGTGAGCGGCTTGTCAGAAAGCACTGCCAAAACGTTTTCTTTCAGAATTAGTTTGATTCCGTTTCCTGCGAGATTGAATTGTTTCATGAACTCACCATTATCAGTCTTTGACTATTTACTTTGCGTTACAGTAATAGCTTTTGCAGGACACAGATTTACGCAGACGCCACATCGAGTGCAAGATGCCACATCAACGATTTTAGGTTTGCCGTTTGTGCCTGCTTCTAAAACGCCGAAGGGACAAACGCCCACACAGATAAGCCCAGTGCAAGGAGAACATTTGGCATAATCAATTAGAATAATCGACCTGTGCTTCTCCATGGCGAGTCAAAAATTAAATAAGCCGCTGGAATATATTTGTTGCGCGCTGAGTTGGGCTGGCATGAAAGTAGGACTAGTCACGTATACTCCGGAGAAAGTTGAAGGTTTCGACTTGCACGTGTACTATTCTAAACGTGCAGACGGTTCAGTTTTTCCAGCGGCTAGGGAAATGCAGAACGATGTTACGTGTTTTTGTGATGCTAGAGCCATCCGAGAAGACCCAAGCATAGTGGCGGTTTCACATGTGGGTCCAGCGTTGAGGAGAAACAGGAAGATAAACGTGCCTTTCGATTTTGTTTGCCCTACAAATCCGGAATATCGAGCCAAAGTTCTGGGTTATGTTGAAGAACTGGGCAAAGAGAAGATTGAAGGGGTGACTTTGAATCTTTACCATTTTCCTGAGGAGGAGTTCTGTGTTTGTCCCAGATGCGTGGAGTTGTGGCGGCAAAGTGGGCTGAACTGGACGGAGTGGCGAGCGCAGACTATAACAGATTTTCTGAAAGAGGCGAAGCGTATGGTTAAGGGTACGTTTGCGGTGGAGATGTTTCCTGACCCAGCGCTTGCCAAAGAACGTTTCGGAATAGCTTTTGAGCGCATAGCTGAACTGGTGAATTATTTCCACGTTCCCCTGTCTTCTAGGAGTTACTTTACGAATTATTGGGTGGATTTGCTGGCGAGGGATTTCCTCAAGATTCTGAAGAAGCCTGTGGTTGTGGAGCTTAGCTCGGAGATTCCGACTGATGAGAAACTGGATGCGCTGCTGAAGACTATGTCGTACTTGAGCAGGCACAACCTGCTGGGCGTGCTGCTGCTGGTGCATGACTCTGAGAACGCGAAGCAAGTCTGCAGGTACGCGGTGAACAACGGTTCTTTCCGCGAGTGGCTCAAGAAATACGAGTTCGCCGAGATGACTCGGATAGTGGAAGAGTGGGCTAAACTCTACTGAGACTAGCTGCTAGGAACAGTCTATACCCCCCTTATTTAAAGGCGGAAGCACAGGTTGAACTTCTGAAGCGGTTTTTTCAACATGCTATTGAGCGTGAAACATGCCAATAGGGACCTACTTCCTCTATCTTTTTGCATAGAACCGCTATTAGGATCCTAATAAACGGCAAATGCACTGGTCAGACTCTGACATGTGTACGGAGACAGTTCCCTCTATTATTTAAAGAAAAACTGAAGTGTCATTTCGGTTATTAATGTGCAAAAGGAAATAATCGTTAATAAAAAATAGTGGAAGGCATTGCCAATGCCTTCTTTAGCGGGTAGGCGTGAAGAGTTTTGCTGTTATGCAGGGTTGAGAGCTACCGAGTTTTCTGGGTTTCTCTGGGTTTAGTTTTTAACTCGGCGTTTTCTTTCTTCAGAGTGGCGTTTTCCTCCATTAGCATCTTCACAACGGTATCGAGCTGAGTCATCATATCGTTGATACGCAGGTTTAACATGCTGATCTGCTGCATGACGGGTGAAGCTTCATTCTGGATTTGCTCAGTCAAGTGTTTCACTACCTGAATTATTTTGTCTTAAGCTGCTGCCACGTTTTGTTTAAGCTGATTTTCTAAAGCTTCAATACGCTGGTGCAGTTTTTTGATTTCTATGATCAAAGGTACGCCAAGCCATTCGTAATGAACGCCTTCAGGTTTACCTTCTTTGTCAAGCCATGCAAGATTCGGGCAGACTTCGTAAACTTCTTCAGCGATTAACCCTATTTGTGTGCCCTCTATTTTTGCGCGTTCCTTGTCCTTCCAATCAAAAGATACTGGTCTAAGCGCGTAGAGCCATGAGCAGTCTGGTAATTCCTGCACATTTTCCTTACATCTAATACTCGATGAATTATAACCGACTCTTCCATAGTAATCTGTGTATAATGGGCCAATGTAATTTGTGTTCGTCAATACACCAATTGATAGGTATCTTTCTGAATTTAAACTGTAGTGTGCAGTTAGGTTTCCAAGCTCCACGTCACCCCATGGAAGTTGGGTGACTTGACCATGTATTCCATCGTACTTTTTTATCCAAAGGGTTTGGTAGTTAACGCCAGTGTCTTTATAGTTATAGTCTGATAACCATATGCAGGGCATGTCCGAAGAATCCGTGAAGCCATGACCCATTAGGATAGCGCCTCCGCCCTTGTCATCGTCAAGGTTCATCGAAGTCGTTGATACGAAACCATTGGCCTGAATGTCATCAGCTACTAGACCGTATGAAACACGCAAAGGTGGATATTCTGGAGTCATTCCATTTATCGCTTGGATGCTATTGCCATAGCCGTTTGGTGCATAGAAAGACAACTTGCCGCCTTCGTTGGCAAGGCTCAACTCATCTGTGCCATTGTTAAAAAGGTGTACATCACCTATAACTAAGCCACCGATGCTTCCTTCCCTTGGCAACTGCAATTGCCCAGATGATTTAAGCGTCATTCTTTCAGTAGCATTAACTTCGAATCCTACGTCTCCATTAAGTTTGTTAGCGAAGAAAGCTTTCGATGATGGATAATAAACGCCTATGTCCAAATTGAGGGTTGTGTCGTTTACAAATTGCAACCTTTCAAAATCGCCAACCTTGTTAATCTGGAAAACATCATCAGTCTTAAGCACATTAACATCACTATGATAAAGGTTGACGTCTTGGCTTGAACCGAAGTAAATCCTGCCTGTATTACCAACATAAACATTTCTTATTTCATTGGATGTTCCGCCCAAATCATAAGTATCCGCAGTGGCTGGGATAAAATGTCCAGAAGAACCGATTTTCCATCTGGCGATATTGTTTGTTCCAAACTGCAAAGCAGCTGAATAAGTTTGCATTATTGACGCATCATTATCTCCAATTTCAATCACTAATTGTACCGCACCGCCGTCTTGCACTAATGCTAATTTCGGGTGTTCCGTTTCTGTTGTATTATCCGTATCTGCTTCAATATATAATTCAGCGTCTTGTGTGCTTTGAATCCTAACCTCCGCCTTGGTGTTATTTACTATGTGAAGATCATAACTCGGATTAGTTCCTATTCCTAATTTGGTACCAACATATAATGAGTCGTCAGTTTTTAGCACGTTTGCACTGTTACGATAAAGGTCGACATCTCCTCCAATCAACAAGCCACCTGTTGAACCTGGCACGGGCATTTGCCATTGTCCATCCTTGGTTATTGCTCCAACATTAATCCAAGTACTACTGCTTCTCGTTCTAAACTGGAATCCTGAATCTGTATCGTCTGGGTGGCAAGCTATGTAGGCATTCGGATACGTAGCACTGAATCTTCCTATCTGCAAAGTATAACCTTCTGCATCTGGTTGAATGAATAATATTCCATCTGTGGTGATATTGCCCTCGGCTGTGAAATGGTCAGGTGTTCGAAGTACATCTGCGGCACTACGATAAAGATTCGTGTCTGCGCCGATTGTTAATATGTTGTTAACAGTTAAGTTGTCAAATTCACCATCTACCATGCTCTCCCCCTCCGAACAGTAATTGCTACGTTGTTTTGCAGAAACTGAGGAACCTTATCAGTCAGCCCGATTTTTTCTTTTTCTATATTGTTTTGAAACATGTTGCATCGAGAAACAAGATGCAGAGTGTCAAATTTAAATAATTTTAGCTTATAATTATTCTATTTTAAAAATAATTAGAAAATTAATGTTATATGAAAAGTATTTTACAATAAGCCCTTTACTTTAAGCTGAAACTGGCGTGCATCGCTTAATTAATTTTAGGTTCTGTTGAGGCTTCTCCTGTATTCCCTAAGCCTTTGCATGTCGAAGTCCATAGTCATCACAAGGTCTTCGACGGCGTCTGAGGCTTCCTGCTCAATGCCCCATGGCGTGATGAAGGCGCTTCTTCCGCCTCTGGCGTTGCTGCTGACGTTGCCAACTTTAACCACGTAGATGCCATTGTCCGTGGCGAGCTTCTCGGTGAGTGGGTGCCCCGTCACGTGCGGGTGCGTGCCCATGGCGGCTACGGGCAGGAACACGAGTTCCGCGCCCAAGTCGACAACGGCTTTTATGGTGGGTGGGTCGAACATGTCGGCGCAGACGAGCATGCCGACTTTGCAGTGTTCCGTGGTGAAGACGGCGGGCTTGTCGCCTCGGCTTACGCCTGCCTTGATTTCGGCGCTAATCGGGTTTCGTTTGTGGTATTTTCCGATGAGCTTGCCGTTTCGCCACAGAGTACTCGTATTGTAGAATCTGCCGTGGTCTTCTTCGAGCACGGTGCCGCCTAAAAGGTAAATGTCTTGTAGCTTTGCGCTGGTTTCAGCGAGGAATTTCATGGTTTCTTCGCATGTTTCTTGGCTGATTTTTTCAGCAGAATCGAAATGTTCCATGTTGTTGGGAACCGAGAAGTACTCGGGAAGCGCGATGAACGCGGGCTTTTGCTGAGCGGCTTTATGGACTGCGGTGGCTGCTGCTTTGAGGTTGGCTTTTAGGTTGTTGCGGACTTTCATGTGGATTAGACTTACCTTCAGAGCGTTCACCTGCTGCGTGTAGCGTTTGTGGTTTGATCTTCGATAAGAACGGAACCTGAAAACTTTTAAACTTACTGTTTTAGCCGAAAACGCGCGTAAACGCTGTTCTGTGACATATATGTTCAAATTTGCTACTGTTTTTGATACGGATGTTTAGGTTTTTTTGGCTTTTGTATGCATACGGATAGATTTAAATAGCAGAGGGAGAGAAAGGTCTGTTATTGCGAGGTAAACAATTTGACGCTTGACCCACAAGAATACACACCTCTTCTCCCACAAGTTCGAGCCCTAGTGAACAAAGTAGTGCAGAAGAACATGGCTGACTCCATGCTGTTTTCGGCAGGAACAGACACGCAAATCATCGTCTCCGAAGCCGTAAAGTACAAGCCCGACCTGCCCTGCTTGACCATGCACTTCAAGCATGGAAACCCGAAGGACACCGAGTACGTGAAGAGAATGGTGGCTTTGCTGAAGCTTAACCAAGAAACCAGCTTTTTCGGCAAGGACGAAGTGCTCAGCAACGCCCCCAAAGTCGTGGAGGCGCTGAAGAAGTTTGATCCTATGGAGATAAGGAACAGCATGCCCGTTTACATAGGCTTAACAATTTTAAAGAAAAAAGGCTACAAAACCGTCTTCACAGGCGACGCCTTAGACGAGCTTTTCGGGTACCCATGGCAGTTCCACCTGTCCGAGGCAGAGTTTGCTCAGAAGCAGAAGGAGATGTGGGCGGAAATGGGCTTCTCATCGATACCCATGGCGGAGTCGGTCGGAATGACCATCAAAGCGCCCTACATGGACCCTGAGTTCATGGACTGGGCGAAGAAGCTGCCAATCAAATTCAAGATCAACATGCACGACGGCGTGAAATACGGCAAATGGATAATGCGCAAAGCATACGAAGACGTTATCCCCAAAGACGTGATTTGGCGACCGAAAGCACCCCTTGAAGCGGGAACAGGCACCGAAGTGCTGCGAACCTTCTTCAACGACATGATTTCCGACGCCGAGTTTGAGGAGAAGAAGAAAAAGATTCTCGCAGAAGATGACGTGAAAATACAGGACAAGGAACAGCTGCTTTACTACGAGCACTTCAGGAAAATCTTCGGCAAACCCAAGGATGTGTTCCCGGACAACGGCGGAATCCAATGCCCGTACTGCAAAAGCTACATAAAAACGAAAATCCAGTTCTGCAAGACATGCGGAGCTTACCCCATCTAAACCCGTATTTTCTCCCTTTTTCCAGTCCTGCCTCAGAGCGGGACAACCGCACACTTTTTCGTAATCGGTAGAAAAGCTTAATTCCCATTTGATTGTCATGTGAAATAACGGAGTTACATGAGAAGCATGGCTAGGCTGTCTCAGCTGAAGTTTGCGATGGGAACAAGCATTTTCATAGCCGCCTTCATATTCGGCCTGTTCCTGACGGGAATCATATTCCTCCTGCAATACTACGTTT
Organism: uncultured Candidatus Bathyarchaeia archaeon; assembly: GCA_964544495.1. Classification (GTDB taxonomy): domain Archaea; phylum Thermoproteota; class Bathyarchaeia; order Bathyarchaeales; family Bathycorpusculaceae; genus SG8-32-3. The sequence goes on from CAZJBY010000006.1 coordinate 10,932, forward strand.
TCGGCTTCGACATCTGGACAGAATTGCTCCTTGTCCTGGGCGGCATAGCACTGTTCATACTTTTCCAGTATCTTGTGGGACCAGCGATTGTAGCCGCCACCGCGCGTCTGCATTATCTTAAGCCAGGGGAGAACCCGTGGCTCGAATCCAACGTTAAGGAACTAGCGGAAAAAAGCGGAGTGCCCATGCCGCGGGTCGCCACGGTTCCCAACAACACGCCGAACGCGTTTGTCTTCGGCAGAAGCTCAAGCGGCGCTACATTGGCGGTGCATGACGGCTTGTTAAAAAGTTTGAACGAGGACGAAATCAGAGGAGTAATCGCCCACGAGCTGGGCCACATCAAGCACAAGGACTTCATAGTGATGACGGTGCTTTCAGCGCTGCCGTTAATCGCGTATTTGATTGCTCAAGTGGCGCTTCGGGCTGGAATGTACAGCTCATATTCGAGAGGCAGAAATAAGGAAGGAAACGCGGGCTTAGTGCTGGTTGCCATAGGCGCTGTTTCTTTTGTGGTGTATATTATTACGTTTCTTGCAGTGATGAGGCTGAGCCGACTCCGCGAACATTATGCCGACGCATACTCGGCTTACCTGACGGGTTCCCCGCGAAGCCTTGAAAGCGGACTCGCCAAAATCACCTACGGCTTATCCATCTCTCCCAAAGCGCCCGAAGGCGCACGAGCCTTCTACATCGGAGACCCAGCACAAGCGAAACAGGAGATAAGCGAAGTCATGCAGAACAAGAACGAGTACGATTTGGACAAGGACGGCGTCTTGGACGAGCGCGAACTGGAACTGGCGATGGAGAAGGAGTCGAAATCCACGTGGGTGACTATGAACAGCTGGTTCGCCACGCACCCGCCAACGTTTAAGCGGATACTGCTGCTGCGAGAGATAGAAGAGGAGATGGAGACGGGAAGGTACACAACCGACCGCGTCTACGCTCACGTTTAGCAGAACTATCTGCTGTTGAATCCAGGTTCATTGGCAAGTTAAGAGATGTTTAGCATGCAAGAAATATCTTCGGAAGACCGCGGCAAGGTTGTGGGCAAGTTTGCGGAGTTTATGCAGCACTGTCAGAAACTTAAGGCTCATGACACTTATCTGATTGTCAACCGAAATTCGCCTGCGCTGGCTGAAGCCGCACAGAGTGCTGCGGAAAACTTGGGGCTAAACGTTAAGAAATTTGATCTTGCAGCAGGCAAACCTTACAAGCATTTTCCAAGAAAACTCATAAAACTACTTTGCCAAGAGACTCCGAAAGCGGGCATGGGGCTTTTTGACTACAGCGAAAATCCAGACTGGACTCTGAAGGAAGTTGGGGCAAGAATAGAACTGCTGCATCAGACCATCGAGCAGGTGCCCATAAGTTGGGCGCATTCACCGGGCATAACATTAGACATGGCAATAAACGGACCCTTGCAGTGCAACTATAAGAAAATGGCTGAAGAAGCGGACAAGCTTCTGCAAAAACTGCAAAACGCAAAGAAGCTCCACATAGCCGCGCCTGGAGGAACCGACATAGAAGTAGAACTGCCAAAACAGGTGAAGTTTGACACCGACTGCATCATCGTCCCGCCTAACGTTTACGGCGAGCCGGGGAAGTTTGGCAATCTGCCAGTGGGCGAAGTCTGGTCACAGAAAGGCGAGATAATCCAGGTGGTGAACAAGGAAACTGGGAAAGAGGAGAATCAGCACTACCCTGTGAAGCAAATTGCAAACGGCAAACTGGTCTGCGACGTTACGGCAGGCGGATACACGGGAAAGATAAATCCTGAAAAACCCATAACCGTCCAATTCAAAGACGGCGTCCTAAAGGATTTCAAATGTGAAGACCCGACGCTTGACGGCGTCCGAGAGGACATATTGGCTTCTGGGGAGAGATATGGCTTGCCAACCGTTCTGGAAGAAGTCGGAATCGGCTTGAACGAAAAGGCGAGGGTAACCGGGAACATGCTGGAGGACGAAAAAATCAGAGGCACCTGCCATCTGGCTCCAGGCAACGTCAGATGCCACGTGGACATGCTGATTGATAGACCGACAATCACGGTTTACTATTCGGACGGGGCAGCACGGGAAATAATTAAAAACGGCAAGCTGGCTTAAGAGCATAGCGTTTTTCAGTTTAGCTTGAAGTAGATGCGCCTGTTGTTTTTGCCCTTATTCTCGGTCTTGACAAGCTCTATTTTTCCAACCTCTCTCAGGTTTCTGACGTGCGCGCCGCCGTCCGCCTGCCTGTCCACGCCGACGATTTCGACGATTCTCAGTGATGGAAGGTCTGGTGGAAACGCCCCCGCCATCTTGACGACTCCGGGGATTTTCATGGCTTCTTCTCGAGGCAGCTCATACCACTTCACGGGGACATCGGTGCCGAACAGCTCGTTCGCCTTCGCAACGTACGCTTCCAAGACGGCTCTGTCGTATTTTTCCAGGCTGAAGTCGAAGCGGACGTGGTCTTCTTCAAGCTGGTTGCCCGTGATGAGTGCGCCTGTTCCCTTGTTGAGGAGAGCCGCGAGAACGTGGGCGACGGTGTGACTACGCATGAGCTTGTACCTTCTCTCCCAGTTTAAGACACAGGAGACTTCGTCGCCAGCTTGAAGCCCAGCGTGATCAACCTCGTGGGAGATGTCGCCTGAAAACTTGCCCACATAAACGATGTTGTAGACCTCATCGCCTTTGATTATCTTGCCCGTGTCATGCGGTTGACCTCCGCCTCTGGGGTAAAAGATCGTTTGGTCCAAGCGCACCTACTTTCCATCCTTGACAGAGACCACTGTGGCGGGGGACTCTTTGAGGTAACTGTCAACCAAGAACAACGCTTTGGTCATGAAACAATCTCCTTGTGCTTCTTTCTCTGAAAAACGCTATATCACTTTTGTGTAGCCAGCGACATAAAGATTATGAAAGGGGGATGCAGCAAAAAAGCGGATAATAGGCAAGCTATCATATTTGGAGCCTATTTGGATCCTAATAGCAGTTCTATGCACAAAACTATAGAGGGGGTAAGTCCGTATTGGCGCTTTCCGCAACCAATAGCAGTGCTTCGCAGAAATCTATGCAGTTTGCTTTATATAAGGGGGGGTATAGACAAAAAAATCGCAGCAGTTCTCCAACCTGAAAAGGCAAAAGCAGAGCGAAGACTAATATCTCTCGATTTATGCTTAATTTCCTCAGTGAAAAAACGATGCGTTATTGTCCAGAATGCGGTGGAGACATGCAGTACGCCATAGCCACCAAGCACTACATCTGCAAAAGCTGCGGCTTATCGGTGACGCAACAGGAACTCTGGGAGCTGCGAGAGAAGCTGAGACCTAACTTTGAAACAGCTGAAGAAGAAAAGCAGAAAGAGCGAAAAGAATACCTGAAATGGTGGCTAAGCAAGAAGAAGTAGCCGCGCAACCTAACTCTCATACGCGGTTGGTTAGCAAACAGTATAAAGAACAAAACAATCATTATTTTTCAATCACATCGCGGAAACGTGACCGTCATGACCATCGACATGGAGATAATCTGCGTAGGAAACGAACTGCTAATCGGCAAAACGCTCAACACAAACGCACAGTGGATAGCACAGCAAGCCACAACCACAGGCATAAACGTCAAACGCGTCACAGTGATAGCTGACGACATAAACGAAATCGCAAAAGCAATCCGCGAAACCCTCAGCCGCAAACCACAATTTGCCATAACCACAGGCGGATTAGGACCAACTTTTGACGACAAAACATTAGCTGGCATGGCAAAAGCACTGAACCGCAAACTCGCAGTCAACACCGAAGCGCTGAAAATGGTCAAGGAAAAATACGAAACGTACGCAAGGAAAAAAGGAGCTGGAACAGTTGAGCTGACACAAGCGCGAGTGAAAATGGCAACGTTACCCGAAAAAGCTGAACCCATTTCCAACCCTGTCGGAACCGTACCCGGAATTCGGGTGGATCTGGCGGACAGTTTTGATGGCGTTGCCAGGTGTTCCCTCGGAAATGAAAGCCATCTTCAACGAAATGGTAGCACCGCTGCTTAAGCAAGCATCAGGCAAGAGCGCTTTTTACGCAAAAAGCATCTACGTTGACGATGTCATGGAGTCAAGTTTAGCACCGCTCATAGACAAAGTGATGCAGGAGAATCCTAGTGTTTACGTGAAATCCCACCCGAAAGGCAGAGAAGATCAGCCGCACATTGAGGTTCATATGTCCATTACGGCGGATGATGAGGGAAAAGCGGAGGAGAAACTGCGGATGGCGGTGGTGCAGCTTTCTGGTTTGATTGGGGAAATTGGTGGTAGGGTTGTGGTTTTTGAGTGATTGGGTTTTTGTATTGTGTGTAGTAATTTGTTGTTCATAACGCCTAATAATAAGTCGTGAATATTAATATTCGAGAAAGCATGAAATCCGCCGCAAAAGCAACAATAGTGTTCACGACAATACTCATTCTATTCTCCACAATCTCACTCGGCACAGCACAAGACCACACACGTTCTTATCAACTTCTAGACCAGCCAGACGGCAACACAACATACGAACTCAACGTGGCAGTCCCAGAAACCCTCAAAGACTACTACGCAGAAAAAAGCCACATACTAGCCTCAACCAACCAATTCTCAAACTTCGTAACCCCATACGCTTTACAGCCCATAGCCGACAGACTCTGGGAAATCTACGACAACGAAGAAAACTTCGTCAACGGAGTCCTCATGATGGTGCACCAAATAACCTACGTAGAAACCACACCAGCCAAATACCCCGTAGAAACCATGACAGACGACCAAGGCGACTGCGACCTTTTCTCTTTCATCGCTGCCTCGACAATAAAAGCTGGAGGTCTCGATGTGGTGCTTTTGTATTATGAAGGGCAAAGTCACATGAACATCGGAGTGCAGCTTTCCAGTGCGCCGGAAGATGTTAGGGACAACGTTTACTATGTGACTCACGACGATGTGAGATATTATGTTGCGGAGTGCACGGGTGGCAACTGGAAGGAGGGGTGGAGAGTTGGCGAGTGCCCAGAGGATCTGAAACAGGTGTCTGCCGAAGTGATCACTCTTGAAGATGTGGAGCAGGTGGCTCCAGGACAGGTTTCGGCGAGTTTCACGGCAATGGAGCAGAGTGCCTTGTCTATAGAAGTTTCACCGAGCATCTTTATCCAGGACAGCGTGATAGCCATTGAAGGGCAGCTTGCGCCTGAGATGGCGAATGAGAACGTGACTCTTTATGCGAGGGTTAACAGTTCTCCTTGGGCGGTGATTGGCACGGCGTTAACTCAGCCGAATGGGCGTTTTGAATATTTTTGGAGGGCTGAAAACGTGGGGTCACATGCCATTCGCGCTGGCTGGTCTGGTAATGAATTGTACACTGGCGCGATGAGTGCGGCGAAAAGCGCGATTGTTCTGCCTCTGTTTTTAACTGCACTGGTTGGTATTGCTGTGGTAGCGGCGGTTGTTGGTGTTGTAGCAGTTCTTGTGGCGAGACATGGGCAACATGAATCTTTTGAAGCTCCTGAACCGCAACCTTGGTAATCGGTGTCGGTTGTGGGCGATTTGGTGATGTTTGGTTCAGATGGGACTAGCGCGTGGAACAGTCTATAGCCCCCTTATATAAAGGAACTATATGAAGTCCGGAGGGACGCGTTACTTGTGGAAGCTGGCTTTTCTGAACCACGCGATTCCGGCGACCGCAACGCTTACGGCTGCTGCGACCGCTACAGGATTAATCTCTGCAAAGACCACCGTGGCAAGCGCATAAAGCACTGTTATCACAATCAAGAATGTACAAAAGACCACTAATGCGATGGTAAGTTTTCTTTCTGCTCAATCCGTCAAGCCTCAATTGCCTAACCCTTGCAGGCCAAGTTTAGAATTGGCTGCAGTTGATTTAATTCTAAGTGTTAGAACACGCTGTCCAGAAAATAGAACAGCCACGAGAGCAATCTTTCAGGATTCTAGACAAGCATTCTTTGAAGGTATTCGCTGGGTCAGAATACTCCACGGTTATGCGATGCTTTTGGATCGACAATCAGATGATGAAGGGCAACACAACAATCAGGATCAGAACAGACACCAAGGTAGCGCTGACAACTGCGGTTATCGTCCTGACCAGCTTCTCATTATTTTCCCGACGAATAATCCTCTTCAGCGCAATGTTGAACATTCGCCCGCCGTCCAGAGGGTAAATCGGCAAAGCATTGAACACTGCGACGTTAACGTTGACGAACCATATCCAGAAGAAGACGTTCGCGTACACAGACCATTGAGAACCAAGCCAACTCGTGTAAAAAGGAGCCAACGAGTCTGAGAAAGGAACCGCACCCGGAGCCAAAGCAGGCGGAACCAGATACAACACGAGACTCTGAGGAGTAACTGTCCGGTAGAGACTCACCCGTTGCTCAGTCATCAGGTCGCCGACGCCTATTCCCATCACGGTGCGATTGTCAGACATAGTCAAATTCACCACCGTAGAATATCGAGCCTGCCACATGTCGCCCCTTGCCACGGTTATATCCACCAAATCGCCTGGGGCTTTGCTGTCCAACAAGACCCTTAGATCATCGGTGCTGTTAATCAGTACACCGTCCACCGAGACTAGAACATCTCCTGGCAGCAGTCCTGCAGCCGCGGCAGGCATGCCCTCTGAAACGCTGCCCACATAGACGCCGTTGACAACCGGAGACAACCCGCCCACGATCAACAAAACAAGAATGAGACAAACGGCTGCTAACGCGACATTTGCTCCGACTCCGCCAGCTAGGACCCGCGAAGAATCTCTGCCTGACGCTTTCTTAAGCTCTTCCTCATCAACATCCACGAACGCGCCGATGGGAACAAACAGGAAGAAGAGCAAACCGCTAGAATTAACCTTCAACCCGAGGCTTCTAGCCGCAACCCCGTGAGCACCTTCATGAATGGCTATGGCGCAGAATATGGCGAACCAACCGTACAGTATGGGCAGGTAGGGGTTAAGTCCAGGCAGCAGGAGATAAGCTTCCGGACCAACCGCACGGGCGGCGCTGGCTGCCGCGGGATTCCACAACAAAGCAACAAGGCTGTTAACAAGCAAATAAAGCCCGACGCCAGCCACAACTGGAACTATGACGAGTGCCACCCAAGAAAGCCATCGCGAAAATCGGAAAGCACCAAGCCGATCAAATACTCCGCCGAACAACCGTGTCCGCATCGTCAGAATTGGGAAGCTGAACTCAAATCTCCGATGCTTGGCATTCTTATCTTCTGTCTCGGTCTTGTTATCGGTCAACGGATTCACCGAACCTTAACCGCCATAAAACAGCCCCGAGTCATATATGTTTGGGAACCCCGTACGTTAGCCTTTAACCTTATGCTCGACAGACTCGAAGAAACAGCGCACATAGTTTAGTCAAGAAATGTTGACAAAAACCCTTTTTACCGTGGAAAAAACTAGTGGTATTTAGGGGTAACCTGTGAAAAAACACGTGCTCATTTCCGTTTTACTCGAGATGCTGCTTGTCTCAGCGTTGGCTGGAACTTGCTCCGTTAAACCTGCGACGGCAGAAAACAATGCAGGAGAGATTATATTGCATTCGCCAGAGAGAAAGACCTATACGAAAAACGATGTCTTGTTGAACTTTACAATCACGGGGCAAGGCTACGTCTTAGGTCGTGGCGGAGGTCTCTTCAGCGATCGCTTAGAATCGCGGTATACTTTAGAGTTTTTTGATGCTCCCTCCGGCGTGAAGCTGGTTTCCAAACGCATTATAGCCCTTTCTGATACGGGTGATGGCTACGCTGGCAACATGACCTGGTCCGATTTATCTGAGGGAGCCTACAACTTGACAGTGCACGCAGCTGTATATCGAAATATGCTATCTTTTGAATCTCTTGTGTGGGCGGCATCAAAGACGGTTTTGTTTGCTGTTGACTCCACTCCAACTTACGTTTCGGTTCTTTCTCCAGATAACACAACTTATGACTCGTCTGATGTGAATTTGTCTTTCACGGCAAACGATCCAGTTTCGCGAGTGGTTTGCAAAGTAGACGGCGAATACGTGAACGCGGCGGGGAACACTACGTTGACGGCTTTGAATAATGGTGGGCACAGTTTGACGGTCTACGTGACTGACCGGGTGGGCGGCTGGGTGAAATCTGAAAACGTACACTTTACAGTGGTTCAGCATGAAGAGCAGGGAGTGTTCCATCAGACTTTGATGTTCATAGCTGCTGTTGCATTAGCCGCAATAATTTCCTTCGGACTGGTTGCTTACTTCTTACATCGCAAAAGGAGATGCGCCGCATCATGAAAAGAGCTTTTGCTATCGTTCTGTTCCTTACGCTACTGATTTCGACATCAGCTGGAGCGCTACAGGTTAGGGGACTTTCCGAGACGATTGTAGTTCCCGATGATTATCCCACAATAACAGCAGCCATCAGCAATGCTGCAGACGGTGATACAGTACTGATCAAAAGCGGAACTTATGAGGGGCCAATCAACCAGACAATAGTAATCGACAAGACCCTAACTATCATAGGCGAAAACGCCGAAAACACCGTTATTAAACTGTACCCTGCTTACAGCGTGTCAACTATTCTCTGGTACGCTTATTATGACTATTCTAACGCGATGGATATAGTCTCTGAAGACTTCAAACTCGTAAACCTCAACATAACAATCCCCGCGCTGACTTCTACGCCCTTCCTTCCCGGATATATGGTTGTGTCTCAAAAGGGAGGAGATATCTCGGCGACAGGCGACAGAATAGAAATAGCAGGTAATAAAATAACAACAGGCTTCTCAGTGAAAGGATCCTATTGTAAAATTACAGATAATGTCGCTGTTGGGCTTCATCTGAACGGAAGCTTCAATGAAGTTTCCCGAAATTCTTTCGGCATCTTTGTTGAAGGCGAATCTAATGTAATAAAGGATAATGTGTGTACGGCGCTACACATGAGTCATGCTAACAACAATTTTGTTTTGGAAAACAGAGTCTGGTCTGACTCACGGGATTACAGCGGAATCGACGTCGCATGGAGCGACGATAATGTTTTTTGCAGAAATGAGGTTTCTGGCTTTAGTTATGATTTTAGGCTTTGGTTTTCATCTAGAAACACGATTGTGGCAAATACCATCGCCGACTCCCTTGCTGCAAGCATTAGCTTCGGAGATTCTTCCAGCAACAAAATTTACCTAAACAACTTCGTTGACAACCCGTCTGAGAATAAACCTTATGTTTACGACTTTTATACGGACGGGAATTATCGTAGTGCCCACCCAGACATGACGCTTTCAACCAATTCTTGGGATGATGGTACAAGAGGAAATTATTGGGAAAACTTTGAGGTTTCAGACGTAAATGGTGACGGCGCGGGTGAGGCGTCATATTTGATAAATGTTAACAATCAAGATGATTTTCCACTCGTGGCGACAGTGGACATTTCTGAAGTGCCTGTGGAGCTGCCCGAGTTGCCTGAGCTGCCCGAGATACCTGAACTACATGTTGCGCTACCTGTTGTTTTACTTAACCCCATAAACACAACTTATGCTGTGGGATATGTTTCTCTGGATTTTGTGGTTGACAAACGAGCAGTGTGGACGGGCTATAGCCTTGACGGACATGCCAATGTGACTGCCTCAGAAAACCTTACGCTTGAGGGGGTGTCTGATGGTGCCCACACATTAACGGTTTATGCGAATGACACTTTTGGCTTCACCGGAGCATCCGAGACGATTACTTTTACAGTAGCGACTTTTCCAACAGCGTTAGTTGCAGTCGCCGTCTTAGTTTCAGCGGTTGCTATCAGTGCAGGATTGCTGCTCTACTTCAAGAAACGCAAACACTGACGACAAAATAGTTGAGTCTGGTCCTCTTGTCCCGTTTTAGATCCGTTGTTGCTTGTTATTATGAGTTTAGCCAAGGTAACTGAACCTCCCCGACAGCAGGGAAATCTCATGTGCGCTCGCCTTTCCACCTTGTTTCCAGTATTGCAAGTGGCAAGATGCACAACCAGAAACCCAACAACCCACAGGAAGTAATTGTGCTTAGCAACTTCACACTTCTACTTAATCGAAGTGGAATGGGAGTGCGGTCGCCGGGATTTGAACCCGGGTCGTCAGCTTGGGAAGCTGATGTCCTAGCCAAACTAGACTACGACCGCTTGAAACAGGGCTTAAATCTTGGTGACAGTAAAATTTAGGTTTACCTGTATAAATGCCTACATCTAAAGTTCGTATTTATGACCTTGCCAAAAAATCGGTCCTCTGCCACATTCCAAGGATCATATTCAGACCTTGAAGGCATAGCCGGATACTTGTTAACTTCATTGGCGTCATCTTTGGTGAAGAAAACAAGCTTGCCATCCACCTCTTCCACAGCCACGATTCGGCTTACAATCAACTCATGCCGCTCAGAAGTTTTATAGAAAACTATAATGTCGCTGTTTGGGTAGTCAACACTCAAGTCTCTAGGGTTCACTTCGGTATCCACCAAAATCTTGTTTCCCTCCATAATCGTAGGCTCCATGCTAGCTGAAGTAACAACCAGAACCTTCAACTGCCCTGAACCCGAAGGCGCCTGAGAAGAAATAAACTGAGCATAAAAAATCACTGCTCCAATTATGGAAACCACCAAAACCAAGGCCAATGCAATCACAAGCTTTTTTGAAGCCACCCTCTCACCCAGCACTCTTTTATTCAAACATTTATTAAAAATTATCCAAAAAAGCAATGCCTGCTGAAGCGGAAACCGTTTACGGCATAAAACCTGGAATTTCACCCCCTCGACTCAACCGCGAACCCTAACAACTTTACGCGTGAAGGACTACATATTAAAGCAACCGTCAGCATGGCTTCTACGAGGTTGAAACCTATCAGCGACGAAGCAAAAGCCTACTCTAAAAGACTGCTTACAGCCGGCAACCTCGCGATAGCCCTCTGGATAATTATCGATGCAGTTGCTTGCTGGTTCTTTAACCCTATTCTCGGATGGCTTTTCCTTGTCTCAGCCCTCATAATCATCTTTGCTATACTGCGCAGAATGGGCTGCAGCTCCTGCTACTACTGCAAATCCTGCACGATGGGCTTTGGAAAACTAGCCGACTTGGTCTTTGGGCAAGGCTACATGGCAGGCGTAAACTCAAGCTTAACCCTAAAAATCATTTTTGTTTACGGTTTACTAGGCATCGTCCCTATAGCTTTCCTCGCCCTGTCAATCCTGCAAGAGTTTGCCGTAGCCAAGATTGTTGTGTTGGCGCTCCTTCTGCTTCTTCTGGCTTACAGCGCCAGCAGACGAAAACCTCGATAACAAAAAATTGATGATTGGCTTTCATCGTTAACAGTTTAGCTTAATAGCAATTGTTATCTCTTACAAGCCAGAAAGGAATACCGAACAGGAGAACCGTGTGCATGCCCAAGAACTTCACTTACACGGACGCAGGCGTAGACCGTGAACAACGTCACAAATCCAAAAAACACTTGAAAACGTTAGAGGATACTTACGGCTACAGCAGTTACGGCTCGGTGAGGTGTTTGCCTTACGGAAACATTTTCCCCGTTGGCCAAGACACCTACTTGGACCTCGTCATCGAAGGCGTAGGCACCAAAGTCCTAGTCGCACAGTTAGCGGACAAGTACGACACCATAGGCGTTGACGCAGTTGCCATGGCAGTCAACGATGTCATACGTTCAGGCGCCAAGCCTCTCGCCATCGCAGACAACATTCACGCGCAAGCCAGCGACCCGAAACTTGTGAAGGCGTGGCTTGAAGGCGTAGCCAAAGGCGCGACGGCGTCAGAATGCCCCGTGACAGGCGGAGAAATAGGCGACGTAGCCGAAGTCATCAAGGGCGTAGCGGAAGGCGCAGGCTTCGACATGATAGTGGCAGCCGTAGGCAGAGTCTCCAAACAAGACGTAATCACTGGAGAAAACATCAAACCCGGCGACCCCATAATAGGCTTAAGAAGCAGCGGACTTCACAGCAACGGCATAAGCTTTGCAAGGAAAATTCTTTTCAGCCAATGGGGCGGAAAGTACAAGCCAGACGAGGTCCCCGACGGGTTAGACAGGGAAATAGCAATTGAAGTGTTGGAGCCCACCGAAATCTACGTGAAACCGCTCCTCGCAGCGGCTCAAGCCGTGAAGGTTAAAGCTGCCGCGCACGTGACGGGCGATGCTTATTTGAAATTTAATAATCTCACGCGTTTCTCGCCAGGCATAGGCTTCGACTTCGACAATTTCAAGCCGCAACCGATCTTCGGGTTGATACAGAAAACCGCGGCGGAGTTGGGCTTCAAGGTTTCGGATGAGGAGATGTTCAGAACTTTTAACATGGGCTGGGGCTTCGCCATAATCGTAGGCAGAGCCGACGCAGACAAGGCGTTAAGCGCTTTAGAAAAAGCTGGTGCACAAGCAAAACAGATAGGAAAAGTGACCGCTGAACAGAAAATTGTGATCCGCCACGCGGGCAAGAAGCTGGTTCTGGCATAGCGCTTTGCACAGTTTAGTGATGAAAGCGTTTAAATTCAGTATCCTTGACATTTTAGCCCATGAAATACCGCGCAAAAATAGAAGTCAGCCTAAAACCAGGGCACAGCGACCCCGAAGGCGAAACAGCAGCACGGTTACTGAAAGAACTCGGCTACGCAGTTGACGCAGTAAACGTCAGCAAAGTATACACAATCCTTCTTGAAGCAGAAACACCAAGCGAAGCACAGACGAAAGCCGAAGAAATGTGCAAACGGCTTCTGGCAAACCCAACCAAAGACAACTACACAATCGCCATCGAGGAGCAAAAATGAACCCTGACATCTACGTCCGTGGAAAAACCGCCTTCAAAATGTACACGATAGCCCTATCTAAAGCTTCAGAGCCGCAGCTTTCAGAGGTAAGCCGCGAGCTGGGCTTAGGCTTAAGCGTGCAGGAGATGCAGGCTGCCCAAGCTTACTTCAAAGGCGAGGGCAGAAACCCCACCGACGTGGAACTCCAAACTATAAGCCAAACATGGTCTGAGCACTGCTGCCACAAAACCTTCAAAGGCAAAATACGATTAGGCGGCAAGGAAATCAGCAGCCTTTTCAAAACTTACATAGCCAAAGCCACGCGCGAAATCAACCCGCCCTGGTGCTTCAGCGTCTTCGAAGACAACGCTGGCATCGTCAAATTCTACAAGGGCTACGGGATAGCCGCAAAAGTGGAAACCCACAATCACCCTTCCGCGGTGGAGCCGTTCGGCGGGGCAGCCACGGGAGTAGGCGGCGTAATCCGAGATGTTTTGGGCGTGTGGGCAGACCCGATTGCGTGCACTGATGTTTTGGGCTTTGGACCCTTAGATTACGATTACAGCAAGCTGCCTGCGGGCGTGAAACACCCAAAATACGTGTACATGGGAGTCACCGCGGGCATAGGCGCCTACGGCAACAACATGGGCATCCCAACCGTGAACGGCGCCATCTACTTTGACGACAGCTACACGGGAAACGTCACGGTTTACTGCGGCTGCATCGGGCTTTTGCCGCTTAACAAGTTCAAGAAAAACGCCAAACCCAACCACGTAATCCTGTTGGCGGGCGGAAAAACAGGACGCGACGGCATCCACGGCGTAACCTTCGCTTCCGCCGAGCTCACAGAAAAGTCAGAGGAAATCTCCCGACCTGCAGTGCAAATAGCAGACCCTATCGAAGAGGAGAAGCTGAAACGCGCCATAATCGAGGTTCGCGACCGTGAACTCGCCTCTGCGATAACGGATTTGGGCGGCGGCGGCTTATCCTCGGCGGTGGGCGAAACCGCTGAAAAGTTCGGTTGCGGCGCAACGTTGGCGCTTGACAAGGTGCCCTTGAAGTATCAGGGGTTGGCTCCTTGGGAAATCTACATTTCAGAGTCACAGGAACGAATGCTTTTGGCGGTTCCGCCGGAAAACTTGGATTCGGTTATGGCGTTTTTCGAGCAGGAAGATGTTGAAGCAACCGCGATTGGAACATTAACCACGGAACGCCGCCTGCACCTAGAGTATTCTGGTGAAACGGTTGCAGACTTAGACATGGCGTTCCTGTTTGACATGGGCGAGAGCACAAAAAAAGCGGTCATCCAAACGCCGAGGCTGACTGAACCCGAGTTTGCGGAGCCAGCGAACCTGACTGAAACTTTGATGCAGTTGCTTTCTGCGCCGAACATCGCCAGCAAAGAAAGCGTAGTTCGCACCTACGACCATGAAGTCAAAGGCAACACCACACTTAAGCCGTTGCAGGGCAAGTACGCTGGACCAAATGATGCGGCTGTGCTTAAGCCGCTGGACAATTCATGGAAAGGCTTAGCCATCTCATGCGGCATGAACCCGAATTACGGCAAAATTGACGCTTACTGGATGGCGGCGTCAGCCATTGACGAGGCTGTGCGAAACAACCTCGCCGTGGGCGGACAAAGAATTGCTCTGCTGGATAATTTCACGTGGGGTAACCCTGAAAAGCCCGAGCGCCTCGGCTCGCTGGTCAGGGCATGCGAAGCCTGCTACGACGTTGCAACCGCGTTACGAACCCCGTTTATCTCGGGCAAAGACAGCCTCTACAACGAGTCACCTTTAGGACCAGTAACGCCTACGCTGCTCATAACGGCGGTGGGAATCGTGCCCGACATACGCTCCACAGTGTCCATGGACCTGAAGGCGCCTGGAAACCTGCTTTACATTTTGGGAGAGACTTATCCTGAGCTGGGCGGCTCCGAATACTACCGGCTTAACGGCTTCTTGGGCAGTTCAGTGCCGAAGCTGCACGCAACCAAAGCAAGAAGAACCTACTACAACCTCACCAAAGCCATGGGCGAAGGACTAGTAAAATCGTGCCATGACCTCTCGGAAGGCGGGTTAGCGGTGGCTGCCGCGGAGATGGCGTTTGCAGGCGGATACGGCTTGGAACTGGATTTGAGGTCTGTGCCGAACAAGCTGGTTGCGCGGCATGACTTTTTGCTGTTTTCTGAGTCTAACAGCCGTTTCCTCATCGAAGTGGCAGAACAAGACCGCTCTGTGTTTGAGGATTTAATGCGGAGCAAAGCCTGCGCGCCGATAGGCAAAGTAACCAAAGACCAAAAACTGCTTGTTCACGGCTTAAACGGGAAAGTTGTGGTTGATGCTGGTCTTGCTGAGTTGCGGCGCAGCTGGAAGAAAACGCTTGGGGCGGAGGCGCAAAGCGAATGAGGCGGGAAGAAATCAAGGTCTGTGTCATGCGGGTCGGCGGAACCAACTGCGACGCCGAAACCAAACGCGCCTTCCAGGAACTCGGCGTCCAAGCGAAAGTGCTGCACGTTAACGAGCTTATCAAGCACGGCAACCTGCTGGACTATAACGTGCTGGTGTTTCCAGGCGGCTTTTCGTTCGGCGACTACGTGCGCTCAGGCGTAATATTTGCGCGGTCGCTCAGCGTCAAGCTGGGCAAGGAAATAGACACTTTCGTGGACGAGGGCAGACCCATATTGGGCATCTGCAACGGATTCCAGATCCTCGTTGAATACGGTTTGCTCCCAGGTTTTGAGGGCGTAAGTACCTATCCTGAAGCTACGCTGACAACTAATGTGCCGCAGGGCTTCAAGTGCCAGTGGGTTCACCTCAAAAACGAAAACAAAGGCAAATGCGCCTTCACAAGCAAAATCCCCACGGGAAACGTGTTGAGAATGCCAATTGCCCACGGCGAAGGCAGATTCCTGTTCCCAGTAGAAAAGGAAAAGCAGATGCTCCAGAAACTCATTGACAATGATATGATGGTTTTCCGTTACTGCGACGAAAACGGCGTCGTAGCCGACGGCACGTACCCCACCAACCCAAATGGCGCGTTTCATGACATCGCGGGCATATGCAACAGGGAAGGCACAATCTTCGGTTTGATGCCTCACCCTGAACGCGCAATGTACTGGTGGCAGCAACCGGACTGGACGCGGCAAACGCGGATGCCGCAGTACGGCGACGGAAAACTTGTCTTTGAAAGCCTGATTAGCCACTTAACCAAGAAGTTCTAAGTCTTCGGCTACTGGAAGCCCCACTCTAGCACCCATTTTTGTGACGCATCGTGAAGCCACAAAGTTGCCCAGTCTGCCGCACTCGAACAGGCGCTTATCTTTGAGTAGGCCGTAAAGGAAGCCCGCGCAAAACGCGTCTCCTGCCCCTGTCGTGTCCACCACTTCTACTTTGAAGGGTTCTATCAAGTGCCGTTCGCGGCCATCCGTGACGTAGCAGCCGTTGCCGCCAAGCTTGACAGCCACAATCTTGACGCCCCTTTCAATCATGAAGTCTGCGCCTTTGCAATGGTCAATCTCGCCCGTTAGGAGCGTAAGTTCGAGGGCAGTCGGCATCAAAACATACGTCTTTGAGATGATAGGCTCCAGAGCCGCGTAGCCTCTTCTTGCGTACAGCATGCCAGGGTCAAAGCTAACCTTGACGCTGTCTGGAATGGCGTCCAAGAGTTTCTTCTGCGTTTGGAACGATTCATCTCCGACGAATGAGGTTAAATGCAAAAACCGCGCTCGCGAAGCGTAAATAGCGTTCACATCATCCAACGTGATGGTGTCGTTGACGCCTGAGTCAATGTACAGCGCCCGTGCGCCCTTTTTGTCCACAAATCCCATGACTGAGCCGCTTTTGCCTTGTTTTGTGCGGATTGTTCCCGCGGTATCGACTCCCTCGGCACGGAAATCTTTGAGGAGCAGGTCGCCTTCTCGGTCACAGTTCACCTTGCCTATGAAACCTACCCTGCAGCCGAGCCTTGCCAATCCGACTGCGGTGTTCGCGGCTGACCCTCCGCAGGCTTCCGCGTAATCCTCAATGAAGCTTTCCCCTTCTGCCTTGGCGACTTTGTTTACTTTGAAAAGCTTGTCCACGTTAAGCGCGCCGAAACCCACAACGTCAAAGCCGCTCATGGAAACAACTCCCGCAAGTTAATTTTAAACTCGCCCAGTTTGCCGCCGTAGTTGCCCGCGGAAACCCGCACCACACCATCGAGATTCAGCACCGCTTGGATTCCCACCTTCATGGCTTGCTTAACCGCTTCCATTGAGACGCCATTGATCACTATTTCTGGAACGTAACGCACGGCTTCGGGAAGCAAGGAGGCGTTGCCTAACTTTGGTTTAAGCGACGAGCAGTACGGGTGATTCGTGGTGGGTCCTATGGATGGAAAACGGGTTTCAGGCTTTGAACCTGCGGAGCAAACGTCAAACGGCGTGACCACACCATCGACCTCATGTATGGCTTTCAATGCTTTTTCACCTGCCACCTTTACGGCTTCTTTTGTTTTGCACATCACCCAAAAGTTCGCGCCCATAACGCCGCGGGCATAACCCAAGTACCGTTCGATTACAAAATCTGGAACCATCAGCGGCACAACGATAACCTCTCTGCCATGGCGTTTTTCAACCCACTCGTAGCCGTCGCCGCAGTGCCCCACACTCTCCATCATGTCCATTTTCCCATCCGCGTCAGGCAAAGCGTCAAAAACCGCTGTGAAAGGCTTAACCAGTATGTCTTGGCGGATGCGGTAGGAAAGCTCGGTTTCAAACTTTTTCAAAGACTGAGTAAAAGATTTTTTGCGACTTATTTCGCCCCAGAACTGCAGCACAGCGCCTTTGCGTTGGTCGGGCGTTTCTTTTTCACTAAGCCATTTCTCGACGCCGCCTTCAACCCTGCCAATCACCACGGAAGGCGTGGCGGTTGAGTCTTCAGCCGCACCACGCAACGTGCGTTCGTCATCAGCCGTGACGATTAAGCGGCAAAAGACCCCGGCAAAAGCTTCCGCATAAGTGTCCTCAATTTTTGCTTTGGTTGCCATTTCACCCGAGTTTTCCAATGGCCTCTCCCCTGACTTTCTTTCTAAACTGGCTGCTTTCCTTTGCCAGCATTTCCATATTTTTCGCTGTTACTATTTGAACCTTGGGCAAGACCTGAGGATAAAGCGTAAAAAGGTGATCCAGAAGCGAGAGGCTTGCCACTCCGCTATGTTCAAGAGATTGCAGGTTCCAGTTCTTTGCCAGATTCAATGCGGCTTGTTTTCCTTGCCTGCAAAAGACATCAGCAATTACCGCTGTGACCAAGTTGTTTTCCGACATAACCATGATTTCAGCGTTTCTAACCGCGTAGTTGTTGCCGTTGAAGGAGACTGTTAATCCGCCGTTGTCTCTGACAAGCTGAAAAGCTTCTACGTCGGTTATGCTGTCACCCACGTACATCACTTCTTCCAGAGGCACACTCAGCTTTGACACGGCGTCCTTTATGGCGGCGGCTTTTTGGTGCCCGCCCACCGTGGTCACTTCAGAGAAAATTCTGCCTACGCTCATGCCTGCGATTTCGCCCCAGAAAACTGTGTCGAGCCGCCTGATTGTTTCTTGATCAGCAACCGAAAAATCTTCCAAGCTTTTTGCCGCTGGAGGAATAGCTATCATCCTCATATACGCGATTTCCTTTGCGATTTCTTTCAGCCGCACCCTTTCTTGTTCAGTGACAACGTACTTATCGATGCGTAGTTTGGTGCAATACGTGCTTCCGTAAGGAAAGTCTAGGGCTTTACAGAGCGCCTTTATGTAATG
Source organism: uncultured Candidatus Bathyarchaeia archaeon (assembly GCA_964544495.1). Lineage (GTDB taxonomy): Archaea > Thermoproteota > Bathyarchaeia > Bathyarchaeales > Bathycorpusculaceae > SG8-32-3. The sequence continues at coordinate 29,446 of CAZJBY010000006.1, forward strand.
CTCATAGCTTGTGCTCACGATGAAGGCACTGGAGACTGACCGCACATGCTGCAGAGTGTCCTTGCTGTTTGCGATTAGAATAAGGTTCTGAGCGGAAAACGCCTCCATTTGAGCATCTGTAACATCATACGCTTTGAGGAAAGGCAAAATCAGCTTCAGCGTGCTGCCCGCCGAGTAACCAGGTTTTTTAAAAACATCCGCCAGCACATCATCGTACTTGCTTATTAGCGTGAAAATTTCGTCGCCGTCTGGAACAAAATGCGCGGTTATCTCGAAGGCGTTGTCGTTTTTGCTTATGGGTCCCTCGCAGTCGGATATGAAAACGCGCATCACTTGCGCCTCAACCGTTCCATGTGGCTCATGCTCTGCGCTATGTGCTGCTTGTAAGCTACATCGGTCCTGTTCCACAACGCACCGCCTTTAATCGCTTGCGCGCCTTCCAGCGAGACTTGCCGGGCTTCCTCAATGTCTTCACCGACGCCCAAAACGCCAACCGCGCGGGACTTCAAAGCGTAAACTTTGCCGTCTCTGACTTCCATGGCGCCAGGATAGACTCTTATTCTTTCTCCGTACTTGCTCGCCAACGCATAAGCCTTCGATAGGTCAACGGGCGTGTCAGCAGCAGCCTTATTCACCAAATCTGGAAAAACGTCGGCGTAGCCTCCATAGCCCGGAGGAACTTTGTAGGTTAAAACGGTTGCTGCCCTCTTCAACCCAACGCGGGTTAGGTTGCCGTCTAAAATTTTGAAGCACACATCGACGAAATCATCCTCAAGGATGGGCAGGATGTTTATTATTTCGGGGTCGCCTGGGCGACTGTTGTTCTCGAGAATTTTAATTCCAGAGCCAGTGTGCATGAAAGCCAAGTACAACGGCACGCCTCTTAGCGCCGAGGCATCTCCTATTTTTGCATTCCATTTTTCAAAGATACGTGTGGCTAACGCGAGTTCCTGTTCCCTTTCCGCCGTGGTCAAAAACGGCAGCGTGTCGCCTGCTGCTTTGTATGAGCCCATTCCGCCTGTGTTGGGTCCTTTGTCTCCGTCAAAGGCGCGCTTATAGTCTCGCGTGTCGGGCAAGGGGATGAAGTGTTTGCCGTCGCACAGCGCTTGAAAGCTGGATTCTTCGCCGTCTATTTTCTCTTCTATTATCACGGTGCCGTACTGGAAGTTGGACATGAAATGTTCGAAGAGCTGTTCTCGCGTGTTGAAGTGGTCTCCCCAGACGCCTACGCCTTTTCCCGCTGTTGGCTTGTCAGGCTTAACTACGGCTTTGTTCTCAAGCTGGTCGAGCCAGCTGTAAACCGCGTTCTCAACTTCGCTTGGCTCACTGTAGTCTTTGGGGTTGAAAATCTTGAAACGCGGGTTTGCCTCTGGCGCGATTTCCTGAAATAGCAGGCGTTGCTGTACTTTGCTGACTTCTATGGCGTATTCTTGCTTTGGGCAGATGACAGGTATTCCTGTGCGCTTTTCCACGAGGTCGCGTACGCCCGCGATTATGGGTTTTTCTGGACCCACTATGGCGAAGTCGATTTTGTCCTTGTTGCTTTCAGCGAACTTGCAGATTTCCTCAGTGTTCAAGTCAGGTATGACTACGTGTTCAGCGGCTTTTTCCACGTTGAAAGGGTTGCGCTGCTTGTCCGCAATGTAAAGCTCAACTTTATGGTTTGGGCTTCTGGCGAAAGCGTCAACCATCGCGGTTTCTCTTGCGCCGTACGAAACGACGAGTACACCTACTTTCTCCATGATATGCACCTTTTAGTGTTAGAGAATAAACTGTAACGCTTATTTTGCTTTACCACTTACGGCTATGGCGAGGTTTGGCATGTCTCGTAGATTCTGCCTTCTTCTTGGTAGCCGTTAAGGAATTTCTGTTTCATTTCGTCAGCCATTTTCTGCGCTAACGGCGTAGGATACTTCCCCGTGATACATGCGAGACACAGCTGGTCTCGGGTTTGCCCAGTGGCGCGCACTAACCCTTCGATTGACTGGTAGCAAACGGAGTCTGCGCCTATGATTTTCGCGATTTCCTCCGGGCTGTGTTTCGAGCCGATTAGCTGTCCGTAAGTGGCCATGTCTATGCCGTAGAAGCATGGTCCGATTATGCGCGGGAAAGTTACGAACATGTAGATTTTTTTGGCGCCTGAGTTGCGCATTTTTTCTATTGTGACTTTTGTGGTGTCTCCGCGGACTATGCTGTCTTCGGTGACTATGAGGCGTTTTCCGTCAACTTTTGGGCCTAGAATGTTTATTTTTCTGTCTATGGTGGAACAGCGGTCCCTGTTGAGCAGTATGAATGCTCTTTCGGTGACGTAGCGGTGTCTGCGGGACGCTCGTTCCCATTTGAGCCCTGACTCTTCATGAACGCCCATGGCTGGGTCGTCGCCTGTTTCAGGAACAGAAAGCACGATGTCAGCGTCTTTCACAATTTCAGGGTGCTCGCGCACGATGTTTCTTCCGAATTCCTCGCGTATTTCGTAAACGTATTTGCCGTCGAAACGCGAGTCAGGTCTAGCAAAGTACGCGTATTCAAAAGCGCAAAAAGCCTTGCGCGGGTTCTTTATGATTTGTTCGCGTTTAAAGCCGTCTTTTGAAACCGTGACCAACTCGCCTGGTTCCAGTTCGAAGTCTCTTACAAAACTGTTTATTTCTAAACTCACGGTTTCTGAAGAAAAAGCGTACGTTGCCTCCTCTGGGCTGTGTCCTGCGCAAAGAGGTTTTATTCCATGCGGGTCTTTAAAGGCGAAGAAGTCGCCGTCTCCAGTTATGCCCGTCACGGAGAACGCGCCGTCAATGTTTCGCATGCACTCGCCGACGGCTGATGCCAAGTCTTTGCGTTTTTCCAGTTCGAGAAGCAGTTTTCGGCAGATCAAGTCTGAGTCGCAAGTGTACGCCAAATGGGAGAACGGCTGGTCGGTTTCCTTTCTAAGCTGGAGCGTGTTAACGATGTTGCCGTTGAATGAGAGCGCCAGTTTCAGCCCGTTCAGCGACGCGGTGACTGGCTGGGTGCCTTCCAGAATAGAAGTGTCATCGCATTTTCCCGAAGTGGTGTATCGCACGTTGCCTATGCCTGCTGAGCCTGGCAGCCGCCCGAACCATTCCTGTATGGCGTTGGACTTTATTTTCGGGATTAGATCAAGATTTTTGTAAACATAAAATTGTTCCCCGTTGTATGTGAGGAACCCGTGGGACTGGTGGCCTCGGTGGTTTTGGGCGCGAAGACCCCAGTACACGTATGGGCAGACCTGTTTCTTTTCGAAGTTTATTACGCCGAAGATGCCGCAGCCTATTTTGATTCCCTTCTTCCGAGGTGAGAAGTAGAGAAAAAACGGGTTTATCAGCTTTTAGTACATTTTTAACTAAAAAACATGGAAAAAGAGATGTCTCCTAAGCAATTTCCCTTTTTTGGCTGTCTTGTTTTTGCTTTAATTGTTGAAAACAAAGAGGATGCTGTAAAAGATAGAAGGGTAGCGTCCTTCGGAGTCTATTTGAGCGCTTTTCGCAGTTCTTCTGCCTTGTCGGTTAGTTCCCATGCAAAGTCCTGGTCCTCTCTCCCGAAATGCCCGAACACTGCTGCTTTTCTGTATATTGGCCTGAGAAGCCGCAGGTGCTCTATGATCGCTTTAGGTCTCATGTCAAAGTTTTTCTTAACCAACTCCAGAATCTCTTCGTCAGGCAACTTTCCTGTGCCACACGTATCCACAAACACGGAGATGGGCTGCGCCACACCAATGGCGTACGATAATTGAACCTCGCACTCATTCGCCAACCCTGCGGCAACAATGTTTTTGGCAATGTACCTAGCCATGTAACAGCCTGACCTGTCAACTTTTGATGGATCTTTCCCGCTGAAGCATCCGCCGCCGTGGCTTCCAAAGCCGCCGTAAGTGTCAACAATTATTTTTCGTCCTGTCAAGCCTGAATCAGCTAAGGTTCCTCCAATCACAAACCGTCCAGTTCCGTTAACGATGTACTTTGTTTCGTCGTCTAACTTGTCTGAGGGTATGATCGCCTTAATCACTTGATTGATTACGTCTTCCTTTACTTTCTCCTCGGCAACTTTGCCGGTGTGCTGAGCAGCAATCACAACGGTGGTCACTCTTGTTGGTTTTCCATCGCAGTACTCTACTGTGACCTGAGACTTGCAGTCTGGTCTCAAATAGGGCAAAATTCCCTGTTTTCTGCAGTCGGACAGTCTTTTGACAAGTTTATGTGCAAGCATTATCGGCAGAGGCATCAGTTCTTTTGTCTCGGTTGTGGCGTACCCAAACATCATTCCTTGGTCTCCCGCTCCCTGCTCGTGGTCTTCGCTTTCAGTTACTCCTCTGGAGATGTCTGGTGACTGTTCCTCGATAGAAACTAGAATGCCGCAGGTTTCTCCATCCAGTCCGTCTCTGGCATTGTCGAACCCAATTTCCTTGAGTGTTTTTCTAACGATTTTAGGTATTGACACGTAGCACTGTGTAGTGATTTGCCCAGTGACTACGACGTTTCCCTGCATCACGAGCGTTTCGCAGTCAACCCTTGCTTTGGGGTCTTTACACAGTATAGCGTCCAGAACGCTGTCTGATATTTGGTCCGCGACCTTGTCGGGGTGCCCCTCACCCACGGATTCCGAAGTGAACAAGTATCTTCCTTTTTTCCTCATGGGAACACATCAGTTGAATGAGTAATGAGGGGTAATGACTTCGTTTTCTTAAAAGGCTTTCTGCATGATGCCTTAAAACCAAGCAAGCTACTCGACAGTTGTGAAACTGCAAAAGCAATTTTAAGGCTGAGCCTTCAGGATAAAACGCTTAAATGGTTGTTGTTCAAACTTAAAGCATAGGGTGAAGACGCATGAGTGAACCGACGGAGAAAACGGACGAGAAACTGCCAATATCCGAATTCTACAAAGTTGTTGATTACGTAACGATTTTTAAAAGTGGAAAATGGTGGGAAGCTATAGTAGTTTACGAGGCTTCTGGAAGACGCTCGATAGGGCTTTATCTCTGGGAGAACAGGAACAGCACGTGGAAGCGTAAAAATAAGTTCAGCGTTAGAAATCTCGATGAATGGAACAAAGTCAAAGATGCCGTGGATCAGCTTGCCCCGAAGCTTGCTCCAAAATAAAAGTCTTCACACTTGCTGCAAAAAATAAGGATCTCTGTCCTTTCAATGAGTCATAAATTATAATAATTAGCCACTTTAAATAGAGTATGTGGCACTAATTATGACTTCCCAGTTCAAAAGGCTTATTGAAAGCCTTGCTAGCCCAAAAGGTCCAGGACCATCCACTACTTTTTCCATGTTTCACATCTTCTATGCCTTGGAGCTTATGGCTAAGAAGCCAATTGGGCGTAAAAAGCTGGCTGAGAAACTAAACGTCGGAGAAGGTGCCATCCGTACAATAATCAGCCGACTTAAGGACGCTGGGTTGATTGAGACGTCAAAAGAGGGCGGCACTCTCACAGGTAAGGGGTTGAGCGTCTGGAAAAAATTCGTGGAGGTTTTCCCGAAAAGAATTGAAGTCGAAAAAACCCCGTTGACAAATTCGAAATACAATTATGCCTTTTTAGTCAAGAACAAGGGGCACAAGGTCAAATCTGGCATAGACCAACGGGATGCGGCGATAATGGGTGGTGCAAGACGCGCGCTTGTTATAGTGTCCAAAAATGGCCACTTGATCATCGAATCGGTGAGCAACAATATAGAAAAAGATTTTCCAGAAGCCACAAATAAGATTCTTAAAGACCTCAAACCCGAAGACAATGATGTTATGATAATCGCTGGCGCGGACGACCCGCTAAAAGCGAAGCGTGGGGCTTTCGCCGCAAGTTGGGTGCTTATCGGCGATGATGAGAAGACGTAGCGTTAGAAGGTGTATTTTTCTCCTCCAGTTAGAATTCGCTCCAGAGTAGTGTTGACGTTTGTCAATCCTTGGTTTGTTTTGGCTGAAACTGGAATCAACAGGAATTTTATGCCAAGCTGATTGATAGCGTGCATCATGTTTCTACTGAAAAGGCGCTTTGTGCCTTCAAGTTTCTGCTCGATTGAATCTTCTAAGGCTCTTGGGTTAGTTGCCCAGTCAGCGATTTTTGTGACTTCTTTTTCCGGAAGCAGATCGCATTTTGAAAGCAAGTGGATTTGCGGTTGGAAGAAGCGGTTGTAGACGGCTGCTGAGAGAAACATGTTAGAAACGTAGTTAAGGGGGTTGATGGAGAAGACGGCGTCGAACAGGTAAACTATGGCTTTAGGTTCCCTTGTCAGTTCGTTCACAATGTAGGGGCCGCTGGCTCTGAACGCGAAAAGCTCCATTTGTCCAGGTGTGTCCACCAATACGAGGTCAGCGTCTGCGGCTTCGATGTCTTTTGCGATGTTTGGGATTTCATCGGCTATGAGGTCAGCAGCTAGTATTAGGGCGCCGTTGGGTCCTAGACCGTATTTTTCCATTATGTCGCCGACGTTTACGTAGTTTCGCACGTCCACGTCAGGTGAGTATGGGAGTTTTAGTGCGCCTGGGTCTAGGTTTACTACGGCTACGTCTTGTTTTGATAGTTTGAGCCATTCGCTGATGGCTGCTGTGAACAGGGATTTTCCTGAGCCTGCTGTTCCGATGATGAATGTGATGGGCATTTTGTGACCTCTTTTTCTGTGAAGGGTGTGTGTGATTTTATGTATTAACTTTTATGTTGCTGTGTTGTGGCAGCGTGTTTGTGTGGAGACAATCTGGAGGTTTGTGACTAGCTGCTCGGAAAAGGCTGTAGCCCCCTATCAATGGGTTCGTGCTTGATGGCTCTGTTTCTGTTTTTTTCTTTTAAGTAGAAGTGAGAGTTTGCTAAGCACAACTACTTCTTGGGGGTTGTGTGGGCGGCTGCTTTTTGTGTGCTGCGTCGGGTTTGGGTTGCAGGATGGTTGTGCAATTTGCTGCTCTGGCTTTGTCGAGTGGATCTGTCAGAGAGCCAGCGGTGGTTTACGCGAGTCTGGGCAGGCTGCGATTTTTCGCCTATACTCCTCTGTAAATAGAAACTGGATAAAGAGTTTGCTTAGAGTCTTCTGAGTTGGTTTAGGGTTCCAAGGTAGGTGCCGTCTAAAAGGTAGCTTTCCGAGTTGTCTAAGTAAACTGCTTCTGAGCGCAAAACAGGTCCAATCATCGCTGGGGTTTGCCCTTTTTTTCTTGGTTTTGTTTCGTTTATGGGTCTGCCGCCTAGGAAGTCGTTGAATGACGGCATTATGAAAAGTTGAGTGGTGCGTGGCTTGAAATTGTAGAGCTTTTTCACCGTCTCTTCTGGTGTGCCCTCGATTTTTATTCGCTGTTTCTGTAACAACGTTTTGGACAGTTGAGTGGTGTCGCATCTGGCTTTCACCCACACTTGCCTTGTTATCTTGAAGCCAGCTGGGTCGCGGAAAACTACGACTGGGTGAAGGTGCCCCATTACCAGTGTTTTGCACTTCAAAAGCGTTGGAGAAGGCCATTTGTGACCGTGAAACAAGCCGATGTCGCCTACTATGGCGCCTGTTGCTGGGAGGAGTTCTATGTTTTCTGGCAGTAAAGGTTCAAGATTGGCGTCGTGGTTGCCGCGCACTATAGCTATGTCTTTTACGTAATTTTTGAGGTTGCCGAAAAATTCGGGTATGTCATGCCATTCGCCAGGCTCTGTTGCAACCACGGTGTATTTTACGTCGCCCAGAATCAGCAGCGCGTCAGGCTTGTACCTGGAAAGCACAGCTACCAGTTTTTGCAGAAGCTTCGGCATTTGGCTTGGAACATGGATGCCTTTGGCTCTGAGGGCCATCTCCCAGCCTAAGTGTGGGTCAGCGATAACAAGGGTTTTGGCTTTTGCAGTTTTTATCAGAGCCGCGGGGTGGGGCAGAAGTAGCTTTAACATTACGGTTTTACCAAGCTGAGGATTGTTTTGTGGAGCTGTTTGTTTCCAGAAGCTATGAATTTTATCGTTTGTTTGGGGTCTAGCTTAACGTCCAAGGATCCGCCTGCAGGTGCGGTTACTGTTCCGCCTGCTTCTTTGACTATTAAGTACGCGGCTGCAAAGTCGGTTGTTCGGAGTTTTCCGCGGATGTCGATGAAAGCTTCAGTAGTGCCGTCTGCCACGTAACACAGTTCAAGGGCGTTGGCACCGAAGTGGCGTATGTGCTTAGTTTCTTGAATCAGGTTTGTTAGTTTGGGCGCGATTTCACTTACTTTGTAGCTGTTCAAGTCTAAGCCCACCATTGCTTCGTTCAATGAGGTGCGTGTGGAAGAAGATATTTTTTCGTCGTCGCGGTAGGCGCCTTTGCCGTCTAACGCCGTGTATGTGATATCGTGGGGCAGGTCCGCTACTAGAGCCGCGTAAATTGCGGAAAGCTCGGGTTTAGCGGAAACAGCGATGGATGTAGCGTAGAAGGGGATACCGTGGACAAGATTGTTGGTGCCATCTATCGGGTCAACGGTCACGTAGCACTGTGCAGGGTTTTCGCCGAACTCTTTCACTCCAGATTCTTCGCTGATAAGGGTGAACGAGATGCCAGACTGCTGCAGAGTTTCAACGATAGCTTTTTCAGCAGCCAAATCAACCGGCTTCATGGGGTCGCCGCCAGCGCCCTTGCCTAAATCGGGTTGTGGCGCCCCCCAAGTTTTGAGATAGGGGTGAATGCGCTTTTTCACGTTTTCTTTGCAGTGGACTAGAATTTTTGACCAATCGTTTTGAGACTGCATTTGATAGCCCTTCTTATCGCCATATACGTAGGGAAGTTGATAAAGACTTCACTTAACTCGTAAAAACGGGTTTTTTGTTTTATGCTGTGTTCTGTGTCGGAGTTGAGTGTGGATTCAGATGTGTGAGATGAAGTGAGGTTTTTAAGGGGTAAGCTGGAAACATAATCTTAAATCGTGTGACAGAAGATATTTATAACAAACTGCGTTCTGCTACTACATCAAAGGTGACAATGAAATAATGCACAAACTACTCAGGAATCAGCTTGCACTAAGCACGGTCGTAACCACACTCATCATCCTAGTCGTATCAGTACTGTTGGCAACCGTTGTAGTATACTACGCCACCAATGTAGTTAGCACAAGAGTTCAAGAGGAAAGCTTGTCATTGACCAAGCAGCATATCTGGGTGGAAATGGACGGGACATGTGTTGCAGCCATAATGGTGACAAACATTGGCGGTAGAGACGTAGTCTTGGGCAAAATCGCTGTCAGAGGTCAAGCAGTCGACATGCCAACGCAAGTATGGTACGTCGTTGCCGCTTCTGGAGACACCCTTACCACAGATTTAAACTACACAACGGGCGGTACAATAGGTGCGACCTCCACCTTCGGCGGACTTGCAGGAGCGCCTGCGCAACCAACCGGTAACAGTCTAGTGTTGCCTTCAGGCGAAACAATAGTCGTATACCTTATCAACCCAGGCACCGTTTCAGTCAACGACATAGGCGTCACTCTGGCCATTACGGTGTTCACCTCACAAGCGATATACTACAAAGAGACCAACGTAGAAGCAGCACTCTAAAAGCACCTTCCATCTTTAAAATAGAAACTCCCCAAAGGGCTTTTTGAACAAAAACGTCTAAAATCGGCTAATATTCTCTTCAATTTGTAAGCTTGGTTTTTTCCATAAATTATGTGTATCTTTGTTCTACACACAAATCCACTTATCCAAATTTTGCTTCCTTGTTTTTTAAGGAGATAAAAAATGAAAAATATACTGAAAAATCGTTTGGCTCTCAGCACCGTCGTAACAACGCTGATCATTCTAGTGGTTTCAGTGCTTCTCGCAGGTGTCGTAACATACTTTGCCATCAACGTGACTAGCACCAGAGTTCAGGAAGAAAACTTGTCGTTGTCGAAGACCCATATTTGGGTAGCAATGGACGGAACAGCAGTAGCTGCAACAATGGTGACAAACACTGGCGGTAGAGACGTCGTCTTGAGCAAAATCGCTGCTCGTGGACAAGATATCGACTCATCTAATATATTCTACGCGGTTGCCACAACTGGTGACACTCTAACGACAGACCTCAACTGGACTGGAGCGGCGGCAATAGGTGCCGGCGACATAGGCGGAGGTCTCGCCACTGGTCTCGCAGCATTAAGTACAAACACTCTGGTGTTGACTTCAGGCTCAACAATGGCAATATACATCAACTCCCCTGACAGCATCACCGTCAACGACATCGGCTTGACCGTCGCCATAACAGTGTTCACATCACAGGCAATTCACTACCAAGAGTCGAACGTCGAAGCAGTAGTGTAAATTGAGTAGAATAAGGAGCTATTTCCCCCCCACACTTTCTTTCTTTTTTATAAAATATTTTTGCGTTTTTGAAAGACCGTTTGCCAAAAAGGAGACTTAACAAAGATGCTAATTCGCCCAGAAAAAATGTGCGCTTGGTTTTACAGTGTCATATGTACTTTGTTAAGACACACAAACGACTTAATCTGTTCTTTCAAAGATTTTCTAGATAAATGGGTTATGGAAGAGACAGGAACGTTGATTGCTAACCTGAATAAGTGGCGCCGTTCAAGAAGGGCACTGACTATCCCAGCCACCTTCATGATACTATTCGTCTCCATGCTAGGCGTCGTATCCGTTACTTACTACTTTGCGGTTGAAAAAGTAAACACGCGAAGCACATCGCTTAAAATAGTGACCGCGAAACAGGACATGCGGTCTTTCGACGAAACTTTGCGAGCAACTTTATGGCAGCCGGGTTCAGCTCGCACGTTTGAATTCGCCGATTCAGGCGGACAAGTAAACGTGGAGCCATCCGTCAACTCATTGACCATAAACGTCACCGACAACAGAGATGTAGCAGACATCATCTTCAACGAAACCATCGGGCAAGTCTTCTATGAACTGCCGTACTCGGGAACGCCCGACATTGGCCTATTTTTGATAGGAGATAACCGCGCGGTTATTAATCAAAGCAGTTCGGTCATAACTCAGCTTTACATCAGGAGAGGCGCGGAGCACCCTGAAATTCTGTTACGCTACCGTCCAGCTGCATCTTTCACGCCGGCTGGCGTGGAAAACGGTAAGGCGGTGACTAACCTGCGGATTTACGTGGTCAACCTGAACGCGTCGGATGAAATTTCAATGTTCGGAAAGGTCCCATTAAAAATGTCGTGCGTTGCCACGCAAATATCAACCACAACATATGACCTTTCGTACGAACCGGAAACTTTGCTTGTAACTTCAGTTCTAGACGGCGTCACTGGACAGGTTTCCATTCCAGTTTCAAGCACAGCCAGCGGCGCAGTCATCAATGTCGAGCTGGTTCTCTGCAACGTAGAGATTCAGAGGTGGGTGAGGTAGAACGTGCCGTCGATAATCCCGAGCTACATTTACACTTTGTTCGCGTCAATCATCGTAGGCACCCTAGTTATCTCTGCTTGTGGCCTTTCCACAGCCAACGTGAAAGCTGAAGCTGAAAAACAGCAGCTCTCAAACATAGCCGAGTACGTGGCAACCGAAAGTTTGCAGCTCATTTCCCGCGCAACCGCGGAAAACCTGACTTCAACTCTGCACTTGGATGTCTCCCAGCTAATCGGAAACCAGAGATACTGGGTCAGAATAGCAAACGACTCAGCCAAAACTTGGGTTGAAGCAGGATTCGGAACAACTGCATTCTCAAGCGAACAACGTGCATTCATTCCATCGGATGCCTCTGCGTCAGGCACCTACATAAGCGGTTCAAGCGCAGCCATCTTGGAATGCCACTCGGACGGCTCAGTTGTTTACTTGACTCTTTCTGGAGGTAGCTAAGATGGCGTTCGGAAAGAAAAAAAATGAAGAAATAGAAGAAAAAACCAAGATTTCCGCAGAGGAGCTAATTGGATACTTGGGCATTCAAGGCTGTCGTGTGCCCGAAGGCCATACGCAGATTGAAAGCTATCCTCTTAAGCCCCCCTTTTCCTACGCTTGGATATTTCAAGACGATTCTGACGGCAGTTACCTCTACATTGTCGATGAACTCACCATGACGAGAGAGGAGAGAGAAGCGTACAAGCGCTTGAAGAACATCTTGGAATACGAGTTGAAAGCTCCACGGTCAGATGAGACCCTTGAGGAATCATTTAACAGGCAACTGCCCGGCATAATTGACGACCACTCAACAGCTTTTGAAGGAATTGACCAAATCGGTTTGAGAAAACTTCTCTACTACCTCGAAAGAGACTTAGTAGGTTACGGAAAAATAGACGCGCTGATACGCGACCCCTACATCGAAGACATAAGCTGCTTAGGACTCAACAAACCCGTCTACCTGTGGCATAGAAAATACGAAAACACACGAACAAACATCATCTTCAGCGACGAAGAAGAACTAGATGACTTCGTAACAAGGGTGGTGCACAGGCAAGGAAAGCACGTCAGCATAGCACACCCCATCGTGGACCTGACACTTCCAGGAAAGCACCGGCTGGCGGTGTCGTTCGGTAAAGAAACCACCCCTGCGGGAACAAGCTTCACCATCAGAAAGTTCAGAGAAGACCCTATCACCATCGTCGATTTGATAATGAACGAAACCATCGACGAGACAATGGGTGCTTACCTGTGGATGCTGATGGAAAACAAGATGTCCGTCATGATCGTGGGTCCCACCGGCGCCGGAAAAACAACAACGCTCAACGCCATTGCCTGCCTCGTCAAACCCGACTTCAAGATTATCTCAGTGGAAGAAGTTGCTGAAATCAACCTTCCGCAGGAAAACTGGGTATCAACAATCGCTCGACCTGGGTTCGGATGCGACAACGAAGGAGAAGTTTCTCTCTACGACCTCATCAAATCAGCCGTGCGCCACCGCCCCGCCCTGATTCTTGTGGGCGAAGTCAGAGGCGAAGAGGCTTACGTCCTGTTCCAAGCCTTAGCCACAGGACACGGCGGCATGTGCACCATGCACGCTGAGAGCGTTGAAACCGTGATAAAGCGGTTGACGCAGCCGCCCATGAACATACCCAAGGGAATCATACCCTTAATGAACTGCGTCATAGTCGTTAAGCAAGTGAAAACACCGAGTTTCGCAGCCGTAGACAGGAAGGTGTCAACTCGCAAAATCGTAAGAGTCTCAGAATTGGATACCAACGAAACCGTGCACGACGTGTTCTTGTGGAACCCGGGAATGGACGTTTTCCAGCAGGAGCTTGACGAAAGCTACCTGCTTAAAAAAATAGCTAAAAGCCTTGACGTGCCGTTTAGCGTTGTCATTCAAGAGCTGGAAAGGCGGAAACAGATTCTGTTAAAAATGATTGAAAAGAACCTCCGCGACTTCAGAAGCGTACACAAAGCCCTGAACAGCTCAATCAACGCGCAAGCGCTAGCAGACAAAGAAAACGCAAAGGAGCATTAAGAAATGAAAGCTCCAGGCGGTTTTGTCGGCAAAATTTTCGGGCTATTATCAAAAGCCACTAGTGAAGAGAAAGAAAAGGTCGAGCATGAACTGCCTTTCGTAGTGATGATTTTCACGTTGCTGGCTGCAAGCGGAACATCACCTTACGATAGTTGGAAGAAAATGCGGAAAATGTCGTTTTTGCCGACGTTTAGAGAGGAAGCAGATGAAGTGGTGAGGCAGGTGGAAGTTTTGGGAAAAGACCCATTGACGGTTATGTACCAGCGTTCTGAAAAGACCCACTCTAAACTGTACAGAAACTTCTTAGGAGGTTTCATCACTTCGGTGAGAAGCGGCGGAAAAATAGTTGACTACATGAAAAGCGAACTTAAAGCGATTTTTGAGCTTAGGCACAACGCGCTGAACCGTTCGGTTGAGAAAATAGCAACTTTGGTTGAAGCCTACACCGTGATGTTAATTGTTGTTTTGTGCACGTACATTCTTTTCGTCGTCTTCTCATCAACAAACGTCATAGACATGCTGGGGAGCGCTTCGCTACCCATTACACCCGTAATGTCTTACATTATAGCGTTTATTTTCATGCCAGTAATGTCCCTAATCTTCATAATGGTAGCTCATAACATGCAGAGAAGCGCTTTCCAAGACCTAAAAGACCTTTACAAAAAGGCAATAATGATTATTGTGCCTGTGGGGGTGGTATTATTCGTTTTCGCTTTTGTTCCATCACTGTCAGAGGCGCTGAGTCCTGTGGGCTTGCCGGAAATCGTCACAATCGGGCTGGTAGTTGCTTCGTTGCTGCCTGCCATTCAATACTACAGAATCGCCAAAGTCAACTACAACGCTGAAGATTCGATTCCTAGTTTCATCAGGGACGTGACGGAGTCAAACAAGATTGGGCTTTCTCCTGAGAAGAGCATAGTGCACGCCACAAAACGCAAAGATTACGGTCCCTTCTCATCATTCTTGGACCTTGTGCGAAGCCAAATAGAGTGGGGTGTTCCGCTGAGGAAAGCATTTAGCAACATGCGCCTGAAGGTAAGAAGCTGGTTTGTTACGTTAAACTTTGCCATGATGATTGAGACAATCGAGATCGGTGGAAGGTCAACCCAGTCGCTGGAAATACTTTCCGAGTACAGCGAGAAAGAACGTGAACTGCAAATTAACAGGCGTGCCATGCTGAAACCTTACATTGTTCTCGCCTTCATTTGGAGTGTCTTAATTGCGGTAACCACAACGATTGTGGCGTTAACCACGTACATGATGACCACCGTAGTGGATGCAGGCACTCTATCCACCGTTGCGCTCATGGCTATGCAGGATCAAATGCGAATGTTCTCAGTGGGCATAATTCTCCAATGCTGGATTTCAGGGTTCTTTATCGGAAAGATAAACGAAGGCAACTTTGGCGCGGGCTTCCAGTACTCAGCCATGCTGGCGGCAACCGCTTATTTGTCGCTTATTCTGTCCCAGCAGTTCCTTTCTGGCATGTTCGGCATAAAACCAGTTTGACAACGGAGGAAAAAGAATGCCCGCCATCTCCATTGACACTTTTTTCGCGTGCTCCTTGATAGTCTCCGTTGCGCTGTTGGCAACTGCTTCTTTGGCGGGAACAATGCAGGATAGAATAAACAGCATGCAAGACTTGAACAAGGATGCTTATCTGAGAAACATTGCTGAACACTTGGTGACTGGTTATGGAACACCTGTGGACTGGGGCGCAACCGGCGCGGTTCCAAGCAGTTTTGGTCTGGCTGACAGCGAAGCTTCTTACGTGTATGCACTTGACGTTGACAAAATCAGCAGGCTGAACAGTCAAAACAGTTATTCATTATCGTACGGTCAAGCGTCGGTGGCGGCGAGACTGAACAACATCGCGTTGGGCATATCATTTTCTCAGATGCTTTCAATAACCGCTACGCTTTCCGCCACCAGCAGCATAGGCGACGAAACAGCCTACACCTTCAAGATTTCAGTCAGCCAAGCCTCAGGACCAACAAGCGCAACGCTGAAGGGTTACGCCGTCGCTGAGGATTTTGTGAGCGAAGTCTCCAATACAACGTCAAGCGCTGGCGTTGGCTACGTAACTGTCCAAATACCGAATTCCGCGAATGGACCCGCACTCCTCGTCGTTTTCGCCAGAGCCACTTTCGACGACAGGATAACCGCTTATGAGACTTATTCTTTTGCGCACTTGTCGCAGGAACTGTCACCTAACCATACCTTTCTGGGGCTAAGCCCGCTGAATTACACACTGAGCATAGAAACGAGTTCCCCAGACGTAACCATCGAGCACTGCTACGCTTTCTCCTACGGTTACCAGTCAAACCTCACAACGACTTCAGCTACAACATACTCCATACCAGAGTTCGTGGACAAAAGCCCCACAGTCCTCGTCATTTCTGGCATCAACGACACCACTCCCTTCGCAGAATGGGTCGCGTATCCCGATATTCCTCTGGATTTTGGAGCAGAGTTTGAAAACTCGGAGCAAAACGTGTTCGTCTACACCGTACTCGTCAAAGGAACATTCTACAAACTGGCGCTTAGCTTCGGAGATGTGATTCAGTGAGACTGCTGAAAGACAACAAGGGGCAAATACGCACAATCGAAGCTTTTTTCGCCTCAATCTTGCTGCTTTCATCGCTCACGCTGATTCCAGCAGTGCAAGAGCATTCAAGCGATTCGACCGAAGTTCTTTCTCCGACAGCGCATAACATTCTCATGAGCCTGGACAGCGACGGACAATTAGCCAGTCTAATCGGCAACGGAAGCTGGATAAACCTCAAAAGCTGCATTCAATCTGCTCTCTCGCCAATGGTGTGGTTTAACGTAACCGTATTTGATGAAAGCATGACGCAAATTAACGACATTCCAATAACTAGCGGAAGCCCCGTCAACGACGAAATCTCAGCGTTGGATTACGTGTGTGCAAGCACAAACAGCGATTACGCGGTCTACGTCGTCAGATTGCAACTTGCAGGGGTGGATTAACATGAAACCTCGCGGTTCGAACCGTCGCAATTCTGGTCAAGTGCTCATCATAGCCGCTCTTGTGGTGACCCTACTGCTGCTTTCGACAGCGCTCTACGTCTCTGAAATCGAAAAGAACGCGGCAGTATACGAGGCGCGAGCAGACCCAGCGTTCTCCGCGCACAAGCTGGGTGTAACGCATACAGTCATAAGCGCGTTGGCTAACATCTCGAACGGCGGGTCGGCGAATGTTTTAATTGCAGATTTGAACCAGTTCAAATCCGTGATTAACCGCCATTCGTTCAGTACGATTGTCACAATGGACGCTTCGCCGCTTAACGCCACGCCTTATCAGGAAGGCGTCTGGATTTCTTGGGGCACCAGCGGGCGCGGAATCTCAAATGCCTACGTCAACCTCGCCTTGAACGCTGCTGGAACAGCAGCAACCTACTATTCGGCGTATGCAGTAAACGTAACCTCAGAGGTCAATGTGAACGGGCACTACACGCCGCTGACGGGCTCACAGAAACAAGTCAATCTAACCTGCAGCGTTCTCAACGAAGGCAAACCTGCTTTGGCACAGAACTTCACGGTTTACTACGAACAAGACGGCTCTCTTTCACCTGAAGAATGGGTGCAAGTCGCGTCGCCAAGCATCACAGATTACGGAAACGGCACTTACACCATATCGTTCACGGCTGAAACCACGAACTCAACTGATCCGATGTTGGTTTCGGTTCACAGCCTTGACCTGCGCTATATCCTCATCCAAGCAAACGTCACATGCGCGTTAGTGTAGAGATAGTTGCCTGAATGTATTTGCAATCATTACGGATGCCCATTAGTGGCAATTCATAAGTCATAAATCAATTTTAGGGCTTGAAATAGCCACGATGAAAAATGGAAAACGACGCGGACATTCCTTGCTCTACCTGCCTGTTGTGGAACCCGGAAAAAAAGAGCTTTGCCTGCGACCCCAACAGCTGCAAGAGGCTTTCTGAATGGCTACTGAAGCATGTCGAAGACATCACAGCCGAGCCACAGGATAAAATCGTCCAATATATAGTGTGAAAATTCCGCTGCCCCAGCATAGCTTTCTATAATGATAAATACAGCCACATCCAAAGTCTATTTCTTACCTAATATAAGTGAAACCGCATTACAATTTCAAGGAGAAGCCACAGCCATATGCGAGGAAAAAGAAGCTCACTGTTCGTTCTACTGGCGCTAAACATCCTGCTAACCCCAATTTTCAGCGGCTCAGCGGCTTCAGCAACTTCTGGCACTGCGAATCTTTCGGAGGCGAACGTGTTTTGGGAGAGAACTTACGGCGGAGCAGGTGATGACAGAGCCTTTTACGCGGCAACCGTGGCAGATGGCTTTGTGGTGGTTGGCTCTTCTACGTCGCTTGAACCAGGCAAGACGGTTGCTTGGGTTTTGAAGCTTGATCACGACGGGAATGCGCTTTGGAATCAGACGTTTCTCGAAGGGACGGGCAGCGAATTCAGGTTTATTCTTTGTTTGGAGGATGGCTTTTTGCTTGTCGGAAACGTGTTTTTGCCTTCAGGAGACACTGACGGGTACGTGGTAAGAGTTGATCATGAGGGAAATTCTGTTTGGAACATTACTTTAGGCGGGGAAGAAGTTGACAAGCTTTTTTCTGCGGTGGAAACGCAGGATGGCTTCGTGCTTGTGGGCTTGACATATTCGTTCGGCAATGATTCAGAAGTTTGGATTGCCAAAACGGATGTTAACGGCAATGAGGTCTGGAACAAAACCTACGGCGGCGCAATGGAAGACGCGGGAAGAGCGATTGCAGCAACTGAGGACAACCATTACGTTGTAGCAGGCTACACGAATTCCATGGGCAACGGCGACTACGACTTTCTGCTGCTGAAAATTGACGCTTCAGGAAACATGGCATGGAACAAAACCTATGGCGGAAACCAAAGCGACAAAGCCTATGCGATAGCGGAAACCGCGGGCGGATGCGTAGCTGTTGGGGATACGCGCTCAAAGGGAGCAGGTGACAATGATGCATGGGTAATAAAAGTTGATCTGAACGGCAACGTAGTATGGGATAAAACAGTGGGCGGAGAGGGCTTTGACATGCCAACTTGCGTTACTGCTTCGAATTATGGAGGATTCCTGGTGGGCGGCTTCACTTTCTCTTTTGGGAACGGTGAAAGAGATTTTTGGCTGTTCAAAATTGACGACGCGGGCAACGTTCCATGGACCTGCACTGTAGGCAGAAGCGAGTTTGAAGAAGCCTACGCGATATTGGAAGTTGCAGAAAAAGAGTTTGTTATGGCAGGTTGGACAAACTCAATTGGTCAAGGACACTATGATTTTTACGTTGTGAAAGTCAGTGTTGAAGGGGACAGTGACTGGCTGTCAAACTACAATTTCATTGTTACAGCGTTAATCCTGAGCGCAATTGTGCTAGTGGTGCTTGTAGTTTTGTTTTTACTAATTAAGCGATATGTTAATCAAAA
This sequence comes from uncultured Candidatus Bathyarchaeia archaeon, assembly GCA_964544495.1. Lineage (GTDB taxonomy): Archaea > Thermoproteota > Bathyarchaeia > Bathyarchaeales > Bathycorpusculaceae > SG8-32-3. The sequence continues at coordinate 48,239 of CAZJBY010000006.1, forward strand.
GATTTCACGACGAAACGTGAACGTAGCTTAGAAGAATAATGCCTAACAGGCTTGATCTTAAACGTGGGTCTCATGCGCTGCCTTTCCCGGTTTCCAGAAGCTTGGAGAAAAGCATTTGCAAGGTCCAAACAAACGCGTTGTAGTTTGTCCAGATCGCTGCGGTCCGATCTTTCTTTTTATCGCTTGTCTGCTGCGCATTATTGGTTTCATGGAAGGCAATTAGCAGTTCTTTTCGATCTGAAATCATGAAGCAGGGAAGGTTCTGTGCTTTCACCATTCGCTGTTTGTGTTTTGGCCACTGTATTTTTTCCATGAAGAAAGCACTTTTCGGCGAGTTTTCTACGAGTAACGTTATGTCAAGTTTGTCCAGTTTGTTTATCAGTTTGTCAGTGAAATCAGTGTAGTAGAGCTGAGCCAAGTAGTAGTCTGGAACGAAAATCTGAATTTCCGTCTTTGTCCTTTCGAGTAGTTCATTAGCTTTCAGAGCTACCTGCTGTTCACCCTGCAGCATCTGAAAGAGCTCTTTCTTCTCTTTTTCAACCTTTCGCTGAGGTATGGATAACCAGAGCTCCACAAGATTTGCCTTTTCCTTCTCCAGAAGTTTAATCCTCATTTTCTGGGCGTCTACAAGCAAATCTATGGCTTTGCCGAGAGGTACAGCCGTGAATTTTAAAGGTTTTTCAAAAACTGAGAATAGTATACCTTTTTTTTCCAGATCCCGCAGTATTCGATACGTTTCGGTTCTGTGAAGTGAGATTGCTTCAGCTATTTCGCTTGCTTTCTTTTCTCCTGATCTTGCAAGGTAAAGGTATACTTTAATTTCGTTTTTTAGCAGTCCGAACCTTGAAAGGGTTTCTTCAATTGTGGATAGTTGTTTGGTGAAGCTTTTGTCCTTTTTGACGAATTTCCATGATTCGCTATTTTCGTCGTGAACCCTGATAAGGTCCGCGGTTTTTTCCATTGCAAGTTCCATACGATAAGTTTCACCTTTTGACTCCAAATCCGAATCTTGGTGACTGATTCTAACTGAATATATATTTTATAATTATGACCTCAGAATCTGAATCAGAAATACACATTTCGGATACGCATCAGCAACCAAATTTCCGCTTTTAAGCCTCAAGTGCTGCCGCAGAAGCGTTCACGAATATTTTCGCAAACCGCTTAATCAGGTCTTTTTGAGTATAAGCTGTGGCGCTTAGCTTGAAGAAAACGCCCATTCTATCTGTTTCCACACCTACTCCAATAACTATTATGCCTTTCTTGGTCAAACTGTCGATGCTTTCCCCTAATGCATCGTATATATCTGGATACCCATGCGGCCATCCATCAGAAATTACAACCAGCACCCGCTGTTCATCATATCTTTGAGACAGAATTTTGCCTGCAAGCTGGATGGCATCAGGCATGTATGTCAAGCCTCCGAACTTGAGCCCTCCAATTCTGGCTCTCACTTTCTTCGTGTAGGCCTCAGTGTTGTCTTTCAATATGTAGAACTCGTCGCTGAAAGCAAAGAACGTCCATGACCCAGGGTCCATCAGCAGCTCTTTTGTCGCTTCAGCAACACAAATAGCCATAGACCTTGCTTTTTCACCTTTCACTTGCATGCTGGAGCTAACATCAAAAAGGATAGACCAAGCAAAGCTTTTACTGAGATACTCATCTCTGAAGAAAACGTCAGTAGCTGGTTTCTTGCTTGCAAGAGCTTGAATCACAGCCGTCATATCCAGTTGACCCAGCTCTTTTCCAGGATCTTCATCCAACGCGTCTTGGGCGACCCGTAAACTGTCTAAAAGTCTTCGACTGCCCCCTTGAAGAAGAACCCTCGCCCGCATGTACTGCGTATAATCTTCATCAGGAAAGCTTATTGATTTGAATCGGGTTTCTTCAGCACATTGGTTGACTCTTGCGACGATTTTTTCTTTCTTGAGTTCTTGATGTTGTTCAGAATCAAAAGCCTGTAGCGCTTCGATTTCCTGTTCTCTTTTCCAGAACGAGTTAAGACCGCCTTCCAAGGGGACTGCGCCGCCTAGAGTTTCAAGGGCCTTTCGGAAAACGCTTTCAACTTCAATGTCCGAGGGCAGCCTGGTTTCGGTGAAAATGCTGCATAATCCGGTCTGTTCCATGTGAGGTAAGGATGGCGCCTCTAGGAAAGGACCGTAAAGTTCTAAGGCTTTGGTTATGCTTTCCACGTTTTCATCAAAAAGTTCTTCCACATCAACAGGAGTGCCAGCAAGTGACGACGTAAACGCTTCTTTCAGGGTCATTAGCTTCTCGGTCAAGTCGTTCACTGTTTTTTCCAGCTCAGGAGAGAGAACGCCTTTAACGGTGCCCATGTTGACTTTTGAAAGCATAGCAACCATAAGTCTCGTTGCCAGAGTCAAAATTCTTTCCGCGGGTTTGATTTTAGAAAAGGCTAAAGCGTTTGCGTATGCCAAGTCAGCAAGTCTGTCTGGATGAAATTTTTGGATGTATGCATTTACGAGAACGTTGGTGGCAAGCGATTGCGCGAAAACTTTGATTTTAGATTCTGATGAAAGCTGTGGGGCAATTTTATCTTTAGGCAGGGGTAACAGCGTTTGCGTTGCTAGGTGCAGCACGACAGCCCTGAATAGTTTCCCAACTTTCGCTTTCCCAGTTGTACTTGAAAAATTGTATCCCAAAAAAGAAACTTGCTCGTCATCCAAGACTCGCACAGTGGGCAAATTCAAAGTGAAGCCGAAAGTATCAGCTTCAATAATGGGCTGGTTTAGAAGAGGAGTCAAGGCTATTTTTACGTTCATATTGTCTTTCTGGGGAGAAACAGTCCACGCGTATTCAAGAAATCCCATTAGAAAGACCTTGGAACATTTTTAGGTTAGGGTCCTTGTGGTTTGTTGAAAACTGACTCTACGACCCGTCTGACATCTGCTTGGACTTCTGCATTGTCGCTTGTCAACGCGATTATGGTTTCTTCTGCGGCGTTTATTGGGGTGTTCCCGTCATGTATAAGCGTAGCCCAGTTTATCAAGTCGCCTAAAGATGGCCCATAGGGCAGGTCTCCGGCTTTGTATTGCCTGCGTAGTTCTGCCCCTGCCTGAATCACTTTGTAGGCTGCGTCTTCACTAACCTTGGATCTTTTCCTGAGCATTTCCACTTCGACATGCGAGATTTTTTCGCCCACGCTGGTGTAGTCAAAGTTTATCCACACGGCCATGCGTCGTCTCATAGCTGCATTTAGGGGTTTGGTTCCTGCGAACTCCGCTGAATATGGGTTCATGCTGATGACTAAGTATCCGAACTGGTGTCTCTCGATCACTTCATTGTCTTTTTCGTTAAGCACCAAGTGCCCGCGAGTATCCAAGACAGGGTTCAGTCTTGTGGCTACGTCTTGTTTCATCATGTTGGCTTCGTCAAGGTACATTATTCCGCCTTTCCTGAGCCACTGGGTTAGTAAACCGTCAACCCAGTTTTCTTTTCCGAGACCTATGAAACGCCCGATAAGGTCGTAGGAGGATGTTTGTAGACCACAGTTGACCTCCCAAACTGGTAAGCCGCACAGTTCCGCGACTAGGTAGACGATGTGGGTTTTTCCTGTTCCCGAGGGACCTATCAGAGAGCACTGTTTGAAGTAGTAGAGGGCGCGAACTATGCGTTCTACGTAGTGGTTGCCGCTGTCGATGTAGTAGGGCGTGTTTTTTGGGATCATGCCCTCGAGGTGTGCAAAGCTGTAGTTTGGGTGTAGGTCATATCGTTGGATGTCGTATCTGTCGTATAAGGGTGATTTGGACATAGGGCGCTCTTTGTTTAGGGACACGGTTACCTTGAAGTTATCTCGTCTGAGGGATGAGACTTCTTCGACTCTGCTGCCCTCAGATTGGTCTTTTAGTCCTTGGTGTCCATAACTCACGAGCGCTTCGCCTCTGGCGTATTTATTGAGTTTTGAAACGAATATAAATATTGTGTATTACGACTTGTTATATGACCTACTGTTGAAACCAACGCACCCAACCGCCGCAGACAGACACGCAAACTAAATCCTCATGTGTGTAAATCCTGAAACATACAAGCGCTTTTCTCACCCGAAAACCATAAGCATGAATTGATCAACCTTGAGCCAAGAAAACAGCATAGAACAACAAACAACAAACGTAATCATCACAGAGCCAAAACTCACTGACGAACACGAAATGTCCATCCAAGAGCTTGCAGCCGCACTGAAAAGTATGGCAGACGACGTAGGACAAATAAGTGAATTGGCTTCTGAAGAAAAACTTTTGGTCACAGAGTTCTTCGCATCACTCCTCAAACTCATGCAACCCTTGACTACAGCAATGCCTGTTTCACCGACAGCGCTACCTGCTGAAATTGGAAAAGTTGCAAAAGTATACATTGACCCGACAGGGCACCTAGTTTTACTGCATGAAGACGGGCACATGGAACTGAAGAACCTGACTGAGGAACAGAACCGCGACCTTATGATTCTGGTCATTAAGGACGTAATGCCAAAATTTAAAAGTCTGACAAGCCTGCAAAAACGCAAGATTGAAAAAAGAATCACATTCTTATCAGCCGTAACCAACGAAATCCAAAAAATCTCTGGCGCACTCGCAGCTCTAACGGCTGTAGCTCAAAAATAGCCTGCTCAAAAACCTCAGTAGAGAACTTGCCACATCGAAACAATGCTGATTCAGGCTCATGGAATGAACACCAAACAAGCAAAAGGTGATAAAGCTGGGAACCGAGATTCGCACATTCACTTCATTGAAAGAACTAGGCGATTACTTAGCAGACAGCTTGGATCAGTATAAAATGCTATACGAAGATTACAGCGAGTGGCTAGGGTCACTACTGCGAAGCTGCGAAGAGACTCACAATAACGAGAATTGGTACCAGAACTCAGTTGCTCTCCAGAAGAGCCTGCCGGGAGCTAATAAGAAAGCGGTTGGAAAAGCGGGGAAAAAGAAGGGAAAAGGAAAAAAAGCCAAGTCCTCGGTTTGGATTCAGTCAGGCGACGTCATGCTTTCTTCTACCGAACAAGGACAGGCCGAAGTGCTGTTTGAGGCAATTGAAAAAATTAACGAAAAAATTCAAGATATGGAAAAATTCAAGGCTACGGTTCAGCAGCTTGAGCGCATTGGCTTAGGAAAAAACGTAAACTACATAGTCTATATTGAAGATGACATTCCCCAAAAGATAGTGGTGCACTCTAAAAGCGGCTTGCCTGAAGAGGAAGCCTTCAAGTTTGTCACAGAACTGTCAGTTCCTGCCTTTTACAATGATTTCAGCGGTAAATAAGGAGATTCCGCTTTCCTTCAGGCAGAGGGTGATTTAAGCTCTACAAAAGTTAAATATGAAATAGGTAAAATAAAGTAGGGGAATCAATAATCTGCCCGAAATATTCTGTTACAGGCGTCATCGTTTCAATACGTATAGACAGCCTTCAAGCTGAAAGAACAGCCCAGATTTCGCCTACAGAAGACCTTTTTTTTGATATTAACGCTAAAATTGAGGAGCAGAAAAGAAGCGGCAACCAAGTTGAACTCAACTTCAGCCTGCTTATAACCACCAAGCCAAACATCGTCAAATATTCAACTACAGGCAACGTGACTTTGGAAGGCCCCTCAGCGGGCATTCAGAAGAAATTGGAAGCGAACTCGAAAACCAAGATTCCTCAAATCCTCTTCACAGTGTACCAGCACGTTTTCAACTCAATCTACATCCTCGCTTCGATTTTAAACACGCCTTATCCACCGCCAGACCTATTACACCCCATGGCGGAGAAAATACAGATACTGCCCAGCACACCTAAACCCCAATCAGAACCTGAACAAACCACCGCGACGGAACAGCCGCCAACCCCTGAAACACCACCTACAGAAACACCCACTACTGCCGCGGAAGACAAAACCGGAACAAGTGCCCAGCAACCGACAAGTGAACAACCTGCAACTTCTGAACCCACTGGACAAGCACCTGCACCCACCACAGGCGGCAAAACTCAAACGACATCAACTCCACCTTAACAAGCTCAGGTAACTCATCATTCTAGTTTCCAAATCTAATAACCGTACTCTTCACTCTCGGCGCAAAAAAGATAGACGACCCAAAAGGAAAGACTCAGCAACGCCAGAACCAGCCTATTTACCGCCTATTAGGAGCCTAATAGCGGTTCGCTGCAGAAACCTATAGGGGGTAGGTCCGTATCGACGCAGAAAACATCCAATAGAATATTCTGCAGAATCCATGCAGTTTAGTATATATAGAAGGGGTATAGACTGCTCCGAGCACTAAAAAATGTTGGCTATTTTCTTTCAATTTTTTCCACAGTGGACTTTGTTCCAAGAAAACATACGTCAGCCAAGCCGACGAAAAGTCCTGTTTCCACCACGCCTGGAATCATTTTAAGCTTAAGTTCAAGCTCTGCAGCGTTGCTGATCACTCCGAAATTGGCGTCTATAACCACGTTTCCGTTATCGGTTATCACGGGGCCAACCTTGCCCTTCCCTTCTCGAAGGCTTGGCTTCCCACCAGCCGCTTCTATTCTGCGATTCATCACGGCGATGGCGAAGGGCAAAACTTCAACTGGCACAGGTTGATTGTTTTCGCCTAGCGCCTTGACTTTTTTGCTCTCGTCAGCTATTATAATGTTCTGTTTGGCTGTGGAAGCCACAATTTTCTCTCGTGCTAAGGCTGCACCCATGCCTTTGATCAGGTTCAGCTTTGGGTCTATCTGGTCAGCGCCATCAATGGTTACGTCAATCACGGCGTGTTCTTCAAGGGTGGTCACCGCGATTCCATTTTTGACCGCTAACAAAAACGCTTGATAACTCGTTGGAACACCCAGTATGTGCAGGTTCTCGCGTTTTATTCTTTCGCCCAATGCTTCTATGGCGTATGCGGCTGTGCTTCCGCTGCCTAAGCCTACGACAAAACCGTCTTTAACGTGTTTGACAGCCGCTTCAGCCGCCTTTTTCTTTGCCGCTTCCGTCATTTCTTTTTCATGATTCAATTTCCATCTGTCCCAGCTTGTCTAAGACTTTTTCCACTTCGCTTCTGATTTCCTCTATGCGTTTCTCAGCTTCAGCCTTCGGACTTGGCTTTTCTGCAGGTTTCTTCTTCTTTTTCGGCTTCTTTTTCTCCTCTTCTTCCTCAGCTTCGGACTCTTCGAACATCGGCGTTTTCGGCATCTGTACAGGTACCTCTCTCACGGGTTGCACGTCAACTTTTGACCGTAGATCTTCAACTTTTGAGGCTAAATCGCCGAAGCGTTCGCTGAAAAGCTTCATCAAGTCTTCCTGCATGCCTTCAAGCTCGTGCAACGCCACGATGGTTTCGTCTTTCGCCATGGACTCTTTGACAGTTAACATGCGGCTTTTGTAGGAGCCTGCAAGTCTTTCGCGCTCTTGCTCACTGATTTTCCCTTCTGCATGAGCTTCGTAAAGCCTTCGTATAGCGTCGCTTAAAATGTCCCTTTCCAAATCAAGAATTCGCAGTTCATCCTTCGCATGGGACGCATCGGTCGACTGCACGCTCTTCGTAACTTTAAACGGTAAACCAGTAAACGCTGGTTCCGCCTGAGCCTGCATGGTTGCTTCTCCAGGTTTTTTTCTGCGTATTCTCATGGCGTAAATGACAATTACGCATGCGATAATCACCACTAACACTACTGCTGTAATAGTTGTGGAATACTCGAAAGCCATGCTATCCTCTGTACTTCAATTGCTTTTTGTATATATATAAATTACATAGCGTGTTCCAAGTGGCTATTCTCATGGAACTTGAAATGGAGAAAATCAGAGTTACAAAAAAAGGAAAGACAAAAGATTTCAGCGTAGTTTCATCAAGACCAATTCTGCGGCTAAAACCATGGGCTCCCAAGTCTCGCACAGTGGTGGCGCGTAAGCCGTGTCAGCTTTAGCCAACTCACGCACCGTCATGCCTTGCTGTATGGCGAAGGATAAGGCGTTTATGCGTTGGGTGACTTCTTCACCGCCGATTATCTGAGCACCGATTAAGCGCTGCGACTCCTTTTCGACAACAAGCTTGACTTTTATGGGCAACGCGTTGGGGTAGTAGTCAGCTTTTGTCTTTGAGCTTATGGCACCCGTAACCACTTCGAATCTGGCTCTTTGCGCTGCCTTTTCGGTCAACCCTGTTACTCCTGCTTCTATGTCGAACAGTCGCGTTACTGCCGAAGCTAACACGCCTGAAAAGAGTGCGTAACCTCCTCCAGCGTTTGTTCCAGCCACCTTGCCCTGCCGCACCGCTATTGTGCCTAACTGCGCACACATCGGCTTATGAGTAATTATGCTTGGAGCTTCGGCGCAGTCACCAACCGCGTAAACGTCTTGCGCATCAGTTTCCATTTTGCCATTTGTTTTTATGGCGCGGGTTTCGCCTAGCGGTATTCCAGAGTCAACCGCCAGCTTGGTGTTAGCGCGTACGCCGAAAGCGCTGATGAATAGGTCAGCCTCTATCTTTTCGCCGCCAGCCATAATCGCCGTCACCTTGTCGCCGCCGAGAAACTCTTCCACGCGCTTCTCTGTGAGAATGCACATGCCCTTCTCCTGCAGGTGTTCTTGGATCATCTTTGCCATGTCGGCGTCAAGCATTTGCGGCAGAATCTGTGGCAGCATCTCAACTATGGTTACTTTCAAGCCGCGCTCAATCAAAGCCACGCCAGTTTCAAGTCCAATCAAGCCCGCGCCCATGATAACCGCGGTTTTTGCTCCGTTCTGCACCTCTTCCAGAATTTTTTCCCCGTCCTTCAGATTGCGAAGGCTGAGTATTCCCTGTTTTTCATGTCCCTTAATCGGGGGCATAAAAGCGTCGGCGCCGGTAGCAATCACCAGGCTGTCGTATTGCAGCGTCTCTGTGGCGTCTGCCTTGTCCATAGTGGTGACGGCTTTTTCTTTAGTGTCGATGGCTGTGACTTTTGTTTCGGTCTTCAAATTTAACTTCAGCATTTGGAAGTAAGCAGGTGGATAAACAATCAAATCTTTGAAGCTGGGTATCTGCCCGCCTATCACGAAGGGTAGACCACAGCGCGAGTACCCCGCGTTTTTCTCCTGCGTAATCAGCGTGATTTCAGCCGTGCGGTCTTTTTTTCGCGCAGCGGATGCCGCTTCCACACCTGAAGCGTTGGCTCCAATAACGAGTATGCGCCTAGCCATCAGGGGTTCCTTCATTTTCCTTGGTTCTTGTGCCATTCAACCGCTTTGTCAAAGTCCATCAGGTTTGCCAGTTCTGCTTGCAGGTTCGCGGGTTTCACGAGAAGCAGCCAGCCTTTCACGTAAGGGTCTTCATTCAGAACTTCTGGTTTTGACTTGACTCCGTTGTTGACTTCCTCCACGGTTCCGCTTATGGCGGCGACCAAGTCGGAAACGGCTTTCACTGACTCAAGCGTGCCGTAAGGCTCGTTCTGCTGCACCTCGGTTCCTGGATCTGGGAGTTCCGCGTAGACTATCTCGCGTAGCTGTTTTTGGGCGTAGTCCGTGATGCCCATGCGGACCCTGTCTCCTTCGATTTTTATCCATTCAAAATCGTTTGAGTAGTATAGGCCTTCAGGCACTTCATAATTTTCTACTTTCACCATGCATACGCACCTCTAGATTGTGAGTATTCAGAGCGTCTGTGCTTAAAAGTTTTCATGAAGCCTTTGGTTTGCAGGTGCTGTTCAGCGTGGTTTAGCGTTCTCTTTTGCCTGCAATCCAGTCTTCAGTCCACTGCCGAGCTTGCGGGTCAGGCACCTGAATCGGCGGATGCTTAAACGCGTAAGCGGGCATGCTCAGCAACGTGCCTTTGATTTTGCGGTCTAAAGCTATTTTTGCGGCGCGAATGAGGTCGATTACGACGCCTGCGCTGTTTGGTGAATCTTCGACTTCCAGTTTCACGCTGATGTTGATTGGTCGGTCGCCGAACTTTCTGCCCTTAAGCGAAATGTAGCAGATTTTCTTGTTGTTTAAGAAGCCAACGAAGTCTGAGGGGCCAATTCTTGTTGGCAACGCGTATGGTACGAGGCTGGTGACTGCTTCGGTTTTGCTTATTCGTTTGGATTTTAGGCGGTTTTCCACGGTCATGTTCTGGAAGTCTGTGTCGCCGCCGAGGTTAAGCTGGTAAGTTTCGTCAACAATGACTCCGCGGTCCAAGCATAGCCTCACAAGGCTCCTGTGCAGAATAGTTGCGCCGACTTGGCTTTTTATGTCGTCGCCCAACACTGGCAAACCTGCCTCCTCGAACTTTTTAGGCCATTCCTTGGTTGAGTCGGAGCCGATGAATTCGGGCATGCAGTTGACGAATGCACATCCTGCGTCTATGGCGCATTGTGCGTAGAAGCGGACTGCGTCGTGGCTTCCGACTGGGAGGTAGTTGACGAGGACTTCGGCTTTGGCGTTTTTGAGCGTTTGGATGACGCTTTCTTTGGTGGCGCTGTCGTCGTAGACGTTGAATGTTTCGCGCATGTGGGGTGCGACGCCGTCGAGGATGGGTGCAGGGGAAACTTTGACGCCGAGGTTGGGTACGTCTGCGAATTTTATTGCGCAGTTGGGTTTTGTGAATATGGCTTCGGAGAGGTCTTTTCCGATTTTGTCTTTGTTGACTTCGAAGGCGGCGACGAATTTTATGTCGTTTATGTGGTAGCCGCCGAAGTTTACGTGCATGAGTCCTGGCACGGTGGTGTCTTCTTTTGCGTCCTTGTAGTATTGTGTTCCTTGGATTAGGGCGGATGCGCTGTTGCCAACGCCTACAAGTGCTACGCGGATTTCTGGCAAATCTTAAACCTCTAATGACCGTTAATAGTGAGGCTTAATGCCTGTCTGCTCTATAACTTTTTCCTAACGTGTACGGTTTTTGGGGGTGCTGCGGTTTGAGGGTGGGGGACTGTTGCGATTTTTTGTCTATACCCCCCTTATTTAAAGGCTGAAACACAGGTTGAATCCCTAAAACGCAGTTCCGTACCATGCTATTGGGCGGTTTCTGCGCCAATACGGACCTGCCCCCCCTCTATAGTTTCTGCATAGGGTTCTGTTACCTCTATGACTGCTTCTGAACGTGTTACTTTTCGTCTGCTGGCTTGCCGAGTACATCTTAGAGGTTTGGCAAAATCTAAATATGATTATCAGACAACAAGCCAGTATGGATGCAACAGAGTTTCTGCTAACCTTCTTTGCAGGCATAATTTCAGGGATTTTTATAGAAGTAGGTGGAAAAATGTTATACGCTCATTTTAAACGTCTTAAAATGAGTGTTGCCCCTGCCATACAAGTTATTGCTAAAACAAAGACTAGATATTCTACGGTATTAGGGTTTGGCGTTGCGATTGACCAAGGTAAAGAGTTAGATGATGCTTACGTTAGGTTAAATGGTAAAATTTATCCATGGTACGAAAACGGTAAAACAAAAGACAAAACTGAACTTCTTGTAGGTGACGAACCGAGTTGGTTTTTCCCATATTACATATCACTTGATTATATTGAAGACATATATAAATACCCAAATCCCTCAAGCGTAATTAAAAGAGAAGAACCGTCAAATCATGGTTTAGTCTTTACCGTACAAGACCTTGACACTGTAACTAATACAGCAGGTAAGATTGTGTTCTCTCAACGTTTTGTTATGCCCAAAAATACTTCTGCATTTAACCTTGGACTTAACAGATTAATTACCAAAATTTCAATTAAATTAATTGGAAGAGGTATCTAACGAAAAATGAAATTTGAGGGAGAAATTAAACTTAAACGCCTTTCCGTTGGTAAAATAGAAAACGGTGTGCCTTTCTTAGATTTAAGCGAATTTCTTGTGGAGATATCACACTATTAATTTCCTTTATTTGCCTTGGTTGCGTTTTGAATTAGAGTTATCCACTTGTTTTGTCCTTCAACTTTTATTCCGCATGCTTATGCTGGAGTTTTTCCGTTTAATGCTTCGTGTGGTCTTATCAATTGTAGTAATTTTGGCATCTTCTCAGTATTGCGGTGTGGCTTCGTTTTTAGCCTCTCAGGGTTTTTCCCCTGCAAGCTGCTTCCGCCAATCGTGCTGACAAGTTCGCATAGAACTGTTTCACAAGAGTTAGGTGTATGGTAAGGTTAAAAGGGAACTTCTCAACAATCTATGCTTACAGGCAAGTTGACCCATTTATGAGTGAAAGTAAAGTCACAGTTAAGTACGAACCATTCAAGGAAATCGTCATAATGGAGCGCACTCCCTTTTCGACGCCTGAGGACTTGGCGCGGTTTACCGCCGTGGTAGCTGGCGGTAAGCTGGCAGGACTGTACTGGGCTGAGGGCGTAGTCTTCCTGTACTTTCCGCTTCCCGCCTCCACCACGGCAGTTGCAAGGGCGCTAATAGAAAACGGCAGAGTCTACTGGACCTTCACCGGATACTCGCTTATGCCAAAATACATGCCCACCATAGAAACAAAAGAAAAAATGATTGTGCCCGTAATCGACATATCATCCGACCCGGTCCTCACGAAAGTTGCAAAATGGCTAAAGGAACAAAAATAACCCCCGCTGAGCCAGTCACTCGGCAACGTGCAAGCCAACTTCAGGAGCACTCTTATTGGATAAAATAAAACTCAGCGGCACCGTTTCCTGTGGGGGAGGCGAAGGCAAAAAGTTTCTTGGGTTACCGTGGGTTAAGCGGCAGATAGAAGAGAAACTCGGTTTCACTCCGTATCTGGGAACGTTGAACGTGAAGCTTTCTGAAAAAAACGTGGAACTCAAAAAACTGCTAGAAAAGGCGCGTTCCGTTAAAGTTTGCCCTGCTGAAGGATACTGCAGAGGAATGCTCATCAAAGCATCAGTAGGCACTTTGGAGTGCGCCATTGTGGTTCCTGAAGTTGCGGACTACCCAAAGGAACTTTTAGAGATAATAGCCGCTGTAAACCTGCGAGAAACGCTTCACCTCAAAGACGGCGACGAAGTCACGGTTACGGTTAACCTTTAGGATGAATGTTTTTTCTTCACGAATTCGCTTATATGCTCTTCCGCGCGGTTCTCTTTCTTCAAGTAAGTACCGTAACGAACCAGGGCAGCCATTGCCCTTGCAGCGTCCTCGGGTGAAGGATAAGAGGGAACCCGCAGCTTGTCAAACCTGAAACGAGTGTACAACGCCATTTCTGTCTCGCCGATGTCGCACATGACGATTGGCTTGCTGTATTTGCTTGCGACCTCCGCTACTCCGTCGATGTACTTTTCCTGTAAGGCAGGCAAATGATGCAGCCCGAGCAGAATTATCCCGTTGACTTCTGGGGCTTGAAACATCAGGTCTGCCGCAACCACAAACATGTCATCCGTCACCGACCCCGTCAGGTCAACTGGGTTACCGATTGCCGCGAACCTGGGAAGCACACCTCCGTCCTTAAGCTTCTGAAACTTCTGCAGCGTCTCTTCGGAAAAACGGTTAACAGTCAAGCCGTTGCTCTCGCACTCGTCCACCGTCATTATGCCTGGACCACCCGCGTCTGTCAGCACGCCTATGTTGTTGCCTACGGCCGGCGGCTGCATGGCTAACACTTTACCCATGTCAAAGAATTCCTCCATGTCCCTTGCGCGGATTACCCCTGTCTGCTCGAAAGCTGCGCTATAAATTTTGTCTGAACCTGCGATTGCGCCAGTATGTGACGCGGCGGCTCTGGCTCCTGCGACGCTTCTTCCTGCTTTAAGGGCCACTATAGGCTTTTTCGCAGTTACTTTTTCTGCTATTTTGAGGAATTTTCTTCCATATTTTATGTCTTCCACATAGAGGAGTATGACCTTGGTTTCGTTGTCGTAAAGCAGATAATGCATCATTTCAGATTCTGTCACATCGCATTTGTTGCCGAAGCTTACAAACTTGCTGATTCCAATTTGGCGTCCAGCTAGAAAATCGAGGGCTGCGACTCCGAAGGCTCCGCTTTGAGTAACAATGGCTATGTCTCCGATCAACGGTCTCGGCGTGGCGATGACTTCATCTCCGGTTGTCAGAACCTTGGTTTCAGGAAGAAACAGCGTGTCCACGCCCGTCTTCTGATAGTAAACGCCTAAGCAGTTGGGTCCTAACACTCGGATTCCAGCTTTTTTAGCTGTGGCTGCTACTTGTTCTTCGAGTTCAATGTTTCCGACTTCCCTGAAACCCGAAGTGATTATTATGGCGGTCTTGACCTTTTTGGTGACTGCTTCCTCCATGATGGACGGCACAACCTTGGCTGGAACAACAATCACTATCAGGTCCAACTCTCCAGGAATCTCAGTTATGGAGGGGTAGCATTTGAATCCCAGAATGGAATCTTCATGTGGGTTTATAGGGTAAATTTCCCCTTTGAAAACGCCGCGCGTTTTGTTATAGGCAAAGTTTTTGAAGATAACGTGCCCCGCTTTGTCTATTTTTTTAGTGGCTCCAATGATCGCTGCTGAACGAGGATTGAAAAAAGCATTCAGCGTTTCAGTTTCTTCCATAAATCGTCCCCGCGTTCAATAAAGAAGAAGGCATGTTTATTCTTTACTCTTCAAAACAGTTTCTTCAGCATAATATTATTATTTCTTTTTTATCCTGACGAGAACAATGGGCTTATGCTTGACCTTCGATAGCATGTCCCAACTTATCTCCGTTGCTGCTACGTTGAAACGAGCGGCCATATCCCACACCGTTGCTCCTGAACCTGCACCACGTGCTCTGTCAGCAATATTGGCTATTTTTAACGCTTCTTTTGCCTGCAACATGCCTCCAGCAACGGCGAGCGGTGTCGATCTCTTTCTAAACTTGAGCGTTCTGCCGATTACATAGGCAGCCACGCCTCCCAAAGACCGTATTCCTTTCATCGGGTTTGGGCGAGGAGTAAAATGAAAATTCCTAAACGAATAGGTCTTATCCGTGTCTACGATTATGACATAGACTTTCTTTTTCAGCTTACGCCAAATTTGCTGGTGAATCAGCTCTGCACGTTCATACGAATTGCTCAAAGGCAAGCTCACATAAGAAAATGGCAAGTTAGACCCATCAATTCCGCCTTCAGAACCCCACATCAACGCCTGCAAAAGCCCCGCTTGCTGTAAAGCAACTTGTTTGTGCCGGCTGCCAGCTTCAACCGGGTATTTCTGAAGTCTGCGCCTCAGCCTTGGTCCAAGACGGCATACTACGCCTAGGAAGTAGCCCCAGAATATTCGCATCCATATGCCTGAAATAAGATTCGCGTTGAAACTGGGTCTGACGTCGCTTTCGTCTATGGTGTTGCCCAGCGTGATGGAAAGTGCCTTTTCAGATATAACCACAAAGTCGCCGTCAGCTACTCTTTTTTCTATAGCCTCAAGTATATTGTTTAGGTATTTCTCGCCGGGCTTCCAATACTTCGTGGCTATGGGCAACACGTAATACTTGGTCATTTAAACAGCATTTCCACAGAGGCACATGCTTGCTCATCCAATAAAAAAGCTTCATCTCTCCAAATGGGTTTGGCTTGTTGTTTCACATGCAGAATGAGCTAATAGTTTTAAAGAAAAGCTTTCATATTCTATCTAAGAGTTAACACGAGCATTCTTTATCAATAATAGGTGAAAATTGTTTGTCTCTACATGAAGCCATGCTTTACAAAAAGCAGAAAGACAAGAAAGTAAAGTGCTACTTGTGCGCACGTCGATGTCTCATAAGTGAAGGCGCAACCGGGTTTTGTTTAGTTAGGAAAAACGAAGGCGGCACTCTTTACTCGCTGAATTATGCAAAGGCGGTGTCCGCAGCTGTTGACCCGATAAGCAAGAAGCCCCTGTCGCATTTTAACCCTGGAGCACAGGTTATGTCTATCGCGGCGGCTGGCTGCAACTTCCGCTGCAAATTCTGCGACAATTGGATGGTGAGCCAAGACACAGAAGTGGTTGGCCGGTATCTCCCCCCAGCGGAAGTTGTAAAAGCGGCAAGAGACAGGAGCTGTCAAGGGATAAGCTACACTTACACTGAACCAACGATTTACATGGAGTACGCGTATGACACCGCCAAACTCGCGCATCAGGTGGGACTCTTTAATACTTTCGTAACGAACGGGTACATGACGCCTGAAGCTGTGAAGACAATTGCACCGTATTTGGATGCTGCCACGGTTGACTTCAAAGGTGGCGGCGACCCAGATTTTTACAAAAGCTTTTCAGCAGTTCCAAGCGTGGAACCAATTTACGAGGCGCTGAAAGAGCTTAGAAGAAACGGAGTTCACATCGAAATCACGAATTTGGTTGTTCCGAAAATCGGAAATTCAAGGGATAGAATAAGAGAAATGGCAACGTGGATCAAAGACAACATAGGTCGTGATACTCCTTTTCACTTGTTGCGCTTTCATCCTGACTATAAGATGACTACTACTCCAGCCACAACCGTTGAAGACATGGAAAGAGCGTACATGACCGCCCGAAACGCGGGGCTGCATTATGTATACATTGGAAACCTTCCAGGGCACCCAGCCGAGAATACCTATTGCCCAAACTGCAACGAACTTTTAATCAAGCGTTACAGCTTTGAGATTACCAGATGGAACCTGACAAAGGACATGCGTTGCCCTGTGTGCGCCCATCAGATTCCGATAAAAGGGAAACTGCATCCAAGCGGAGGACCCTTCCCGTACGCACTGTTTTAGTACGCCGTTCAGCATAAACTACGAATAGAGAAGAATGAGGAAGATTGCAAGACCAGACGCTGTCGCAGTTCTCGATGATAAATTAGCTAAAAAGAGTTTAGCCAGATACTTCGCTGTCATGCAAAACCAGAAAACAGCAAAGTTCATGATAGCTAAAAACCTTCCCTCCGAATTCGACAAAACCGACTCGTTAGAAGCGCTTTGGAAAAAACACGGAAAACTCACTGAAGACTTCTCCAAGATTGAACAGGAAATTGACACGGTCAAAAAATTCCACGATTTTCCTACGCCAGCAAAATCCTATTTTGACTTAAAAATCGAAATCTCAAACAGAATCTTGCAGCAATGCCATCTTTGCAGTCGCAGATGCGGCGTTGACAGACTAACTAACGCGTTAGGGTACTGTAAATGCGGTGATACGATGACGGTTTCAAGCATTTTTACACACGTAGGCGAAGAGCCAGAGCTTGTGCCTTCAGGAACCATATTTACCCTGGGATGCACCATACGCTGTCGCCACTGCCAAAACTGGACCATAAGCCAGTGGAAGGAACCTGGAAACAGGTGCAAACCCAGAGAAATGGCTGGGGAAGTTGAGCGTCTACGTGTAAGCGGTTGCAGAAACGTGAATCTTGTAGGTGGAGAACCTACGCCGTGGCTTCCGCAGTGGCTGGAAACCTTCAAACACGTGAACGTGAATGTGCCCGTTGTCTGGAACTCCAATGCCTATTACAGCCCAGAAACCGCTAAGCTCCTAGCTGGGTTCGCTGATGTTTATCTCTTGGACTTCAAGTATGGACCAGCAGATTGTGCTGAAAGAATTTCTGATGCACCCGATTACTGGACGGTATGCGCGCGTAACCATTTGGAAGCCAAGAAACACAGTGAACTTATAATCCGCGTGCTGGTTCTGCCCAACCATCTGGAGTGCTGCACGAAGCCGACGCTGAACTGGATAGCGGAAAACTTGGGAGCTGAAACAAGACTCAACCTGATGTTCCAGTACAGACCAGAATGGCGCGCACACGAAATCCCAGAACTGCACCGACACCTCAGCAAAGATGAGAGGGCAAAAGCTGTTCAATTAGCTGAGAAAGCAGGACTGAGAAACCTGGTTTAAATCACACACCGCAACTTTTTCAAGCGCTAGAGAACCACCCATCCAAACATGCGACTTCAGAGTTTCGGTCGGAAAATTAATTAAGAAAGAATAGGTGATAGACTTCGCAAAATAAAGGTGATTTATAATGGCGATAAAAGTAGGAATTAACGGATTCGGAAGAATCGGAAGACTCCTTTACCGCGCAGCCATCGAACGCAACGCAAACATCGACTTCGTAGCCATAAACGACCTAGCAGACGTAAAAACCAACGCACACCTACTAAAATACGACTCAACCCACGGAAGATTCCCAGGCACCGTAGAAGTCAAAGGCAACGACCTCGTCGTCAACGGAAAAACCCTCAAAGTCATCAGCGAACGAGACCCAACACAACTCCCATGGAAAAACCTCGGCGTCTACCTCGCCGTCGAATCAACAGGACTCTTCACCAAACGCGAAAAAGCCTCAATGCACCTCCAAGCAGGAGCCAAAAAAGTCCTCATCAGCGCACCCTCACCCGACCCAGACATAACCATCGTCCTAGGCGTAAACCACGAAACATACGACCCCACAACACACCACATCCTCAGCAACGCCTCATGCACCACAAACTGCCTCGCCCCAGTCACAAAAGTACTAGCCGACAACTTCGGACTCCAAAAAGCCTTCATGACCACAGTCCACGCATACACCAACGACCAAAAAGTCCAAGACCTCGTCCACAAAGACCTCCGCCGCGCACGCGCAGCCGCAGTCAACATCATCCCCACAAGCACAGGCGCAGCAAAAGCCATCGGCCTAGTCCTCCCATCATGCAACGGAAAAATGAACGGCATGGCCATGCGAGTACCCACAGCAGACGGTTCCATCGTAGACCTGACAGCCATCCTCGACAAAGACGTTAGTGTTGAAGACATCAACGCTGCCATGAAAAAAGCCGCTGAAGGACCATTGAAGGGCATAATGGACTACACGGAAGACCCAATCGTTTCAACAGACGTACTTCACACCACGTGCTCCGCAATCTTTGATGCCCAAGCAACAATGGTTATGGGCGACAAAAGCAACTTCGTGAAGGTTCTGGCGTGGTACGACAACGAATGGGGCTTCAGCAACCGCATGGTTGACTTCATCGAGTTAGTGGGCAAGAAAGCAGGACTCTAAACGGCTCAGATGCTGAAACTTTAAAAACCCTTTCCCCATCCTTTCTTTTTGGCAATTAGAGAGTGATAAAACATGGCAAAGTACTTGACATTAGACGATTTTAACGTGAAAAACAAGGTTGTCCTAGTTCGAGTGGACTTCAACTCAGAAATTGATCCCGAAACAAAAAGAGTCACAAGCGACGTGAGAATCAGAGCGCACGCGGAAACAACCATCAAGGAACTTGCGGAAAAAGGCGCCAAAGTCGTGATTCTGGCGCATCAGGGAAGAAAAGGTGAAGCGGACTTCATACCGTTGAAGCAGCACGCGGAGATTCTCGGCAAAATCTTGAAGTGCCCAGTAAAATACGTTGACGACATTTACGGTGAAAAAGCGCAAGCAGCCATCAAAAGCTTGCAGAGCGGCGAGATTCTCGTTTTAGGCAACGTCAGAGGATTCGACGGAGAAACCAAGAAGGGTACACCGGAGGAGCATGCGAAAACTCCGCTTGTGCAGAATCTTGCGCCGTTGGCGGATTTGTTTGTTAACGATGCTTTCGCTGCCGCTCATAGGGCTCATGTTTCGATGGTGGGCTTCACCGCAGTGCTTCCTTCCGCCGCAGGCAGAATTATGGAGCGTGAACTGAAGTCGCTGTCCAGGGCGTTGGAAACTCCTGAGAAGCCGTGCGTTTATGTGATGGGTGGTGCAAAAGCGGATGATTCTTTGGAAATCAGCAAGTACGTGTTGGGCAACGACGTCGCGGATTACGTGGTGGTTGGCGGTGTGACTTCGCAGCTGTTTCTCGCGGCGAAAGGCGTTGATTTGGGCAAGAAGACCATGGATTTCCTTGTGAAGAAAGAGTTAACGGGTTTGATTCCTGGAATTAAGGCGCTGATGCAGAAGTATCCTGAGGGCGTTGTGGTTCCTGTTGACGTTGCGTTGGATGTGGACGGCAAGCGGAAGGAAATCAGCGTGGATGAGCTGCCAACCGAATACTCAATTTTCGATATAGGCGCGAAAACCGTGGAGAACTACGCGGGAATCATCAGCAAAGCCAAGTCCATCATGGTCAGCGGACCAATGGGCGTGTACGAAAATCCACAGTTCAATTACGGCACCAAGAAAGTCTTTGAAGCCATAGCAGACTCAAACGCGTTTTCGCTTGCAGGAGGCGGAAACACGATCGCGGCGATACAGGAGTACGGGTTAACCGAGAAGATCAGCTACATAAGCACTGCTGGCGGAGCATTAATCGAGTTTTTGATGGGTAAGAAGCTTCCAGGCGTTGTTGCCTTGGAGAACGCGGTAAAAACCAAACAAATCTAAACAAACTTTCCTTTTTTCTTTTTTTCTTGTTTTTAGGCTACTGTGAAAAGCAATTGATAACTTTTTATTACTGAATGTGCTTTTGCTGAATGCTTTGCGATTTTTTGTCTATACCCCCTTATATAAAGATTGAACCAGAGCTTAGACCAGTGCTGATTATCGCTTGGAACAGACTATAGCCTCTTATGTATACTAAACTGCATGGATTTCGCGGAGCGCTTGCGGCAGGGTCCTTCTGTAGGTTTTCTGCGCTGTTGTCTATTAGGCGTTAAGCACACGCCTGTTGGGGGCTAAGCTTGCCTTATGTGAATGATTTGTTTGTCTGCTGAAACAAAGCAAGTGTTTTATGCCAATCGAAGCAAACAGCCTAAATGAGCAGAGATGGCAATTGTCTACACGGCACATGCAAAAGCGCGTATGAAACCAGGGGAATCTCAAAGTCTGAAGTTGCAGACACCGTGCTGCATCCTTATTTTACTGTTCCGTCAAGGTTGGAGAGGTTTATTGCGGTGAAGAAGTATGGCGGAAAATATCTCAAAGCTATTTGTGAGAAGAGTAATGGTAAAATAACCGTGATTACTGTTTATTGGACAAGGAGACCGTGACTCTTATGGTTCAGGTTGAGTACGACAAGAAGGCTGACGCCATGTACATCTGGCTGAGAAAAGCCAAATACGACATAAGCGAAGAGCTTGCGGAAAACGTGGTCCTCGACCTAGACAAGAACGGGCGCATAATCGGCATAGAAGTCTTAGACGCCTCCAAGAACCTCGGAAAAGAGCTCGTAACCAGAATCCTCAGCACCGAGAAACTTGAAGCAACAGCCTAAACAATCGAAGGCGCTGAAGCGGAATAGCCGCAATAGCTACTTCATACGAAATATATGGATGAACGTTGTTTTAGTTGTAAATTCACTGTTTGGCTTTTAGAGAAGGGTAAACTAGAAATAAACGTTGTTGCGTTATTCATTTGCAGAGGGTGAAATGTCGCTGACTGACGTTGTGCTTGTGTTTGAGGTTCATCAACCGCACAGGTTGAAGCGGAACCTGTTTTGGGAGAACAAGGTTTTCAGACGTTTAAAGAAAGAAGAGTTGTTTGACTATTATTTTGACAATGCGGTGGATAAGGAGATTTTCAAGCGTGCGGCGAGGAAATGCTATTTTCCCTCGAACAGGATACTGCTTGACGTGATTGATGAGCATCGGAAGCAGAAGCGGCAAGTTAAAGTCTCATTCAGCGTGTCAGGCGTCTTCCTGGAACAGTGCGAGATGTTCGAGAGGGACCTTTTGGAAACTTTCAAGCAGCTCGCGGAGACGGGTTGCGTCGAATTCCTGAATCAGACATATTACCATTCAGTTGCCAGTCTTTACCCTGAAAAGGACGAGTTTATTGAGCAAGTGAAGCTTCATCGGCAAACAGTGAAGAGTTTGCTTGGCTACGCACCGACGGTTTTTGAGAACACCGAGTTGCTCTACAACAACACCATCGCGAGGATCGCGGATGATTTGGGTTACAAAGGGATTTTCATGGAGGGCGTGGAAAAAGTCCTCAGCGGAAAATCACCTAACTACCTTTACACGCCGAAAGGCGGCAAAAAAATCAAAGTGCTGCTGCGCAACTACAAGCTGACAGACGACATAGGCTTCCGCTTTAGCGCCCGATGGTGGAGTGAATGGCCGTTGACAGCGGACAAATACGCGCATTGGCTGGCGGACACGAAGGGCGACTGCATCAACATCTTCCCAGACTACGAAACCTTCGGAGAGCACCATTGGCCAGAAACAGGCATACACGGCTTTTTGAGGCATCTGCCCGAAGAAATCCTGAAGTGGGAGCACATGAATATGGCTACGCCTTCAGAAGTTGTTGACCACCATGCGTCAGCTGGCGAGATTGATGTCCCTGAAACGGGCGGCACTGTTTCTTGGGCTGATCTTGAAAGAGACTCAAGCGGCTGGCTTGGGAACGCCCTGCAGTGGGCTTACTTCACGGGTTTGCGGAGGCTTGAAGCCCTTGTCAAAGAGGCTGATGACCCAGAGTTTCTCAAGCTGTGGCGCTACTTCCAAACAAGCGACCACCTCTACTACATGTTCGCTGCTGGCGGCGCGCCAGGAGAAGTTCACGCTTACTTCAGCCCTTACAAGTCGCCTATGGACGCGTTTGTGGCGGCTCAGGCGTCGCTGTTAGACTTCGAAAACAGGCTCAGGCTCGCCACGATAACGGCTAATGAGCCGTTTCTGTTCTGCACGAAAGCAGATGAGGAACACTTCACGGGCGTGATGACGTGGAGCCTAAAAGGCTTCGCCAAGGCGCTTCAAACGGTGAACGCGAAAGCTGTGGAATTTCATAACCGCCGAGGAGACTTTGAAAGCTGGGCAGAACACTCACTGCAGGATAAGACTTTGGCAAGTCAACTCAAAAAGATCAGAACCTCAAAACTGAAGGGTGAAGCGCTCAGAAAAACGCTTGTTGACACGGCTGAAAAAAGGTTTGAGAAGCTGAGCACGCAGGTGCAGTCGGCGGTCAGGCTTTTCTGACCAAACTCGGGCGTGCATGCGTTTATAAGAGAAGTCGGCAATAGTCACTTGCAAGTAGGTGCAATAAAAATGAGAGAAGAACTTCCTTTTCCCGAAAAGGTTTTACAGACATTGCACAACTTATGCGCGACTGCAGCTGACTTGGCTAGGCGAGGCGAAGAAGTGGCACGGATTCTACAGCGAGATCCAGCGGAGATTGAGGGCATACTTGACAAGTACAAGTCTGAGGGGTTCGCCGAAAGCTTCGTTGATAATGAAGGAAAAAAAAGGTATTATCTTAATCCAAGAGGAATAATCAAAGTCTGTTCTCTTTTCACGTAGTGAAAGGCGATGCGCGTCATCCTTTTTTCGTGGGAGTATCCGCCACGAGTGGTGGGAAAACTCGCCGAGTACATAAGCGCATTGTCAACCCAGCTAGTTAAGAACAAAGTTGAAACTTACGTCGTCACTTACAATGATTCTTTAACTGGTGCCG
This sequence comes from uncultured Candidatus Bathyarchaeia archaeon, assembly GCA_964544495.1. Taxonomy (GTDB): domain Archaea; phylum Thermoproteota; class Bathyarchaeia; order Bathyarchaeales; family Bathycorpusculaceae; genus SG8-32-3. The sequence continues at coordinate 71,399 of CAZJBY010000006.1, forward strand.
TCAAAGAGGCAAATGGAGCGACGGTTGCGAGGGTTGCGAATCCAGTTCGCACCCACATCGGCGTTTTAACCTGGGATCTGACGCTGAACCAAGAGGTGGAACGCGCCGCAGCAAACATCTACTACCAAGCACATAAACGGATAAACCTCATAGATGTTTATGACTGGCACTTCATACCAGCCGCGGTGACCCTGAAAAACGCGCTCAACATACCGTTTATCTATTCCGTGGAAAGCCTAGAGGACCACCGCTCCCCAAACTCGAACACGCCTTATAACATGTCCATCAAAAGCATAGAGTGGCTGGGCTTTTACGAAGCCGCAAAAGTGAGCGCCAAGTCAGAATGGATGCAGGATGAGCTTTTTAGAATATACCGCGTTCCCAAGGAAAAAGTAACGGTTGTTGCGCCCAATGCGGACTCTGGAATAAAGGACATGCTAGCGCTGTACAAGACTGTGGCGGGAGGCGCAAGCAGCAAATGAAAAACAAGCTAAGCGTCATGATGTTCACATGGGAATTCCCCCCAAGAGTCATAGGAGGAATATCCCCGCACGTCTTTTTCCTATCCAAGAGCCTAGCGAAAAACGACGTAAAAGTTTATGTGGTGACCTGCGATTTCCCCAGCGCTCCCGCACATGAAGTCATCGACGGCGTTGAGGTTTACCGGATAGATTCGTACAAAAATCCCGCGCCAGATTTTGCCACATGGGTTTACTTGATGAACTTGAACATGCAAAAGGAAGCCGCCGCCATAGTAAACAAATTGGACGGCAAAATTGATGTTTTCCACGCTCACGATTGGCTGGTTGCAACCGCGGGCATAGGGCTGAAGCACGTTTTCAGGAAACCGCTTCTGGTCACCATGCACTCCACTGAGATCGGGCGGAGAGACGGGCTGCACACCGACACGGAAAAGATGATTCACGAGACTGAAGCCTGGCTCACTTACGAGGCTTGGAAGGTAATCTGCTGCAGCAACTACATGGTTTCCCACGTCAGATGGGCTTTCGGGCTTCCAGAAGACAAGCTGGTCATGATTCCCAACGGCGTCAACACACACGTCTATGAAAATCCCCAGACGGAAGACTGTGGAGCATTCAGAACCAAATTCGCGTTGCCTGAAGAGAAAATCGTGCTTTACGTCGGAAGACTGGTCTACGAAAAAGGCATCCACGTACTAATCAACGCGGTGCCCAAAGTTTTGGGGAAAGTTAACGCCAAATTCATAATCGTAGGCAGCGGCTACATGAAAGAGCAGCTGCTGAACATCGTCAGAAGCATGAGGTTAGAGCATAAAGTGCTTTTCATGGGGTTCGTGGACGACGAGACCTTGCTTAAACTGCAGAAGTGCGCCGACGTCTCCGTTGTGCCCTCGCTTTTTGAGCCGTTCGGCATAGTGGCTTTGGAGGCTATGGCGGCGAAAAGCCCAGTCGTGGTATCCGATACGGGAGGCTTGTCCGAAATCGTCGAGCACGACGTAACCGGATTCAAGGCTTACCCGAACAACCCCGACTCCTTAGCATGGGGCATAACCAAGATTTTGACCGATGAGAACTACAGGAACTACATCAGGGAACACGCGTACAGAAAAGTTCAGGAGAAATACGACTGGGAAAGAATAGCCCAGCAGACCAAGGCGATATACAAAGCAGTTTTGGGCGAGTACTCCAAAAGCTTCTGGGCATAAGAACAGGCTAAGGCATGTTCTGGAAATTAAAAAAAGAAAGGTTGTTGGCGTGTTTATTCTATCGCGATTTTCTTTCCTTTAAGAATCTTCTTTATCGGAATCTCGATGCTCAATAAGCCGTTGTCAAATTTAGCTTGGGCTTTCTCCGCGTTTACCGCGTGCGTTAGAATGTAGCATCCCAAAAATTCGATGTCTCCTCTGATGCCTCTAACGCAGAAGCTCTGGTCAGATACTTCAAGTTCCGCGTCAGCCTTCTTAACGCCCGGCAGCTCCACTTGAATATAGTAGTTCTTTTCGTCATGGTCCATGTACATCATGGGCTCCAGAGTCGGCTTCATAGGCTTGCCTTCTTTCTCGGCAGCTTTTTTCTTAGCCATTTCAAAATCTCCTAAAACTCCGCAGTTTCATTCACGTTGTTTCCTAAAAACGTTTTTAGTTTTCCGCTGAAAAACCGAAAACCAGCCAGAGAGTAGACTGCGCGTTTCCAGAATGGCAAATTTCATATACGAGCCACATAATCTACAACGGGGTAAAAGCGCATGAGCGAATCATACTTCAACAAGAAATTGGAACCGATTAAGGTTAAAGAAAAAAGCATTTCACAACTTCTGGCCGAAATGAGCCGAACAGCCTATCAGGGAAGGAAACTGGGCGAAGCAGTTGACGTCTGGGAAAACATGGTGAAGGCAAAAGACTTAACGATAGTCATGGGCTTGGCGGGTTCCATGAGCACCGCAGGCCAATGGACCATAGTCAACTGGCTTATGGAGAACCGCTTCATTGACGTTCTGGTCTCAACGGGCGCTAACGTGTCCGAAGACATTGTTGACGCGATGGGCTTCGGCTACTGGCAGGGCAGCCACATGGTAGACGACGAGGCACTCCTGAAGGCGGACGTTAACAGGTACTACGACGTCTTCGGCAAAGAAACCGACTACCGCAAAATGGAAGAACTAGTCACAGACTTCATCATGACCCTGAAAACCGATTACCCGTACTCATCCGCCGAATTCTTCCACCTGCTCGGCAGATACATGAGCAACAAAAAAATCCCAAGCATAGCCTCAGTCGCCTATGAAAACGGCGTCCCAATCTTCAGCCCAGCCATGGTTGACAGCGCATACGGCGAAACATTCCTCATGGCTAAAAACCAGGGGCACAACGTGATCCTCGACAGCGTGAAAGAGTTTGACCAGTTCGTCACCATCGGCACCAAAACCAAAGACGTAGGCGTGATCTACATCGGCGGCGGCGTGCCCAAAGACCTAACGCAGCTCATCGCCATCTCAGTTTCACCCCAAACCAACGACCAAGGCGTGCCGGGCAGAGACGGTCACCTCCGCAAAGGCTTACAAGAATACTATTACCCACACAAATACTCCATACAGATAACCGCCGACGCGCCGCAATGGGGCGGATTGTCAGGCTGCACGCTGGAAGAAGCCATAAGCTGGGGCAAAATCAACAGCGAAAGCGGCACACGCGCTGTATGCTACTGCGACGCCACGATTGCTCTACCGCTTGTAACGCACGCACTCAACGAACGGGTGAAAACGAAACGAGAAGCGCCAGACTTTTCATGGCTTTTTAAGGGTGTCACCTAAGCTTTACCAAGCCTGCTCAACAATGAGCTGAACATAACAGGCAGCACTACGGTCGCGTCCCCCTCAACCATCACACGCTTAGCTTTCTCGCTTATTTTTCCCCATGAAACTGCTTCTCGCGGTCTTGCGCCGCTGAGGCTGCCGTCCCATTCGTCAGCCGTGCTCACGTACACGACGTAGTCTAAGCCGTCTTTGAACTGGTTCCACCATA
>CAZJBY010000007.1:0-66602 GCA_964544495.1 uncultured Candidatus Bathyarchaeia archaeon
TTCATGGATGCACCAAATATTTTCGCTGATGAAAAATTAATTTACGCATAGTTCTTTTCTGGCATTCTGTATCAATGTTAGCCATTTGTTTTTGCCTTCAACCTTTATTCCGCACGCCTCAGCGGGAGTTTTTCCATCTAAGCTTTCATGTGGTCTAATATAGTTATGGTAGATTTGATAACCTCTGAATATCGTTGTCCGTTTCTTCTTCAATCCACGCATTGTCTTTTCGCGGTCACGGATTTCACCGTTCAACCGTTCCATTTTGTTATTGTTGTGTACTTTTCCTTTCAATGTGATTTTGCGGATATGCTTTGTTCCATCAAAAGCCCATTCACACGCTTTAGCATAAGAAGGTAAGCCATCCGTGATTAGAACCTTCGGTTGTTTTCCCATAAGGTATTTTGACCGCATGAACAGTGTTCGTGCATCATGCTTCTGTTTTGTTTCTGCCATTTCTTGAGCAATCCAGAACCGAGTTTCATCGTCCATAACCGCGAAAAGGTATTTCATGTTGCCTTTGACTTTCATGTAGATTTCGTCTGCTCTCCAAGTGTCGCTTACGGTAGGCTTTAGTTTTTCGACATAGCTCTCCATCAAGCGAACATATTTGCGAACCCAACGCAAAACGGTTGAGTGGTCAACTTCTACGCCTTGCAGTCTAAGGAACTTCTGAATGTTCCTGTAAGATTCCCCTGTGAAATACAGTTGCATTGCAGAAGTTATGACTTGTGGGGTTGCTCTCATTTTCTCGAAGCCTATGTTTATTGAGAAGCGTTTACCACAAGATTTACATAGGTAACGCTGAATATCTCCCTGCTTGTTATGTCGAATAGCGTTCTTAACTATGCCAGATGAACCGCAATATTGGCAGTTCTGAATGTTCAGTTCAGGTATAACTTGGTTTATTACTACCTCTGCTCTCATTGATTTTGAAAATTCAACAGCGTGAATGTGTTTGCACTTTACATGACGATATTTGTTATCTGGGCATTCGCAAATCCATTCACCATTAACCTTGATTATGCCGTACTCTCCATCGTGAGACTGAGACTTAACGGTATAAGTGCAATCGTCAACACGGTGAATTTGGTCGTCAAGCTGTGCGATTGCTTCGCCACGTTGCTCTCTGGTTGTTAGGATGGACATATACACTTATCCCCTTAGGTGTATAGTGTATGGGGTATCTAATAAACATTGTGGATAAGGGGAAAAGCATATAAGTGTGTAACTTATTGCTCTAATATGGGAAGAATTATGGGAAGAATTGATATTATCCTACCAGACGAATTGGAAAAGAAGTTCCGCGAAGAAGTATTCAAAAATTACGGCATGAAGAAGGGTAATATTACGTTAGCCGTTGAAGACGCTGTACAAGATTGGGTTAAGAAAAAGAAAAAAATGGAAGAATAGAACCTAAACTACCATGTTATCTTTAGGCTCTGGAGCGCCGAGCTTTCGCTGGATTTTCCACAATGGCATTAATTTTCCTTCAACTACTTTTTGAGCGGTATTCATAAGGTTGTTTTTAGTCAAGCCATCGTACCAAATGTTTTTCAGCAGAATTATTTTTTCTGGAAGCTGACCATTGGGTACCATTATAAACGAGATTTCATTGTTAACAAGACCATATCGTACATCCCAAAGGACATCTAACCTTTCATTTTCAGGCAGTTTTCTAAATTGGTCGGGTATTTGCAAGCCACCTTCTATTGTTAATCTGTCTTTACTGTCTAAGCTTTGAGAAACAACAATATGCATTTTCGTAGGATGCTCTGCAACTATTGTATAATATGTCTTAGGATTATCTTCTATGCTTACTTTGTATCCTTCATCTATTAACCAACTTTGAACTTTTGCTCGGATTGCGTCTCTTTCTTGTTGTGCCATTAGGTATTCCCTGACTACTCCCATATAGGATACACCCATATAAACTTATCCCCTTATACACTTAACGTGAGAAGTTTCAGAATTTAATAAATTTTCAGAGTGACAAAGCCATTTAAAATAAATCATCACCCGACATGCAACACCCACAAAAAACTTAGTCGTCACCCGACAACCCACCAGAACCTGTAGGTTTTATATATAAGGGGGGTATAGACTGCACCGAGCAACAGTTCTTCATTTTCTAACTTCACATATCAGCTTTTCTATGGCTTTAGATTTCAAATCTTTCTATGATTTTCCTTTCTTTTTCTCCAGTTATCTCCGCTATTACATGGAAGTATTCGTGAAGTCCTGATTTTTCGATTCTCGGCTTCAGCAGCTCATCTATCTGGAAAACGCCTGCAGAGTTGCTCATAGTTATTTTTATGGTGATCGGCTTCTTTAACCCCTCTATGACTTCAACTTTCTCAATGGACAACGCGGAAACAGCGTGAATGTCGATCTTTCCCGCTTCGAACGGGATTCTGGCCCTTCCCGCTTCCATATCCAACGCGTCAGCAATGCCCACGATACCTGCCTCCACCGTCAAAGGCTTATTCGGCTGCTCATGAGCCACAATCGCGTGCAACACCTCAGAGCAGATGATAACGCGCTCTTCCACAGTGTAAACAGGAGTCAAACACCGCTCAATAAACTCCAACGCTAAAAACGCACTGTACTTTTCATGATCATTTCTAATAACAACCATGCCCAAATCATGAAAAATCGAACCCAAAACCACCACAACCTCAGCATCCTCATTCTTCATACCGTAACTCTTAACAATACTAGGCTTAACATGCTTGTCCACAAGTATACGCAGCAGCTTAAGCGCCAAGTTAGCCACAATCTTCACGTGGGTTGGACCATGATCCGTGTAGCCCATACGATCAATGGCCATAACGTTCGCGCATTTCCAGAAACTTTGAAGCTTCACGTCCTTTTTGACTTTATCCATAACCTGTTTCAGTTTAGCATTATTTCGGAAAGGTATGTTAAAAACGTACGACACTTAACCAGCCCCATTTGATACGCACATATTGTCAACGCGAAAATTAAAGCTTAACCAACCACAACGGCGCAGCAACAACTCCCGCATACTGAATAAGCATGCTTTTAAGGAAGCTCAACAATTCTTTTCCAAGCATAAGCCGCGAGATGTATGCTTTGGGCAAAAAGAAAGTGTTAAACGAAGGCGCAATCAGCGAAATGGTGTATCCCGCGCAAGGCGAAGTTTTAGGCGTGGTAGTGAAACTGCTCGGCTTCGACCGCATCCTAGTGAAGTGCCAAGACGGCAAAGAACGGCTCTGCCGAATCCGCGGCAAAATGAAAAGACGAGTTTGGATCCGCGAAGGCGACATCGTAATCGTTTCGCCATGGGATTTTCAAAGCGACAAACGCGGCGATGTTGTATGGCGCTACACGCACGCACAAGCCGAAAATCTCCGCAGAAAAGGCATCCTAAAAATATAATGCGCTTACTCGTTCCATCGGTACTTTTGCTTTTTACTTCTCAACTTTTCTAAATCACAATTGAAGCAGAGACCATTATGACAACTAACTAGTTCTCCGCAAACTGGGCATTTCCAAATTTTTTCCTGTTCTTCAAGAAACTTTTGCATCCCGTATTCCTTGATGAACCGCGAATTGTCTATCATGCTCATTCTGTAGCGGAATTTGTATCTGGCGTCAAGGGTTTTCAAGCGGGCGCAGGGGAAATCAGGACATTCAAAACAGAAATCTACTTCACCCTTCAACAGTCTAGCGCAAGATTTTTTCACGAAAGCACATTGCTTGTTTCTAACCCTGCAACCCGTGCAATAAGGCATTTGTAAGCCCTTTCTTTTCAGGTCGTTCACCAACGCTAAGTAGCTAGCGCAAAGTGCACAATTCATTCCGCAAGGCGCAATCAAGTTAGCGTTCAAGTTTTTTCCAGTTTCCACTTAAACCACTTCGTTTTCCACGAAGTAAATCTGGTCAAGTGGTTTTAAATACTCCGCAAGGAATAGCATGGTGAAAACGCATGTCGAGAAGAGCACGAAAAAAGCTTGCACATAAAGAAAAAACAGTGGAACGAAGAGACAAAATGCGCATACATGACTTCTCAACTGAAAGAGCCACGATAGAAGAAGTTTTCGACCAAGCCACACGCATGGTCATCTACCAGTTACTAAACAGCGGCATCCTGTACGAAGTCCACGGAGTCGTGAATGCAGGCAAAGAAGCCAGAGTCTACTGGGGCAAAACCAAAGAAGGCAAAGACCTAGCCGTAAAAATCTATTTGACGGCGTCAGCCGAGTTCAAAAAGGGCATGCTCAAATACATCGAAGGTGACTACAGGTTCAAAGGCGTCAAACGCGACACCAGATCGCTTATTTTCACTTGGGCTCAGAAAGAATTCCGTAACTTGGAGCAGGCTTCCCGAGCGAAAGTGAGAGTTCCCAAACCCATCGCAGTGAAGAACAACGTGTTGGTGATGGAGTTCATCGGGGAGAACGGGGTTAATGCAGCGTCGCTGAAGGAGCAAGCGCCAAGTGACCCTGAGAAGGTTTATGGTGTTTTGCTGACTTACGTGGAGCGGCTTTACAGGAAAGCGGAGCTTGTGCACGGCGATTTAAGTGAGTACAACATTATGATGTGGAAAGGCAAACCTGTGATTTTTGATGTGGCGCAAGCAGTGCCAACTTCGCATCCTATGGCCGAGTTTTTCCTGCTCAGGGACTTGGCTAACGTGAATAGGTTCTTTAGTCGGTTAGGCGTTAAAGTCCTGTCAGTTGACGAAGCCTACAAGAAGGTTGTTGGTAAAAATGTCTAAGCCAAACATGTTCGTTAGAATCCCCAAAGAACGCGTTGGTGTCCTAGTGGGTCCAGACGGAAAAATAAAACAGAGCATAGAAGAGAAGTTTATGGTTGAGCTTAACGTTGAAAGCGAATCTGGCGGTGTGACGATTGTGCTCGCAGAGAAAGCGCGTGACCCTTCGTTGCTTTTCAAGGCTAAGGACACGGTAACCGCAATCGGCAGGGGTTTCTCACCTGAACAGGCATTTCGCTTGCTTCGCAACGACGATGCCATCTTCGACTTCATAGACTTGCGTACCATATTCGGCAGGTCGGACTCAGATATCAAACGCGTTAAAGGGCGGGTAATCGGGGCGAATGGTAAGACGCGTAAGCTGATTGAGGAGTTGACTGATGCCAGTGTGGTTGTTTACGGGCACACGATTGGGTTTATCGGCAGTTTTGAGCAGGTTGATGTTGCAAGAAACGCGGTGCAGATGCTTATTGACGGAAGCCAGCACCACACGGTTTACAAGTACCTGCAGAGGAAACGCAGTGATTTCAAGAAGCAGATGTTGCAGCTTTGGGAGAAACCCGAGGAAGAAAGATAGTGCTGGAAGTCGCTTGCCACGCATTTTGGTGCTAAGGCGGAACTGTTGCGATTTTTTGTCTATACCCCCCTCTATAAATACTGAACTGCATGGGCTTGTTGATTTTGTTTCTGTTTTTCTTTTAAGTAGAAGTGGGTGTTTGCTAAGCACAACTACTTCTTGGTGTTTGTGTGGGGGGCTGGTTTTTGTGTCCTGCGTCTGGTTTGGGTTGCAGTCTGATTGTGCAATCCGCCGCAGAGTCGTTGGAGATGTGGGTGGACCGTTAACGATTTTCCGGCAAGGTGTCGATGTGCGGGAGATTGGGAAAAATTAAGGTTTAGCGTTTGCGTTTCTTGAAATAAAGAAGCAAAGATACGCAAGCAACAAGAATTGAACCAATTATAATTGCATACCCAACGGGATTATCAAAGAGTAAATTAGAGGGAGGTGGACCTAGACTCAGGATCACTTCATGGGTACTATGCTGATAGATGAAATGTAAATGCCAAGAACCATCGACGGATGTGGAGGTATAGTCTATTTCGTCACCGTCTATGTATGCTTTGACGTTGGCGATGTTTGCGATCAAGCTGTTCGGAATATTCACATCAACGTAACCCGTTGTGTCTTCAGGTCCTGTTACTGTGAAGCTTAACTCATGGGTTTGAGAATTGAAGATCAGACTGGATAAAGTTGAGTTTGAAGTAACAGAAAAAACATTTTCCTCTGCATATTGCGTCACTGAAAGGGTAACCACTGCAGTTGCTCCATAATAGTCAGAATCTGCTTCATACACAGCTTTGATCAGATAAATGCCTGTGACTGAGGGGTTCCAAACAGCTGAGAAAGTTCCGTCAGAAGCGGTAGTTACCATAGTAAGGTCTTGCCAGGATTTTCCTCCATTCACGCTGTATGAAAGCAGAATTGGCGCTTCTGTTATTGCAGTTTCGTTCAAGGTTAATCTGCCTTCAATTTCAACATTAAAACCAGAATAGGAAGTTGAGCTTTTGCATGAAACGTCAAGAATTGGTTGGGCTGGTCTCGGAATTGACAGTGGAGAATAAAAGAGGTCACTTATTTCCGGAGTGGTTAGAACCCTATTGAAAATCATGACATTACTTATCTGTCCCTTGAAGAAATCTGGAACATTCCATCGGTCTTGACTGACTACTCCAAGTGAACTAGGAAACGAAGACCCTGGATTATTAAGGTCCAGGGAAGGTATGAAATTATTTTCTCCAGCCAGGACGCCATCTACATAAATCTTCAGAAAAGCGCCTTTGGACCACACACCTGCAATTTGGTGCCAAACGTTTGGCTGCATTGGAGCAGAGGAAGAGACGCCATACCAATTGAAGTTTGATAATTTAACACCGAAGTTTGCATAAGTTGGATTTGTGTTTAGCCAATTTGCATCTTGTTCTAAGGCGCCATTGCCCATATGGAATTCACCTACGTCTCCATGATAGATGATTAATCCAAGTTTTGCCAGGTCTGAGTTTATCCAACTAATCACTGTACAAGAGTCCAAGTTACTTAGTTCTGATGAGGGAATACTCACGTAGTCTGTCATACCGTTGAAGTTTAGAAAACTTTTTCCTTGACTATTCGTCCAACTGGCTCCGTGAATGGTTCCTGAATAGTTGTTCCCAGATGAGTCAAACGCAACCGTTCCAGAACCTTCATTCAGTTTCCACCAAGCTATCAAGTCTGGTTCTGGAGTTGGATTCACAGTAGGAGAAGTCAAGGGAAGATTTGTTCCATTTTCAACTTTGAAATAATCAAAACTAACATCTGCCCTTTGTGCTCTCAATCCAACCGCACCATACTCAAACTGGTTATCTGTATCTTCCCACATTATTCTTTGGTAAAGTCCATTACTGATTAGTTCGCCAACAAATTTGTTGCCTGTAATGTTAACTCTTAACGTATAGTCTACACCTTTGTTTATGGTTGCAACAGGGACGCTGTCTATTACCTTTCGGCCGAGCGTTAATTCGCCACGGGCAAAATCTGCTTCAGTTGGGGCTGTTCCCACAAATGCATTACCTTGCATTCCAAAGCCTGCATATTCTGGCAGGTATTTAACAAAACATAGAACATCGTACTCGTTACTCACTTCTAATGAATAGTAAGTATCTTTTCCCATGTATCGAAAGATTACGCCTGCTCGAAATCCCACATTATCTGAGAATCGAAGTTTTGTTTCGATTGCGCAATCTTTCAGATTCAATCCATTTACAGTTGTAATTCCATTTTCAATGCCAACGGAAATACAATACTGCCCTTCTATGACGCTCCAAGAGCCAACCTGCGGCGTCCATCCATCTGCAACTCCATCGTCAAAGTTGTCGTTGAAGTTGGATTCTGCTCTGACGGTTTTGAGGTTAATCATCAGAGCGGGTAATCCGATTATCATAATTAATATCAGGATCATAGGTGTTCGGAATTTCAAGCTTAACCCCTATAGTTATGTTTTTTAAGTTGTGATTTAAGGGTTTTTGTCAAGGTTTCTTGACTAAGCAAAACCGCGCCGCTAGCCTTCTTAGTCAACATTTCTTGACTAAGTCAAAGTGGTCCATCGCCCGTTGCACCACGTGACCTATTAGGATACCTTTTGCTAAATCCTTTTGTGGAAGCAAAACCTAAGTAACTATTGACCCCCATATGAAACAACGCTTAAACCGTAAAGCCCTAAAATCCCCTTTGAAGTTGGCTGTTAAAGCACACTTCTCTATACATGAATTAATGCGTTAAGTCAATAGCGGGTTACTACTGTGTTTTGTGAATCGTTGCTGTGTATTTAGGAGTGAAAGAAATATTTACAAGCAGTACAATAGAAAAGCGGCGAATATCTTGTCTAAAACTTACAATATCGCGGTGTTGAAGGGCGATGGCATAGGACCCGAAGTTACCGAGGCAGCCGTGAACGTGCTGCAAGCCGTCCAAGACACTTCTGACCTTAAGCTTAATTTTCTCTACGGTGAAGCAGGCTACCACTGCATAAAGGAATATGATACCAACATGCCCAAAGAAACATTGGCAATGCTGAAAAAGACAGATGCATGCCTCAAAGGACCCATGACCACGCCGGAAACGCCAGGCGCACCCGTCAGTGGAGCCGTGCAAATTAGGAAAACCTTCAATCTTTACGCTAACGTCAGACCCTGCAGAACTTACCCGAACGTGGAAGCCTTGAAGCCTGACATTGACTTGGTCGTGGTTCGGGAGAACACAGAAGGCATGTACTCAGGCGTAGAGTACGAGGTTGCATCTGGAGAAGCCGTAGCCCTGAGAATAATCACGAAAAAAGCTTCGTTGCTTGTGGCTGAGCACGCGTTTAAGCTTGCTGAGCAACGCAGGAAACACTTGACTTACGTGCATAAAGCCAACATCCTAAGGGTAACTGACGGCGTATTCAACGGTGCCGTGAAAGAGGCAGCGCGGAAGCATCCAACTGTGACGGTTGACGATGTCCACATAGACGCGATGGCCATGCACCTCATCAAAAAACCCGAAACCTACGATGTCATCGTCACCACCAACCTCTTCGGTGATGTGATATCCGATGAGGCCGCTCAAGTCACGGGAAGCTTGGGCTTAGTCGCAGGCGCAAACATAGGCGATACGTATGGCATGTTCGAGCCTGTTCACGGCAGTGCGCCCAAGTACACGGGCATGAACCGCGTGAACCCAATCGCTACCATATTGGCGGCGCAGATGATGCTGGATTACCTTGGCGAAAAGGAAGCATCAGCCAAAATCGAAAACGCCGTATTGAAGGTGCTGAGTGAGGGAAAAGTGCGTACGAAAGATTTAGGCGGTTCTTCTACTACAAGCGAGATGAGCGAAGCCTTAGCCTCAAAGGTCAGGGCGCTCTGAAACTTCAACGTGAGTGTATGAGTTTACGTGAACTTCGAATCCGCCGTTTTGGGCTTCTTTGACTCTGGCGTTCATTAACCGCAAACCCATGTCAACTTTAACCTTTTTCTCAAGTTCTTCTGCTTTCTCGTTCCAAGCGACCACAGGTATTTCGCCCGTTTCGTCTGCTAGAGTGAAATGCATTACAGTTCCTGTGCTCTGGTCTTGTCGGGTGAAAGTTGACATGGGAGAAAACTCTTTCACTTTGCCTGCTATGTGTACGTTTTCTGCTGTCTGGGTTAGCTTGCTAATTTTTGTGGCGAATTTGCCGATGGAAGGGTACTCGTCTGCCTTGACGTTTGGGGGCTCAACTTCAATTTGGCTTTTGCGGCCTAGATGTAATTCCACTTCGCCTTTCCAGTCTTTGCGTGTGTAACCATGCAAGAAACGGATAACCTGACCAGTTTTCAGTTCACCAGACTCTACCAAATCGACTTTATCGTTCCACAACACCACACGGAGCGTGGAATCCTTATCGGCAATCGTCAAGTTTGCAACTTTCCAAGACCTTTCTCCGTTGAAGGCTCTTGGAGGATAAATCACCACCACGCGTCCTGCTATCGTAACGTCGTTTAAGCCTGAAACCAAATGGTTTAGGGACAACTTACGATGCACTTTCTTCTGAAGAACTTCAACCCCGCATCGGGCAGCAATCAACCGCAAAAGAGTCACGTCAGCTATTAAGCCACCAGTCTTGTTCTTCTCAGTTTCCAAGCTTTCAAGAATCTGTTCTCGACTGGTCTCGGGACATTCAGACAAAATCTGGTGAATTATTTCTTCAGCGGTCATTTTGTTGCCAGCACGGATATAGAGTCAGCGTGGTTTAAATTTTTGCGTTGCAGGACATATGTCGGCTAAGTTTATTAAAATCGTTGTTCCCTTTTAGGGTGGCGCTGGGGGAAAGAAGTGATAGACTCTGCGTTTCTTTATGCGCTTGGCATAGCGTTGATTTTTGTCGGAGTGCTGATTATCGTGGTTGCTGTTATTTTGCTCTCCGTTTCAGGTGCCAAAAACGGAAAAATCAAAGGCGGAGGAGCCATATATATTGGTCCTGTCCCAATAATTTTTGGGACAGATAAGAAATCGCTTAAAACCGTTTTGCTGCTTTCTTTGACGCTTACAGTGTTGCTTGTGGCTGCCATGGTTGTGTATTATTTGTTGCTGAGGTAAAAGGTGGACATTATGGAGCGTGCTGAGGATGAAAACCGCGAAGCTGTTGAGGAGGGGATAACGGTGTCTAACAGGTTCTTTTTGTTGTTAATGCTGGGTTTTGCCCTGGTTATCGTTGGCATCGCAGTCTTGTTGGTTGCCAGCGTGCTTTATGAGGGTGGGTCAGTGAGTGCTGGCGGGGTTATTTTCATTGGTCCGTTTCCGATAGTGTTTGGTGCAGGTCCTGATGTCATGTGGTTAGTTTTGTTCAGCATAATCTTGGCTGTGCTAAGCGTTGTAGTGTTTTTTGTTATGAACAGAAGGGTAAGGCGGGTTGGAGATTAGCTTTTCTCGCCTGCTTGCTCTTCTTCCTTTCCATAATATGAGTATAAGAATATCAACACTAGAGCAACAAACGTTGAAGCCATGAGAATGTATTCTAAAGTTAGGAAATATGAACTTAAGTCCATTGAGATTCTCCTTTTCTTGCTTATTCATGTAACGTTTTAATATTTAAGCAGTAGCTTTTTTCCACTCGTTCATCAAGCTCTCGTAGAGTTTGTCACTTTCTTCTATGGTTTCGTACCAGCCTAGGTTGCGCGCGATTTTCTGGGCAATCAGGTGATAGCACATGTGGATTTTCTTGTCTAACACGCGAAAGTAGAAGTCATCGCACATGCAGAATTCAGCTTCAGGCATTATCAGGTAATCACGTTCCCTTCCGATTACTATCCAGACGATTCTGCCGCTGGGTTTGAAAACGTATTTTTTCACTCGATTTTCTTTCAGGGTGTCAAGGGCTTTTGTGAAGCGTTGACCGAAAAGCTCGTAGAGCGCGGTTAAGTTTTTGCCGGACAGTTTGCCTTCTTTTTTTGCTTCTTTGCAGATGGCGTTTAACGTGTCGATTTCCGAGTTGTCGTTCATGACTGGCACATGCTTTCAGGAAGGTCATGCTGTTATAAAAATGGAGATGTTAGTCTATGTCTATTGGTTCGCCTTTCTGCTGCTTTGGCGCTTCGGCTTTGGAGAAAACAACTTCCAAGACGCCGTTTTTGTAATATGACTTTGCCTCTTTCACCTTCACTTTCGTAGGTAAGGCAACTTCCTTGTAGAATTTAGTTTGAGGCGTGTTAACGGATATAGTCAACGAGTCTTCGGTTCCGTGGAGCTTTATGTCTGGTTTTTCTACGCCAGGCAGTTCCGCGACCACTCGGATTTCATGGTCTGTTTCAACTATGTCAACCAGCGGTTCACGCTCATCTTTCACCTGTGGACCCTTAAGACCCTTTTTTATGTTTCCGAACTGGCGGATTTCAGGTTTGCCATCAGGACCTATCTTCATGCTGTAGCCGTACACGAAAGGTCCCAATTCTCTGACGGTTCTGCCGTCGGGAAGCTTGCGTTCCTTAACGTAGTTTTTGGGAACGTTTTCTGTGAGATTCATGAATTCTTCCTCCATCATCTTTTCCATTTCGTGGAACATGCGGTCGATGTCGCCGAAAAACAGGTCTCTGCGTGGAGGTCCACGTCGTTTTCTGAACCATTCGGGGTAATCTTCATCGTCTGATGACATTCACTTTTCACCTTAATAACTTGAGTTATCCGTTTTCTATAAGGTTTATGCTGCTTTACAACCAATTTGTTGAACAGTTTCTGCTCTCTAACGCGTGGAAAAGACTATACCCCCCTTATATATGCTATAAATAGAAACTACATAACGAAACTGAGCTTTTTCGTGGAGGACGTAAAGAAACGCTTATAGGCTAATGTTACGGGTTAAGTTTAGAAGCAACGTTTGGGCGGGTAGATCAGCCTGGTATGATCGCCACGTTGGCATCGTGGAGGCCGCGGGTTCGAATCCCGCCCCGTCCACCAAACTTTCTAAAAGAGGCTTTACCATTGGTTGTCTTTATAGGTGGAAGAAGATATTCTTCAATAAGGTGTTGAACATGAAGGTTTCAGAAGCTGTAAGAACTAGAAAAAGTGTACGCAGTTATCTGGATAAGACAGTAGAAGAAGACAAGTTATTAGCTGTTCTGGAAGCTGGAAGACTTGCGCCGTCTGCTTCCAACCGCCAAGAATGGAGATTCATAGTCGTCAAAGACACCGAGACAAAGAAAAAGCTTGCAGAGGCAGCAAACAGCCAGAGCTTTGTCGCAGAAGCCTTTGTCGTGATTGCCGCTTGCGCCAAGACGGACGAGCATGTTATGAGCTGTGGACAAGCTTGTTATCCAATAGACGTGGCGATTGCCCTGGATCATATGACTTTGGCTGCGGTAGAGCTGGGCTTGGGAACATGCTGGATTGGAGCGTTTAACGAAGGCAAAGTTAAGGAGATTCTGGGGGTTCCAGCGGAGATTAGAGTGGTAGCGCTAATGCCACTGGGTTATCCATATGACTCATCAGTGACAAACAAGAAACGTTTACCTCTGAATGAGATCGTGAAATACGAACACTGGTAACTAAAAAGCAAGGCTTCAAGTTAAATTTCGTTGTCTCTGGCTTTCTGAACTTCTTGAGCCAATCATTTGAGTCTAAGAAAATACAATGCCAAGACAGAAAAAATCGCAAAGAAAACGCCAGAACTAACAAATACCGGGAAATAGCCGATTGTTTGAGCAATAAATCCCGCGTACAGTATAGAAGTGAACTCGGCGAATCTGTAAGGCACATGAAGCAAACCGATGTCAACGGAGACGCTTTGCTTAGTTTTAGTCGCTTTCGCGATTACGGATTCGAAAAAGCCCATGCCAAGCCCCTCAGCAACCGCCAACGCCAAGAACAAGGCAAGAAAAGAAGAGTTTGAGAAAGCTAAAAGAAACGATGCAGAAACGGCAATGGCGCTCTGCACAATAACACGTTTAGCCCCTAATGAAAATCTTAAAGTGCCAAAAACAATCACTGAGGCAATGAGGTTAAACAGCAAATAGGCAATCCCTATCGTAAAGTAGCTGTATCCCAGTTGCTGCGCCATAAAAACCGGAATAAGCAGATTCAACAACGGGTAATATGCCAAGCCAAAAAACAGCAAGATAATTGAGACGAACCAGAATCGTCTTCCGTAGCTTCGTAGATTAATTAAGCCTTTCATTCTGACAGGTTTTGGCTCGAAATTTTGTTTCCGAGCTTTCCACATCAGTGCTGCGGGAACTCCAATAATGCCTGCCGCCGCCATAAGAATGGCGAGGGTCGTGGAAAAGCCAAAATATGAAATGCTTAAACCTGCGGCTGCGCTGCCGATGGCGGTTGAAAGGAACAATACGGCGGTGTTTCTTGTGGCTTCTTTTTCTTCTCGTTTAGGCGATAACGAAAAAATCGTCGTTCTGTTAATTGCCCAGTAAGATGACTCTTTCATGGCTTCGGCGATCTTGCCCATGAGAAATATCGGCGTTGAGTTTGCTACAAAATATATGAAAGTGGCGAGGAGACTGCTGGGCCAGTTTAGGAGAAGGTAGACGCGATTCCAGCCCTTCAAGTCCGCCACTAAGGCCACAAACAGGCGAGCAACCATAAAGACTAAGGGTAGAATGGAGATTACAAGTCCAATTTCAACCAAATCAACTTTTCTCTCTAACAGCAATAAAGGAATTGCAAGGGTAAGCCCTCCTGATATGAAAAAGTTCAGAAAGGTTATAGCAAATATCCGCTTCATCTGTAGCTCAGCCAATAATGGAGAAACTAATCTGCAACTCTCAGATTTAGCCTTTTCATAAATTCCCCGAGTTCGCCATTTACTGCATTCTGGTTTGCTTGAAAAGCTGATGGATGCGTGGTGGTTCTTTTTACGGAAAGTTTTATATATCATGAGGATGGATAAACCATCCTACAATTTAGGTGGGGAGCCGTAGAAAAAAATGGCAAGTAACAAATTAATCGCTGTTGTTTTAGTGTTGATAGTTATTTTCGGTGTCACAGGTGTTGTTGTTTGGCAGCAATTTGGTGCGTCCCAAGAAAACTCCGGCATCATAAGCGTTGTTGACGACGCTGGAAACAACGTTACTATAGCAAGTTATCCAGTCAAGATAGTTTCTTTGGCGCCCAGCACCACTGAGATACTCTTCGGTTTAGGCTTATCTGACAAGATTGTTGGAACAGTGAGCTACTCAGGTTACGCCACAGACATCCAAGATGCAATCGAAGCCAAAAACATAACCGTGGTGGGCACTTTCAACAAAGTTAACGTTGAATTGGTAACCGGTTTGCAGCCTGACTTGATCGTGGCCTCGGGCGCGTACCAGCAGTCTCTGGCGGAAAAATTCGCCGAACAGGGAAAAACCGTAGTAATTCTAAATCCCACTGAATTCTCGGGGATACTCGCAGACATCACGCTGCTTGGCAAACTTACTGGGCAAAACGCAAACGCAACAGCCCTCGTTGACAGCATGCAGAGCAAAGTCGATGAAATTGCAGCCGAAACAAGTGGCTTGGATAAGCCAGGCGTATACGTTGAATATTATGTGGACAAGAACGGTTACTCAAGCTACGGCGCAAAATCGTACATAAACGAGCTAATCGGCATGGCTGGCGGAGTCAACGTCTTTGCAGGCTTCCAAGGTCAGTACGTGACAACATCAAGTGAAGAAGTGCTTAAGGCAAACCCGCAGATCATCATCATCTCCAAGGGCGTCATGTCCAGCCTCAGCGGTATCACACCCGACTCAATCAGAGCCCGAGAAAGCTGGAACAACATAGACGCGGTGAAAAATAACAAGATATACGAAGTTAACGAAGCGCTCATAACCATCTGGGGACCCAGAATCGTTGACGGTCTGGAAGAACTGGCGCAGGTGATTCATCCAGAAGTTTTCAACGCCACACCAGACAGTTAATATACACTTTTTGAGACTTGTTTCTGAAGGTGCTATAGAGTCTGTGAGCAAAAGCGGGTTCGGGGAAAAGTATTTCAAACGATTCAACAGATGGAAAATAACCATTATCGTGCTAATTGTGCTACTGATACTGACAGTAGCCGTCGCTGCGGCAATAGGGCCAGTCCAGATTTCGCCGCTGGAAGTCTACAAGATAATTCTCCAGAAAATACCGCTCATAGGCGGCTCAATCCAAGTTGATTCGCCACCTCTCACCCAAGAAATAGTGCTTTTAGTGCGGTTGCCCCGCGTCTTGGCGGCTGCCCTCGTCGGAGTTGCCCTTGCCAGTTCTGGATCGGTTTTACAGGGGCTACTTCGAAACCCAATCGCCGACCCGTTTATCATAGGCATATCTGCCGGCGCTAGTCTGGGCGCATCCATCGCGATGGTGACGGGCATTGGCGCATCGCTTCTTGGAATCCTGTATTCGGTTCCGATCGCAGCGTTTGTAAGCGCTCTGGGCACAGTGTTCCTGATTTACAGCCTCTCCAGAGTCGGTGGGTCCGTGTCCATGCTGACTTTGCTTTTGATCGGCGTGGCAATCACCAGTCTTTTCTCCGCGTTGGTATACTTGATTATGCTGATAAGTAATGCACAGGCACAAGGCATCTTGTATTGGATGTTCGGAAGCCTGACGCTGGCTGGCTGGAACTACGTCTACATGGCTTTTCCCTTCATCATTGTCGGCTTAGGCGTGATTCTCTATTTTGCCAGAGACTTGAACCCAATTGCGCTCGGCGAAGAACAAGCATTCCATCTTGGCGTAGACACTGAAATGCTGAAGAAAATCCTGCTTGCCTGCGTAGCCTTAGTAACCGCAGCGGCAGTTTCCATCAGCGGCATCATCGGTTTTATCGGATTAATCATCCCTCACATCATGAGGCTGCTGGTAGGTCCAGACCACCGAATGCTGATACCTTCATCCGCGCTAGCTGGAGCAATCGTGCTGATTCTATGTGACACGTTGGCGCGCACGCTCATAAGTCCGTCTGAAGTGCCAGTTGGCGTAATAACTGCGATTCTAGGCTGCCCATTTTTCATTTACTTGCTGTTACGTAGCAGAAGAGGCTCTTGGCTACGTCGGGCGATGAGTTGAAGCCTTGGCTCCGTTCTACTGGAAGGTTATGGGAAACGAGAGTTTAAGTCCCACATCTTCACGCCATTTAATTGAGATTTTCTCCTTGAACTCGCCTCGGATCAGCAGTGTTTCAAACTCTTCCCTTACGGGTTCGGGGCGAGAGCAAAAAACCACTTCGCCTCTCTCGTTCGTCCACACCGTTAAGCCTCTTGTTTTCCCCTTATGCACCAAGTGCAAAAACGCGTTTTCTTTGTCAACGTGGAACATGCTGATGGAATTTGAACCTTTCAAGGTGCAAAGAAGCCTGTAAAGCGCCTCGTCCGCACTCTCTGTTTCGTTGACTAATTCTGAGAAGTAGTGGGGAATAATTTCCGAGTCAACAAACCCCGCTTTCTCACTCTCAAAAACGTGTTCCTTCATTCTCGCTTTAAGCTCCTTATAATTCTCCACTCTGCCGTTATGCGCCGAAGCAATAGTCAACTCGGGCTCGAACTGTCCCACGTAGGGCTGCGCCGTCTCTTTGAACCGAGCGGCTTCCCTGAACTCTGGGTTAGGATACCGCACGTGACCCATCAAAACCGAGGCGCTTTGAAGCTTCGGCTCCACAATCTTCGCAAGATGCGCCGCTGGAGAACCATCCACCGCACCAACTTTTTCCAATATGATGTTACCGTCGTTGAGCATTAAGGCGACGCCTGCACCGTAGCCGCCGACAGGCTTGTTTTCACCTGGGTACTGGCTGACCTCAAGTTTCTGCAGAATCCTGAAGGTCATTTGAGTAGAAACTGGATTTTTCAGTACAAAACCAAATATCCCGCACATACTTTTCAAGTGTCTCCTTGAGAATTATTCTGCAACTCTCATTAATAGCCTTTAACATCAAACGTAACCTTCCTTTCTCATACAAGGCTTTGTCAAGGCGTTTGAGGTTCGGCAACTTTTTATGTGGCAACGCGCCATTATTTTTGGTGTTCTGGAGGCTAAACTTGTGAAAAACCTGTCCGTAAAAAGCCCCGTGTTTGAAAGCAACAAGCTCATTCCTGCAAAATACACCTGTGACGGAGAAGATGTAAACCCGCCCTTAACAATCGAAGGCGTACCTGAAGAAGCAAAAAACCTGGTCCTGATAGTTGATGACCCAGATGCGCCAGCTGGCACATGGAACCATTGGCTTGTATGGAACATTCAGCCAACAACCCGCAAAATAGAAGAGAACACGGTTCCAGGAACCCAGGGAATAACCACTTTCGGAAGGCATGCTTACGGTGGGCCTTGTCCGCCATCTGGAACGCACAGGTACTTCTTCAAAGTCTACGCTTTGGACACGAAACTGGATTTGAATGCGGATTCTCAAAAGAGAGATGTGGAAAAAGCAATGGAAAATCACGTGCTGGCTAAAGGCGAGCTTCTCGGCCTCTATCGAAGACCTTACTAGCACAGGCGGCAAAAACGAAAAGGGACAAATTTCCTCTTCGGTTAAAATCTGCAAAAGTTTTATAGAAGAGTCTTGCTAACGTTTTTTCCGAAGCTGGATGGAAAATGAGTCAGAAAACCCTCTATATTTTAGGCATTGCTCTTATCGTAGTTCTTTTAGTCTCTATAGCCGCGGCAATTGACTGGCTTGGAAACTTCAATTCGGCTTCCGAGTTTTATGTGGGCGTGGAGTTCGCTTATGACAAAAGCTCAGGTGACTCTGGAGAGTTGCTGGGCTACCTTAAAGCTATGGTGGACAAGGTAAAGGATTACACAAACCTTTTCGTGATAGGCTCCATTGAGATAACGTTTAACCAGACCGCGCTGAATGAGGCTTGCGACTACGTTGTGGGTTCGGGTTTGAATCTGATTGTTTTCTTCACAGACAGCCAAAAATACAATTACACAGTCGTCAGGGATGGTCAAATAAGCAATTCCTCGATTTTTGATTGGATGGTTGAAGCAAAGCAGAAGTACCGTGACAAGTTCTTAGGCGTCTACAGGTACGATGAACCGGGAGGAAACCAGCTTGATCATGGACCTTCGGTGCTGATTGAAAACGGAACAAGCTACAGCGACGTTGCAAACAGATACACCAGCGCTTTGGGTCAGCTTATAGCGTATTACCTGAATTCCACCGACAAAGTGTTCACCGCAGACTATGGGCTCTACTGGTTTGATTACGAAATTGGGTACACGGCTGTTTTCACCGAATTCGGCTGGAACCACAGCAGACCCTTGCACATAGGGCTTTGCAGAGGCGCCGCCGAAGCTCACAACAAGGATTGGGGCGCCATAATCACTTGGGAGTACACGGAAGAGCCGTATATCGAGTCGGGAGAAGAACTTTACAACGATATGATTCTAGCCTACAAAACGGGAGCAAAATACGTCGTGATTTTTAATTACGCACCTAACGCTACTCAGTACGGCACATTGACAGAGAAGCATTTCGGCGCCATAAAGGACTTCTGGAGTTACGTTAACAGCAACCCGCGGGACCATGGTGTTATCAAGGGAGAAGCGGCTTACGTTCTTCCAAAGGATTACGGTTTCGGCTTTCGCCGTCCTGACGATAACATTTGGGGGCTTTGGAACGCGGATGATTTGTCGCCGAAGATTTTCGATGACACAAACCTGCTGCTACTGCAATACGCTTCCCGCCTGGATATTGTTTATGACGATGCAGAATTTATAGGTGGCGTGCGAAGCCGTTATGATAATTTGTTCTTCTGGAACGAGACAGTTTCATAACAAAAAAATGTAGAGGTTGGAAAAACCGCGAACACCGCAAGAGGAGGGGCTGCTAGTAGTTTTCGCACCAGACCTCAAAGTAGCTTTTCGGGTGGCTGCACACGGGGCATTTGTCGGGTACTTCGCTGCCTTCAAAGACGAAACCGCAGTTTCTGCATTTCCACTTGATGGGCGCGTCTTTCTTGAACACTGTGCCCTGCTCCACGTTTGCCAGCAGTTTCAGGTACCGCCGTTCATGGTAAGCTTCTACTTTGGCGACGCTGCGGAAGGTTTGGGCTACGCCGCGGAAGCCTTCCTCGTCTGCCACGTCAGCAAAGTTGGGGTAGAGTGTTCCCCACTCCAGTTTTTCTCCTGCGGCTGCCGCTTTCATATTTTCAGCTGTTGACGCTATTACTCCTGCGGGGTAAGCGGCGTTTATCTCAACCATTCCGCCTTTCAGATGCTTAAAGAAAAGTTCCGCGTGCTCCTTCTCGTTGCCCGCGGTTTCCTCAAAGATAGCTGCGATTTGCTCATATCCTTCTTTTTTGGCTACGCTGGCGAAGAAAGTGTATCGGTTTCTGGCTTGGGATTCGCCTGCGAACGCGGCTAAAAGGTTTTTCTCTGTTTTGCTGCCTTTAAAATCCATAAGCATATTCTCCTACCCTAGCGTAATTTTTAGCGTAAGATAAAAAGTGTTCCCTGTCGATTACCGTTTTTGTTGATTCCGCTGTTGGACAACGACAAATAGGTTCGTGGTGGTTTTTCTACATGCTATTGGTTGCGGAAACAGCCAATACAGGTAGACCCCCTATAGGTTTCTGCAATGAACCGCTATTAGGAGCCAAATAGGCGGCAAATACGCGGCAAATTTGCGCTGGTGCACGTTTACATTTATTACATTTTTCTGGATTGGATTTGTGCGGGGGTGCGTGCAGTTTTGGCGTTGTTGTGCCGTAAAGGTTAAATAGACTACAGTGTTACTTTTCTTTAGAATAGTATTACTGGATGTGGCAACGTGACCTACTTCAACACACGAGACGTAGCGGCAATAGCAATATGCGCAGCCCTATGGGGAGTAGTGAATTCAATCTTCGCACCTGTATTCTTCAGCATGACCCATCTCCCATTCTTCTGCGACATGATAGGCTTCTCAGTGCTGAGTCTGGCCGCTTGGTGGGTAAGAAAATTCGGAGCCATAACCATTATCGGCGCAATAGCCACGATCATCAACTTTGCACTTGTCGCAAACCCGTACCACTTCTTAGGCTTCACGGCCGCAAGCATATTCTTCGATTTAACAATCGCACTCGTCGGATTCAACAAACCATTTAGCAAGAAGGCTTACACGGTTGCGAGCATAATGCCGATTTCAGTTGTTTCAGCGGCTCTGGCAGGATACATAATTGGCACGTTCTTCATGGCTGGACCAACATTTGCTGCAATGGGCGGAGTCATAGGATGGATGGGACTGCATGCTATAGGCGGAGTCGTTGGAGGAGCCGTAGGAACATCTCTGGTGACTGGGCTTGACGCCCGCAAAATAGCAACCAAAAACAGCGGATACAAGGAAACACAACCCAACTTTGTGCGTGATTCTGAATGATGAACCGCCAAGAGTTCTTCAACAACATTGCAGTATCTTGGGATGAGCGATTCAAAACTCAAGAATTAACTGACTTTCTAAGTCAACTAGTCCCCACTTTTCAACTGGAGCAGGGGCAAAGAGTTTTAGATGTTGGCACAGGCACCGGAATCCTGATTCCTTTCCTGCTGAAAGCAGTCGGGTCAACAGGGCACGTTACAGCCGTAGACTTCGCGGAGAAAATGGTTGAAGTATGCAGCTCGAAATACGCCGGTCTCTCAAACGTCAACATCACGGTTCAGCAAGTTGAAAAACTCGGTTTCCCCTCAGAATCCTTTGACGCCGTAACATGCTTCGGCTTGTTCCCTCACTTGGAAAACAAAGCGGAAGCGTTGCGTCAATTGAATCGCGTACTGAAACCTGGTGGCAAGCTCATCATTGCTCACGCTCTCAGCAGCGAGGAGATAATGGCTCATCACCGCAACGCGGCAGCGGTCGCTCACGATATGCTTCCCAATAAAGAAGAAATGAGGCGTCTTTTGAAGCAAGCAGGGTTTACTGAAGTGCACATCACAGACGAGCCTGGTTCCTATATCTGTTCATCAACCAAGTCCTCGGGCTTAATGCACGTATAAACTGCCGTTTGATTTCTTTGCCTCAAGCTTTTTATCATATTTAATTTAGGAACTTGACCGCTTTTTCAGCTATCACTTCGGGCAATTTATTCCTGTTTTCATGCGTGACTGTGAACGTTTCTGAGTCTTCACGGCTTTTGGCTTCGCTTATCAGCCTGTCATCAGCTCTCCAGTGGACAGCGGCTATAACCAGTTTGCGGCTTACCAGCGCTTTCCGCACTGCTTCCTTGAACTTGGCGGAAAACAACTCCATAGGTCCAACCTCATCTACCGCAACAACATCACAGTTCTCCAAGGCGTCTGTTACGGCTTGAGCACCCAAACCGTCAAGGTCTTCCAAGTTAACGCGGTATTTCCCAACTTGCGGACCTGCTTTCTGGTTCACATGTGCCAACCATCCGCGTCTGCCGCTGTTTAGGTTCAAAATCTCGAAGCCTATGCGCATTCCGCCTTCGCGCACTTCACGGCTTATCATGCCGCCAATGCAGATTCCTCTTTCTTTCAGAGAATCAACTGTCTTCATCAGCACAGTGGTTTTTCCCACGCCCGGGTTGCCCGTTAACAACAGCACGCGCTTCCGCATTGCTTATTCGCCTCGAACCAGAAGTCTAATATGCAGATAAATTTCTTCTCATAACCCACACAAAAACAAGGGCAAGAACCATGGCAGAACCGGAATTCACAGTAGATTTTCCAACCGAAACAATACAGGAAGGCAAAGTGAAAGCCTTGGTTCCGAAGCTCCAAGCCTATAAGAAGCAGCCGTCAGATTACGCGCCCTCCAAAGCGCCAGTGTTCTACAACCCAGTTATGGAGCTGAACCGTGACGTATCCGTCTTGGCTTTTCAGGCTTACCAGCGCATGGCGAACAGGGAAATTTCCATTTGCGACCCGTTAACAGCCTCGGGAATCAGAGGCATCCGCTTCGCAGCCGAAATCCACGGCGTCAAAAAAGTTGTGACCAGCGATATCAACGAGCGCTCCTTTAAACTTGCACAGCACAACGTGCACTTGAACGGGCTGCAAAACCGCGTAACGGTTAAGCACAAGGACGCGAACTGCCTGTTAAGCTGCCACGGTGCACCCCGCAGAAGATTCGATGTGGTGGACATTGACCCGTTCGGTTCGCCCGTGTCCTACTTGGATTCAGCCGTCCGAGCCCTCCGCAACAAAGGGCTTTTAGCCGCGACCGCAACCGACCTCGCGCCGCTGTGCGGAGTACACGCGAAAGCCTGCATAAGAAAGTACGGGGGAAAACCTCTGCGCACCGAATACTGCCAAGAGCTTGCCGTCAGGCTCTTAGCAGGCTGCATAGCCACAGTCGCGGCGAAGCAGGACATCGGCGTCCGCGTCGTCTTCAGCCACTCCACCGACCATTACATCCGAGTCTACGCGCAAATCGGCTACGGCGCAAAAAAAGCGGACGCAAGCATCAAAAGCCTCGGCTACGTGCTACACTGCTTCAACTGTTTGCACCGAGAAACCACCAAAGCGCTTTCCCAGCGGTTTTTTGAAAAATGCCCCGAGTGCGGCTCCAAAATGGACTGGGCTGGACCGCTTTGGCTGGGAAAAATCCTTGACCAACAGTTCTGCAAGCTAATGGCACAGGAAAGCAGGCGCACAGCGTTCCGAAACAGCGGAAAAATCTCCAAGCTATTGTCTTTGGCGGAGGAAGAGGCTGAAGCGCCAGCAACGTATTACGTTATCGACAAAATCAGCAACAAGCTGTCGTCACCAGTGCCTTCTGTTTCCGCGATGCTTCAGGGTCTGCGCGATAAGGGTTTTCAGGTTTCTCCAACGCACTTCAACTCTCGAGGCGTTAAGACAGACGCGCCTGCTCTTGTTCTGCAAAATTTACTAAAGAAAATCGTAACATAATGCTGACCTCAAAGGGCATATGTTCTTCTCAAGAACAGTTTTGTTCTTCGGGGAGAATTATTAGCTTCATATGGTAGATATTGAGGGCAGTGATAAATCATGAAAGTCGAAAAAAGGCTGTTTGCGTATAGCGTTATTGCCTTGATGATTGGTGTAGCTTCAATCGTGCCTCTTACATTCATGATGTCTGAAACAGCAAAAGCTGAAACAGATGCACCACAGTTCAACGTCGAAGTACCTTACGCCTACATTTGCCGTGGAACTTCTCTGGTTCCGTCTAATCTGGAAACTCAAAGCGAGATGATAGAGGTTCAGACAGTCTCGCACGCCCTTGTTTTGAATTTCACTTTGATTGCAGACGCTGAAACGGCGTACTGCGATGCCAGAATCGAATACTACATAATTTACATCTACTCAGACAAGGGCTACATCGGAAACCTGACAGAAAGCGTTGGAGTTAGCTACAACAGCTCTTTCCAAATGCCGAACTTCTCCTTCAGCCGCGAAAACTGGTTTGATACTGGTCTCAGTTCAGGTGGAGGAATGTTCTACTACACCTGGACCACAGGTAAATCTCACGCGACTAAAACGTCAGGCGGCGGAACCAACTGGGTTTCCAACTTCGGAGAGCCAGAAATGATAACTATAAGCGTACGAAGACTCGGCTGGATTACATTCAACGGAGACTCCATAGTAGTTACATTGGCAAATGGCGAGGAAATAGCGAGCGTTCAGCTTGAAAAGTTCGGAAACGGCTTCCTGTACAACAACCTACTGTCTGAAGACCAGCTATCGAAAATAGACTTGCTGAACCCGCCATATTGAGAAGTAGAGGCCGCAAGTTTGACGAAGCCGCTGGAAGAGGAGATTGAAGGCAACACGCTAAGCGTTTACGCCTACGTAGCCAAAGAAGGAAAACCAGTCGGTACCAGAGATGTCAGTCGAGGCGCGAACCTCAGCAGCCCAAGCGTGGCGCACAGGCACCTACAGAAACTCGAAGCCGTAGGCTTAATCGAGAGAAACCAGTACGGCGACTACGTGCTTAAAGAAAAAACCGGCATCAGCGGACACGTCTGGATCGGCAGAAACCTCGTGCCAAGACTGATGTTCTACTCCTTCTTTTTTTATGGGCGCCTTCAGCGCAGAAATCGCAATAATCTTTCTCGCCTATATTATTGGCAACATCGTTATTGAGACGAGTTGCATTTTTCTAACGGGAATGACCGCCGTGGCGATGATTCTTTTCTTTGTTGAGGGAATAGTTCTCCGCAGAAAAATGAACAGCAAAAGCAACGTGAACACTTCTGAAAAGTAAAACCCGCCAAGCGGCACCCCCAACAATTTTTCAACAGCCTAGGCAATAAAAGTTTAAGAGCAGAAGCCATGTAGTTAAAGCAAAGAGTGATTGGTCATGAACGACAAAATCGCCGTTATAGGCGCAGGAATGATGGGCGGCGCCATAGTGAAAAGCCTCCTGAAAAGCGGATACGCTGGTAAAATCACCGCCGTTGATATACGACCTGAAAGGCTTCAGGAGCAAGAGAAAAATGGCGTAGCCACAAGCACAGATGGCCGTAAAACCGCGGCTGCTGTGGACATTATTTTCATCGTGGTCAAACCTGGCGACGTGGAAAAAGTTCTGAAAGAGATCAAATCAGAAACTAAAGGAAAGCTAGTGATTTCTGTGGCTGCCACGGTTCCCTTGAAATTCGTTACAAAATTTATCCCTGAAGCGAAAACTGTGCGCATCATGCCGAATGTGGGCGCTTTGGTTCAGGCTTCCTACACGGCGTACTGCTGCAACGGAAACGTAACGAAAGGCGACAAAGAGAAAGTCAAGACCTTGCTGAACATGATGGGCATCTGTGAGGAGGTTGACGAGAAATACATGGACGCCATAACCGCGCTAAGCGGTAGCGGACCAGGATACCTCTCCATAATCATAGAAGCGCTTATGTACGCGGGGTTAAAAGTTGGCTTGCCCAGAAGCATCGCGTTAACCAGTGCAGCCCAAACTGTCCTAGGCACAGGAAAGCTCGTCATTGAATTGCAGGAGCACCCTTCAAAAATAAAGGACATGGTGACCACTCCAGGCGGCACAACCATAGAAGCCATATACGAGCTTGAAGGAAGCTCCATAAGGCAGTCGCTGATGCGCGCGGTTGAGGAAGCAGCCAAGAAAAGCCAGCTGATCCGAGAAAAGCTAAGCATAAACTCGCAGTGAAGCCCTGACACGCGGAGTTCCAGATGTTCGAAGCGGTCATATTCGACTGGGACGGAACCCTCGCCGACACCAAACGGGTGGTTGTGGCTTCTTTTCAAAAAGCCCTCCGCGAAATCCACTGTAAAATAAGCGACGAATTCATTGAACAGCTCATTGGAGTAGGTTCGGCAGAAACCTTCAGAGAAATCCTGCGCGCTTCCAAAACAAGCTTTGACGAGGCGTTGATTAAGCGGCTGGTTGAAAAGAAGATTCGCAACGAGATTGAAATGAGCGGAGACGTGAAGCTGTTCATCGGCTCACTGAAGCTTTTGCAGTCTTTGCATGGCAAAGCCAAGTTGGGTCTGGCTTCCATGAACGACCGCGCAGTCATTAACCATATGCTCAAAATGATGGATATTAAACGGTTTTTCGCCGTCGTCGTAACCGCTGATGACGTGGTTAATCCGAAGCCTCACCCTGAAATTTTCTTAACGTGCGCATGTGAGCTGAAAAGCAGCCCAGAAAAATGCGTTGTCTTTGAAGACTCAACCTTTGGAGTTGAAGCGGCTAAGAGGGCGAAAATGAGGTGCGTCGCGGTTCTCACAGGCGTATACTCCAGAAAAATACTCAAAAAAGCCAATCCAGATTTGATAGTGGATTCTTTCAAGGAAAAACGTGAGATTCTCGACTTCATTTTCCAATAAAACGGGTTACGCTGTTGTTGTGTTGGCACAGTCACATAGTTTTAAAAATTTTCAGCTGTACATTCAATAGTGTTCTAGAAATAGTTAGAAGATGAAACAATGTTGAAGAGTTTAGTCGCAGTTAAAAAAGAGAAGCAGCTACTGTTTCAAGTGTTATTGTTGGGTAACGACGATAGCGAAGACGTTGAAGTTCAAGAGGGAAAATATGTTGATTTCGCGAAAGTGGAAAAGCATTTGGCGCACGGCGGCGCGGTTTTTATCACAAGCAAGAACTCGCAGAAAATAGCTCCACTCAGAGATAAGAAGACGCGTTAACGCGGGAATGAGGCGAGAGAGCAGTTACTGCTTAGGTCATGGGTAAGCGGCGTCTTTTTTCAGGATAATCTGGCTGTTTTCTTGAATAGAAGATTCTTTCATAAGAGTTATTTACTCACCGAAAGCAAAGAATTACTGCGGGAAGGGAGAAATGGAAGAGGACAGGCTGCTTTCCGTCAGTCAAGTCACTTGTGACCACGCTAAACAGAGGCGCTACACGCAGACGCGTTTCGACATACTGAACGGGTTCGAGCTAATTTTGACAAGATGCATTAACTGCCATAAAATTCTCGCTTTTGAAGCGAAGAAACTGAACTAACGACTCATCGCTGGAGTTTCGACTGCTTCTGCATTCTAACCATGAGGCTTCGAAGTAGTTTCTTCAAGTATAAATATGTAAATCTGAAGGAAAAAAACCGCGATTTTTTGCTTATTCGATTAAAAATGAAACATGAATGGTTCCTAAGTATAAAAGCCAATTTCAGCCTGCTTCATTAAGCCTTTAATAAGCTACTTGGAACTTGGGCGTCCAGCCCTGCAGCTTTTAAAATAAACAATTGAAAACAGTTTTTGCGGAGCAACGAATTTTAGCTTGCCACTTCAAACAGTTTTTTATGCAGTCGCTTCCCTAGAGAAGAAAAAGGTGAAAGACAGGAGAGAAAATGATTTTGGGTGACCAGTTCGTTGATAGATGGAAGGAAAAGCCGCAGAACCCCTCGTTCTTGTCGAAAATCAAGGATGCAAACAAGCCTTCTGTAGGCTTGAAAAAGCAGATTAGCACGGTTCTCCAGCGAATAGAAGTTCAAAAGAACAAGCTGAATAATGCACAGAGCCGCTTTGAGCAACGTGACGCCGCGCTGTTTAAGCGCACCGTAAAAGCGCTTTCGGAAAGAGATACAATGCGCGCGAACGTTCTAGCAGGCGAGTTAGCAGAAATTCGCAAGGTTGAGAAGATGCTGATGCATGCGTCTTTGGCTTTGGAAAGCGTGTCTTTAAGGCTTAACACGGTTTCAGAGTTAGGCGACATAGTTACGGTGATAGCGCCAGCCGCAGGCGTGCTTAACAACATTCGCTGTGGAATGGCGGGGGTTTTTCCAGAAGCAGGCCACGAGCTCGAGAACATCGGCACGTTGCTGACCGACATAGTTTCCACAACCCACCAAGATGTGGGCACTCCAGTAAACATCGGAAGCGCGAGTTTAGAAGCGGAAAAGATTTTGGCGGAGGCGGAGTCAGCGGCGGAGCAGAAACTCAGGAGCCAGCTCCCTGAAATATCCACTGCAGGGTCGACGCAGGAACGAGCCAGCGTAGAAACATAAAGGCAAACATAAGCCAACCATTTTCCTTTCTTTATTAAAAATACATCAGTAAAGTTGACAACTGAGATTGCTTATTATATTGAGAAGCCTACATAGAGATTAGAAAGGTTTTAGTTGAAGCCTTTGAAGAACGTGAATCTAATTAGAGTGTTACTTTGTTATTTTCAAGTGCAAGATTAGCTGCCGCTTTAGCGTGTATTTCTGTTGTGTTAAAAAGGGGAACGTGGCTATCTTGCTGTTTTATCAGTAATGGCAATTCTGTACAGCCTAAAATTATTCCGTCTGACCCTCTATTGATGAGTTCATTGATGATTCTGTAATATTCTATGGATGATGCCCAGCTCATGCCACCAACAAGACCAATTGTTTTCATGAGTGAATCACATTCTGTTTTAAAGAATTTGGACCAAAGAGTTTATACCATCGACCAAAAGTTAGCAGCAAATACAAGAAATACAAATTGTCTTTCTCTGATTCTGTAAAGTCTTAGGTTGTTTTGGCATTTTTGGCATGTTGTAAAAAATCGGTTGATAATTTGGTTCTGTAAAGTTGTCGGTAGAAGTTTTTCATGGAAACTTTCGGTTGACGGATTACCGAGTATATCATATGGTGGAGAGGTAATAACAAAATAATTTTTATACCAGAAAATAAATCCATGACAAAAGACTTAACAGAATCTTAAGCGAAAAGAGGAAACAGAAATGAAACGGTTAGATATTGGCTGTGGGGTCACACCATCAGGAGATGTTAACACTGACCTTTACGTTTCAGATAAAGGTCACCGTGTTTTTGGGTTGCGTGTTCCAAAGGAGCGCATTAAAAACTTTGTAGTCTGTGATGGTCAACACTTGCCTTTTAAGGACGCTTGTTTTGACATTGTTTATTCCAGTCATGTAATAGAACATGTTGATAACCCTGAACAATTCCTAAATGAG
Source organism: uncultured Candidatus Bathyarchaeia archaeon (assembly GCA_964544495.1). Taxonomy (GTDB): domain Archaea; phylum Thermoproteota; class Bathyarchaeia; order Bathyarchaeales; family Bathycorpusculaceae; genus SG8-32-3. Next base: position 28,591 of record CAZJBY010000007.1, read on the forward strand.
ATGGTAAGGGTAAGCGATTATCAAGTAATAGTTAAAACACCGCATGTTTACGGCGACAAATTCCATCGAGCACTCGGAAAATCAGAGGTGTTGCATAAACATTTTTTCCGTTGCAGATGGTTTTGGCAGTACGGAGCGAAACATGGCTTGATCTCAAACGTTCAAATAACCCGCTACCGCCCTTTTCCCTCCACAATCATTCCAATAGCGTATATACCTGACGAAATAACAGCACAATACTTTAAAAATTAATTTAGAGGAACGACATAGAATAATTGACTCTATTTTCTCTCTTTATGTTGAATCTCGTTTTATAGAACTTGCTTTTGAATTAGTGTAACCCATTTATTTTTTCCTTCTATTCGTATTCCGCAAGTTTGACATAATTGGATTCAACCGAGGACTTTACAGAAGTTGTATTCAGCCTTCTTAAGTATAATAAACTTTGAAGCAATAGCGTTTTTTCATTGTCAAACTAGAGCGGGAGAAAAAAATGCAGGCTGTTGAAGAAGAAAACGTTGCAATCCTCGACTTACAAGATGAATTTCAAAAAATAGAAGGCATTGATGCAACCAAGGAAAAGACACAAAACCAATCGGCGAATTTAAACGAATATAGAAAACAGACAAAGAAAGCATGAACTTCATTATTTTGAAAGATTAAATGTTGGCTGTGGGAACAAAGCCAATGGTGACGTTAACGTCGATTTGTACGTTGAATCGACAAAGCATAGGTCGAGTGGCAAACCGATATTGTTCAGGGCAATAAAGAATTTCATAGTTTGCGACGCCAATTATTTGCCTTTTAAAGATAAAAGTTTTCGTGTGGCGGAAAGCAATCATGTTATAGAGCATTTGGATAATCCTAACAACTTGTTGACAGAGATGGTTCGCGTGGCATCAAGCCTTGTGGTCATCAGATGCCCTCACAAGTTAGGCGAGAAGGTGAGTCGAAGAAGGTCGCATGGGCACATCCAGTTTTTCAGCAAAAGCTGGTTTTGGCGGTTTGCGAAACTCAATGATTTGACGGTTGAAGTGGAAACGTCGAAGTGGCTACATATCCCACATGAGTATATGCCCCTGTTTAGAGTTCCTCTTGAGATAACGGTTACCGTTAAGCTGCAATGATTGGCGCGAAACTGTCAAGAAACAATGGCTCTCAACGCAGCAGCATTAAAATTTGATTTCCTTCCTATCTCTACCTACCCATACGCACAATACACAAAACGAAAAACGAAATGCTATAAACTAAAGAACTCACACACTCATGCGTGCTAGTCAAGGTTTCTTGATAAAAACCCTTTTCTCCTGCTATGCATATAGCATTTTTAACTAGTGGTGTTATGAATAAAAGAGTAATCGTCCTTGCACTCGTCTTTTTGGTCTTATTTTCAATAATTGTAGGTGGAATTCTATGGATTCATTTGGGAGGGAATGAATCGTCAGTAGGCAAGTTATACACATATCCTCTTTCAGTTGGAGAGAAAACCTATATTGTAACTATTAGAAGCAATTACTCCTCTGCGCCAACAGTTAACTTACCTCAAGTCCCAGATAACTATATTGAATTTGATTTTAGAGGACCCCCTGAAGATTCATTTTGTAACATAACAATTCCAAATGACCTACTTTGGGGAGAACTCACCGTAATCGACAAGTACTACGTAATGGACAAAGCCAACTACATACAGACAAGCAATAGCACCAACACCTCGATATATTTCACGTTCACCCACATCACTCATATCGCTCTGGATAAACACTTTGAGATAAGAGGAACAGAAGGAGCCATAGCATAGTTTCCATCATGAATAATCCTCCCACTATTTTGTAAAAACAACACTGTTAGTCATACTTCACAAGAATAGATTAAAAGTTCAATAGGTGACATTCGCTAATCTTGGTTTCCATTCTTCCTTTTCATTTCTCAAGAATTTAGCAAACAGCAAAGCCTCTCCGTTTATCAATGTCTCAATTTTCCGCTTTTCCCAACCCTACTACGTGGAATCTCAACATACGATTCAAAATGCGCCTTAAGTTTCGAAGTGAAATGCCTCGTTTCTAACTCAGTCAGATACTCTCGTTTTCCAATCTTTTGACCTGACAACTTGTCGCTCTTAAAAGTGAAATATCGTTTAGCCAATCCCTTACAGTATTGCAGTACAAAATCATCAATCAAATATCGGTACAGTTCTTGAAAATCGCACACTAACTCGGCTTTCCAAACAATTTTAGGAAGGAAATTAAATTTTAATTCAACCCCATCCTGCTTTATACTAATAAAAGGTAAAATCTGAAATAACTATACTTGAAGCCAAATTTTTTCTAACGTTTTTCGATTCGCTGCTTAATAACAGCGGTTTTGCGTCACATTTTTTAGGGTGAACAGCCTTAACCAAGCTTGTTCGTAAGGTGTTTGTCATGGAAAAAACTGTTCAGAAATATTTGTTGATGATTAAACTGAGTCCCAACATGGCTGCGAAACTCTACGAACCTCTGATGGAGTACAGCCAGACACCCATGGAAGGCGTGAAGCTTGAGGAGGCGTATCAAGTGTTTGGAGAATGGGATTTCGCGGTTCTGTTTCAAGCCGACACAAACGAGAACGCCTTACACTTCGTGGGAGACAAAATCCGCTTGATAGAGGGCGTAACCGAAACCTTCACCATACCGCTGGCGCCGATAAAGGATTACCGCAAATAAGCTATTGCTAATCAGTCTATATTCAGCCTGAACCCTGTGCGTTTTTCAGCAACTACAAATTTTCAGTGTCAAATAACATTTGATTCTCAATTGCAAGAGAAATAGTGACTTTTAAGACACAACCACAAAGAAATATAGCTTTTTGTGCGCATGTTAACTCTATGGTTTTTGGGCTAATTAACAATTTTGTGCTGCAAATTGATGAGAAAACAAATTCTTGGCCTTTTCAAAGAGATGCGGTCATCTTGTCCAAACTCGAACAGTGCTTGCTCTAAAGTTAGCCTACGAAGAATCGGCGAAAAACACAACGTTGAACAAGAAGAGTTCGAGTTACATCTCAAATGGGTTATCGATGAACCGTCGCGAACTTTTTTGAAAGCATTCATTTTAAAGTATAATTTAAGAATTAGAGAGACAGGAAAATCGTTAACGGTTTACACTCCGATAGAATATCCCTATCGCACATGCAATTTTTAGCCATTTACGTTTTTCAAAGCCATTTCCGCAGCGTTTACCAATTGATACGCGATAGGTGAAGCTGTAACAGCAGGATGCGTGCCTATCTGGAAGGTCGCAATGTCATTAGCCCTCATCCTAGTCTGAATGAATGCGCTAATCGTGTTGATGAGTTCTCCAGCACTTGGACCACCTCTGACAGCTCCGCCAACCAACTCTCCATTTACTCTATTAAACACCAGTCTGACCCACATCTTGGACATGCCCGGCATTCCTCCAGGATGCCTATCAGCAGCTTCAGCTTCCCCTGTTATCACGTCGAATCCGCATTCTTTTGCACCTTTCGCGCTCATTCCAGCCATAGCCACCGTTAAATTCCCAAGCGCAGTGGAGAAAACCCCTACAACTCCAGGGTTTTTCCTGCTAATTTCGTATAGATTCGCGCCTGCAATACGCGCTTCGGTTGTAGCGATCGACGCAAGCCTCAAACCTGAGGGCTGACCAGTAAAGAATGAAAATTTACTAGTGCAGTCGCCACATGCAAAAATATTTGGGTCTGAAGTTCGCATGGTGGTGTCGACAATTATCCCCCCTTTGCTTACTGCCAAACCCGCTTTCTCAGCAAGCACAACATTGGGACGCACACCAATCCCAACAATCAACGAATCTGCCTTTATTTCCTGACCACTAGACAGCTTAACACCTGTAACCATGTCATCACCCAAAACCTCCGTTAAGCTAACGCCTGTAATAACGTTGATACCCTTCTCCGCGAGATAATCTTCAACCTCCTGGCAACACTTACATGCCTCTTCACCAAAGGCAATTTGCAAACACTGGTTAAGCATTTCCACGATTGTCACGTTGATATCCCGGTTCTTCTTGCACTCATCAGCGAATTCAACGCCAATAAACCCACAACCCAGAATTACCAAGTCTTTTGCATCTTTTAACGCATTTAGCAGGTTTTGTAGATGCTGAACGTCCTTCGTTATTGGATAAACATTTTTCTTATCAATCCCAGGAATAGGAGGAACACAGGAAAACGAGCCAGTTGCCAGCACCAGCTTCTCATAAGTTACTGATTCTCCGCTTGCCAGAGTTATTTTTTTCTCTTTTGGGCTTAGGTCCTTCGCCTCATCTATAACAAGATCTATATTATTAGCTTTAAGCACACCGTCAGGTATCAAGTCGTTCTCTGGTGCCCCAACCGTGCCAAAAATGTATGGGATACCGCATGGTATCAGCACTTGTTTCTCTTTTCGTATTAGCAATATACTTTTTTCTGGATAATGCCTTCTCGCTGTTATTGCCGCTGGAATTCCAGCTGCACTACCACCTACTACCACAATATCAACTTGCTTCACTTTATACCCTCTAGTTTTATCATATAATTGTCACCCTTTATTTTGTGAACAATATTTAAGAATGGCGTTTAGAAAATAAACTCGCTGGAAAAAACGGTGTTGCGCGAATACTCTTTTTGGGGATTAAAAATCTTGAATTGCCTCTTGTTTCTTTGAATTGCACTATGAATTTCGCATACATAATTCATATTAGCATTAAAATCCGTAGCCAAAGCGGAAGTGGAATATACATGAAGCCGTCAGCCAAGCACATCATGTTCGGAAACTACTCTGCGGTAAAAGGAGGCATCCGTAGTTGAAGTGTCCTGTTTGCAGCAGAAAATTGGCTTTTGACATCAAACGTAAATCCGCATGGTGCGCTGATTGCGGATGGAACAAAACGCTTTACAAGAAATAAAAACATCAAAGTTTTCATTTAGCTGTTTCTTCGCCAACAAACTGGTTCTAGCGTGGTGGACCGAGGGGGATTTGAACCCCCGGCTTCCGCGTTGCGAACGCGGCGATCATACCAGACTGATCTACCGGCCCGTCCTGTTGCTACTCTGGAATAGAACTGCAGCAGAGGAAATAAAGCGTTTTGGTGCTTACGCGCCTCAGTGAATGGCGATGTATATGCGTTTGCCGTCCAGTTTCGACTCGTGCCATTCCGCATCGACTTCGCCGCGGCTGCCGTGCAGGTACACTTTTTTGGTGCGCACCAGCTCAGCCATCTCCTCCAAGTAAGGCTCCAGAAGCCCCACGCTGTCCTCGTCCAACTCCGCGATGTGCACCGCATCCAGAACGTCTGTGGGCACGTAACCAAGCTCCTTCCGCAGGGCTTGAACTCGGCGGGCTAAGTCCCTCATTATGCCTTCGCCAAGCAGCTTGTCGTCGCGCTGCCCGCTCACAAACACGTGTACGTCGCCTTCTGTGGCGGAAACCCAGTTTTCGCCTCCAACGTAATCGGGAACCTGCCCTGCATATTCTGCTTTTTTAACGTTGGTTAACTCCAAGAAAAGAGGCTCGTGTGCTCGTAAGGCTTTAGACGTTTTTTGCGGTGCTACCACAATTACCTTGCTGAGGGGCCATCTTCTCTTGAGCTTCGCTTGCTGTCTCGCGGCGTAGGCTAGGGAGACGCATTTGAACAGGACCTCGAATTCTTCTTCTAGGGGTTTGTCGCGCATTTTCTCGTCTGGTTCAGACCAGCACTCGAAGTTTATGGATTCGGACAGTTTGGCGTCGAATTTCCTGTAGACTTTTTGGTAGAGCGCTTCGCTGAGGTATGGTGTGACGGGGTTGAAGAGTAGTGTGATGGTTTTCAGGGTGTAGTGGAGTATGGCGTAGATTGTCTGTCGCCTTTCGGAGGTTTCAGGGTCGTCCGTCCAGAGTTCTTTTCGTATCATGGGCACGTAGAGCCTGCTGAGGGTTTCGATTATGAAGTTCTCTAGGATTGCCGTGGCGACGTTGAATTCGCAGCTTTCCAGCTTAAGCGTGTACTCCTCGATTGTCTCTTGCAGCTTCGAGAGCAGCCACCTGTCTGCGGGCTGCAAATTAATCAGCGTTCTATCCCACAGCATCTGGTTTCCAGCAAACCTGTAGCGTTGAGGTTGGAACTCGTCGAACTCGGCGTTCTGCAAGAAAAATCTGCTCAGGTGGTAAAGGGTGGACAGCACTTGGTAAGACCTGCGGTTCAGCTCTTGCAAGTCAAAGTTCATGAAGTCAATCACGGGGCATTTGCGCATCATGTAGAACCTGCACAGGTCCGCTGAGCACTTTTCCAGGAGCTTGTTGGTTTCCAAAATGTTGCCGAGGCTTTTGCTCATCTTCCTGCCTTTAGCGTCCTGCGTTAACCCTTGGAACAAGAACGCGTGGTAAGGCGCTTGCGGCTTTCCAGTGAGTATGACGTATTCGAGAAGCAGCGAGTTTGCCCAGCCGCGAGTTTGGTCTATGCCTTCCGTGAGGAAATCAGTGGGCACAAAACGCGCGTATTCTTCGTCGGTGAACCTTGCGTACGGTGAGGCGCCGCTGTTGTGCCAAGTGTCCAGGACAAAGTCTTCTCGGCGCATGATGCCGCCGCATTTTTCGCATTTCAGCGTGATGCGGTCAACCCAGGGCTTATGCAACTCGAAGGTCTCAGGAACCTGCTCCAAAGCATTCTCCACAAGCTCTTTTTTGCTGGCTACCAGCCGCTTGCTGCCGCATTTTTCGCAGGTCCACATCGGCAAAGGCGTGCCCCAAACCCGTTCGCGGCTGATGCACCAGGGTTTGCCTTCTTTCAGAAAAGCCATAAAACGGTTCTTGGGCTCGTCAAAGTAGTACTGGACTTTTTCCGCGGCTTCGAGGACTTTGCTGTTTATCTTGTCTGTGCGGAGGAAGTATTCTTTTCGTGCCAGCCACACCAGTTTGTGATGTGAACGCCAGCACGTCGGGTACTCGTGGACTACTTTTTTGACGGCTACAAACGCGTTCCTGCTGCGCAGCTCCTCAACCACAAGGTAGTCTGTGTCTCGGGCGAAGACGCCGTTGAACACGCCTGCTTCCTCGGTGAATTTGACCTCATCATCAAAAGGAGCGAACACTGGCACGCCGCGTTTCTGCGCCGCCCAGAAGTCTTCTTCTCCGTTTCCAGGCGAAAGGTGAACCACGCCCGTTGCGGTGTCAACGTCCACGAAGTCTTCGCCGATGACCCTGTGCACGAGCTTGTGCCGCGTTTCAAGTTCCGCTTGCCCTGGGATTAGGTCTTTTAGCGGGTAATCGTAGCGTGTGCCTTCGAGGCTTTTGCCCGTTGTTGTCTTGGTGATTTGGAATTTGGTTATCTTGAGTTCCTGCATTACAGGCTCAACCCGCTGCTTCACCATTATCCAGAGTTCATTATCCACTTTTACTTTGGCGTACTCGGCGTCGGGCTTGACGGCTAGCATGGTGTCGGTGATGATGGTGAAGGGCATGGTTGTCCACACGAGGAAGTACTCGTTCGCGGTGCCTGCCACCTTGAATTTGAAGTAGAGTGAGGGGTCTTCCACGTCCTTGTAGCTGCCTTCGTAGCCGACTTCGGCGCTGCTGAGGCTGGTTTGGCAGCCTGGGCAGTACGCCACAACGTAATGCCCTTCTTCGAGCAGGTTTTGGTCCCAGGCGCGTTTGAGGATTTGCCATTCCCGCTCTATGTACGCATCCAGATAAGTCCAGTACGCCTTGTCTTGGTTGATGAATATGCCGAGGCGCCTGTCGGCTTCCACCCATTGGCGGTGGTATTTCATGATGACTTTCTTGCATTCCTCCACGAAGCGTTCCATGCCCACGCGCTCCAGCAATTCCCGCTTGTTCTTCACGCCCAGAAGCTTCTCCACTTCCAGTTCCACGGGCAAGCCTTGGCAGTCCCATCCCGCCCAGAACGGCACGTAGTAGCCCTGCATGGTTTTCCAACGGTAGCGGATGTCCTTCATCACGCGTCCTCTGGAGTGACCTATGTGCGGAATACCGTTCAGGGTGGGTGGTCCTTCAACGTAGCCTAAAACGCCTTTGGCGTCTTTTTCTCGCTGCTCCAGCTTTTCGCGTATCTGGTTTTTTTCCCAGAACTCGCGGATTTCCTTTTCCAGCTCAAGCGGCTTATAATCCGTGGCAAGGCTAAGGCTGTTATCGTCTCTGGATTTCGCGGTCAACTTTCATCCCAGCATACCCGCAAATACAAGGAGATAATATATAAAAGCATTAAGCTTCAAAACGGTACCGTTTCTGCGCCTAATTGCCTTCTAAGTCATTGCCTCTGAATTCTCTGCTCTATCTTTTATTTTCTCTGATAATTCTTCTATCTTCTTTCCATCCACATGAACCCAATTAGCCAAAATAACACCGCAAACGCCGATCAAAAAATAGAATCCTAAAAGAAACAATTCTTGATTTTCTCTAAAAGTTATTGTTGTACTCGCAAGCCCCAGAACCATAACAATCATGTAAAGATAAATCACTATTTCCCTAACTCTCATGTTATATCCCCAATCGTCACTATGGAGCAAACTCGACTTAAATTTTTTCCAGTTTCTCTTTGCCCACACTCCTTTTTCAGTTGATAAAGTGCCTTTTCTCAATTCTTAATGGAGAAAAAGTACATCACGGAGAAACTTTTTGTAACTATAAGAAGCTTATGGATGTGCGAAGGTTTTGAAAGATAGCCCTTTTGTGTGAAGTGGTAAATTCTCTTTCAGTTGAATCCCAGATGAGTTAAATAAGTCATCTCCAACAATTTCTTTATTCAGGATTCATAAAGTTTAATTCTGGAAAAGTCAAAATCTACAAGAAAATCCCAGAAAAAGACGGATATGGTAATTTAAAATGGTAAGAGGATTCTGTGGCATTTGCGGAAAACAAGTCGGCGGATTCATGAAACCAGCAGCATGGCAATGTCCACGATGTAAAAAGGTTTATTGTGCGAACTGTTGTCCAAAAGTTGGATTAGTATTCAAGAAACCTGCTTGTCCTGAATGCGGAATTGAACTTAAATCGTGAGATAAATGGTTTCACTTTCCCCTGATGAATTAGTGCTATTTCAAGGCTCGGCTAAATATAACGGAACAAGGGGTAAACTTTACTTAACAACTAAGAAAGTCACTTTCGATTATGAACAAAGGGGAATAATTTTCAAGGGGCAATATACCGCCTTAGACCTTCCACTTGAGAAAATATCGACTTTGTCTGTTGTTGGGGCTGGACCATTCAAGAAACTTGCTATCAACATAGTGAAAGATAATCGTTCTTTTGGACTTCCGAGACACGAGTTTAATGTGGAAAATCCTGAAAAATGGATGACGGAAATAGAGGTAGCAAGAAGGACACAAAAAGAATCGATGTTTACAATCCAAAAAGAAACTAAGGAAATAACAAGGGAAATTGTAAAAATCAAGTGTTCCTATTGTGGAATGTTGGTTGACCAACACCTTTCACGATGCCCGAACTGCAATGGTTTAATTAAGTGAATAGACCAATCTTCCATTTCATCTTATAAACCGAATTCGAATAAGGCTAATCCAGTGAACCTTCTTGAAACCGGAAGTAATAGGTTCCGAAAAATCTTCTGATGGTATTAACGAGGGTCATAGTCTTTTTCCGAGCAGCTGTTGTTTGTAAATTTCTTGGTAAATTGGTGAAATCGTATGGGAGGTGAAAGCCTTTCATGCAGTCCCTGCTGCAGGCGCAGATACATGGAGACAACCCCTACAGCTTATATCTGAAAGCGCAAGTTTAACATAAGCTGAACACGCTTAAAAGATAATCACACGCTCATCGCCATTTCAGAAGGGTAAACAAATGAAAAAATTAAGCTTAGCTGTTTTCAACACGCAGCCTCCGCACCTGTACTTCGGGGGCGTGGAGCGCCGCATAGTTGAAATCGCTAAGCGTTTGCAGACCGAGGTTGACACGACTGTTTACAGCGGCACAAAAGCAGGCTTCAAAAAACCAGCCGCCATCGAAGGCGCCCGCATCGTTCCCTGCTTCAGTACAGACGCGGCATTCCCACTGGACAACTGGTTCTTCAACAACACGCTCGCGGGAGCGGCGAACGCGATCAAGGCTGACGTTTACGAGGCTCACGCCGTCAGCGGCTACGGCTTCCTGAAAGCCCTCAGAAAACGAGGCGCAAAGCAACCGTTCATACAAACGGTGCACGGCGTCCTCGCAGACGAACACGCACAAGCACTCCAACGCGGTTCGCCTACGTTTCGGGCGAAGCTTGCAAACCTCCTCATGGCACAGCTCGCAAAACAGGAAGAAGAAGCAGCGAAAACCGCCACGTTAACCGTAACAGTCAGCAAATACTCATCAGAGAAGATAGTCCAGTTTTACGGTGTTGACAAAGCGAAGATTCGCGTAGTGTCCAACGGCGTCGACACCAAAAGATTCAAGCCCACAACGCCCGGCGAGAAAATCAAGCGCCAAATCGGAATAGACAACAAACTGTGCGTCCTGTTTGTCGGCAGGCTAATCCCTCGAAAAGGTCTGGGCTTCCTCGTTGAAGCCGCCACACAAATCATCAAAGCACAACGCCAAACCATGTTTCTCATAGTCGGAGACGGTCCGCAAAAGCCGCATCTGGCATCGTCTCTGGAAAAAATGGGTCTCGCAGCCAACTTTGTTTTCTTAGGCGACGTAGACGAGCGTGTGCTCCCTGCCGTGTATAATTGTGCTGACGTTTTCGTTCTCCCGTCCATCCAGGAAGGTCAGGGCATAGCGCTGTTAGAAGCGCAGGCATCCGCCAAGCCCGTTGTCGCCTTCGACGTGGGCGGAGTCCGCGAAGCCGTTTTGAACAAGGAGACGGGGCTGCTGATGAAGCCCGACAGCAACGCGCTGGCTGACGCCGTCGTGAAGCTTTTGGCGGATTGGGCTTTGAGGGAGAAGATGGGAAGGAGAGGTCGCGAGTTTGTCTCGGCTAATTTCTCCTGGGACCTATGCGCTGAGAGAATGCTGAAGGTTTACAGTGAAGCAGCGGGCGCATGACATCAGCACGTTACGTTTACGGCTCTCGCCAGATATTTCAGGTCTTCGTCGCTCATCCACTCGGTTTTCAGGTACTCGCAGATTCTCTCGTCACTGAGCCCAAGCCGCCTACCCTCCTGAACCGTGTAACGGTAAGCCTCAATCTCCGTGGGTCTCTCCACATAGCTGTAGTTGGGGTCGAAAAGCTCTTTTCCCTCCATAAGCTGCCTCACATGGCACAGTTCGTGGATGAGGTCCAGGTAAATGTCCACTTTGTCGCCGCTGCTCAAATAGTGCAGGTTCACCACAAGATGCCCGTTGGTGCTGTCAATAAACATGTAGCCGCCGACCCATGTGAGGTCAACCTTTAGGTTGCGGAGAACCGCCTCTGTTTTTTCGCCAAAAATCTTCCGCACTGCTTCTACTTTCTCGAAGTCCTTGAAGTAATCCGTGAACGCGCGTGTTGAAGCGCCTACGCTTAATATCCTGTTCAAGCGCCACCGTCTAAACAAGCGCACGATTCGAAACACGTTATATTCAAGACTCTTCATGCCACAAGCGGCTCCTACTTGAAAGCTGAAAGATATTCAAGCTTCATGCCTCTATTGGCCAAGACACTGAGGTTTTCCACGCAGCCCAAGCTAGCGTCGATGTTGCGGTGCACTGGGTGAACCCACATCCAATCTGGAACAAGGTTAAATTGCAAAGGAACTTCTGTGCACACGCCATATTTCTGGCGTAAATCCCCCATCATCTCGCCTCTTCCGCAGGAACTTCGGACAGACATGTAGCTCTGCAACAGCTTCGGCGCCGCAAAAGCTCCAATGCCATGCCACAGCACAGCGTCTTCAGGTGAACCTAACGAGTAAAGGAAAAACTGCGGAGAAGAAGGCGTTTCCGAAAAACTGTAATCAGCAAGCTTTTCACCCGCCACGATGAAGCTGTCTTCACCCTTCGCGATGCTCACGTCTTCCGGGTCAATCTCGTTCGGGTAAAGCCGCGTCGTCTGGTATTTGACGGTGACGCTTTTCAGTTTGGTGCCTTCAAAATGCAGTTTACCCCGGGCAGCACGCTTGGAACCGTAGCCCTTCTGCGAGTGCGGCACAGTCAACAGCGTTGTTCGTTTCGCCATGCTTCGCCTCATGCAGCCGTACGCTTGACTGATTGACTCATAGTCCCTGTGCACCTCGCTGATAATATGATGCAATAAGTCGTCCTTTGTTTCAGCCTGCAAAGTCGCGATGGGCATGCGCAACGCATAAAGCCCCAAATCCACTCCAAAGGTCTCTGCGGCTTTCTCCAGCTGAGCGTATTTTAGCGAATCCACAAAATCCACATAAGAGCCGTTGGAGCTCCCAAGCTTACGGGTGATAGGTTCCACTTCGCGCTCGCAAATCAGATTCCCCTCATACTTGCCTACGAACCGCTGGTCTACCCGAAGCTTTTCTGTTCTGACGTAAGCCGCGGGAAACGCGCTTTGACCACTGGCCACTATTGACTCTTTCAGCGGGTTCATGGAGTACCTATCTGGCTCTATATCATCAGTGTTCAGCAGAAACGCAACGATGGGTCCTTCAGATGGCTTCTTCAACGCTTCACACATTTCAGCGATGTCACGTGCATCTGGCTCGTGCAAACCGTAACTGTAAAAGTAGTTTCCGCACGTTTCCAGCATGCGCGCACCTATTACGCCTTGAAGTTCCTCCAACGTCAACTGCGGATTCGAATACTCAACCGAACCCCGCAGAAAGAAATTGTCCCCATCAAAGTTCCGAGTTATCTTACTGCCGTTTTTGAAACGAAAAAACGATACGGGTTCACGCTGCTTTTTCGCCTCCCCATTGAAGCCCCTAAGCTTTTCAACTAGGACTTCCACGCACGACCATGAACTTTTAAGAAAATCTTCCAGAAGCGCTCGGCATAAGTCAGCAGGCATTTAGCATCATCCTCTTTCCAACGATTCCGCAGCATATATACAGTTGCCGCCCACGGCTGGACCCAAAAACATTCTCACCAACCGAAAGTCTTCTTCAAACCCCGCCTTGCGCAACATGTTTAGGAGCGCTTTCTCCTTTTTTGGAATGTACATAAAAACATCGAAACCGCTTAACCTGCTTAAGATGTTCTCGAGGAGCAACTTGGCTTCTTCCACGCGATCCGCATGGCATATTAAAGGTCCAACCTCAGCCATCTTGCCATAAACCTTCGCGGCAACGTAACCCGTAATCTCATTGTTTTCCATTGAAACATAACACGGATTCCCCTTAGCAGAAAGAATTTGCTCCAACAACTTCCTCCTATTCACTCCAAAACATTTACGGTCGAACTCTATTAGCACGGGAACGTCTCGCTTCTCTGCCGCGCTTAACACTTCTCGGGCTGCTGGAAGCACGGGTTTTCCTTTCAAAACCAAAAAATCAATGTCGGCTTCAAAACCGAAGCTCTTGTAAAACTTAACCAAGTGCGGATAAGCGTAAAGCCCGATCGTCTCCGCACCCTTGCTTTTCAAGTAGTCTGTTGCATGCCGTATCAGAAGGCTGCCGGCGCCTTGTCCTCTGACGGCTTCTTTGACTATGAAGTTGCCGAACCATCCGACTTTCCCAAAACCAATGCTCGTAGCTATGGCCACGCGCTTTTCGTCTTGGAACTGGACAAAGCATCCTTCGGGCTCAAGTTTCACCATGAACTCGAAATCCTCTGCGGTCATATTCCAGTTCATCGTGTTGGCGACCTGAACCGCGAAAGAAAAATCGTCAGCAACCATCTTTTCAACATGAAACACTTGATGCACCACGTTACAGTTCCCATAAAACGTTGCTTAGCTTACAACTTGACGGACTATGCGCTTAAGCTCTTCCTCTGACAATCCCTTTCGCAGTTGCCGCAGCAACTTTTTGATTTCATAAAACGTAATCATCATTTCGCCTTTGTCTAATCGTTCCTGGCTTCTTCGCACTCTTCGGGCGATTTCGGCCACCTGCTCAGACGTCACCTTTATCCCCTGCAAATCCAAGTAAGCCTGAACCGATGCTTCCCCGAGGTGTTTGCCCATGTACAACATGGTTTCCCTGTCAATCATTTTTGGGGGAAACGGTTCAAACGAAAGAGGTTCCATCAGCATTCCTTGAACCTGCTTGTCAGACGCGTGCGAGAAGGCATCCTCGCCAACGATTGGTTTCTGAAACGCCAGAGGCCACGTGAAACTTTTTTCAACAAATTGACCTAAACGATAAAGTTTGTGTGCATCTATGCCGGTGTTTCTTCCGTAAAGCAACTCTAACGCCACAGCCACTTCCTCCATTGGTGCGAGTCCTGTGCTTTCGCCGTATCCGGCAACGCAGACTTGTGGGTGGGTTATCCCTTCTTCTATAGCCGTGAGCGTGTTGGCAGTTGCCAAGCCAAAGTTGTTGTGGCATCTTACGGACAACAATTTGTCGTTTTTTGTTATCTCTGAGAGCCCGTTTTTGACTCTTGAGATTAGGTATCGTGTTGATAGAGGTCTTAAAACGCCCACAGTGTCCTCCATAACCAGACGATCCGCATCTGCTTTTATGGCAGTGTCATAGATTTTCAAAATGTCCCCAAGAGGCGTTCTGGAGGCATCTTCAAGCACGAAATTGACGGTGAAGCCGTGTTTTTTGGCGTACTCAACGCAGTCAGCGGTTTGCTTTATGACTTGCTCCTGCGTGGTTTTCAGGATGTTCTTGAGGTTTAGCTGGTTGAAAGGTGTGGACAGTGCTATTTCTCGGATGTGAGAGTTTAAGCAGGCGTCGATGTCTTCTTTTTTTGTGCGGGCTGAAGCAGCTAATCTTGCCTGTGTGAAAGTTTCGTTGGATAGGCGCCTGACCGTGTCTTTTTCTTCGTCAGAGAAGCCTGGAAAGCCGATGTTGATTATAGCCACGCCTAATTCGTCCATTGACTTGGCTAGTCTGACTCTTTCGGAGTATGTTAGGAAAACGGTTGGGGTGTTTTCGCCTTCGATTAGGGTTTCGTCCCAGATGAAAACTCTCTTGGGAAGTTTTGAGGGAAGCGTCTTTCTAAACCGATTGTAGTTTTCTATGAGGTTTTGCTCTCTGAGTTTCCTGAATACTGTTTTCTTCACAAACTCACCCAGTCATAAACGGCTGTTTACGAGATTTAACATTTCAGTAATATTAAAGTTCGTAATTTGAAGTTAGGCTGCCAACGAGTCTAGGCTAATGGCGCGAGGACAACTATTAAGCTGAGGATTATCAGGAGCAAAGCCAGAATCAGGATTGAGTAGGCAGCATGTTTTCTCGCCTCAGTTTGCTGATAGTACCGTCGGGGTTGCACCCCTCGAATCCGCAGCATCAGGGTGGAGCCTAACTGCAGACCAAAAAGGTAAATCAACGTCAAGACCAAGGCGCCGAGGAAAAGGTGTGTGTTGGAAAGCGCTAGCCCGATTCCGCTGACGGCGGCAGGCGGCACTATAGCCACGGCGATGGCTACGCCCACCAAAATTTCGGGGAACCCTACGAACAAGGCTAATCCCGCTGCCAAACCAAGTATTAAAGCAATAAGAATGTCAGTTAACGTTGCATGGTTACGTATGACTATCTGCGTGGTGCTTTCTGATACATCTAGAAACTGTGACGCTACAAACGTTATTGCGGCAGCTAAGAGGATTATGGCGGTTAACAAGAGGAGAACAGCTCCTTGGCTCCTCGCCAACTTTTTGATTCTGCCGAGGTTTGCGTTCACCGCAAAAGCATTTATGGGTCCAAGCAGTGGTGAAAGCAGCATGGCACCGATTACGATGGCAACGTTGTCTAGAAAAAGTCCAGCCAAAGCTATCATCGTCGCGAAAAGCGCCATGGTTAAAACGTCTTTGCTTAAACGCGTGTAGCGTTCGGTGCTCTCGACGAGCCTTTCCAAAGGGCTGATTGGCGTAGGCTGCTTAGCAACTTTCTCTCTAAGGCGGTCCAAGTAAGTGGAGACTGCTCCTTCCACGCAGATAACGCCTATTGTGTTCTCTCTTAGGCGTAAATCAATCACTTTGGAGATGTCTGCGACGGTCTTGTCGACTAAGTTGTCCGGCAAAACAATCGAGTAGAAGCAGCATTTTTCTTCTTCAATTCCAACTTCAGAGGAAAGATAGACGAGCTCTGTTTTCTCCAGCAGCTCCTCGACTTTGCTTGCCTCATTGCTGGTTACGGTTACTTCAATTTTCTTCACAATTCATCAACGTTTAAATTTTTAGCAAGCAGGTTCTTGTTAGTAAGAGTATGATTGCGGTGGAATTTCCGCAGATTTTCCTCTCACGCAATAATACTCCAGATCTAAATTGTACTTGTCGAATACTATGCAATCCCAACACAGGCAACCAGCTTCTAAGATGTCTTCTTCTTTTTCCGTGGCTTTTCCCTTTGCACAGAAAAGTCCAACCTTTAACTCTGAGTTTTTGAAGGTCGGGCAGTTCGGACACGAACACATTTTCAAGTTCTCTTTGTTATCGTCAACTTTACCGCCCATGCAATCATCCGAATAAAACATCCATTTGACCATGCATTTAAGTTTTTGTAGCTGTGCCGTGTAGGCAACAACTCAACTATGGTATTTTGGTTTCTGCTAAAGGCATGAATAAAGGCTCTATTGCAAAGCTCAACAGCGTTAAAAAGCCATTTTTTTTTCAGGAGTGCATAAGGTTTTTATATGTTCAACTTTTCAAGTACTGAGGAGGGTTTTGATTTTGGTAAGCAACCCAAGCGCGATTCGACCTACAGTTAGGAGTCCAGTTGTGAATAAGCAACTGGTCGCCAAGATTCTGAGAAATGTTTCCGAGAACAAAGGATTCCGTTTCTATTTAGCCATAGGAGAACCAACCAAGGAAATAGCCGTTAGCTTGATGGATTTCGTTGAGAAACTGGCGGCTGTGGACGTGCAGTCAGTTAATTTCCACCACCCACGCAAAGACTTCGAAAAGTGGATACGCGAGGTCCTCGGAGACACCGAGTTGGCTCTGAGACTGGGAAGAATAAATCGGGTACGCTTAGGCATACGCGGTGAAGCTCTCAGGAGCGAGATACTGCGAACCGTAAAGGTGCGTTTGAGCGAACTTAAAGCGACGCCGTAGCTCGGCTGTGCTCTCCCATCTTCTTGCGTTGCTATACGCGAAACGGGTTCCTGCTGTAGATGTAACCTTTGCAGCGATCATTCATCCAGCAGGAGCACCAAAGTTCTTTATCTCTTGAATTTTATGCCACTGTGATCTAAAACTTTGTAGAAACGCACTTTTACGAAGTCAATTATCAAGAAGACCCCAAACGCTTCAGCCCAAACAAGACCCGCTAAACCCCAACCCATGGCAGGCAACAAAATGCCGTAAACCGTGATCAGAGTCGCAGTGAGCTGCGTAAGTACTACCGCTATAAGCAGTTGGTTTGCAGGTCTCACAGACCAGAAATGCCCTTTAGTTCGCGCCATAAACACCGTAAGATGGCCTGCCACAGAGAGTTTCAGGTACATAAACGATTGAAGAACTGCCGGGGTCAAGTTCAATAAGCGATAGCCTACAAAGAACAGCCCGAAGGATTCTATGACTCCAAGCACCCCTAGCAAAGAGGCAATGCCTATTATGAGTCTCATGTTCCATCTTTCAGGATTATTAGAGTACCGGACATTGTCGTAAGCGATTGTGATTATAGGAAGATCATTCAAGATCGCCAATAGAACGATCATGAGTGCAGTGACCGGGTAAAGCTGGAATACTAGGATGGTTGCGGTGATGAAGAATAACACGCGAAACGTTTCAGCAATGCGGTATATTGAATAGTTGTTCATTCTTTGAAATATCTGCCGACTCTGTTTTACGGCGTCTATGATGACGGATAAGCCAGGTTTTGTCAAAACGATATCAGCTGCAGATTTTGCTGCGTCTGTGGCGCCAGCAACTGCAATTCCAGCGTCAGCTTCTTTAAGGGCTGGAGCATCATTAACGCCGTCACCAGTCATTCCAACAATGTGTCCCCTGTTTTGAAGCATTTTAACGATGCGGAACTTGTGCTCTGGAAAAACTTGGGCGAAGCCATCGGCTTTTTCAACAATAGGTTGAGCTTCAATTTCGTGTTTGTCAATGAAGGAGGAAGCAGGCATTATGTTAGTGCCTAAGCCTACTTCACGCGCAATTTCTTTGCCTATTGCAACGTGGTCGCCTGTAACCATCTTGACTTTCATGCCCATAGATTCCGCAGTCTTTATGGTCTCCGCCGAATCTTCACGAGGTGGATCGTACAGAGCGATGAGACCCACGTACAACCAGTTGTCTTTCGTGCTGCTTTTGGCTACTCCCAGCGCACGATAACCAGTGGCTGCGAACTCTTCAACATATTCATTGATTTTGTCGGCGATTTTGTCTTTATCCGCCACCAGTGATAGAATTACTTGAGGTGCTCCTTTGGCTACTTTGAAGCCGTTTCCATGTGCATCTTTTATTTCGGCTTCTGTCCGTTTTGACACAGGGTCGAATGGCTTAAACTTGACTGCCTGGTAGTTGGGAAGAGTTTTGACGATGTCTTCCAGGGTTTTGGTTTTGCCGATGATGGCGTTGTCTATAGGGTCTTGGTCTTCTTCTCTGGATGCCAAAGTGCCATAAAGCATGACATCGTTTTCCGTAAAATTCTCGAGAGTTTTTATTTTGCCGATGGTCAGTTCATTTTTGGTTATGGTACCAGTTTTATCTGCGCACAGCACGTCCACGCCTGCCATCTCTTCGATGGAGACTAGTTTGCTGACAATGGCCTCTTTTTTAGCCAGTGCGATAGCGCCTAAGGCCATGGTGACCGAAAGAACCGCTGGAAGCGCCGCTGGTATGGCAGCCACTGTTAAAACCAATGCGAACTGTATGGTTGAAAGTATGCTCTCCCCACGGAAAATCGCTACGATAATGATAATCAGCACCAGTATGCCTGCGAGGGCGATGAGGTAATCGCCTATCTTAGTGACAGCTTTCTGGAAATGGCTTTGAGTTCCAGCTTCTTCAACCAGTTTGGTGGTTCTTCCGAAGTACGTGTTCATTCCCGTAGTAACCACTAACGCGTCCATTTCTCCTTGGCGAGCGATGGATCCGGAATAGGCGACATCTTCCACGTGTTTTTCCACAGGCAAAGATTCACCTGTTAATGCCGATTCGTCTGCTTCCAAGTAATCTCCGTTCGTGAGTTTTACGTCAGCAGGGACGATATCCCCTAAACGAACGCGCACTACATCTCCTGGCACGAGTTCTTTGGCGGGTTTCTGAAGCCATTTGCCGTCACGTAGAATTCTTGCTGTAGGTGCTAAGCGCTTTTTCAGTAATTCGATAGCATTGTCGGCTTTGTTTTCTTGCCAAAAACCCACTACGGCATTTAACATTAACAGCATCAGAATGATTCCGAAGTCAGGCCAGTGCTGGATTAAAGCTGACATCACCACAGCGCCTTCGATCATCCAAGGAATAGGACCCCAAAAATAACCTAAGAATTTAACAAGAGGGCTGGCTTTCTTTTCTGTAATTTCGTTAGACCCAAACTGTTGAAGCCGTTGCTGAGCCTCAGAAGAAGAAAGTCCCTTTTGACTTGAATCAAGCTTTTTGAATAAATCTTCCGCAGGAGCCTTTTTCGCTTCCTCGCTAGTTATATTTTGCATAATTCAATGACCACCGATTTAAACCGAAGTAAGCTTCAAACACTATAGCACTGGCTTTCTTGAACTGACTCTTTTCATGTTTTTGAAGCATCGACACTTATCCTTTATTCCCTAAAGGTTAAAAATGCTTGTGGTTACGTAAAGCCAACTGCAACGAAAGGCAAAAAAGTTATACAAATTGTTGAATCTAAGGTTGTTCGAAACGCCCATCAAGTCGAGCAGACATTACTTGGAAACGAGGGTTAGATATTGATCAAGAAAGTCTTAGTGGCGGTTGATGGTTCTGAGAACTCGCGCAGAGCTATGAGTTTCGCGTTGGATATAGCTGAAAAATACGCTGCTTCAGTGCTTGTCGTGAATGTTTTTCAGTTTCCAGCAATGTACGCAAATCCAGAAGACCCGTTTGTATACTCGAGCAGTCGAGCCGCTTTCATCAAAGACATGCGGAGAATTCAGGAAGAAACGTTAGCTAAAGCTGTTGAGGAGGCTAAACGGCTGAAACCCAGTTTAGACATCGCCGCGGAGTTGAGGGCGGGTGAGCCAGCGGCGCAGATTGTTGAAGCTGCCAAGGAGGGCGGTTTTGACGTTATCGTTGTTGGGCATCGAGGATTAAGCAGGCTGAGCGAGGTTTTTTTGGGCGGTGTAAGCGAGCGCGTTGCTCATCTGGCTTCGTGCGCGGTCGTGATAGTCAAATAGCCCATGTAAAGAGATGTACCACAAGACCTTTTTGCCCGACGCCATTTCATTATGAGGTACGGTGACTGCAGGATGAGTGAACAAGAGAAGCGTAAGAAGAAGCGGAAGAAACGACAACTTCTTGTTCTGGAAGAGCAGACTGAGGAAAGCCCAGCCCTTGACGAACTGGTTAAGGTTCTGGAGGAACTGGAGAAAGAAGGAAAACTTGTCGAGGTTCAGATTTGCCCGAAATGCAAGAGCCCACGAGTGCGCAGAGTAAAGACGCTGAGCGGGGACTTATGGAGTCACTTGGGATGGACCCCACCGAAGTATGAGTGCGAAGAATGCGGCTGGCAGGCGCATTTGGTTTTAAAGGCAACCAACAAGGGGCTAAGCGTCAAGGACGTTGAGATAATTGCGGAAGCGGCAGAAGACAGCAGTTAGTAACAGGCATCAAACACTCAGCTAAAAAACACCACAAACCCCTACATAAAAAGCCATTCTACTTGCCATCTATTAAGCTCCTAATAGAAATTCGATGCAGAACACGAGGAGGGGACTACTCGTATTGGCGCGGAAACCGCCCAAAAGCAGCGCTTCGCGGAAACCATGCGGTTCAGTATATATAAGGGGGCTATAGTCTTTTCCGAGCACTAGTGCCAAGTCTCCCTGCACACTTTCAATCCTGCACAGACTAGCAGCATTTCCATTTTTAATTAAAATTGCGTATTATGATAAACCTTTTTTAACGAATGGTCATCTACATCTATTTCTATACCGAAAGGGAGCACTTCGGGAAGAAAAAGCATGAAAATAACCATCTCCAAGCGTGTTCTCGCCGTAATCTGCGTAGTTGCCCTCATCATCGCAGCAATGAACACGTACCTCATACTTAACTTGAACAAGGCACTGCAAGACGCCGAAAACGACTCACCATACGATTACGTGATTTTCCAAGACGGCGAAATTTATAAGGCAAAAAATCAAGCAACAGGCAAAATAGACTCCACATCACATACTGCTTCCCCCGTCATAAACCAGGCAATAGCTGAAGGAAACACTTTCTACATCAAACCTGGCGATTACTCATTGGACGCTGACGCTCAAGTTTACAACAAGAAAAACTCCAGAATAGTCAGCGACGAAGCAACAATAATCGGCAACGGCAAAAAAATAACCATAAAAGGCGACAACTACACAACGTCACAAAACAACCTTGTTTCAGGCTTAACCATAATCAACGGCACCTTAAGAATCGAAAACTCCTTCAGAACAACCATATCAAACATGATTTTCATAAACTGCTCCACAGCACTAGAAATAGCCAACACCGAAACCTGGACCGAAGCCACAAACATAGAAAACTGCCGCTTCATCAACTCCACAAAAAACATAGTTTTCAAGACGCCAACAGGCAACGCCACAGGATCCTACGCCAGCTCAAAAATCAACCGCTGCTTCTTCAATATCAACGACGATTCAGTAGGCATAACAGTTGAACGCCTCGCAGAGTTCTCCGACAGCCAACTGCAAGACACAAGAATGTGGATGGGCGAAAACAACCTCATGCACAACCAAACCGGACTCCTACTCGAAGGATCAATGCACCAAACCCTACTGTCAGGAGTAGTATTCGAATCATTCGCCGACTACCCAGACCAACTCTACGCGATGGAATTCGGAGAAACCGCAATCACGCCTCCAATTCTCGCAGGAGGTGTCAGCTTCCTAGGCAACTGGACCGCCAAAATCCACAACCCATACAACAAATGGATTTCCGGACTTGGCGCAGTCTTCAAAATAGAAAACGTAAGTGTTCCAGTTGGTCTAAACGGGCAATATGGGTCAACAGAGGAAAGTCAGCTAAGACCACTCACGATTACAGACTTCAAGCCGAAAATACAAGTTCAAGGCAACTTCGCCCACAACGAAACAGTCACAGTTAGATTCCGCCTGGAGTTCGTCGACAACAC
Source organism: uncultured Candidatus Bathyarchaeia archaeon (assembly GCA_964544495.1). GTDB lineage: Archaea > Thermoproteota > Bathyarchaeia > Bathyarchaeales > Bathycorpusculaceae > SG8-32-3. The sequence continues at coordinate 50,854 of CAZJBY010000007.1, forward strand.
AATCTCACCAAGCGTGGAAAAAACCTTCACCAACGCCACTGCCCTATGGCTGGATGACGATGACCTGCTGAAAATGCTTCCCTCCCAAAGCATAATCTGGAACATCTTGGTTGACGCCAAAGCAAGCTCTGCATCAACAGACGCCACTGTTCAAGTCAGCGTTTACGGGATAACCACATAAACGCGGGCAAGCTACCTTTTTCCGTTAAGCAGCCGCTTCGGGTCAAGTATCCTATCCAACTCTTCAGGCTTAAGCAAACCCTTCTCCAACGCAACCTCCTTCACAGAACGCCCCTGCTCCAGCGCCTGCTTCGCTATTTTCGCTGCTTCCAAATAGCCGATGTACGGCGAAAGAAACGTCGCCAACGCAGGATTCCTCTCCAAATACTGACTGCAACGCGCCTCGTTCACCACTATGCCCTCAACACATTTACTCCTGAAAACAGGCAAATAATTAGTCAAAATTTCAATGGAAAAGAGCACGTTATACATGATCACAGGCGTCATAACATTCAAATCCAACTGCCCAGCCTGCACCGCAAACGCCACAGTCAAATCGTTGCCCACCACCTGAAACGCCACCATATCCAAGCACTCAGCCATCACAGGATTAACCTTCCCAGGCATTATCGACGAGCCAGGCTGCACCGGCGGAAGCACAATCTCAGCCAACCCAGTTATAGGCCCAGACGAGAGCAACCGCAGGTCATTCGCCACCCTGATAAGCTCCAAAGCCAACTCCTTAAGTGCGCTTGACACGGTCTGCACTGGCCTGCAGCTTTGAAGCGCCTCAAACGCGTTTTTGGCGGGTTTCAACGGGAAACCCGTCATATTCTGCAGTTCTGCAATCGCAAGCTTCTTGTATCGCGGATGCGCGTTGGCTCCTGTGCCTGCCGCTGTACCGCCCAACGCAAGTGCATAAAGATTTTTTTGTCTCTCCTTAAGCTGTTCTGCGGCATTTCGCAGGGCTGACGCGTATGCGCCGAACTCTTGCCCGATGGTTACTGGAACAGCGTCCTGAAGATGAGTTCGACCCGACTTCACCGTTTTCAGGTGTTTATTGCTTAACTTTTCGAAGGCATCCGCGAGGTTGTCCAACTCGTTAAGCAGCGGCTGCAAAGCCATTAAAACCGCGAGGTGCGTGGCTGTGGGAAACGTGTCGTTCGTGGATTGCCCCATGTTCACGTGGTCATTTGGACCTACGCTTTTGTAGTCGCCTTTCTTTTTTCCAAGAATTTCTAAGGCACGGTTTGCCAAAACCTCGTTAACGTTCATGTTAAAAGATGTGCCCGCGCCAGCTTGAAAAACATCCACGACAAACTGGTTCAGAAGTTTGCCCGCAAGAACCTCGTCGCACGCCTGCACAATCGCCTTTTTGCGATCTTCATCGAGCCAGCCTACTTCTGCGTTGGCTAAAGCCACGGCTTTCTTCACCATCACGTAGGCTTTGATAAACACTGCTGGCGCTTTGATTCCGCTCACCGGAAAGTTCTCAGTCGCCCGCAAAGTTTGAATGCCATAATATGCGTCGTCGGGCACCGCTTTCTCGCCAAGAGGGTCAACTTCTATTCGTGTTTTCATCGCTCAGTCTCCTGTTCCTTTTTAGGATGAAGTTGCTGAAGTATTTTCTTCTTAGTCTTCAATATAGCTTCCGTAACCTTAATTCCCTTTGGACACACCTGCGTGCACCTGTAATAGCTTTTGCAGCTCCAGATTCCATGAGGCTCCTCCAAAATTTTCATGCGTTCCTCGGTGTCGGTCACGCGCGAGTCAAAAATGTGCCGTTGAGCACGGAGAACAGCGGCTGGTCCAATGAAGTCAGGTTCTTCCTTAAGCATTACGGGGCAGGCAGCGACGCAGCAGGCGCAAATTATGCATTTTACGGCGTCGTCAAACATGCTGCGTTCCTCAGGTGTCTGCGTGTGTTCCCTGTCTGGGCTTGCGGATGGGCTTTCAGTTTTTTCGGGGCTTATCCCTTTTATTCTCTCAAAAAACGGTTCCATGTCCACAATCAAATCTTTAATCACAGGAAAGAACTTCAACGGCTCAATCAATATCTCCTTCGTGTAGTCGTAGTCTTTGACTAGTTTCTGGCAGGCAAGGGCAGGCGAACCGTTAATGGTTACGCCGTCGGAGCCGCAGATGCCGTGCGCACAGGACATTCTGTACGAGAGACTGTTGTCTTGTTCCCATCTGATCTTGTTTAAGCAATCAAGAATTCGGTCGGTGAGGCTTGCTTTCACTGTGAAAATGGTGTAGTGTGGCGTTTCATCGGTTTCAGGATTGAAGCGGAAAATCTTGAAGTTAACTTCCACTGTTTAATACCTCCGCTCTTGGGGCTTAAACCACGTGACCGCAACAGGCTTGTAAAGGACAATCGGCCCTTCCAGCGCCGCGTAAACTAAGGTATGTTTCAACCATTCCCCGTCGTTTCGTTCTGGGAAATCGCTGCGATAGTGTGCTCCGCGGCTTTCTTTCCGTTGCAGAGCCGAAAAAACCATCGCCTCAGCGGTTTTCAACATGTTTCCCAGCTCCAAGGCCTCTTCCAACTCATAATTGAAGCTGTTTGCCTTGTTAGCCAACGCCACATTTGCATATTGCTTCTTGAGTTGGCGAATTTCACTTAAGGCTTCCTGCAGATCGCCTTGGTTTCTGAAAACGCTGCACTTTGTCGTCATTATCTGTTGCAGCGTTTCGCGAATTGAGGACACATGCTGGGTTCCCTCAGGTTTGAACAGGCTGACGATCTTTTTCTCCATTGCGTCTTCAGTTTTCGCTGATGGCTGTGGCATTACAGCTTTTTTAGCATACGCTGCTACAGTTACGCCGACTCTTCGACCAAACACGACGAGATCAATCAGCGAGTTGCAACCCAGCCTGTTGGCTCCGTGAACACTGACGCAGGCGCACTCGCCAACTGCAAAGAGACCCTGTGCCTCAGTTCCACTTTTATCCATCAAGACATGCCCTTCCGAGTTCGTTGGGATGCCGCCCATCAAGTAATGGCATGTTGGCGCTACGGGAATCAGCTTCTCGCTTGGGTCAATGCCCAAATATGTCTTCACGAAAGATGTTACTTCGGGAAGCTTCTGTGCTAAGCGTTCTTTGCCTATTTTACGTACGTCCAAGTGAACGTAGTCTGCGCCGCTTATTCCTTTCCCGTTGCGTATCTCTGTAAGTATCGCTCTGGAAATTATGTCTCTTGGCGCCAAGTCCTTCAAGGTGGGCGCGTAACGCTCCATGAATCTTTCGCCATCGCTGTTTCTTAGGACTCCGCCTTCAGCTCGCGCCGCTTCGCTTACAAGAATGCCTAAACCGTAAATTCCTGTGGGATGAAACTGCACAAACTCCATGTCCTCCAAAGGAACGCCCGCGTCAAGCGCCAGCGCAAAGCCGTCGCCTGTGGACGCAAAACCGTTCGAAGTGGTTTTGAAGATTTTTCCGCAGCCTCCTGTGGCGAGCACGACAGCCTTTGCTTGAAAAACAAGCGGTTGGCTATTTGCGATGTCGTATCCTGCTACGCCGCAGCAGCGGTTGCCTGCGAACAACAGTTTTTGGATAAAAACCTCGTTGTGCACTTTTACCCCGTTCGCATTACACTGGTCAAAAAGTGCATCCATTATGGCTCGCCCGGTTCTGTCAGAGGCGTAACAGGCGCGTTTGACAGGTGCTTCTCCGAAGTTTCTGGTGTGTCCTCCGAATCGGCGTTGGTCGATTTTGCCTGCCTTGTTTCTGCTGAAAGGCACGCCCATGTGCTCCAGCATAACAATGGCGGCTGGCGCTTCCCGAGCCAAGATTTCAGCAATGTCTTGGTCGGCGAGGTAATCGCCGCCTTTAACGGTGTCGAACATGTGCCATTCCCAATGGTCTTCTTCCTCGTTTCCGAGGCTAGCAGCTATTCCGCCTTGAGCAGCAACCGAGTGAGACCGAGTAACGTGCACTTTGCTAACGACCGCGACGTGGCAGTTTTCAGCTGCTGTCAAAGCGGTGACTATTCCTGCGATGCCTCCGCCCACAATTATAACGTCATACTTATAGATCATAGGTCGTCAATCGAATTTAGCGGAGATTGCTTCAAAAGTTTTTCTCTGAAAGGATGAAAATTCAATCTAATCACTTAGCGAGGCCTGTTTGAATTTAAAGATACCCTTCGAAATGAAGGGTCAACATAATAAATGCAGAACCCGTTGGGAGGGAACTTTAACCGGTGAACAGAAGACGTTTAATTCCTCCTGTTTTCGGAGCTTTTCTATATCGCTTCGGGTTCTTTACACTTTCAAGGAGCGTCTCTTGCTGAAGCATTCGCAGATGTGCAAAAATTTAAAACAAAAAAGGAGAGTGGTTAGCTGAGGTCGACTTCAGCTATCAGCGCCAAGTTATCCAGGCTGTTAAGCTGGACTTTGATGTCGGACACTGTGTAAAGCGTGTCGCCAATGTAGAGCGCTCTGTTCACCTGTATGCTGTAGTCGTATCCGTAGTATTGAGGGCTGGTGGCGTTCAGTTGATGTGTTATGCCGCCTCTCAGCGTGAAGCCGCTTGCGGTTATGTTGAACACAAATGCGCCCTGCCAGAAGCCGGCTCCTATAGCCCAGCTGTAGATTGCATTCTCGCCGGTTTGGTCAACCGCGCCGTAACGAGTAAATGAAATCGGCAGCACGAGTAGATGCTTGTCTTTATCGAACAGAAACGCATGAGGGTCATGCAGAGCCTGCGAATCTGCATAATCCGCTTCTACCATATACTTTGATACTTCTTTAGGCGCGTTAACGTTTGTGACATCGAAAAGAGAAAGTTTCACGGTGCCGTTTTCCTTGCCTAAACCGATCACGTGGTTCTCATCGTAGGGGTGCAGGTAGCTGGAGTATCCTGGAATCTTCACTTCGCCTGCGACTTTGGGTTCGGCTGGATTGGCCAAGTCTATTATAAAGAATGGGTCAACCTGCCTGAACGTGACGACGTAGCCTTTGTCGCCCATGAACCTGACGGAGTATATTCTTTCGCCTTCCGCAAGGTTTTCCAGCTTGCCTACCTGTGACATGTTCATGTTGAGGACGTAAACGTTGTTCATCTGCGTTGTTTTCTGCCAGGTTGTGGCTATTCGGAAGTTGCCGTTGTACTCGTCCATGGAGTATTGGTTGAGAACATAGCCTGGTACGCTGCCTTTGGCTTCAAAAGTCAACTTGCTGCCAGCTATGCTTACCCTGTAGATTGACGTGTATTGTCCTTGCTCGCTGTATGTTGGGTAAGTCACGTAGATGTTGCTTGGGGAAACGTACATTGCGCTGGTTCCGCCCATCAGCACCGTCAGGTTGGTGGGCTGCTGGACATCGTCCAGGATGTTTAACCCAACGAAGGTGGTGAAAGTGAAGTAGTTGTCTGTCATATTGGCGTAGTAAATCCTTGACGGCGCGATTTCGGAGGGTGCAGCGTTCTCGTAAACTTTGGGAAGAACGACATCGTTGTTGATAAGGTAGGCGGGTTGGCTGACCACGGCGTACACGTAGTCGCCTATCATGCGGGAGTTGAAGTAGCTGCCGCTGAGCGTAAAGTTCCACGTTAGCACTGGCATGGCTTTCTCGGAAACGTCGTAGATGCTTAGGAACGTGTTGACGCTGCTGTAGTAGGGGTAGATCATTATGCCTTCGCGCTGCGCCGCGTCATCGTAGGCGTAGAGTTGATATTGGCTTCCGATAACCACCAGTTTGCTGCTGTCTTCGCTTAGGAACAAGCCTGCCGCGTACGTGTTGTTGCCGAGCGGAATCTTTGCGATTACACGCGGGTCTTGCGGGTCCGCTTTCACGATGTACACGTTGTTTTGGACCGTTGACTGGAAAGTGTTTCTGCTTGCGACGTAGAGGTATTTGCCGTCTGTTTTCACTATGTCGGCTTCGTCAACGCCTTCAACCTGAATGTTTGTTGTTGAATAGGAGTTAGTGGAAGCGCCTTCACCCATCGCGGTCGGAGCTGGGGCATCACGTGAAGAACCGAAGAACTGGGAATCCAAGGGACCGCCGCCGTAATAGGTGGAGCCGTCTTGGGTGTTGGCGGCTAAGAAGTTCTTAAGTTTAGTGTAAGATGAGAAATGCTGCATGCCCGAAACTGGCGGTGTCTCGGTTGGCGGGAATATGATGGGGGCTGTTCCGAACGCGTAGATTATCGTGACTAGCACTATGGCTGAGAGGATTGCAAGGGTTCCGTAAACGCGAGTTTTTTTTCTGACTTCTTTCTGAACCATTCTATTCACCTGCATTATACGATTGATGTCATGTGATATTATCCTAAGCTGTAGAACACCTTGTTCCAGTTTTTAGAACGGGCGCATAGTCCACACGCGGTAAGCCTCGTACCAGAATATGGCGCAGACGATGGCGCCGAAAGCGATGACGAACAGGTTTTCTCGCATTAACCAGTCCTGCACGAGAAGCAGCAGGTAAGCGGCGTAGAAAACGGTGGAGAAAACCGCGTAGAAAAAGTATCTTGGGAAGAGAAGTTTGCCCAGTTTCACGTAGTGGCGGAGCACGCCGATTTTCACTTCGCCCACCAGCACGTAGTGTCCGCCGATTTCCTGTTTCTCAACCAGGCCTAGCTCGCGGAGCTGTTCAAGGTGATGGTTTGCCACGCTTGGGCTGCTGAAGTGCAGGGCACGCTGGACTTCCCGCACGCTCACGGGTTCACCGTTTTTAAGCAGGAACCAGTAGACTTTCCAAGCTTTTCCCCGAAGAGCATATTCAAGCTTAGTTTCGTCGTCTGTGTTCAATGGGCAAGCCGCCTTGAAGGTATAGTGCCCTTAAATAACTTATAAGTCCAATCATTAGAACAGTTTGTTCGTATAATATTGCGAGGTTAGCGTTGTATTTGGACAAAGAATTTGCTAAAAAGTCACACCTATCATGTGGTGTTTTTGTTTAGATATTTTTGCCTCTTTTCTTCATCAAATTTCTCGATAGCATATCTTAGCATAGTTCTAGGCATGTGCAAATAATGTTTATTCAGAAATCGTTCTTCTAAGTTTTGATCTTTTTTTCCGATTTCTCTCAGCGCCCAGCCAACTGCTTTGTGAATCAAATCGTGTTCATCATGCAAAAGCAACTCCGAAATATTTAACGCATCTTCAAAATCGTTGTTATCAATAAGTGTGAAAGTTGAGAGAATTGAGATTCTTCTCTCCCACAAACTTTTTGATTTTGCTAGCTTATACAGAATTGATCTCTCTCTGTTGAGTAAGTAATCGCCAATAATTCTGGGCGCGCTCAAATCAACCAAGTCCCAATTGTTGATGTTTTCAGTGTTTTTAAGAATTAGATGAAAAATTTCTTCTTTCACCAATTCTCCAGCTTTTCGATATTTAGAAATCAAGATTAACAGGGCGGTGAATCGGTGCTCATGTATTTTGCTGTTCAGTAATTCTTGGAGGTCATCTAATGATAAATCAATATGCTTTTTCGCTACTTTGCGCTGTTCTGGAACCGGAATTCCAAGAAAAATGTCGCCTTCGCCGTATTGACCTTTTGCCGTCTTAAAAAACCAAGATAGATTTTTTGCTCTGCCAGGATCCCTAAGTTGCGCCAGATCTCTTTTTATCTGAGCTAACATTGTCTCTTAAACCAACCTTGCTGTAACATAAAAATAGTTTCTTATTTTGACAAAATATAGAAACCAATCAAGCGCGCGCTTTATGTTTTAGAAAGCCCAAGAGAGATTTGTCTAAAATTTAACAAGGTATTCGTTTTGATTTCAGTTAAATTCTTTTCAGGAATTCAATGACAAAAGCGGGGGTTGATTTGAACGAGAAAATAGTTTTTTGTTTTATCTACTTGTTTTATTTTGAGGTATAATCGGTAGAGAGTGAGGTGTCTGGATTCTCATTCTCTCTTCTCTCAGCAGTATCTTTCATTTCTTCAACGGCTTTGTCTATACTTGTCGCGGGTAACAAGTTCCCCAAAACGATTTGACGTGATAGAAGTTCAATTCGTTCATGTCTTGGGTTGTACTTAATCTCTGAAATTGTCATCTCTTTGTCAGTAACATACAGTTCTATTATACAATCTTTGGGACGTTCTTTTGGGCTTCCTCTGACAAGTATCGCATAGTAATCGTTTTTTCCCCTTGAAAAGAGACTCCCATCTGAGTCAACTGGTGTCCAAGTTAATGTTGCCAATTACTTTCTCTCCCCTATTTTTGCATTTTTTGGATAAGTGTTACTCTTTTAGGGTATCTGTGCCTTATTTGTGATATAGCGTTCCTCTTTTTTTAAGTCTTCATATGGCAATCTGAAAATTAGCGCGCGCTATTCGTGTTTGTCCAATTGTCGGAACGGTTTGTTCTTATAATTTAGCGCGCGCTTTGGAGTTGCCATTGCTCCGAATTTTCAATTTAGGATAAAGTTTATATTAATTCTGTATCCTTCACGAAAACATCGCATAGAACGACAAATTTGTTGTTGGGATGTGCCTATTAATTCGCATTTACGGAGAAATAATTAAGAAATGGAAATATTCGTTCTGGTACCTTTAATTCTAATAGTAACTTTTGTAATGGGTTTATTATTCAAGCGCATCGGCTTACCTACTGTTGTCGGCCAAATTTTGGCAGGGGTTCTGTTGGGTATTCCCTTTTTGAAGGGCTTGCTTTTTGACACCGAGTCATCTTTGGTTATAGTAGATTTCCTGGCGTATCTCGGGATAGTCTTTCTGCTATTCTTGGCTGGTTTAGAAATTGATATTGAAAAAATACGAGAAACTTCAAGGGAATCAGTCATGATATCTCTAAGTTCTGCACTAGTTCCTTTTAGTCTCGGCTTTGCGTTCATGATGCTGGTATTTCCAAGTTACGGTTGGCTAACAGCCTTGGTCTTCGGAGGAGCCATGATGGTGACGTCAGAAGCAACAAAAGTCAAAGTCCTCATGGACCTGAACAGTTTAAACACTCATTTAGGGGCTATTATGCTGGCGGCTGGAGCGCTCGACGACATTTTTGAGGTTCTTTTATTGGCGCTCGTTGCTGTGCTGGGAAGAGGCGGAGGTTTGCTTGAATTGGCTGCAATTCCCGTGGAAATCGTAATTTTCGCCATAATAGCTTTTGTATTCTTCAAGGTGACGTCCAAAGTTTTTCGTTATCTTGACAGGAAGAGAGGCAATCAAGCTGAAATTTTCTCGTTAGTAGTTATTTTCATTATGGTTCTTTCGGCTCTTTCTGAGAGTTTGGGAATAGGTTACTTGATTGGTGCTATTGCAGGTGGTTTCATTCTTCAGATTGCGATGAAAAACATTAATGAACGTCACAGGAAAGACATGGTAAAAGTTACTGAACTCATTGCGTTGGGTTTCATAGTTCCCTTTTTCTTTGCAAACGTCGGAATAAACTTCGAGTCTGGAACTCTTTTTTCCAGCCTTGGCTTGTTAGTGGCTACAGTGGTCATCGCTTTTTCTGGGAAAATCGTCGGATGCTTATTGATAAAACCTGTTTCACGTTTAACACTGAAACAACTCTATTACACAGGGTGGGCGATGAATTCCCGAGGTGCAGCCGAGTTGGTGATTGCGCTGGCCGCAAGACAGTTCGGTTTGATACCTCTTGACGTGTTTTCGGCGCTTGTGGCAATGAGTTTAATAACCACTCTCACTTTCCCCTGTGCAAAACTTAAAACATTTATTCTAGAAGTAAGTCCATCACTTTTTCCAGTCATTACTAAATTCTTTCGTTATTTTTCCTTGGTTAGGCTTAACGTGGCAACACCTATCACAATCAGGACCCCGCCCACAAGCTGATTAACCGTGGGCACCAACGCCAAAATCGCAAAAGAGAAAACCGCAGTCAAAAACGGCTCCATCGTCCGTATCGTAGCGGTCTTAGACATCGCGTAGACCTGCAGCGCTTTAAAAAACAAGACAAAGCTCAAAACGACACCCGTGACCGCACCCAAAAACGCATAAAGAAACGCTTCTGAAGGAAACACAGTCTCCAACTTGCCTGTCAGAACCGCGAAGGCGAAGACAAACAGGAACATGAACATGGAGTTTCCGCCAGCCAAAGCCGCGGGGTTCACGTTCTTCACGTATGCTTTTGAAAGCGAATTCGCCGACGCAAAAAACAGTGCGGCAACCAACAGAACCAGTGTGCTCATGATTTCCAAAGTCAAGTTTCCATACGCCAGAACGAACACGCCCACAACAGCCACCAAAATCCCAGCCGCTTCCACCCGCGAGAACCTCTCCTTGAAGAACAACACGCCGAACAGGATGGTGAAAACCGCGGTAAACTGAACCAGAAACGCCGCGTTCACAGGTCCATACAGGAAAATGCCATAAGTGTACAGCAGCGAACCTGCAGCCGAGAACAGACTCATCAAACCTACCCTCTGCCAATTGCCAAAAATGCTCTTGAAATACTCCGCCTTGCGGAAAGCACCGAACGCAACCACAAAGCACAGGCTGGCAAAAACCATGAACAAAACATTCATGGTCTCAACGTTCACAAAATCAAGAACCAACCGCACAAAAACAGGGCTCAACCCGAACATCAAGCTAGCGGAAACCGCAAACAAAATTCCTCTCTGCTTATCCGTCACGCTCACTCACACCCAAGCACTCAACAACCTCACACAGGTTCTACCGTGAAGTTCAAGCTATATATAAGGGGGGTATAAGCTTTTCCAAGCGCTAGTCTCTCAACCGTCACTTAAAGCAACCACGCGTAACTTAGAAGCACCAGAAGTAACCAATTTGCTCACACAAGAGAATCAAAACAAAAAAAAGAAAAAGCTTACGGCACCTAAGCCGCTTTCGATGTTTCCCCGCACTTCTTAAGCACGCGTTCCCACCGCTCATCCGTAATGCGCTGAACTTCCTCCAGCAGCATCTTGTTCTCCGGCTTAAACATGTGCCTGAACCTGCCCTGACCCCGCAAATAATCACTTACAGGCTTCTTCTTCTGCGGCGCAAGCGCAACAAGCTTACTCGGCGTAGACAAACCGCACTGACCATCCACCGACTCCCACACTGGAAACACGCAAGTCTCAACAGCTAGCTTCGAATATTCAATCGACTTCGCAGGGTTGCTTCGCCAGCCACGCGGACAAGGCGCAAAAACATGCAGAAACGCAGGACCCTCAACTTCCAAGCCCTTCCGCACCTTCGTAAGCATGTCCTTCCAGTAATACGGCGAAGCAGTAGCCACGTAAGGCATGTCATGTGCAACCATAATGTCCGCAATAGGCTTCTTGTACTCCAGCTTCCCAGGCACAGCTTTTCCTGCTGGCGAAGTGGTTGTTGCAGCGCCATGCGGAGTTCCACCGCTTCGCTGAATCCCCGTATTCATATACGCCTCATTATCATACAGCACAAACAGAAAATCGTGCCCACGCTCAACCGCACCCGAAAGCGCCTGAATCCCAATGTCATAAGTTCCACCGTCACCCGCAAACGCGATAACATCCACATGCTCCTGCTTCAATCTGCCCTTCCGCTTCATCACCTTCAAAGCCGCTTCAATACCTGAAGCGTTCGACGCAGCGGTTTCAAAAGCCGTGTGCAGCCAAGGAACACCCCAAGACGTGTACGGATAAATCGACGAAACCACCTCCATGCAACCAGTAGCCTCAGTCACAATAGTCGGTCCACGCGTAGCCTTCATAATCAACCTTAACACCGTTGCTGGTCCACAGCCTGCGCAAGCTCTGTGCCCAGAACGGAACAATTCAGGTTTTTCAGCAATGTCTTTGGTGGTGAATTTCCATTCTTGACCAGTCATTCTTTCTTCTTCCTCCTTTAACCTCTCAATCCTAAGTACTGTATTGGCATCTCAACACGCCCAGTCTGCAAGATAGCCTGCAGGTTTTCGTAGATGCTTCGCAGCTCCGTTGGACTCGTGTCTCTCCCGCCCAACCCGTAAATGTAATTCACGACGAAAGGACGCTTGTCTACATCGTAAAGCAAATGGCGAACTTCATGGAAAACTGGACCGCCATTTCCGCCGAAACTCATGCACCTATCCATAACCGCCACAGCTTTCACGTTCGCAAGCGCACTTCGAATCGCTTCGACCGGCAATGGACGGAACGTGCGCAACCGTAAAAGCCCAGCTTTCACGCCTTCTTGCCTTAGCCCATCCACAACTGTCTTCATCGTGCCAGCTGTTGAACCTAAACAAATAGCTGCGACTTCAGCGTCTTCAAGACGATACGCTTCCACCAAGCCATCACCATAGTTTCTGCCGCTTACCTTAGCGTATTCACTGTTCACCTGCTGAATAACTCCAAGCGCGTTTTTCATGGCTTCTTCCTGCTGCCGCTTAAACTCAAAATAGTAGTTCTGCAAAGCTAAAGGTCCCAAAGTCATTGGATTATCTGGGTCAAGCCTGAAAGGCACGGTTTTTCCCTCATGCGTAAGCACCTTGGAAAACTGGCGTGTCCCGATAAACTCTTTGACATCCGCATCCATAAGGGTTTCAACGTTCTCAAGCGTGTGACTGAGCGTAAACCCGTCCAAACCCACCATCACAGGCAGAAGCACATCCGCGTTCTCCGCTATTCGGAAAGCCTGAATTATCGAATCATACGCCTCCTGAGCGTTCTCAGCGTACAGCTGTACCCAACCGCTGTCCCTCTGCGCCATGCTGTCCGAATGGTCCCCATGAATATTAATCGGCGCAGACAACGCACGGTTCGCAACCGCCATCACCACCGGCGCACGACAACCAGACGTCACAAAAAGCATCTCATGCATAAGCGCTAGGCCAGCAGACGCCGTTGCCGTGAACGCTCGAGCTCCTGCCACAGAAGCTGAAAGCGACGCAGCCATCGCGCTGTGCTCAGACTCAACACAGACAAACTCGGTCTCCACTTCACCGTCAGCCACGTACTCACTGAACTTCTCAACAATTATGGTCTGCGGCGTGATGGGATACGCAGCCACAACATCAACATCGGACTGCTTAGCAGCGTAAGCAACCGCCTCATCTCCCGAAAGCGCCACCATTTTCTGTTTAGCTAAACTTTGCATCTCACATTCACTCCTGCGCAAGCCTCATCGTTATCGCATCAGTGGGACACTGATTGGCACAGATTCCGCAGCCCTTGCAAAAGCGGTAATCGAACGCTATGTCCCCTTTCTCCGGATACCAATGTATAGCTCCATCAGGACAGAAAAGTACACACAGCAAACAGCGAGTACACTTCTTCAAATCCCTTATGGGCATGTAAGTCTTCCAATCACCCGTTAAGAACTCAGTGCTTGGTTTTGAGCAGACGCCAGCAGGCGCGATTTCCTTCCAAGTTTTTTCTTGACGGGTCACTCTTGTTTTGCCTCCTTATAGGCTTCGTTTATTACGGCAAAGTTTTTCTCCGCCAAATCAGGTCTGAACCGTTCTTTAAGCACTTTCTCCACGGTATCTAATGACACTACGTTAGTGGCTCGGGCAACAGCGCCAAGCATAGCCGTGTTCGTTATGGGCATCCCCAAGATTTTCAGGGCAATCTGCGTCGCAGATATGGTCCAAAGTTTTCCTTTATCGGTTTTCAGTTTTTCCCTGACCTTAGCAGGCTCATCAGCAGAATTGATTATGATTACGCCGTTCTCGTTAACTCCAGAGGTTACCGGAACGGTCTTCAGCAGTGTAGGGTCTAAAACGACAGCCACATCTGGCTCATAAACCGAACAGTGTATCCGGATAGGCTTCATGCTTATCCGCGTGAAAGCTGTCACCGGTGCACCCATTCTTTCGGGACCGAACTCTGGAAACGACTGGATGTACTTGCCTTCGAGGATGGCTGTTCGCGCTAAAACCTCGCTGGCTGTCCATGAACCCTGACCGCCTCTGCCGTGCCACCTGAACTCAGTAATATCTTTCAAATAACATCGTTCTCCCTTTCGATGTTTCTCATTAATAGGGGGAATTCCCTCATATACATTTTTCTACAAGACAGCGAAAACTACCAATGAAATGTTAAAAACTAGGAAAAATAGCGATTAACAATCTTTGATGTTTGAACGTATTAAACCCTCACCGCCGAAGAATGGGCAACAAAAGGTATATCTTAGTGAAACACTCATAAAAAATACAGCGCCAAAGTTTTCTATTCAAAATGAAACGAAGTAGGAGGGAGAGAAGTGGCAAATGTACTTTTAACCGCTGACAGGACGCTCATGAGCAACTATCATGACAACGAGTTCCTAGGCTTCGGAACATGTGCCCCTCCAAACTTCATCCCTGAATGGTTTTACAGCTTTCTCTTTTTTCCTCCCCTAAAAGCAGCCAAAGGCATGCCTTCAGCGGCACCTTATGGTCTGAGAAAAGCTGAAGCTCAACTCTTGAAGGAAGGTTTTGACGTTATCACAGTTAGTCCAGTCCACATAGAAGAGCACATTGGCAAAGCCAAGGTTTTGGGCATATACACTATGGACCCTTTCGGCTTAGGTCCCGCCTCAAGCACTCTTGCAGCGATTTTCAAGAAAGAACCGTACCTGGCAAAGTACTTCCAGCTTCTAATGAGCAATCCCGAGATCCAAAAAGCGAAAAAACGAGGATTAAAAATCATAGTTGGAGGTCCCGGCGCATGGCAGTTTCGTTACAGGCAAAAGTTTGTTAAAGACCACAGCATAGACTGCATCGTTGACGGCGAAGGTGAAAATGTTGTCGGAAAGCTTTTCAAAGCTGCCCTTGAGGGCGATGAGCTACCGTCGTATTATGAAGTTGGTGTTAAAGAGACACCCAGTTTAGAGGAAATTCCCGATATTGTTCATCCGTCGATTAACGGGTTGGTGGAGATTGGACGGGGCTGTTGCAGAGGCTGCGAGTTCTGTAACGTGACGTTGAGGCCTTTGAGGTGGTATCCACTTGAGAAAATTAAACGGGAAATCAGCTTGAACCTTAAGTCTGAGAAAGTTGAGGGTTGCTGTCTCCACGCTGAAGATGTCATGCTGTACGGTTCCAAGAACACCATACCACAAGATGATAAATTGTTAAGGCTTCATGAGTTCGTGACGAAAAATTGCGATGGCATAAGCTGGAGCCACTGTTCCCTAGCGGCGGTAGCGTCGAAACCTAAGCTTTTCTCACAGCTATCCGAGATGATCTTATCGAAGCAGGCATGGTGGGGCGCAGAAATTGGAATAGAAACGGGTTCCGCTGAGCTTGCACAGAAGATCATGCCTGCGAAGGCGCATCCGTTTAAGGCTGAAAATTGGACTGAAGTTGTGCAGGATGGCATGGGCTTGATGCATGATAACATGATGGTTCCCGCCTGCACCTTGATTGTGGGGCTTCCCGAGGAGAAAGAGGCGGATCTTTTGAAGACGATGGAGTTGATGGATGACCTTAAAGGTTTTCGCAGTCTCATCGTGCCGTTGTTTTTTGTTCCGTTGGGCAGGCTGAAAAGTGAAGATTGGTTCAAAAGAACGGAGATGAGTGACTTGCATAAGCAGTTGCTATTCCAATGTGTTGAACATGACTTTCACTGGGTGAATGACCTGCTTGAAATATCGTTCAGGGGCAAATGGTATGGTCGATTCCTGAGGGAGTTCTATAAGGGTTTTGCTGGGATTGCTAAGCGTAAAGTGCGACAAATAGCGTAGCGGCTTCGTTGTCTAATGGCTATGCTTAAATACTTTTGTTGAACTGAAAGGGGATAGGTTTGCTGTGCCGCCGTGGCTCAGCCCGGTAGAGCGGCTGGCTGTTAACCAGTCGGTCATAGGTTCGAATCCTATCGGCGGCGCCAAACCACACGCACATTTGTACTGCACACAATCCTCCTT
>CAZJBY010000008.1:0-57241 GCA_964544495.1 uncultured Candidatus Bathyarchaeia archaeon
AACAGAATTTTTCCGTTCTCGAAGCCTTCTCCTTTCTCCTCGATGACGGATTGGCTCTTGGATAGCCAACAAACAATGACAAACGCCCTCACCACAAATCACACAAACAACAGGCTGAAACACCAATGGCACAAGAAAACCTGCAACAAGAAGTCAACCAAGAAATGACAAAATTCAAAAAAACAATGCAAGAAATACATCTCCTCAAAAACGTTTCAAAAGACCTCAAAAACTACAGGAAAATGCTCAAACTTAAAAAATACGACTAAACACAAAATCTCTAATGAGTAAACCCGCCACAACATCAACATTCAAATCAAAGACGCTGAGCCACTACCATGGCATGCGCCTTATCATAAGGCTCCAAACCCACAATTTCCTCAACGTCGAAACCTCTTCTCTTCAAGACCTTAGCTTCCCGCCGATAAACTTCCGCTGGATCCTTCGTCACATCAATGCTTTGAGCCTTCACAGCCAACATAGCCCACCCAGACGGCTTAAGAAAAACATCAGCGTTATCCGCCAAAATCTTAGCCTGCTCAGGCTGCGCTACATCACAGTAAACACAATCCACCTTTTCCGGAATAAACATGGCGTATTTTTCTGGAAACCGTGCGTCTTCAAGAAACGGCGACATGTTAAGTCTGTACGCAGCCACGTTGTTAACCAGGTCTCTTATTGACCGCGAAGCGAATTCCACGCAGTAAACGTGACCTTCTTCGCCCACAATATCTGAAACGTGGCTCGGTGTGGTTCCAGACGCAGCGCCCAAGTAAAGAACGCGACTGCCCAACGTTATGGGCACTGTTTGCACGCCCTTGATTATTGCGGCTGCCAATTTGCTTCTGAAAGCGTCCCAAACGCGGTACTCCACTTTCTTGAACCGGATGAGTTTCTCTCCGTAAACAGTTCTGCCCGGAGTCAGGTTTCGCGTGGCTAACCGCTGCGCACAGTCCTCAAGAAAAGCTTGGTAGACTTCTGGGAACTGTGGGTGAGGCTTAACCTTAACGTGCACGCCTGTTCTTTCTCCACTTCTTGTCGCGTCGTCGCTGGTCCTGCCCTCTCGGTCTCTGCTCGCGCCGTTCTCGTCGTTCAGGTCGCATCGGCTTTTCTTTCGGTGGCGGCGGCTCCTTGTACTTCTCGCGAATCTCCGCCAGCCGCTTGTCGATATCAGCCTTCAAAGCTTCACCAGTATATTTGCCTTCGAAAGCGTCAATCCGCGCGGCGATAGCCAATTTTCCAGCCAAGACTCTGGCGATTTTGCCTCTCTGCCACCTTTTAGCGTCATGCAGCAACGCGTGCTGGAAGATCAAACCGTGCTTGGGCGGTCTCGCTCCCGTCTTTAATGAACGGAATAAGGCTTTCTCCGCACCCAAAACCTGAATTGTGCTGGCAGGTCTCATGGCAAGATTCTGCAGGCTGCCTGCGATAGCGATTAATCGTGCGCCTAGGAGCGCGCCAGCTACTGCTCTGGTGTTGGGCGCCACTTCCTCCATGGTCTTGTCCACGTAGGCCTCCATGTTTTTTCGCAGCTCGTACAGCGCCAGCACGTTTTTGCTCAAGGCTTGAATCTCCGCAAGGTCTTGCTCTGTCATGTCTGCGCCCATAGACTTTTCAGCTACATTTGCGGTGTTCTCAGCCCGTTCTTTAGGAAGACCCTCTTTCTCGAGAGCCTCAAACGAAAAGTTATCTTTATACCCCAAATTCATGACGAGTCGTGCATAAGTCTCATGCTTCTCGATTAGTCGGTCCAACTCTGGAAAGTGAACGCCGTACCATTCCCTGAGGCGACCCATGAACAAGTTCACTGTTCTGTCCAAGTCGTCAAGCGTCTGAATTGCCTGAGCGATAACCAAATCCCTTTTTTCGGCAGCGCCTTTAACGCGTAGTTTGGCGAGTTCCATGCTTACGTTGCGGTTCCAGACGCCAAGCTCCTTCGTGTCTTTAGCAAAACCAGTTTCGACCGCGATCTGCTTCATGCGACCGCGGAGAGCTTCAGCCTCAGACGTTTTTGCGACTTCAACGTTAACTTTCAGCTTTCGCTGCACTTCGTCGGCTATGGCTGCGTTCTCGAAAATGAAAGTGTCGTAACTCGCGTCCTGAAGTGCTGTAATCAAGGATGTGATTTCGGAGATTTTTCCCGACTCGATTTTCAGTATGCTTTTGGCTGCTTCCTGCGGCTTTTTCGGAAACAACACCTTATCCGCTAAGTTGCCCTGCTCGTCGAAAGCTGCAACTCCGAAGGTAAATTGAATTATCATTGCTTTCATGGTTTTAAACCCCGTTACAAGCTAACTATTGCATGACACTGTCTTAATAAATAGTTGTTGTTTTCAATCTGAAACGTTTCTGATGGCTTGCGGCACCGCAATAGTTAACCTTTAAACTCTTGCTTGCTTATTAGGTACTGCAATTTGAGAGGGGAAAGCATAGTGGTAAATCTTCCGCGTCGTGCACGCGGCGTAAAAGTTTTGAAAGCCGTCTCTTCACCTCTCAGGTTGCAAATTCTGAACCTGGTCTTCGAGAAAGGTGACCTCTCCTACACTGAGCTGATGAACTCTTTGAAGATGAACCCCAGCAGGGACGCTGGACGATTCGCTTACCACCTTAAGTTTCTGCTTAAAGCAGATTTGCTTGAAGCCGACGCTGAGACTAAAAAGTATGTCTTGACTGATTTGGGCAAAATGGTGCTTGACGTGGCAGACCGCGTTGAGAAGAAAGCCTTCAAGCCTAAAGACATGCTCGTTCGCACGTCGCAGTTTACGCTGGAAGGGTTTGACGCGAACAAGATAACTAACTCGCTTATTAAAGAGGCTAAGGTGCCGCCTGAGCTTGCGAAGAAGGCGGCTAAGGAAGCGGAAAAGCGTTTACGTAAGTCGAAAGCGAAGTATTTGACGGCGCCGTTGGTCCGGGAGGTTGTGAATGCTATTTTGGTTGAGAAGGGGTTTGAGGATTATCGTCATAAGCTTACGCGGTTGGGTATGCCAGTTTATGAAGTGACCACTTTAATCGAAGCCAAGAATCGTGCTCGAGATTCAGCTGCCATCCTTTCGAAAGCGGGAAAAACAGTATTAGGAGAATACACGCTTTTGAACGTTTTTCCGAGAGATATCGCTGACGCTCATGTTTCTGGTGCCATTCACGTGAAGGGTTTGGGAACGTGGGTTTTGAAGCCGACCGAAGTAATGCATGATTTGCGTTTTTTCTTTCAGCATGGTCTCAAGCGGCCTAGTTCGCTTCAGCTTTCATTGGAGCCTCCTGAAAGTTTTGAATCTGCGTTGTCGATTGTCTTTAATGTTCTTTTAAGTGCCAGCAGGGAAATTGATGAAACGCAGACGTGTGATTACTTCAATGTTTTTCTTGCTCCCTTCGTGAAAGGCGTTGACGTTGCGGCGGTAAAGGAGATTCTGCGATTGTTCATTTTGAATGTGAATCAGCATTCGGATGCGGCTTTGGGGCTGGAGCTTTCAATTCCTAAATTCGTGGCGGATAAAGCAGCGGTTGGTCCTCAGGGAAAAACGTGCGGCAAGTACGGCGACTTCGCTGAGGAAAGCCGGTTGTTGGCGTCGCTTGTGCTTGCTGTGTTCGCGGAGGAGAGCAATCCGAAACCGTTGCTTAACCCAAAGCTTGTTCTTAAAATCAGCAAAGGCATGTTTGCAGATGAAAGCGCCAGGTCTCTTCTTTTGAAGGCTCACGGTTTGGCGGCTGATAGAGGACTCGTATACTTCGCCAATAATCTGCAAAAGGGTGAGAAAAACGCGGTTTTTTCTTCTTCAGGATGCAAGCTTGAGGCTGATTTAACTGGTGACTGGGAAACAGACACGTTGAGAACAGGCTGTCTTGGGGTGGTAACGATTAATCTGCCTCGAATTGCTTATGAGAGCGAGAGAGACGCGAATAAGTTTTTTGAACTTTTGAAGGAACGTTGCGAGTTGGCTTCGCGTGCTTTGCGAATTAAATATCGTGGGCTTAATAAGCACGGGAAAGCGGCGCTTCCATTCATAACTCAGCGTTCTAACGGTGATACTTATTTTAGGCTTGAGAACTGTTCGCGCATAATAAATCTTGCAGGTTTCAGGGAAGCGGTGGAAGCGTTCTGCGAGAAAAGCGTAAGCGCTGAGGAGAGCGTCAAGTTCGCGGAGGAGCTGGTTAAGAACTTGTTAGTTTTCAAGCGTAAATTCAGCAGAATGCATAGCAAACGTTTGTTCACTGCGGTGTTGCGTAGCTTTGAGGCTTCGGTGCGACTGGCGCAATTAGATGTTGAGAAGTATGGAGTTGCTAAGGTGAAGTTTTCGGGAACGAGAGATAAGCCGTTCTATTCGACTACTAGACGGTTGAGTCTCCAAGGCGTTGAGTTTCCAACTATTTCCTCTGAAGCGTTGGAAATTGAGCAGAAGCTTGAAGGCTTGAACGCTGGAGGCGGTTTGAGCATAATAGAGTTGGGCGATGCCGTGTACAAGCCAGAAGACCTGATAAAATTAACTGAGCATCTGGTTGCGCATGGCTATTTGGAGTTTTTCACTTACCAACGCATAGTGACGTATTGCGACAACTGCAGGAAAAGCTGGTTCGGGGTCTTGCATAAGTGTCCATCTTGCGGGTCTATGAGCACTCTAACAACGTTTGATAGATTCAACTCCAGCTGAAGCTAAATTCAGTTTCGGAGTGGTCTGAAACTGTTGCTCTCTGTTGAGATTTTTTGTCTATACCCCCCTTATTTAAAGGCGTAAACACGGGTTGAATTTCCTGAAGCGGTTTCGGCGTCAATAGGGACCTACACCCTATAGGTTTCTGCAAAGAATCTCTATTAGGAGCCAAATAGGCAGCAAATATCTCTCGTACATGCTAACCTGCTGGCTTTTACGCTCTTGCTTACGTATACTTACTCCTACCCTCTTTTTACAAAACATCAAAAACAATGTAATAAAATTCAACACCCTCAGAAGTCTTAACGTTTACGTTTTTTGAGGTAGAGCAGTAAACCCATCACAATAATAGCCAAAGGTACTCCAGAAACAGTCAATAATAAAGTTGTCTGCAAAGGCTCTGTTGGTTGGGCTGGTGCTTGGGCTTCTTCAACAACTGTGAACTCTTTGGTGATTGCGGCTCCAGTGTTGCCACTCTGATCTTTTGCATAAACAACGAGACCGTGAGAACCGCTGGACAAACCCACTAACGTTAGGTTTCCAGCCCAAGCTTTAATGTGTGGAGTCAAGAAATTCGAAACCAAGACTTCTGGATTAACTGTCACGTTTTCTTTTCCATCTAAACTGTAGCGTACCCACGACAACGTACGCCCAACCACTCGAAGGACAATCTGGAAATCACCCTTGTTGACAGCTGTGCTCTTCGCTGATTGGACTTGGACGCTTGGCGGAGGGGTATCGACTTGGAACTCGATCACTCTAGAAGAACTCTTCGAGTCATAACTCTTGCCTTTATACGCCATGACGGCTGTTCCAGTGACTTTCACAGTGTGCCAGCCGTCACTTAGCCCTTCAAGAGACACAGAAATAGGGCTTGTCCCCCACTCATGCTGACTCCAGAGTTTTCCATCAACCCAAACGGCAACTGAAGAAATGGAATAAGTGTAATATTCATGAGTTGTCCACCATCCGATTGCTTTTCGTACTGAAAACGTTAAGGTAAGCGTGTCTGTATTCAGCGCAGTCACTTCTACAGTAGGACCTGGTATAGAATACGCTATAGGATTTGCAGCGGCTAGATTAACAAAAAGGGAAACAGCCAACGCTGCAACAAGTAGCGTCAAGAGTGGGGTTGCAGTCAGGATTTTTCTTTTGCTGTTAGGGTTCTTGTTAAGCATCTTTCGCAGTGTTCCTGGATAAAATGCTTGTTTTCTGTGCGTTATAGGCTTTTTTGTCAACGTTTCTTAACTAAAACAGCGTTTCTTAGTCAACGTTTCTTGACTAACTTTTTTGACTGTTTATGCTTACAATATCTTCAGCGGAACTCAAGGTCTCTATAAGCGGCTTATCGCACATTTCTCAACCCTGCGGCTGAACCGTTAGAAAGACAAAATCTGTAATGCCTAAAGAGACTGCTGTTTAAAACGGCTGGGCTAGACTTATTTGACGCCGCCCAGCACCAATGCTAAAAGTGCCATTCTTACTACGATTCCGTTCCAGACCTGTTGGAAGTACTGCGCCTGCGGTGTGCTATCAACTTCGGCGGCGATTTCGTCCACCCGTGGCAACGGATGAAGAATAATCATGTCTTTCTTTGCATTTTTCAGCGTATTCAAGTCTATTCTGTAGGCGCCTTTGACTTTGGCGTACTCCGCGGGATCTGGAAAGCGTTCTTTCTGTATTCTCGTGACGTACAAAACGTCTATTTGCGGGATTATTTTTTCCAGATTCGTGTCTTCCACTATTGAAATCTTGTCTTTTATGGCGTGGATGACTTCATGCCGCATTCTAAGGGATTCAGGCGAAATCAAGTACAGTTCAATGTTGTAGAGCGAAAGCGCGTACGCAAGCGAGTGCACGGTTCGCCCGTACCGCAGGTCGCCTACCAACGCGATTTTCAAGCCGTCAATTTTACCCTTCTCTTTCTGCAGCGTGTAAAGGTCCATAAGCGCCTGCGTGGGGTGCTCTCCCGCGCCAGTGCCCGCGTTCAATATGGGCACCTTGGAAAATTCCGCCGCCAGCTTCGCAGCGCCCTCAAGAGGATGCCGAAGAACTATTATGTCCGCGTAGTTCTCCACGGTTCGTACCGTGTCCGCGAGGTTTTCCCCTTTCCTGACTGAGGCAATCTCGGCTTCAGCAAAGCCTATGGCGGAGCCACCTAACTTGAGCATTGCGGTTTCAAAGCTTAAGCGTGTGCGGGTGCTGGGTTCGAAAAACAGGCTGGCGAGGATTTTTCCTTTAAGCATGTCTGAGCCTTTTGCGGCTAGGGGTTCCATGTTGTGGCTGCTTTTCAGGATGTAGTTGATTTCTTCGCGGGAGAAGTCTTCGATTGATATTATGTCTCTTCCTTTGAACTCCACGCTGGACACCAAACACAAGAAAGTTGCTAACTGCTAAATAACACTTTTTATGCCCAGAAAACACATCAACGTTGCGTGCCATTTTTATTGGAGTGCCGCGTGAGATAAACATGGAGCTAAAGTGTATCTTGAACTTGGAGGAAGCGTATTCAGGTGAGTTTACGGCTGCTCCACCATACAGTTTTGAACGTACCCTACATAAGCCCGCAGGCTGGTGGTGGTCCACGCCCGACGAAATCTTCCAGAGCGGCACCTGCTGGACGGTCACGAGGTTTCAAGGCGAACTCATAGGTTTAAAACTGCGATCTGCAGGGACGCTGCAGAAGCCGCGAATACAATGCACAATCTACTCCCGACACAAACTTGGCGCCTCGGAGAAGCAGGGCATAACGCGCATGGTGAAGAGAGCCTTAAAAGTCGAGGAGGACCTGACCGAGTTCTACAAGCTCAGCCAGAAAGACAACATCCTGCGCAGCGTCGTCAAAGACTTGTGTGGCATGCACACGGTGGGGTGGCCCGAACTGTTTCCAGCGTTGATTTTGGCGGTGACGCTGCAGATGGCGCCCATGAAAAGAAGCAATCAGATGATGGACCTTCTGGTAGAAAATTTCGGAGACCGCGCAGGCTTCGACGGGAAAGCCATTAAGTATTGGCCTTCAGTCGAAACGGTAGCCGCTTTATCAGTTGAGGAGTTGAAAGCGAAGGCTAAACTCGGCTACAGAGCCGCCAACCTCATAGCCATCGCAGACGCTTTGAAGAACGGTTTTCCCACCATGGATGAGCTATGGGCTATGGCGCCAGAAGAGGCCAAGAAGCAACTGCTAACGCTGAGAGGAATCGGCGACTACTCCGCTGAACTTGTGATGCCAAGGATGGGTTTTCCGCTTGACGTTTGGAGTGCCAAAATCTTCAGTGTCCTGTTCTTCGGGAATGCCCCCGAGAAGCCGCGAGAAGCAATTCCCGCTCTCAAGAAGGTTGCGGAGGAGCGTTGGGGCGACTGGAGAGGCTACGCCTTCGTTTACGTCCTGAACGATTTGCCTAAGCTGTCCGAAAGAGTGGGATTCGACTTGACTCAGTTCTAATTTTCGCACCAAACGAGGTTTAACGCTTATATCTTCTATGCGAGAACATACATAATGGAAGTCCAGCAAATGGAACTTGCCATTGAAACTAACGGCTTAACAAAACGATACGGCTCGCTAACCGCAGTGAATAAGCTCAACCTGAAGGTTAAGCGGAGCACGATTCACGGTTTTTTAGGTCCAAACGGCGCTGGAAAAACCACAACCATCAAAATTCTTGTGGGCCTGTTAAGACCCGATGAAGGCTCAGTTAAAGTTCTTGGGCACGAGCTCCACGGTGAAGAGGCAGGCTTCTTTCACGCATTCTACGAACATGCCGACTCCAGATTAGGCATAGGCTACATGCCTGAGCTTCCAAAGTTCCCGAAGCACCTGAAAGGCGCGGAACTGCTGGACATCTACGGGCGAATGTACGGCATGACCGAACCGCAGCGCAAAGCGCAGATACAAAAACTTATCGAGATGGTTGGGCTTAAAGGCAGAGAGAACGATCTCATCGGCAAATACAGCAAAGGCATGCAGCAGCGCATAGGCATCGCGCAGGCATTGCTTAATAATCCTGACCTAGTCATTCTGGACGAGCCAAGCCTCGGTTTAGACCCTGTCGGCATGGTAGAAGTGCGCGAATTGGTGAAAAACATAGCGCGAGAAGGCATGACAGTCTTTGTATCCTCGCATTTGCTGTTTGAAGTGGAGCAGATCTGCACAGACGTCACCATAATTAACCGTGGAGCCGCGTTGGTTTCCGACAGCCTTCCCAACGTTTCGGGTTTGCTTTCAGTACCCGCATTGCTGCATGTTGAAGTCGCCAAAATATCCAAAAACGTTGTCAACGCGGTGAAGAGTCTGCCTTTTGTTTTAAGTGTGGTGCAGACGGGGAGCACTTTGAGGCTTCAGATTAATACACATGAGGATGTGCGGGTTCAAGTGTCTCAGGAAATAACTCGGGCAGGTGGAATCATCGTAGGCATGAGTCAGGAGAAGTCAAATCTCGAAGACGTCTTCATACAGCTCATCAGCAAAGATCAGGAGGGGAAACCGCAGTGACCGCAACAAACCGTGGAAGAAGCCGTCCCAGCTGGTTCACTCGTTTCTGGGCGGTTGTACGCTACGAGATGCTTTGGAACATACGCAAGAAAAAGTTCCTAGGCGTCGTCATAATCGCGTTCATATTCGCCACCTTGGCGTGGGCTTTACCGCTGGTTCTCAGCGCCACCACCGACCAAGCCATTAACCCAAATCCTGAGTACGCAGTCACTTTCACCATACCCGCGTTTGGCATGTTCCTGTTTGCGCTCATAACCGCGATGAACAGCTTCTCAAGCGAGTTCGAAAGCGGCACCATAGTTCCGCTTCTCACGAAACCTGTTTCCAGAACCATGGTTTTTCTAGGCAAGCTGTTCGCCGTTTTCATTATAATCTTGGTCACTTACAGCATACTCTTCACTTACACGATTGTTGGCGGCATATTCGTTTATGGTCCCCAAAACAACCTGCAACTGGTGCCGCTGGGGCTTCTGGGGAACATCATCAGCACCTTCATCTGGGTCGCCATAATCTTGGCTGCGGGCGCTCTGTCCAAGAGCACAATCGTGTCCGTTCTCATCGACTTAGGCTTCTTTATAGGGCTGCTGCTTGCGGTGCCTATTGTTTCGGTTTTTGCGGGTCCCTCGCCTGTGCTTAATTATGTGCCAAGCAGCGGGGCTTCCGGTACCATGCTCACCGCGCAAGGAGCCATAACCATAGGCGCCGGAACAGACAACATCGGCGTAAACTTGATGAATTACGTGCTTTACCCGTCAGCCAACGTGGATTTCAACAGGACTAGCATTCAGATTCAAGGTGGGCAGCCGAACATAACACAGACATTTGCCTACTCCGAACCCCTTTCGCTGATAACATCGCGGTCGGTTGCCACGGCAACGGTGTACATAGTTGTTTTGTTGATAATTGCGTGGCTCGCGTTTAAACGAGCACAGGTACTCGAATAGCCCCTTTTTTTCCTTAAACTCCCTAATCCGGCACGCTAGCGCTCATCAACAAGGTTCGTCAGTTGCTTCTCGTTCAGCCCAGCGCCCGGTGCCCCATCCAACCGTTTTGTGACTTTGCCCTTCTCGAACAAAAGCACTGTGGGCACGATGTCCACGGAGTATCTTTCACACAGCTTCGCCTTGTCATCCGTCTTTATGCGCAAGCAGTTTTCCGGGTTTTCTCTGGCGTACTTCTCAAAAATCGGCAGGAACCTTTGGGAGAAAGGACACCATGAGGCATAGAAAAGAACGAAGACTCTGCCCTTGCTTTTCAACGTCTCGTTAAGGTCGTATTCAACATCGATTTTACTCATTATGAATCTTCTCCATGGCTTCTGCTTCAGGATAATGGCTGCTGTCGCAGAAAGGCTTATTCTTGGATTTTCCACAGCGGCAAAGGGTGACTCGGTTACGCATTCGATAGGTTTTGCCGTCAGCAGATTCAACTGGAACTCCACCGCGCACCCAGATTGGACCCCTCACGCCCATAGCGGGGTCTTCAATCAACCCGATTGACTTGGCGAGGTTCGGCTCAATTGTCTTTCCGGCTTTTTTATCAGTTATGACGAGGCGACCAGAGGGGCAATTGCACGTTTCTTCGATGGCTATCTGCTTTTTTTCTGGGTCGTCTGATGCTGGGACAAGGTTCCAGATTCCGCCAGCTCGGTGGCAGAAGCGTGCCGAAGCACACAGGTCTTCTATATCCGCCAGTTTCAAGGCTGGGCCTTCAATCTCTTTAGGCTTGTTAAGGTAAGCTTCTTTGCCTGCGGTTTCGGTTCCGTCAAAACCGATCTTCATGTGTGTTCCGTCACAGAACGGCTTGTTTTTGGATTGGCCGCAACGGCAAAGCGAACAGGTTTCCTGACGCGGATACTTTGTGGTTGGTTGCCATTCGGTTGCGGTTCCATTGGAGTCTGCGATGATTACTTGTTTTTGGATGGGAATTTCGCCCGAAACTATGTAGGGGCCGTTTTTGGTTACTTTGATTTTCGCCGCGTTTCTTGGTGGGGCTTTCGCATTTGTTTTTTGTGGTGGCATGCTTAATCGTTCCTTGTTAATCAGTTGGGTTAATGAGGTGTTATCGAGTAGGTTTTTGGCTAGTTAATTGTTTCGCCAAAGCTTCAAAGAACAGTTCGATGCGGTGTTGGGTCCGTCCAAAATCGGCGACGGATGTAATCGTTGTTACGGGGGTTTCCGCAGTCACTGTGACTCTTGTGGTTTTCTTGTTCACGGGTGCCGCGTCAATGGTGACTGTTGAAGCGTAGGACATGAAGCTCTTTTTTGTTTTGGCTTTGGCGTGATGCGCGGTGTCGTCGATTTCTTCCAAGGTCCATTCTAGGCTGGCGATGGTTTTGGGGATGGCCGCCCAAATTTTGGTTAAGGGATAGTCGATTTCGAAGGTTTCTTTTTCTTTTCTTAAGTAAGCCAACTTTTCCACGTCAACGTGTTTACTTGCGTGTTTAAAATTGTTTGCGCGGTTTTTCCGCAAAAGAGCTGAGCAGTGCCAGCGTTCAAGAAATGTTAAGGAGGGATGAAAGGTGAAGGCAAAGCCCCGTGATTGAAGCCTCCCCTTTCCCACAATATACAGTGTGGTTGCATGGTATAAAAGGCGTATTTCAGTATCGCAATATATCATACACTGAGGTGTTTTTCGCTGGCGTGCGCTTTATTTGGACGGCGCCTTCGATATGGGGCTGCCGTCGATGTAGGCGCAGCGTATGCCGTATTTCCTGGCGCATTTCAGGCAGAGTTTGGGGTCGCAGAGCGTGGTGGACAGGTATTTTTCTCCGCCGTCTGGCGCGATTGCGACCATGACGCCTTTGTCGATTTCCTTTGCCTTCTGCAACGCAGTGTGAAAGATGGCGCCTGAGCTTGGTCCGACGAAGATGCCTTCTTGAAGCGCGAGCAAGCGTGCGGCTTCTTCGGCTTCTTTCAGGCGTACTTTGTGGATTTCGTCTACGAGCGCCTTGTTCCAGATGGATGGCACATACTGGGTTTCAAGGTTTTTTAAGCCTTGGATGCCTGCGCCTTTCTCGGGTTCCACGGCGATTACTTGGATGTCCGGGTTATGTTCCTTAAGCCGTTTGGAGACGCCCATGAGCGTGCCCGTCGTGCCTATTCCCGCCACGAAGTGCGTCACTTTCCCGTTAGTGTCCCGCAGGATTTCCTCCGCGGTGGTCTCGTAATGCGCGAGCACGTTAGCTTGGTTCGCGAACTGGTTGGGCATGAAGTATTTTTCTGGGCTTTGGCTGGCTATCTTGCGTGCGAGGTCTTCGGCGCCGTCCATGCCCTTGTTGGCTTCGCTGAGGATGATTTTGGCGCCGATAGCGTTAAGAATCTGCCTGCGCTCCAAAGTCATGTTTTCGGGCATGACGAGGAAAAGGTTGTAGCCTTTCACTCGGCAGACCAGAGCTAAGCCTATGCCAGTGTTTCCGCTGGTCGGCTCTATGACGATTTTGTCTTTGGTGAGTTGTCCCGACTTTTCAGCTTGTTCAATCATGTATTTGGCTATGCGGTCTTTGACGGAGCCGCCGACGTTGAATTTTTCCATTTTCACGTACAATTCGATGGCGGGGTTCGTGTGCACGCGGTTTATCCGCACCATCGGAGTGTTGCCGATTAGATCCAGAATGTTTCGGGCTATCATGTGACATCTTAGAAGTGAATGGCGCCGCATAGGTAAATCGTTTTCTGTTTCTTAGGCGAAGAGCAAATGCGTTTTTATAGCTGCACCTGCGTAATTTCCTGTTATGCAGACTGTGCTGACTCTTGAAACGTTCTTAGCCTTGCTTTTAGCGGTGGCGTTCGGCGCCATCGTTGGCGTAGAGCGGGAAAGGTCGCATAAGCCCGCGGGGCTGCGCACGCACATGCTGGTGTCGCTTGGTGCGTGCCTCTTTGCCATGATGTCCACGCGCTTCGGCGCTCAGCCAGCTCAGGTTGCAGGCGGTATAGTGGCGGGAATCGGCTTTATAGGCGCGGGAACCATATGGGCGGAGAAGGACAAGGTGCAGGGCATAACGACGGCGGCGAGCCTCTGGGCTACCGCGGCCATAGGCTTAACCGTTGGAATAGGCGATTATCCGTTGGCGGCTGTGGTGACTGTTCTCGTTGTTTTTATTCTCGCTTTGAACATTGTTCTGAAAAAGATAGGACTCGAAAAAGAATAGACAACCACCTCTGATTATCGGCAAAAATAGGCTACTGTCACTTAGCCATCACAGTAGTTGGTTGGATTAAATTTAATGCTGCTGCTGAACAAACTGGGCATGTGTAAAATTCCGTTTGAGTTCGGCAGACTGCAGATTAGTTCAAGGCATCAAACGATTTGAAAACCAATCAAGTCAATGCGCCAGCTTCGTTTCTTGGCTCCGTTTTGTGGTTGTGTCCCTTTTTGAAAGCGAAAATGACTATGGCTACGAGTGCGACTGCCAATGCCAGCAACCCCGTCCATAGAGCAAACAGGATTAAAGTTGGCACTGGCTGGTTGCTGATGGCGTAAATCACTGTTCCCATAAGAAAAGCTGAGCCTTCGTAACGACGAATCATGGAACATAAGTAGGGATTGCCCGCAGAATCCAGCGCTAACTGAACTTCATAGGATGCTTGAAATGCTTTTTGAATATCCCAAGTTTCCCCTGTCCATCTTGCATAATACACAAAATAATCAGTGTTGTTGTGGTAGGTTATGTGTGGGTTATCGTTGAAGTCTAATGCTAGAAAACTTCTGCTAAAAAGCGAGGTTAGCACCACAGTCTGCGTGTTCCAACTGAAGCCGTCCCAGCTAGCATACATTACCGAATGATTCCAGTCATAAACGAAATGCGGGTAGCCTCGCGAGTCCAAAACTAAGTTCCTGACACTTGAGCTTTCGTTCAGCGCCACCTGCTGTAGAGACCATACTACTAAGTTCCTCACAGCCCAGATTGTTGAATCAGAACCAACATAAAGAATGCTAGGGCGGTTATTTCGGTCGATCGCTAAGCTTTGGCTTTGATATGAAGCGCCTGCTGCGTCCACCGTTTCCACCGTCCAAGCCACCCCGTTCCAACTGGCGTACTTGAGCTGGCTGTCTCCTCCAGTGTAAGCGACATGCGGGTTGCCGCTGAGTCGAGGGCGATTGAGCCTCCGGTTCCGTTGTCTACAGTTTGGATGTTCCATTCGGTTCCAGTCCAACTTGCATACTTTAATATGGAGCGCTTAACGTAACCGACGCTGCTTTCGGAGTCATTTTGGACGGCTACAGTGTAGACTATGTGCGGATGGTCGTTAGAGTCTAATACGAAGCCGCCAACGGACCCCAGTGTACTGGGTCGCAGGTCAGGTATGTAAAAGTATTCTGCTGTTTGCTTGTCCCAGCCTGAACCGTTCCAGCTTGCATACGTTAAATATTGTGGATTAACTCTAGCTGTTATGTGACCACCAGTATAGTAATTACCGCTTTCGGTAGCTATGTAAACTATGTGGGGGTTGCCTCTTGAATCCACAGCTAACGATAACCCTCCCGATAGCGTAGCTTTTTCATCCACAACCTGAACAATCCAATTAGCGTCTGCTCGCGCTGACAACAGCAAAACTAGCGACGAAGCCAGCAGCATGACCGACATTACGGC
Source organism: uncultured Candidatus Bathyarchaeia archaeon (assembly GCA_964544495.1). Classification (GTDB taxonomy): domain Archaea; phylum Thermoproteota; class Bathyarchaeia; order Bathyarchaeales; family Bathycorpusculaceae; genus SG8-32-3. Next base: position 14,729 of record CAZJBY010000008.1, read on the forward strand.
GATGACGCTGCGTTCAGAAACGCGCATACTTACAGTCCCCGTGAACACCAAAATGTTGTGGGAGCATGGAGTATTAAATTTTTGTGCAGCAGCATTAAATTTAATCCCAAACTCGAACCACACGCTAATAGAAAAAATTCTTGATATTGTTTTCAAATTCACAAACTTTAGATTATTGTCCAAACAAAAGCTAAAACGGCTCAGTGGTAACGGTGTCACAGAAACTCAGGAAGATAATGGTCGAGAAGGTTAGAACTGCAGAGTTGGGAGATTCTGCACGAGATGTAGCGATGCTCATGAATAAGTATCAGATTGGTTGTGCTATTATTGTAGATGACGGCAAATCCGTGGGCATAATAACGGAAAGGGACATGTTAAAACGGGTTATCTGTAAGGGAATAACTCCAGAAAAGGTAAAAGCCGCTGATATTATGACGAAACCTTTGGTAAATGCTCCTTCAAACATGCAGGCTGGAGATGCCGCTAAAATAATGCTGAAGTGGAACATCAAAAAGCTGCCAATCGTTGACGATGGTAGACTTGTAGGTCTAGTCACGTTAACAGACCTCTTGCGCAGCGAAGGCGTAATTGAGACTCTTAACGGCTGTGCTCTCAACGGAGTTTCAAAACATCTGAAGAAAACCATCAGCATCTATTTTGATGATTCAAAGCAGCACATGAGAAAATGCCCACTGATGTTTAAAGATGGTTATTCCATGGGATGTTCACTTAAGAAGTGCATGTGGTGGACAGGCGACGAATGTGCGGTTACAAAATTATCTCGACAAGTAGAGCTTGAACACATTGACGAGGAAGAAGACGAAGTTAGCTGCATAACAGAATAAATAACCAGTTCTGATAAGCTATGTCGTATTTTTTTTTCGAGTTTTACAAAACCAAGTTGGCTTTCTTCTTTTTCCTTGTTATTTCGTTGGTTTGTGCTTTTCTTCGCACACCATTCCTGTGCATTGACCTTTGCCTTCCAGCTCGATTGTGGAGTGTTCAATATGATGCTTTTTGAGCGCGTCTTTTATGGTTTGTTTGGTTTGTTGAGGACGTTTTTCAAGTGTCTCATCGTCCACCACTACGTGCGCTGAGAATACGTCTGTTTCCCCTTCTAACGACCAGATGTGGATGTCATGCATGTCCAGCACTCCTTTGATTGCTTTGATGTCCTGTTTGACCGCCTCGAGATTGATGTGCTTCGGCACTCCTTGAAGGAGGATGCTTATGGCTTCTCTCAGGTTTCTGGCAACGTTGAAAAGAATGAAAGCCGTCAAAGCAACGGTGATTATTGGGTCTATCAAAGTAAAATTCCAGAAATAGATGATTAAGCCGCCGACAAGAATGCCTATCCACCCGAGCACATCTTCCAAAAGATGCCATGAAAGAACTTTCTCGTTTAGGCTCTCGCCCCTCTTCAGCAGGAAAAAGCCTGCGCCATTGAACGCTATCCCAACAACAGCGAGACCCACCATGCCGAAAGCGTTCACCGATTCAGGGCTGAAAAATCTAGGTATAGCCTGAAAAATTATCACGATTGAGCCACCGACTAATACGGCTGCGGAGAAAAGCGCGGAAAACAGAGAGAGCCTCTGATACCCAAACGTGTACCTCGTGTCAGGCGCCCTTTTAGCTCCTCGCTCAAAAAGCCAAGACACGAGCAAAGCTATGCTGTCGCCGAAGTCATGTAACGCGTCAGAGAGTATCGCCAAACTGTTAGTCCACAAACCGCCAACAATCTCGACTATAGTGAAGGCGAAGTTCACGAACGCGGCAAACCGAACACGCTTTTCCCGTTCAGGCATAATTTAAACTGAATCGTATAACTGATAAAAACCTATCTCAAACAAGCCCACCACGTTTCTACATAAAAGGAGCTATGGCCTTTCCCAAGCAGCAGTCAACCATAGTCCAAACAACGGTTGAACCTATATATAGAGGGGGTATAGACAAAAAATCGCACAACAACACACACAAAAACACCACTAACCAACAAAAACCATCAATTAAAAACAAAAAGAAAACTAGCATTGGCTGGTTGCCCAGCATGCCTGTTGCCTATTCTTGCTCCATAAGATTATTTTCAGACTTCAAGAACTGCTTATACACTGGATGACCCTTAAACCGCAAAGTCGTCTCAGACCTCTCCACCGTTCCACTCGGCAACCGCATGCAAATCGAATGCACAACAGCACCGTTCTTAATCAAACGCACCCCATCCAAAAGCTCCCCCTTCGTAACACCCGAAGCCGCAAAAACCAGCTCCTTACCCTTCGCCAACTCCTCTTGACAATAGGTTTTTTCCACGTCAACTCCAACCAGCTTCAGCCGCTCCATACGGTGCGCATCGTCCTTCTTGTCCCGCCACACCTTCACAAGCATAGTTCCGCCTAAACACTTCACAGCCGTTGCCGCAATTGTAGCTTCAGGACCAGCACCCGCACCCAAAAGCAAATCCACGCCAGACTGAGGAATACACGAAACAACAGCACCCGCAATATCCCCGTCAGGAATCAAAATAATCCGCACCCCCAGCTTTCTAAGAGCCTTCAGCATCTCCATATGCCGCTCACGCTCCAACATTATCACCGTCAAGTTCTCCAAAGGCAAGTTCTTCTCTCGCGCCACCGTGCGAACTATCTCTTCCAGAGACATGTCCATGGAAATCTTGCCCATAGAATGGTAATCCGTGGCAACCTTGAAATAGTAACCGTCATCAGGAAGCACTTGAAAACAACCTGCAGGCGCACAGGCCAACGCTGCTATCGCATCTTTCCTGCCTTTAGACGCAGCAGTCGTGCCGTCAACAGGGTCCACGACAAACTCCACTTTAGGTCCTCGACTTGTGCCCACTCTTTCCCTGGTTATAAATGCTGGTGCATGATCTTTTGGACCTTCGCAACAGATGACTTCACCTTCCAAGTCCGTTTGCGCCAAAACCGCCCTTGAAAACTCCACCGCTTTTGCGTCTATTAAGTCACAGTCTCCTTGACCGATGTGTAGTGCTGCGCCAACTGCGCCAGCAATTGTAATTCGCGTTAATGAAGGAGCTAAGGCTCTTAATGAAACCATAACGTTATTCTCCATAGCGTGTGTGTATGTAACAGATTTCCACTAATTAAAAGGTGTGCATACTCCAAGCGACAATGGACGAATTCTCAGCTCAAATAACACCAAGCCAGACTCCCAGATACTGCCCAAAATAAACCAGAAGAGCAAAAACAATCAATCTGGGAACAAAACTCAACACCAGAAAAACCGGCACACTCGTTTTAAGAAACCCACAGATGAATGAAAGCAGTTCCACAGGCAAGACAGGAATCAAACCGAAAACCGTGTAGATTACCCAGCTCCACCTGCTCCAAACATGAGTTACTTCTTCAAGATGCTCAGCAGACACCCGCTTTTGAATGAAAGGTCTCCCAAGCCGATACGCCAAGCCGTAGTTGATTGTCATGCCGATGGTGAAGCCGACTGTGGCAACCAGTATAAGCAACACAGGATTGACAAAAGGTGATGCAGCCACAACCAAAGCAGGACTTCCCAAAGGCACAAGCGTCCCAGCCGCAATGGTTACAAGGAAAATGCCCGCAAGCCCGTAAGCCGCGAAAAAACCGCTTACGTCAGAAAACATAGGTGTTGTCGCGAAGTTGAAGATTTTCAGAAGCCAAATCACGATTAACCCTGCCACTATCGCGATGATACCAAGCTTTATTGAGGAACGCATCCACGAAGCCCTAAGCAAATCAGACAGACCATAATTTGCTTTCGGACTTTGCTCGGACATGGGAACCACTAGCGAAAATAGAAGAAGCCTTGGTCTTTCTAAAAAGCCTTTGTGAACCCGAAAACCGACGCTTCCACGTATCCAGAATGCTTACGAGGCTTCAGCTTCCCCGCTGCTTTGCAGTAACTCTTGAAGCGTTTTGTGACACTTGCTGCATTCAAGCATAGCGTGTCCGCATGAAGGACAAAAAACCTCTTTCTCAAGCAGTTTCTTAAGAAGAGCAACCAACGCCAGTTTATTCTGCTCTGCACGTGCATCGCTGACTAAAGCTTCAGCCGCAACAGGCGCAGTGCTGGTTTCTTCGGGAGTTGGCTCTTTTTCAAGCGCAACCACTTCACGGTAAACTTTCGCGATACTGGCTTTTCCTTCTCGCAGCTTTTGCTTATCCTCTTCACTTGCCTTCTCCAAAATTTTTTTGCCTCTTTCAAAAGTTCGAGTTGAAACCCCAACCTTCTTCGCGACAACCGCTGCCGCCTTACTTTTCTCTAACACGGGCTTAGCGTCAGTTGGCGCTAACCCCAACTGCACATTTCGCCCCATCTTTCCTCCTGCCGCTTGCCGTTTTTTGGCCAGCGCCTGCTCAATCTCCAGTAAAGGCACACCTAACTCTACAAGCTGAAACTTGGTCAAATGACGACGACGCAAATTCGCTTCTATTACAAACTTTTTTTCACGCAGCTTATCTTCGAATTTGCGCACTTCAAAATCAGGCTCGATGCCCAACTCGACGCAAGCTCTGAAACGGTGATGTCCGTCTAGCACTTCTAAGTCTTCGTTGGCGACAATTGGGTAATGCTGCCCTTCCGCTTGTATAGAGGCTTTAAGTTCGGCAAATTCTTCATCAGACATTTTAGGCAGCAACTTTTCGTATTCAGGATTCACACGCAAGCTCAAGGCATCACACCCCGGTTTGACACACTTTACTTTTTATGTGACCCATTATTTAAGGCAAAAGCCACATGCGGTTTAGTTTGAGCCGTTGTGTCCGTTAGAACGCCGATATTTCTGTATAACTCTGAAGCTGAAAACCAAGCCCACTACCAATATTGCTGAACTACCAAGAAACGCCGCGGTTACACCTGCAACTTCAAAAAGGAAACCTCCAATCAAAGGACCTGGAACTGTTGCTATGCTCAAAACGGAACTAGCAATGCCTAGCATCCCTCCTTGTTCGTCCGCAGGAGTGAGTCGGGAAAGGAAGCTGGGTACGATAGTGCGCATTATGCCGCTGCCTGAAGCAATCATAGTTATGGAAGCAAAGAAGGCTAAAATGTTCGGAACCAGAGGCATTAAAGTTATCCCGCTTATCATCAGAAAAGGTCCTATCACTATAAGGATTTCCTCATCAAACTTCCTGACTAAACGTCCAATTATGAAGCCTTGCAGCAGGATTTGAACTACACCTATGTAAATGAAAACATACGACATCTCAGTTGCTCCAAGCCCGAAATAAGCAATTCCTAACAAAGGCAGTATCACTGGTACGGCAGCGAATGCAAGGAAAACAACGAAGTGAATCACGAGAACAGAGCCTATTACAGGCTTTTTCAAAGCATCCAAGATTTTATTGTTAGAGCCGTTTTTAGAGTTAGGCTTGGCTGTTCTGGCAAGTTGACTGTCTCTGTTGGATTCTGGCAGGAAGAATACAACTAACAGTAAATTAATCAGGGTTAGAAGTGCAGCGGCAAAGCCTGGAGCCCCGAAGCCGTAAACACTTAAAAATCCGCCTATTGCGGGACCAATTATGAAACCTGCACCGCGAGCTGCAGTTACTTTGCCTATTCCTGAAGCGCGGTCTTTTTCCGTTGTGATATCCGCGATGTAAGCTTGGGCTACCGCGGTTTCTGTGGCGATGCCGGCTATTATTCTAGAGAGGAGAAGTAGGAGAAAAGAATTTGCGAATCCAAAAATCACGTAGCTTAAAGTTGAAACTATAATTGAGATTAAAAGAACTGGCTTTCGCCCTGCACTGTCTGACAGCCGTCCTAGCATGGGAGAAAAGAAGAACTGCATGATTGCGAAGGAAGCCACCAGAACTCCGAGAGCAGTAGACCCAACTTGAAATGTTTGGGTGTAAAACGGTAGAAGAGGTATGATTATTCCGTATCCAATGGAGTCAACAAAAAGCGTCATTACAATTACGAATGTGGAGAAACTGGACTTGGGTTTAGCAGCCATTTTGGTTTCTGTGTTTTCCGTCATCTTTTGCAGCACATCATATGGCAAAATCACATTTTGGTTCCTTAAAATTGGATCACTTCTATAAAAACTGAAAGGTTGCAAACCGCCCGCTCATCGGGTATGCTCAGTGGGTGGCGAATTCAGATTTTCTCTTTGTAACAATTAACTTCGTTTAAAGTTTCTTTTCACCGTTTCAAGTTGTTCACCCACAATTTGAGCCTCGCTGCTTCCCAAGCCTTTTTCGTAGGCTTTGCGTATGTGCTTTATTTCGTAAGGGTTGAAGCCCATAACTCTGCAGGCTGTGGCGTCGGTGGCAACCACATCCGTTCCCGCAATTATAAGGTTCATTTGAACTGGCGTGCCGTCAATGGGTCCATTGCCTTCCATGCCCACAAAGCCGTCTATAACCGTCAACGCTGGTCGGAGCACAGTGTTAATGTCAACCACGACTTTGCTTATGCCTTTCGCGTGATATTTGCCTTTGAACTTGTCAGGAAGCAAGCCGAACATGTTCTTCATTCCCAACGTCACGGTGGTGTTAAGGTGCGTTTTGAGTTTCGCCGCGCTTATAACCGCGGATTCCGTGACCAGACGCGGCACGGTTATGCTCTTCAGCGCTTCGCCGTTAGGAACCTCAAGCGTAACCTTGTCTTTAACATACCTGAGGTTAAGCCATTCGACGCCGTTGCGGCTGCACATGTCCTTCATGCCTGTCGCTTCAAACGCCTTATCAGCATTGGTTATTGTGGCGTCTGACTCCACAACGTAAACTTTCACAGGCAAATCCTCAAGCTTCTTGATTATCGCTTCAACCACAATGGGGTCTGTGGTTGCGCCTGTGTCCCATGTCCTGTCCGTGATAAAGTTAACTTTGATAAGAACAGTATCGTAACCAGCAATCGCGCTCTTGTAGTTGATTAGGTCGAGAGCTTTGAAAACTGGCTCGTGCCCGCGCTCGCCTTTAACAATAGCCACAATTGGAGAAACTGCGTGCATAAGAATACCACCAAAGCTATGAACATAAAACGTACCTATAAAGTTCTCGCGGAAACAAACGTGCAAGTAACCCGCTGCCCAGCCAAGACAGCCTCGACCCTTTCGGGATATTTCCCGTTAACCACGTAACAATCAATTTTTGCCTCTAGAAGCAGTTTAGGCAAGTAGCTGTCAACGCTTGTTCGCTGATTCAACTTTAGTAGTTCCTCGACTGACAGCCGCTTTATCAGTTTAGCATCAGAATATTTCTTAGGGTCACTCGTGAAAACGCCGTCTACGTCGGTGACCAAAACCAGTTTAGCCGCCTGCACCCGCTTAGCAACATACGCTGCGATGGAATCCGAGGTAACCTCCCACGAATTCTCCAGCGGGTCTTCCTTGAACATCAGCCGCGATGTCAAAAAAATTGGCACAACCCCCATCTCAGAAAGCTGCTTTGCGTCATCAAACACATAAGTCGCACGGGAGTTGGGAATGATCTGGGATAGTAACAGTCCAAACTGATCCATCCCCAGAATCGCCATCCTATGAGAGACGCCATTGGATAAATTGAAACGCTGATCAAAATCTCTAACAACATCAGCGAACATTCCCCCTCCAGGCACCACAATCAGCTCATAGTTTTTCGCAAACTCGCTTAACTTGATGCATAAATCTCTCAGCCAATCGGGCTCCTCAGCTAAGCTACCGCCTACTTTTATGACTGCGTCCACTTCACTGTTCTCCTTTCAAGTTTGTTTGCCACCATCAAAGCGACCCCCACAGCCGGCGACATTTTAACCACATCCTTTGGCATTAATTCGCTAAGGTCGATAATTTCGTCAACGCCGAGGCTTTGCGCAGCGGTTCTTGCAAGAAAATCTTTGCCGAGACCCGTGACCACAACAGGAATTTCTGCCTTTGTAAGCGACCTAACTCGAGAGTAAACTTGGCTTAACCCCTCGGCAACCTGCTCAAGCTGCCTTTCATGCACGTATTTTGCGATTTGAACAATTTCCTCCTCAGCAAGCATTTCACTGTCGGCGCAAACAACTCGGGCAAGACGCGCCAACGCTTCACCGCGGGTTTTTCCACGCCCATCCATCGTCTCCGTTGTGTACTCATCTTCACTGATGTTGCCCAAGATCAAGTGGACATCCCCTGACTGAGCAAACAACTCAGAAGAGACCCGCGCAGTGCCTCCTCTAAGCGGAACAGAATTCACGATTGCAACCACGTTCGTGCGCAGGCTTCCCGTGTACACAAGCTCTCCAACCATAAGCTTCTCCAAATCAGTTTTGCCAACCGCTGAAACGCGCCCGTCGAATACGGGTATGATGCTGGTGCTTGTGCTTCCAACATCCACTATAATGCAGGTCTTAACCAGCTGAGCGGCCATCCAGCCTGTTGCTGCCCAATTCGCCGCGGCCAACCTGAGCGGTTCTGCTCGGGCGTCGTCCATTGACCTTAGCTTTGCGTCTACGTCCAAAACGAAAATGGGCAAACCCGCGAACGCTTCCGCGGCACATGCTAAAACATGCGTGACGCCTTCGCGTTTAGTTTGATACGCGTCGGATAATTCCGCGGTCATTGTTAAGCCAACGCCGTCAACCTTCACGCTGCCACTTATTTTTTCCTTCAATGTTGAAAGTACTTCAGCGAGTTTTTCTGGGTCTTTCCATACAGGAAAATACTTCATTTCCGTCCTGAGCTCTTCAACGCAGCCATTTTCAGTGCGGAGAAAAGCTGCTTTAGTGTTGGCACCTCCGATGTCCCACCCGATAACAGTTACCACGCTACTTGCCTCTGGTTATAGTGTTAAGGACGCGCTTTTTAGCTTCACGGAACCTTACTGAGGCTTCTTTTAATGTGGCGCCGTGCGATGCGATTAGCGCCGAGGCAGCGCCAGTCTCTACAACTGGAAAAGGCGGCGAGACAACATCGTCCATTCCGTAAATTTTTTGGAGCGCCACAACCTGAGGGTTAGAAGTCTCTACTTTGGAAAAATACTCGTAACCGCAACTTTGGATGTCCGCTGGAAGTTTGCGTTTTAAAACCGCGTTTACGATTGCTTGAGCAGGGTTGAAGTTCGCAACTCTTCTTAATCCGACGTAGGATGTGGTTAATCTTGGATTAACTTCTATAACTACAGCCTCATCTTCGGTCAGAATAAAGTCAACGCCAACATAGCCTTTGAAGCCTTGGGCAGATTTAACGATTTTTTCCGCCACTTCAAACGCTCTTGCCCTGAGCGGATTGTCAAAAGGAACCAAGCCACCGCAGTAACATGAACAGGCTTCGGGCGTTTCAAGCGTAACATCTTGGCGGTTCAAGCTGAAGGGCAAAACGCTACTGCCCGTAGACAGCAAGCTGACACTTGTAGCGGCGCCATTAATCAATTCCTGAACCAAAAAATGCTTGCCTGACGACTCATGTTTAATTTTGTCAACCGCGCCAGCCACTTGGTCCTCGTTTCTGACAACACTTAATCCGCCACAGCTGACGCCGTTGGAAGGCTTGAATACCACGGGGAAATTACTGTCTCGAACAGCTTTTTTGATTTCCTTCAAATCATCCGTTACGCTAAACATCCTTGGCTCAGGCAGAGGTGCTCCCAGTTTTCTCAGAAACGCATAGAAGACTGCTTTGTCAGACACTTTTTCGATGGCGCTAGCTGAGCAATTCAACGAGGCTACACCCGTCTTTTCTATCACTTCTACAAGCGACTGCAATAAGCCATCGGTTTCTGGCGCTATCACGTAAGCCGCATCAGCCTGCTCAGAGAGTTTACGCAGGTTCGCCTGAGTCTCTCGTGAAGAAAAAATAGGCACTACACAATCAGCTTCGAGGGGCGGATTCAACCTTGCAAGACGCGAATCAAGCGTAGTAGTAACGCTGTGTCCAGCGGCTTTAAAATCCGCGATAACCGTTCGCAGCATGCCGAATCCTTCGCTCAAAACGCCTGATGAAATAGGCTCATCAGTAAAGCCGCCGCCGGAAACATGCTCGTAAACCAGAAGCCTCAAACGCTCTCCTCTAACCCACGATGAGAAAGCCTTTATCTTAAAGCTTTTCTGCACGCTTAACGACTTCAGCGAGTTCTCGCACTTTTTCTCTGATGATTCTGCCGTTAACTCTGTCGCCGAGGGTGCAAGCGGCGCCTCTCAAGCCCACCACGTCAGCGCCTAAAGCGTAAACCACAGGCAGGTCCTCTTTTTGCAGTGACCCAGCTAACGCTGCCTTCAAACCGTAACCGTGCGCCTCATTGATGAAGCGTTGAAGCTGAGGCTTTGTGAGGAAGCTGAAGAGGTTTTTTCCGTCTTTAATTGCGGTGTCAAGCATGGCTATGTCTGCTTGGGCTTCGTGGGCTATTTTGGGAACGAGCAAAGGTTCAACGGCGCTTACCCTATCGGCATCAGCGTATCCTGAGACAACCACTTTAATCGAGGGGTTGTAGTCTTTGGCGGCTTTGGTGACGTTTCGTATCAGGTATACGGCTTCCTCAGGCGTTTTTAATCCGTAAAGTCCAGCTTTGATGTAGTTGACGCCGGTTGTTGCTGCGCCTAACGAAGCCAGCGCCATCGACCCGGGCAGGTTGGGCGCTTCGCCTAATGTGCAGCTTACTTCAATGTTTGCTGGGGTGACCTGCTTGATTTGCCGTATCATCCATGGAAAATTTGCGCCTAGCGGACCTTCCTCTGGGTTCTTGACATCTATGATGTCTGCGCCGCCGGCGATGGCTTCCGCCGCTTCTTTCTCGTTTTTTGGGCTGATCAGCAGTTTCAATTATGCTCATATGATGCGGAATTTCTCTGCCTTTAAACTTTTTTGTTGAAAGCAGGCAATTGTCTTGTGCGTAAACTTTTCTACTGGTTGATAGTATTGAAGGTAGGTGGCTACAGTGAAGATAATACCTGTTATTGACGTTCTCGGCGGCGTGGTGGTTCATGCTGTAAGGGGCAGAAGAAAGGAATACCGGCCGCTAAAAAGTGTTCTATGCGCGTCTACTGATCCCGTGGATGTGGCAGTTGCGTTTAAGTCATTGGGTTTCAGCGAGCTTTATGTGGCGGATTTGGACGCGATTGTTGGGAGGCAACCAAGTTTTTCCTTGTTCAAAAGAATCGCAGATGTAGCTAATCTTGAGTTGATGGTTGATGCTGGTGTCACGAGTCTAAAAAAAGCCGAAGAAGTGCTTGACAGCTGCGTTTCAAAGGTTATTATCGGGACAGAAACCTTGACGAGCGTTAATTTTGTGGCTGAGGCGGTTGCATCTTTCGGAAGCGAGAGGGTAGTGGTTAGCCTTGACTTGATAGGTGGTCGAGTGGTTAGCAGGTTTGAGCTTGGCAGGCTTGCGGACCCCATGGTGCTTCTACGTGAATTCCAGGACATGGGCGTTTCCCAAGTTATTGTTTTGGATTTAACGAAAGTTGGCAGCAGAGAAGGAGTAAACCTGCCGTTTCTGCGAGAAGTGTTAAGGAACATCAAAGCTAAGGTGTTCGTTGGCGGAGGCGTGCGAGATGTCATGGATTTGGTGGAGTTGAAAGACCTTGGTGTGTTCGGAGTCTTGGTGGCTACTGCGTTGCATTCGGGGAAAATATCTGCGGAAGAATTGAAAAAGTCTGGTTTACTTTAGTAAACTGAGCTGGCACGATAGCCTGCGGCTTAATCAAGCCGTGCTAAACAGATGATTCCGCCTAGTTGTGTGAGGCGCTGGCCTGCGGCTGATTTAGCGTTTATTACTCTTGTTTTGACTTTTTTGTTTTGGGCGATTTGCATTAGTCTGTGAAGCCTGTTTTTTGCGCGGCTGTCCGCCAAGTACCTGTCAGTAAGCAGCAGGTATTCAGGTTTTGGTCTGCCTGGTTTCTGCCGTTTGAGAATGAGGTTTTCTGCTTCTTCAAGTGAAAATAGCACGGCGTCTCTGCGGTTTGAGGTGTTAAGCCGCTTTTCGAGCAGGTCAATGAGGTTTTCTGTTTCCTCTGAGGTGGTTTGGCTGATTAGCTCGTGGAACTCGTTGGTTCTTGTCAGCGCTGCCACTTGAGGATGGCTGCTTGCATTTCCCGTTATCTCGGAAAATGATGCCTTGTTGGGTCCTTGGGTGAGCCATGTGTGGTGCTGGTGAACGTGGTTGCTGAATTCTTGAGTGTAATTAGATCTGGCAGGTGACGCGATGATTATGCTTCTGACGCCTTCTTTCAGTGTGGGTCTCAGGTCATTGATTATTGATTCGTGGAAGTTGTAGAGGGCTTTTGGGTTGCTTCTTGTGCCATCGATAGTGAGGGTTTTTTGGGGTTTTACGACTTGGCTGAAGATTTTCCATAAGACGGCTTGGTGTTCTTCTAGTCCTATGAGTATTGCGACTGGATAGCCGCGTTTGTATCTCTTTTTGGTTTTCATAAGGTTCACTTTGGGTTTTGTGGAGTTCAGCGTGTTGTGTGTTATATAGGGTGTGTGTGGTTTTTGGGTTTTTCTTTTTGTGGTTGGGGAGTTGTTCGGTTTTTGAGATATATCGATTTAGAGAATACTGATTATATTATGTATTAATACATTGGATAATATCGAGGTGCAATGCGTGTTTGACATATTCAAAAAGCTGGACGAGAACCAAGATAACGGTGAACTAAACACCGAAGAGTCATGCGAGAAAGCTGAATTGCAAGTCGCAGTCGAAGAAAAAATAAGCGAAGAGAAGCCAAGCGAAGAACTTGACACTCGAGAGCCCTATCGGAGCGAGGAAGATAAAATTTTATCAATGCTGGAAACATTGGGAGGCGAAGAGCAAGCGCTGGTAACGGAGAAATCGCAACTAGTCAACATGGAAGAAACACTGAAACAGCAAATCATAGAAGAAATTGAAATCAAAAGGCACAAAATCGAGAACTTGAAGCACGAGATTCCAGAACTGAAGCAACGGTGCGAAGCCCTATCAAAAGCGTTGAATGTATCTATTCAGCAATAGCCCCTATTCAAGTTTCCGTGAGTTTCTTAACGTAGTCGCTGACATTTTGTTTCTTTTTTCAAAATTCTGTTCCATGCTCTTCGTATTAACTGATACTAAGATCACGTTTAATTGTGATTCATTTTTCGGATTCATAAGAGTTATTAGAATCGGAACCTTGACAAGTTTGTAGAGGCGCATATGTTGACTGAAACAGTTAATGCCGAGCCAGTTGTCATTGTGGCTGGAGCTCCTTCCATCCAAGAGAACATTGTTAAGAGGAAAACTATCGTTTATGAAGCACATATCGACCCAACGGTGATTAGGGTTTCTGGGGAAAAACTCAAGAAGCAGCTTTTCACCAGATTTGGGTTTTTGAAGCCTAAGTCAGAGGAGATTCAGTTTGTTTCGTTGGATAAGTATTATGAACCGTACATCGTGATAAGTGGAAAATACTTTCTTGATTACTTCCGCAAGTGCACTTACATATTCAAAGTTGACGAAGGAGTTAAGGAAGTTGTCTTGTTAAAGAATAAGTTTGTGCCTGAAAATTTTAAATCAAGCAAGGTTGTCAAGCTCCACGGCGAAGAACGGTTAGTCAACAAGGCAAAAGCATTTCTAATTCTGGACAAGAATGGCAACGATTATGATGCTGCCGACCTTCCATCTGCGCCTTCAGAAACGAAACCTGAAAAAGTAATTGCGAAATTCAAGATAGAAGAGATCCCTGAAGATACTGATGTGAATTTTATCAAGGCCAGGATAGCTAAGCGTCCAAAAGACATGTGTAGGGTCGTGGAAGAAATTTTTGAAGTAACCGAGCGTTCGGTAATTTACACTCCTAGATACAAGCTTCTATTCAAGAATGTGAACAGCGGGGAAGAAAAAGTTTTAGTGCTTGACGGCGTCACGGCAAAGAGAATGTAGCAGCGATAGGTTCAGTTTTAAGGAACTACGAGTATTCGAGAAGACCACTTTTTCTCCTTTAAACTTTATCCAAAGTGTTCTTAGGCGCTTTTTTCATCGGTGTATGAATTTTTTTCTTCTTTCAATAATCTTCCAAAATAGTCTTTGGCTAAAAATATTAGCCTGGGATTGTCCGACCATAAAGCTGGTGAGTCTGCGAAGGGCAATTTTGGGTTCTCAGCGATAAGGAGTTCTTTTTGTTTTTAACTTCAAGAGCGCTGAAGCTAGGAGCAGACGGCTAGGATGTTTTCAGCAATAAACGGGAAAAAAGGAGTGAAGAACTGAGTTAGGAATATGCAGATTTTCCGGCCGATGTTTAAACAAAACCTCCGCAACGTGTTGTTTCCTTCTGCTTTGGTCGTCGGTGCGTTGCTGAAAAACGTCATTGAATGAAATCCCCAGGGTGTTCCGTCTCCTTTTATCTGTACGTTGCTGAATGATTTTGTAAGCAGCATTTTCAATGTGAACATGGTAAAGTGTTGGGTGTGATCAGGATCCATGAAGCTGTATTTTGAGTATAAATTTGGGGTGACAATGATTACTTTTTTTGAAACGCGTTTGCACTCTTCCAAAAACTTTTCGGGGCTTGCCATGTGTTCGATGATGTGGGCGGCGTAAAGTTCGGTGAAGATTTGTGGTTTAAACGGCAGCTTTTTTCCGTCGCAGAGCAAAGTCGGCTATGCGCATTTGTGGCTTCTGGATGTCTGCGTTTACAATGAAGTCACCTAAACTGATGCGCCTAAAAGGATACTTCTGTGTTCCTCCGCAACCTATATTGAGCGATACCACAAAGCATCACCTTTTTCTGCTGCTGGGCTGGTCTTTTCGTTGCCTCTTCTTCAAATTGTATGTTGGTCTAACCGCTACGTATATCTTTCGGTTTGAAACTAAATTGTAGATAAAATACATTAGTTATGCCCCTTTTTGAGTACACCTGGACTGATTGGATTTAGGTCCGCCCCCGCTTAAAATGCCGATTTCTGGTGCCTTGTCATTGTATTGTAGTTACAACATAGTTTTATAGCCATATTTGACTGGCTTCGGTTTGTGAAGGGTGAGATTGGCCTTTCTTTTTAATGTTGAATTGGTTAAGTGTCCTAGTTTTTGATTATTGGTTATATACCTGAGTGTTAACCCAGCCTTTTAGAGGCGAAAACCATGCGCAGAGGAGTGGTGCTTGGCGTGGTCCTGTTCTTTGTAGCTGTCGTCTTGTTGGAGGGCAACGGCTACGTCATCCACCATGACCTCTACAAGCACGGTCTCAGGTACAGTGAAAGCTGGGCTTGGAAAGACAACCTCATAAAAATGGCTCTTTACCAGTTTGTGATTTTCACTCTTCTCGTCATCCATAAGAGCTGGAGGGTTTGGGTTTTAACCGAGGTGTTCTGGTTCACGTGCAGTCAGGACCTGCTTTTTATGGAACCAAGGCGTTTTCCCAGTTGGGGATTGGGGGTGGCTGCCCTTCTGCAGTGTTTTCGGTCACTGGACCACGCTGGATCAGGCGGTTTTCAGCGTTTCAAGTGTGACTTTCGCCGGGTTCTTGTTGTGGCTTATAAAGGAGTGGAAAGCGTTACGTTTGATTTAATGTTTGAAGTTTTGAGTGTGACTGTCTCGTTACACCAGCAATCGTTTAAGATGGCGTTTAGGCTACTTGATATTCAAAGGGTGTTTGTTTCTGAACTTTGTTGAGATAATGGCGTTGTACAGGGCTTTTTCGGTTGGTCGTTTCAAGTGTCCGGGCGCATCACCTAAAATCATGGCGTCTGAGTTTTTGAGTGAAGGTTACGTTCTCAAGATCATGAAGGCTTCAGCTAGCAAGTTTTGTCTTAATTGTGTCAGGGAGTTTTGCGTCAGCAAGGGGCTCGGGTTTACCGAGGATGCGAATTATTTGACTATTCATTCTGGTAGAGAAAAGGTTTCCATTTGAAATCGATAGTTTTTCTTTTTTGGTAATATTCTGTTTTGCGGAAATACGTTATTATTTGCTTTGGAGCTAGAGGGGCGGCTTGGTGAAGGCACATGTTTAGGCAGGGTGACGGCTTGGTTCTTTTGCAGGCTCTTGAGGAGTTGGAAAAGGAAGCGCGGCTGCTGAGTGTTGAGCGGGAGAATTTGCTGGATATTGAGGATAGGCTGTGGGTTATGGTGCGTGAGGATGTCAGGTATAAGATACGAAAGAATCAGGAGTTACAGATGGAGATTGAGCAGGAAAAGAGGAAATGCGTGAGGCTGGCGAGGGGCTTGAACGCGTCTATTCTGGAAGATTGTTCCCTGGATGTTAGCTAAAGGCGCGTTTCTTTTTTTTGTTAGTGCTCGGTACTTTGTTATTATGATTAAGGTAGAATTGGCATAAGTGCTTTGAAACGTGTTTTAGCGCTGTTTGTTCAAGTTTTTGAACCATGCTGTTCAAAAGCATTGGACTAAATGTGGCGTTTGTGTTAGTTTTGCTTGAGGGAAATGGGATATGTCAGGTGGAACTGAGCAGATTCGCTGTTTTGCTGCGTTGGCGTGGTGGACTTATGGATGAGTTTTGGAACGAGATAATCTACGGGTATCCTGGAGCCAAGCATGTTTGTGATGATTTTGGTGTTGTTCTATCTCATAATGGCGAAAATGACTTGATGATTTGTCGAAAGTGCGGTAAAGGCTGGATTGCCCCCAGCAGCATCAAGAAAAAAGCAATCGGCAAAATGAAATAATAAATATTCTTCGCTGGGCGCAATTTCGAGAAAAAAATTGGAACGTGTGAGTTTCAGTTGCTGCTATGCATACCAATCGGGATATTTGCGTCGGCGGCACCAGTATATGGTGTTAATCGCCCCACACTTCTCGCAGGCATATTCCATTTTGACTACTCCGCGTGTCTCACATTCCTTCTCGTTTCTTGAGGCTGTTGTGTGCAAGTCGTCTGGTGGATGAATCTCAAAGGGGGTTCCGCATTTGATGCAGCCATATTTCTTTATTTTTTTGGTTGCGCTCAAACTGAGCCCTCAATTATTATATTGTGTTTTGATTCTAATTAGCGTTTTGTGTCTTTTTCAACGCTGAAGGCAAACGGCTGATGGTGGTCAAATCTTGGGAAGATTCCAAACTTCGCAGGGATGTGTAAATCTAAAAAGGGAAAAAAGCAGATAATGGAGCAGGGTAACTGAGTCTTTGTGGGTGAAGTGTGTTGAAGAAAGAATATGTTAGGCAGCAGTTGGAGTGTGAAGTTAGGGAGAGTTTGGAGCATAAGCTTGTTTTGAGGCGTGAGGCTCCTCTTATTGGTTTGGTGGCTTTTAGCGTTGCGCTTTGGGGTACGAAGCTGTTCACGGCTGCTTCGCCTGGGTCAAGTGTGGTTTTTCAGCTTTGGGGTTTCAACGTGCACTTGCACCATTTCAACTATGGCTTTATTCTGCTGGTGATTGGGTTGCTGCTTACTTTTTTTGAGGGACCTTGGATTGTGAGAGTTCAACATTCCCTGTTTGGCGTGGGTTTAGGCTTCATTGTTGACGAGTATTGGCTGCTTTTAATATTTGATGACCATGCATCAACCTATTTTGGGCCAGAATCGCAGTACATATCCTCAATGATTGGACTAGTCATCACCATAATCTATGCGGTGATAGCTGTTGGAGTCTTTTTCAAAAGTAGGAGAGAAATAAGACTTTGGAAGAAATTACTTGAAGCGGTGGAATCAGGAGACATCGAGATTCATGCTAAACCCAATTCCGATTCTAAAATTCGGTAAATTTGGTCTGGTGTGTTGACACGTGTTTTTCTTGCGCTTTAGCTGAGCAAAACGGGTTTAAATACCTGATTACTGTATTATAATTGTAGTAATAGATGGAATTCTTGTAGCGAATATTTGCAGATGGTACCAAGCTTTCTATTTTTATTACAAAAGTGGAGTATTGAAGGGAAGAGATTGTAGCATGGAGGCATCTTCAGGAACTGTGTTTGCTATGCGGCAGCGCATTATTGCTAAACTACGAGCAACGGGCGCCATTTCAAGAGAAAAAGCTGCAACAGCCCAAGAGGCTCATTTAGACATGCAAGAACAAAACTGGTTACGTTACGTCGCTGGCGGTTTTCTTGCGAGGGTGAAGAAGACAAGAGACAAGCGATATTACATTGTAACTTATAGCCGAACATAAGCTTTTTTCTTTTCGGTTTTTTGCTTCTGCAAGCCAAAAGAGGCGGAAGACTCCCAGACGCCCTAATCATAGCCACAGCACTCAACCAAACCACCGACCAAGTCTACTCCCAAGACAAAAACCTACAACGCCACAACAAACACATCAAAACCAACCAACTACCCTAAACTGAAAAGACCTGAGTGGTTACTGGACCATGGTCTTGAAGTGTTACGGTTCGAATGGTGTGTTACTTTAAAGCGTTTGTTGATTTATCAATCTCTCTCTTCAAGGCGTTTAGAAAACGTGGGAAATTGTTGGTGGTTAGTCCTTGTAGGCATTTAGGTTTGTGAGGCACGCGCCACGCTATTTTTCTGAAATCATAGAACATGTGTTGAATATCCTCGACTTGTCCACGTGCTATTTTTCCCAGAATCTCCTTTATCTGATATTTGTCGATTATTCTAACCTCAACATCAGTTTCAACATGAGAACAGTCCGCGGGAGAAAAAATCAGAGGAACAACTCGAAGTCCTTTATAAGATGCCAGAATAGAAGAAACATGTTTTTTCGCATCCTTCAAATCCTGAATTTTTTGAGCATTAGGTGTTCTAATGGTACAGTCAACTAATAATAGGCGGTCATTCTCTTTGTAAGCAAGAATATCAGCACATCCTATCTCGACTGCACCGACATGAACCTTGTCAAAAGATTTTATTTTCTTTGATTCGAGATTAATTGTGTGAAATCCGCCTAATGAAAGCAACCATGCTACTGCTCTTTCAAAAGTTACTTCAGGTTTGGGATATTTATAAACCTCTTCACTCAGCATTTTGGTGAATTCTTCAAATGTGCAGAACGCGTTCAAGGCTTTCGCGAAGGGTTCAAGTGGATTCTTGAGAGGTACTGTTACATATTTTCATCCAAAGTTAATGCCGAAGCTTTGTGAATTAATTTTACGTTAATGGCATCTAAAGGTAATAGCTTATCGACTTTAAATGTCTCAGTTATGCAACAAGAATTATTACCCGTTTGTTCCTCCTTTTGCTTTATCTCCCTTTCTTCATGATATCCCTATAGGGTAGACCCAGCATACTCATAACGCCTAAGATTTAATTGTAAACCTTTTAGACCACAAACCTTCTTGATATTAACTTTGAATGAGGAATCGGAAAAACTGTTTTTTTCAATTCTCGCGAGATTCTAAATTCGAAGTCCTTCGGTGTGTTAACATTGAAGTTGGGAATTTTTAAAAAATCTTTAATTAAATCAATAATGTTTGTAAAGCCAAGTTGTATTGGTGGAATTTTCTCATTGCTGACTATATTCCAGAATGCCTTTCTTGTTTCAACATTCCCCGAATCCGACGCTCTCCAAACAAATTCGAGAGACTCTCCAACTCTTTCTTGTGAAGAATTTACCTTCAAGCTCAAAGGGTCAAAGTTTCGACATTTTACGGTTGCTCTTCCAAATTCTGTTAGAAACTTAATTTCTCCATTAATAATTTGTTCAAAAACAGTATAGTTAAATGGGTGGACAGCAGTAAAAATTGCGAAATTGTTATTTCTTGGATATACTGGAAGAGCTTGAAGTTCAGATTCTATCTGCTTTTTTTCTTTTGGACTTACACAAACCGAAGTTATCAAGTTTTGCCATGGTTCCCCAAGCCCTTGTGACACGGCAACTGTTCGCACGTCTATGCTCACTATCACTGGTTTTAGTTCATTTAAAACCGCGTATAATTCATCTGGTTCTGCTATAGGCATATTGAAATCAATAGATAATTGCAAGCTTGCCGATATAATTTTTTAGCTTATTACATCGACCATATGGTTGCGATATAACGTCACGAGAGGAGTGGCAAAACGTGCGCGCTGGTTGTGGGCATTTAATGTTGGTGTGGCTTCTTGCGGAATATTTGGATTGCCCAGTGTCTTTTGGTGCGCGTCTCAGATACTAATCTTCTAAGAATCTAAATTTGTCTACAACATAGCCCTTCTCTTTCAAAACTTCTACGAAAGCTCTACCCTTCTCTGTCAAAATAACCATTTGCTCCACAATTTTTATGAGGTCAAACAAGACGAAAAACGATATAAAGTCCAAAAAGTTACTGAATGACCCTCCAGTGTTCATCATGTCAAACTTTTCATTATGTCCGTCAATTTCTAAACCCGCGTTTTTATTAAGAGGCTTGTTTCGCTGAGCCAAAGCCATTAATGCGAGTAGCGTAGAATCAGTATCAGTTTGTTTAAGTGAGTTTACAATTAACTCAAATTCGTTTTTGTAAATTAGTTTGTAATCGCGCAAGATATTACAGAGGGTTAGTCTAAGTTGTTTTTCGAACTCGACTTTTCCCTCAATTGTGTTATCATATTTTATTATCCTAAAGTGGGCGATGTCAAATGGAACTGTTTCAAACTTGTCTTGAGTAATCATTTATTGTTTGGGTCTGTTTTAAAAGATGTGCCAGCCCTAACTCATAAAATACGT
Source organism: uncultured Candidatus Bathyarchaeia archaeon (assembly GCA_964544495.1). Taxonomy (GTDB): domain Archaea; phylum Thermoproteota; class Bathyarchaeia; order Bathyarchaeales; family Bathycorpusculaceae; genus SG8-32-3. Next base: position 35,178 of record CAZJBY010000008.1, read on the forward strand.
TCGGCTTTTTCATCGAAATGTCAGCGACAATTACTGAGGCTTCTCTTATTTCAGATAGGATATCATCCAAAATCGGGTTCGTTGTAAAAATTTCATCTGCTCTGCGCACTTCCAATTTAAATTCTTCGCAAACAGGCTTGGTGCTATGACGATAAATTGCATTCGCAACTTTGTTATCAAATGGCATTATGACGAAAGCACGCATGATTCTTTAGTATTGATGGAGGTTCTATAAATTTTATTCCTGCTAACACGTGTCCTCTCTCTTGCAATGCTATATTTGCGGAATTATTTTGCTGGTGACGCAATGCGTGGTTCCAGATGCGTAGCCTTTGTATGTCTTCGTCTGGAACGTGCGAGGCGGAGCGAAAGCGACGCCGAGCCTTAAAGTAAGATGTTCTGCCATATCTTGAGAAAACTGCTGATTCCGTAACCGTCATTTAAAGAAAAAATAGCATAGGCTTTACTTCTGCTAGTTTTTCAGAAAACCCAAATAGCCACTTCTTTCGTATTATACTATGAGGTGAAAAATTTCTATGAAAACATATGAATGTATAGAAGTTAAACGCCATAAGGACATCGGCAAAACGATTGACGAATGGCAAAAGAACGGTTGGCATCTACACACTTACGCCTGCACTCAATACGGAATCGGCGGTGACGCTCACCACCACTTACTGTTTGAAAAAGGCGAATAGAAGCTAAAATAGATTTAGGGCGCGCGCTGGGCAATTCTTGGTAATAATGGGTTAAGCTATTTCATGTCTTTTATGGAAAATGCGAGCATTATTCTATGGGGGCTCTTACAAAGCACAAAGTGGCAGGGCTGAAATCTGCGGTGGTCGCGGTCTCCAATTTTATTTGATACAAGTAACCAGAAGTCCATTTAAGACTCATACAAATTGAGATTTGCTCACCCTTTGAAACCTGTGTGAGTACCGAAAAAGTGTGTGATGTGGAATTCTGGTTAACAATACCTTCCTCGCTTACTATGGCTTCGCTGACCGTAACTTCGTTTATTGTAAATGCTTGGCTGCCTTGGTTTTTCACCGTTATGGTCAGATAGTCTTTGTCGAACTGAACGTGTGTTATGCTGAGGTCTGCCGTGTGCATAATATGTACCGATGTTGCATCTATCCATGCTATTAATAGTAACGTCCCCGTAACTGCCAGAATCGCAACTGTAGCAGTAGCATATTTGTCTAATATTCGATTCGTTGCCATGTTAAAATGATTTGTAGTCGTCAGTTTTAGCCCTTATGAATCCTAGCTAAGTTTTAGCGCGCGCTATTGTGGTGACTTATTGTCGTAACTTAGTGGCGCTTATAGTTTTATATATAACCTCAAAACATAAAGGATTTTGATCTTTATGCCTAATGTCAAATGGACAACATTTTCAGAAATTAATCCTGACAATGAATATTTTGCTTTTGCAAATGTGGGGGAACTCAAAAGCAGTTGGTCTTATTTCAGTTTGCTAATGGGGGCACAAAAAGTAGCTAAACAATTGGAGACAACGAAAGGCGCTATCGGGATAACGGGACGATTAGGATTCATGAACAAGAAGTTAGTAGTGGTTGGTGTTTTCGAAAATGAGGATGCTCTTAACGAGTTTTCGCATTCTGGTCAGCACGCGGACTGCATGGAGAAAACTAAGTCTAAGTTGAAGGCTATGAAATGTGTTAAGTGGAACATTATCGGTTCAAAGCTGCCTCCGACCGTAGAAGATGCGATTAGCAGAGCCAACACCGAATAATAATATGGAAAGCGTGTAGCGTCCTTGAGGCGCTTATGAAGTCTTTTACAAATAGAAAATATGTCCCGAGACAATGCATAAGGAGCGAAAGCGACGCCGAGCCTTGTAACAATGTGGCAAGTTGAAGTCAAATTCCTGAAGAGCTAGAGCGCTCTCAATAACAAAGTCTATGCAGAACCTAACGTCGCTGGCGCTTAAGTTTTTGCTGACGTCTTTATCAATTCCTGCTGCCTCATATTTTCCGCCAGTATAACGATAGACATATGGAGTAATCCACTTGAATAACCCATATCTTTTGTAGTCTATCCCAAAACCTATAATCTTGATTGCTTCCTTGAGAGCTTCTATTGATTCTTTTGATGCATCAATAAAATTACCCAAATCACCTCCAACTCCTATGTGAAAACTGTTAAGAAAGGTCATATCTCTACCAAAGTCAAACGGAGACCGCCCCCATTTGTCTCTTTTTTTACGCTCATAGCCGTCAATCAGTTTTGCAAATGCTAAAGCAACATATCCGAGCGATTCTCCAAATTTACTGTCATTCATTAATTTCTCTGCTTCTTGTAAATCATTCTTTGTATCGGGGAAAACAACTAGCTCTAGCAGAGATATGTCTGCAAACTTCAGACCAAATATTGCCTCAGTGTTTTCTTCAAGTAAGTTCTTTGTGTTTAGGTCAAAGTCACCTGTAATGGCTGCTTTAGATGGTGGTGTCCCGTAATGCTTGAAATTTACACGTGCTTTGTTGAGCCTTTCCATTGAAAGCCTTTGAGTGATTTCTGGTTTGTTCATTTTTCTAAGGTAAGGTTCAGTTAAAGCCCAATATTGCATAAAACGAATCTTGTGTATTCTTTCCTTAAGTTGAATATGCTCTGCCACAAGCTGAAGAAAAAGCTCAACAGCATCGTGAAAAGTCAATATTGCTGCCCAGCAAAGTGGCTCAGGTCTCTTTGCCTGCTCACTTCCTAAATTATATAAATATCTGATAAAGGCAAGACGTTTGATTATTTCATCAGGATTCATTTTAGTCGTTATCTTATAGTGTAACAATACCTTTAACAGCTTTTTGTAGCGCGGTAATCGTTTTCACGATTTTGGCTCGATACAGAAAAGAAGGGTTATTTGCGTTTTTTAAAGAGTTGTATTCCCTCGATAGTTGTGACGTATTGGAAGCCTGCTTCTATTAGTTGCATAGCTTCTTTCTTTGTTGTTGCTCCTTGACAAATGTATTCTTCATCGTTGAGGTTTAGGAGGTGCATGTATTTTTGCGTAGTTTCCAGTTTCTTGTGTCCCATAAGCTTCATTACGACGTAGGGGTTTTTGATATCGTATAGTTTTTTGGTGCAGAAGTAGTGTCTTAAGTCATAGAGTCTTATTCTTTTGATTGATGGGTCTTTTAGTTTTTTGGCTAAGTTGTTTCTCATGTCTCTGAATCTATCGCCGTAGTCGTCGGATGTGCCTTTGAAGATTTTCTGGTTTGGTTGTATGTTGTTCTTGATTATGTGTTCTTGGATTCTTGCTGATAGTACAGTTGAGATTTTGAGAGTTCTTGGCGCTCCGTTTTTTGCAGTAATAGGTGTTACAACTTTTTCTTCTACATGGATATCTTTTGGTGTTAGTCTGCATAGCTCGATTGGTCTTAATCCCGTTTCCATGCTTACCTGGATTTTCAGTGATAATGTTTTGCTTGCTTCTGCCATCAGCATTAATATTTTGTCTTTCTTTGGCGGTATTATTTCTCTTTCTTCTGGTCGGTATAAGGGCATTCTCCAATTTATCTTGTAGAATTTGCAATACTTGTTGTAGGCAATACATAGGTTTCTTTTGTATCCATTTTTTGAGTCAAGTTGTGCTATGAAAGCTTTTACTGCCTCTGGTTCTGAAAGGCTTGTATGTTTGCTCAGAAATCTTAAGGCTTTTCTGGTGAATTTTATTGTTGAGTCTGCTTTGTTGTCGTTTTTCATCTGTATTAGAACGTTTAGAATACGGGCGGTATACGGTAGCAGAGGGCTGGTGTGTTGGACGTAACCCGCCTTTTGTTTTTTGTGGCATTCGGCTAATCGGGCTACCCGCGCCTTCCGGTAGATTCTTCATCGGCGCCTGTTTGCCCTTTCCACTTGCAGGACGGCCGTTTCACCGTTCCACCATGGCACACTCGACATTACGCATGCCTCATCGCCAAGTCCAAGGTGGACGTGTCGTTTCTGCTCCGTAGCCAAGGCTCTCGCCTTACACCCCTAAAGGGCGCTGCAATTCTACACGTGGGCGGAGTTTCCTCATTCCCCGAAGGGAACGAAAGCCACACACCAACTCGCCAGCCCAATCTGCATATGCGCAGCGGCAAGCAATAAACATAACCGCCAAAACAAGGTCATTCGCGCCACAGCTCAGGCTTATTCAACACGTCACAGCAAACCACTCTGCCAGAAACCGAGCCAATCAAGCCTAGATGAAGCGCACAAGCCATCCACGCGTCAGCATGCTCTACAGACATCGGGTAAGGCGTCTCGAACCCGAGCTTGCCTGCCCGCACAAATCCGTGACGCGGATAATATTCTGGATGCCCCACCACAAACACCAACTCAACGCCTGACTTCGCCAAACGCGCTAATCCCTCCTTAATGAGGTTGCCGCCGACGCCTCGCCTCTGAAACTTGGGCACTACCGCCAACGGAGCCAAAAACGAAACCGCAACCTCGTGGGAACCGCCTAAAAGCCGCGCCTCCGTGAACAGGATGTGCCCTGCAGGCTCACCCTCAACAAACGCCATAAGCGACAGAAGCGGCTTCGCAGATGGGTCAGCCAACAAATCCCTTGTCAACTCAACCTCTTTACCACCCTCGAACGCTGCACCCTCAACAAGCAATATGTCATTTAGATCCGCGTCGCTTGTTTCACGAATGTACATGGCAACCACTAACGTCCCAGCACATCAGGAACATCGCCTTTATATAAACAGGCTCAAATGGCTCAAGAACAACTGTCAACCACCAGCTGACTCCGCATTTCCGCCTTTAAATAAGGGGGCTATAGAAATTCTCACACGCCAGTCCCAGACCTGACAAACTAGACAAGTTTACCAGTCGCCACAAGAAACACCCTTCCGCCCACAGAAACGTCTATCATCTCGCCTTTGCTTTCCGCCCTAAGCAGCAACAGCGAAGGACGCTTGATCTCGTAGCCCTGCTCAACCCTGACATCCACGCTGTCAGAGCCAAAATAACGATGATGCGACAGATAACCCGCCAAGCAACCGTTACCTGAACCCGTTGCAGGATCCTCTGAAATCCCAAACAAATCCACAAAAACCCTCACGTTCAAGCCGTTCTCTTCCTTGTAGGTTTCAGGGCAGAACACCAGAATTCCCGCCTGCACATCCTTCGCCAACTCACGCAACCTCTCCATGCCAATTCTCGCTCGCCTCACCGCATCCAAAGTCTTCAAAGGAACAATAACGAACGGCAACCCTGTCGACACTTCCTGAATCGGAAACCTGCCATCAAAATCCGCCTCATCAAGATTCAGAACCGACGCCAACCGCGCAACACCAAACGTCCTGCCGAAAACAGGCGACTTCTGCCCCATCCAAACCACCTCCCGATTTCCCGCATCCTTCTCGAAGCGAACCTGTATCTGCCCAACCTTCAAGTTAAGCACCACACTATCCGCATCCTCCTTGGCTACGAAGTGTTTTATCACGTAAGCAGTGCCCAACGTGGGATGACCAGCAAACGGCACCTCCTGTGAAGGCGTAAAAATACGAACATCAAATCCGCCATTACGCTGTCTGTCGGAAAGAACGAACGTGGTCTCGGAAAAATGCATCTCATTGGCGATTTCCTGCATCCTCCCGTTGGTGAGCGAACCTGCGCCTGCAACGACTGCAAGCTGGTTCCCCGCAAACTTCTCTTCAGCAAACACATCAACCAGATAAAACGTCAACGCGCTCATTGTGAAACCTCAACCTCAAGGTCACACTCAGATATATTAAATTAAGCGCACCCAACCCCCAGAAACACAACGCCACATAACAAAAACAACCAAAAAATAACCAAATTGATTTTCCAACCCTCCCCAACCAGCACAACCAAACCACAACCCAAAACAAACCCCGACAACAAAACACAAAAAACACCACAAACACCCAGAAGTAGATGTGCTTAGCAAGCGCTCACTTCCACAAACTTAAAAACCACACAACCAATAACTACCCGCACACCCAAAATACACACATGAAACAAGTCATCCTCATCACAGGCACACCCTGCACAGGCAAAACAACAACCGCCACACAACTCGCCCAAAAACTAGACGCCACATACATCAACCTAACAGAATACACCAAAACCAACGGCTTAACCCTCGGCGAAGACAAAAAACGCCAAACCACCATCATAAACGAAAAAGCAACAAAACAAAAACTCACACAAACCATAAACAACACCCAAAACACCAACATCATCATCGACGGACACTACGCAGCCGCAGTCACCCCAAAACACCACGTAACACACGTCTTCATCCTCCGCCGCAACCCCATAGAACTACACAAACAAATGAAAAAAAACGGCTACCAAAACACCAAACTCTGGGAAAACCTCGCCGCAGAAATCCTAGACGTAAGCCTAACCGAAGCACTACAAGAACAAAACAAAAACAAAATATGCCAAATAGACACCACAGCAAAAACCACAGAAACCATCGTAAACGAAATCCTCAACATCATAAACAAAAACAAAAAATGCCCACTCAGCAACATCGACTGGTTAGGCATGCTGGAAAAACAAGGCTTAACCGACAAGTACCTGAAAATCTAAGCCTTCACCTCAAGCTCATGACAATCTTCTGCCTTGTCAAAAGCGTAATTTTACGCCTATTCGAATAAGACTTCGCGTGATCACTAAACTTCTCGCCAATCATTATGGGATTTGACAAGCCAACATCATCCGAAGCCATATCCAAACCAATAACCACGTTAACCCCAATCGTCCTGTTCCAAGCACGTATCCAAACACCCTGCTCCGCACGACCCTTCTGAACGATAAGATCAAACCTGCGGGAAATACCACTGTACCCCTCAAGAACAGAATTCTCCTGCTTAATCTTGTAACCTTCCTTCTTGAAAAACTGCACCGCGAGGTCCCGCAACCGCAGCTTCGACCTTACTCTTCCCTCACCACTCATCCAAAATCACTTATCCCTAAACGTTATCTAACTGTTCGTGGAAAAGTCTTTCGGAGACACACAACATGGGAACAACCCTAATCATCGAATGCACCAGCTGCGGCAACCTATTCCTGGCAGCAGACAACCAAAAAACAAGAACATGCCCCTACTGCGGCACACGCGTAACCGTAAGAAAAGCTAAAAAAGTAGCCTCAGCCAAAAACGCCTTCGAAGCCTCACAACTGCTGCGAAACATCAAAAACAAAAAAGGCTTCAGCGAGTAAATCAGCCTATCTGCTTCAGCAGCTCACAGGTCCTGCACAAACCCGAAGACGCAGGTTCCCCGCACTCAAAGCAATCTCTGAACGCGTCTTTTTTTGCAACTTCAGCCAACGCTGGTCTCATGCGCTCCATCGACTTAAAAACAGTGAATTTAGTTCCCGCATGCTTTTCCTCCATGCAGTTAAGGATGGCACGAACATCATTCCGCAAGGCTTCTGAAGCGTAAGGACAAGGCACATCCTGAAACCTTATGCCCTTAACAAACGCGTACAAAGTACTTTCCTTCTCGGGAATTTCACAGAACGGCTTAACCTTCTGCACAAACCGCGAATGCACCTCATCAGTCACAGGCTTCTCCTTAGCCAAACCCAAAACGTCACCGCGAAACAGGTTCATAAGAATAGTTTGAGCCTCATCATCCAAAGTGTGCGCAGTAGCGATTTTTGAAGCGCAGGCTTCACGCGCAGCCACGTTAAGCGCTCTCCGCCGCAGAACGCCGCAGTAAGCGCAGGAAGTCAACTCTCTTCCGCCTTTCCGCTTGACTTTTGCAACTATGTCGTCCAATGTGAAACCGTAAAGCTTTTTGAACGAAACCACATGATGCTCTACGCCAAGCGTTTTGCAGTTTGCAACTGCAATTTCCAAGGCTTCATCGCGGTAACCTTTTATTCCTTCGTCCACCGTCACTGCCACAAGCGAAGCTTCAGGGTGAAGACGCTCAGTTTTAACTAATATGTGCAAGAGGCTGATGCTGTCTTTTCCGCCGGAAACCGCAACTGCAATTCTGTCGTCGAAATTAAACATGTGGTATTTGGCGATGGTTGTTCTGACTTTGGCTTCTACAGATTCGGTGAAGCATTTTTGGCAGAGTTTCTCTCCAGAGTATGGTCTGAAAAAGAAGGCTTCTTTGCGTTTGCACGCACTGCATACAGCTGAGGCATTTGCATTCATTAGGCTTTCACACACTCACTGTTTTCATGAACAAATTACTAAATAAACCATACACTATAACTTGCTAGAAAGAGATGATGGCTGATGGCTGCTAAACCGAAGAAACGCGCTGAGTACAAGGAGGTAATCTACAGCAGTGCACACTGGGCTGTGCTGGGTGAACTCAGAGAAAAAGCCATGTGCGTGATGGCAGCGTTGGAAGCGTTTCGACTGCGTACACTGGTGCATGGAAGCATAGCCAGAGGTGACGTTAGCAAGAACAGCGATGCAGACGTGTTCGTAACAGGGTTGCCATCGTCGTTTCTTGTGGAAACTGCATTGGAAAGAGCGGATGTGCCTGTTAATGCGAGGTTTCTGGTTCAGGCTACGCCGAATTACGCCATGAAGGCCTACATCGAAGTGGATTCGAAGTTGAGTATTTCGTTTCCTTTGATGCGGATGCGCAGGGTTGAACGTGAATTCTACACGTTTGGGGGTGAAGTGAACCTTCCGCAGTTGAAAAGGAGTGCTCGCAGTGCGGGAGTGGACAAGCGGTTAATGCTGATTGAGCCTACGGTGAAGGGGCATGTGGAAAGCAGCGTTGTTGGTTGTGAGGTGAGCGTGGCGAAGCGTCTTGGCGTGTCGGCGGAAACTGTGTTAGACCGTGTTCACGCGCTTTTGAAGCGGGATGAGGTTGGCAGGACAGGCGTTTTCGTGAAGAAGGAGTTGGCTTCTGATGAGACGTTTGAGATGGCGCTGAAAAAGGTTGCTGATGCGAATCCTGCTGTTCGAAGAAGAATGAGCTGAGTCTTATTCTTCGGGATAGAAGATTAGCTCTTTTTCTTCAAGCAGCTTTTGAATTTTGTCAACTGCCTCGTACACTTGTTCTTCTTTTTTGGCGCCTACACAGACCAGTTTTCCCGCTGAAAAGATTAGAAAAACCACTTTTGGGTCTTCCATTCTGTAAACGGCTCCTGGGAACTGTTCGGGTTCGTACATGACTCTGTTGAGTTTGAACACGAGGCTTTCTAGGTCTATTTCTCCGCCTAACGCTGCGGAAGCCACGATGTTTTGGATGATGACTATGGGTTTCTCTGTTATTTGGATTCCTTGACCTCTGAGTTCTTTAACCACTTTTTGCACGGCGCTTCGCGATTCCTTTTCTGACTTGGCGCCAGTGCACACCATTTTGCCTGTTCCGAAAATTAAGGTGGCGGTTTTGGGTTTCTTAAGGCGGAAAACTAAGCCTGGGAAAACGCTGGGGTTGTATTCGGTTTGGGGGAACTTTTCCACTATTTTCTGCAGGTCTATCTTCTGGTTGAGTGACACTGATGCGACTATGTTTTGAATGGCGATCGTTGGTTTTATTTTGCTCATTTGAATTCCCGTATACATTTAGTTTAAATGAACATGGAGTATATAACATGATAGTATGAAAGTGTCTTCTCTCTAGTGTGCTGTCAGTTTTTCATGTGGAGCTTATATGGAAAAATGTGCGGTAAGGTCAAGTGGTATACAAAAGCATCACCCAAACACACTTTTGACAGTCTAATAATGTAGGAGCTGCTTAGATCTTTCATCCAAGACTGTTCTGAAACTTTTTCCGCAACACTCCAAGAGTCCAATGGTAGCTGTGTCCGTTTTCCATTCCTTAGAGAGGCATTTCTGTTTTGTTGTGGTTAGCGGACTTGTTATACACTGTTGCTCGGAAAAGACTATACCCCCCTTATTTAAAGGCGGAAACGCGAGTTGAATCTCTAAAGCGCAGTTTTGCATCAGGCTATTGAATGGTTGCGGAGCCAATACGTGACCTACCCCCTATAAGTTTCTGTAACGAACCGCTATTAGGCTCCAAATAGGCTGTTTTTGGTTTAGTCAAGAAATGTTGACTGAGAAGAAAAGCGGCGCGTTTTTGCTGGGTCAAGAAACCTTGACAAAAACCCTTTTTAACACGAGAAACATTGGCGTTAAGCATGGACTGCGTTTGAAAAAGAATCCATATGCTCTGCTGGCAGTTGTTTGTGTGCTCTTGTCGACAATTAGCTATCTGTCAATTGTTTTGGTTTTCGATAACGGTTCCGCCTCACTGGATTGGCCCATGTATCGCCATGACTCAGGCCACACAGGATAAACAACGGTTGCTGGTCCCAGCACATCGAACGTTTTATGGAATTTCTCCACGAGCGGCAACCCCGTCGATTCCTCTCCCTCCGTTGTGGACGGCAAGCTATACGTGGGCTCAGAGAACGGCAACATCTACTGCCTAGACGCCAAAACAGGTCGGCAGATCTGGGTAAACTTCAAAATCACCTCGCCCATCCGATCGTCCCCCGCCGTTTCAAACGGTTTCCTGTACATTTGCGACGCCAGAAACATGGTCTACTGCCTTGACGCCCAAACCGGCAAAATCAGCTGGACTTTTTCTAGAGATAACGGAGTGCTTGCAGATACTAAGAGTTCTTCTCCCACGATTGTGAACGGCTATGTCTTCGTCTGCTCCGGAAGCAATAGCCTATTCTGTTTAGATGCGTTAACCGAACAGGAAGTTTGGGCCTTCAATATAACTAGTTTGGCACCTCCCGTGGAAGGAACAAAAGGGTCGGAAATCGGCTCCTCAAGTGTGTCCACATCCCCAGCCGTTGTTGATGACCGGGTTTTCGTTGGTGGGTCAAACCTTTACTGTCTGGACGCCAATTCTGGCAGTCTGATCTGGAGTTACCCTGCAATTGTGGGGTGTGCCCCCACGGTTTCAGAGGGAGAGGTGTACTTTTCTTCGTCGCAGGGGGACGCTTACTGTATTAAGGCGGATACGGGCGAAAAGGTTTGGAATCATTCAGACATTATGGGGTGGTCGAGGTCGGGACCCTCGGTTGCTGATGGCAGGGTCTATTTTGGCGGGCTGATTTACTGTTTGAACGCTTCTAACGGAGAAGAGATCTGGCATTACAGCCAGGGAGACATCCACGCGGCTTCCGCCCCCATCGTAGCAGGACAATACGCATATTTTGGCGCCAGAGACCCTTACAAAAGTTGGTTCAGCGCCACCTTTTGCGTCGACGCGGCTACAGGCGAGTATGTTTGGAAGAGTGAAACATACTTTGCCAGTTCACCAACGGTGGTGGACGGGGTTCTCTACGTTGGCCTTGTCTGGGGCGATTCTATAGTGGCTTTCAGTGATTCTTTGAGGATTCCGACGCCCGTATCGATCATGGTTCTCACTCTAGTTGCAATATGCTTGGTTGTTGTTCCTGCTTACGTAGTTAACCGGGAAGGCGCTGGATCTCAAACAAAATTGAAGAAGGTTTTCACCGTACCATTAACCTCGGTTCTTATCGTAAGCATTCTGGTCTCTTCATTTGCATCTCTCTGCATTATAAACTTCACTCCCTCCAATGAAGAGCCTTCTTCTCCTGAATTCCCTACGGCTAGTTCGTTGCTCTGGCAAACAGAAATTGAAGATACCGCCTCCAGCATGGTTGTTGCATATGGAAAAGTGTTCATCACCGCCGGTTGGGCTGATGCTTACGCTTACAACGCGCAAGATGGTCAATTCATCTGGAGTTGGAGCGGTGGCTACAGCTACTACTACGGGGGGCATGTAGTTAAGGCGTAAGAGGGCAGCGTTTATGTCAACCATGCAGGGGTTTATCGTCTAAATGAAACCAACGGCAAAGTCATACAATATTACAAAGCGCCCCCTTACGACTATAATAAGGGTAAGCTCAGCTTCACCTTAGGCGATGGGAAGGTATTCGTGGAGAAGGACGGCTTAGCCGCGTACGATGTTGATAGCGGAGGACTCTACTGGCAAATCGATGACCTTTCGCCTTGGGATGAAGCGTGGTTTGATGGCGTTCATCTTCCAGTCACTTTGGGTGAGTTAGGCAGGACATATAAAACCGATAGGTTTGGCTATATCTACATTTTCCGTGATGCGCGGTTGGACGTCAATACTGGCGAGACGCTTTGGGGCTCACCGTTAACCCGTCGGTATGGACCCAGTATGGTGGTTGATGATAGGGTGGTTTTCTGGAATCCGGATCAACCAAACATTATTCATTGTGTGGATACGCTGTATGGACATACGCTTTGGGACTTTGACCCCCTGGAGTCCCGTGTATGAGCCAGTGGTTTATGGTGGCTTGTTAGTTTTCGGGGCGTCTGACGGTTATCTGTACGCTTTGGATCTGGCTGATGGCTCGCTGGCTTGGAAGACGCTGGTGGAAGTGGACGGCTGGATCGGGGGTAATAATCTGCCTGTGGAGGCTAAGAGCCTCAGCGACCCCTCTGCGTCTAAAATAGTTGTGGACGATGAGACTGGTCTCGGGGTTTGGGGTTTCACGGTTACAGAACGCCAGGTGAACGGAGTAAACGGAGACAACCTGTATGTTGGCAGGTTCTGCACCGTTGACCTTTCCAACGGTAACATCTTGGGAACATCGGTGGTTCAGAACCGTTGCACTCTGAACGATAACGGTGCAGTTTTGGCTCCTGGCGAAAGTGCGATGTTCTTAAGGGTCGGCTTGGATCTTTGGAACATAGACAGAGCCACTTTCAAGCCGACGCAGATCCAGCACTTGGAAACTCCCATAGTTGGTCCGGTTTCAAGCGACGGCAAAGTGTACACAGTAAGCAACCTGTATTTGTCAGCCTACAAATGATACTTGAGAAAAAAAGAGAGCACGCGCTACGGTTCTATTTTTCACTTGAAGAAACGCAAAAACTAAGCACAATTAACATTCTTCTTAGTAATACATGCTTAAGAAGCAGAAAAAGCAAAAATACGCTGAGTTTGGAACAGACAGCTACACTTCAGACGCTACTTCTTCCACTTCGCCGAGTACACTTCGAGTGCACTTTCAGAAAACAAGACAAAAACCACTTCATTAAGCGCGTCCTCTTTCTCCAAAAACTCCTTCACCGCTTCCAAAGCTATACGGCTCGCACTCTCAACGGGGTAGCCGTACGCACCTGTGCTTATAGACGGAAACGCCACTGTTTTCAGCCTCTTCTTCACGGCAAGCCTCAGCGAGTTTTGATAAGCTTGCGCCAGAAGTTCAGGTTCACCGCGGTTTCCGCCGCGCCACACTGGTCCGACGGTGTGAATAACGTGTTTTGCTTTGAGGTTGCCGCCTGAAGTTATGACGGCTTTTCCCGTTGGAAGCCCTTGCGGCCATTCAGTAGCGCGTATTTTCTTGCATTCTTCGAGTATTTTTGGTCCGCCTCTGCGGTGTATGGCGCCGTCGACGCCTCCGCCGCCCATAAGGGAACTGTTAGCCGCGTTCACTATGGCATCTGTTTCCATTTCGGTTATGTCCCCTCTAATCAGTCGCACGGTTGCTTTTCCAACTTTAAACTTGCTGCGCATTTCGTTTTTCACCTTCCCTAAACTAACGTGTTTATTGCCGACCACAAGGCTGAGCTGAAAAACCATACCCCGAAGCACATAAAGACTGCGAAGCAGAAGAGGAAAACTGCTTGGTGCACTCTTGCGGTCCAGAACTGTCTTGACTTAAAGATTGCGAAGGATATGCCAGTGTACCAAGAGAAGTCACAGAGCCAGTGGACCCCCGCGAAAGCCATGAATGCTAGCAGTCCGAAGGTTCTCGCAGTTATTATGAGGGCGGTGCCGACGGTCAACCACCATAGGATGAAACCGGCGTTGGCGGCTGTGGTCCAAATCCCTGCGATTAAGGATTCATGTTTCGGACTTTCATGTTCATCAACAGGCCTGTTTCTGTTTCTGAACGTTTGAACGCCCATAACAATCATCAGCACTCCTCCAACTAAGCCAACCGTTATCTGCACTGTCTGTAAAACTTCAAAGGCAACAATCTGCTCAATCCCATAATAGATGAGAAACATCAACGGAAACTCCACTATCCCGTGACCCACTGCGATAAGCAAACCAGCGCTCTTGCGTTTAGCCGCCTTTTCAATCGTAACCGCGAATAAGGGTCCAGGCATTAGGACTCCGGTCATGGAGATAAGCACCACAGACCCCAAGAATAGAAAAAACTCGGTCGTAAACGCCATATTACATCAGTTCAAGCCTTTATCTAATAAAGTATTCTTGCAAACGAGCAGAAAAAGAGTTTTGTATACAAAAGCATCACCCAAACACACTTTTTTATGGCGATTTCGCTTCTTTTCCGACAAATTTACTCTGCATCTCGACGATTTCCGTGCTGTTCTTTGCTTCGGCATAAGCCTCAAGCAAAGCTTGGTTCAGCTCCAGAAAAGTGTGTCCCCACACGAAAATTGACAGCAATTTTTCTGCTTCATCCCTGAACCCTGCGATGTACAATGCTCCCGCGAGAGCTTCAACTGTGGACAGTTTAGTTGCCTTTGCGTAGTTAGTCGGGTTTCCCGCCAGTAAAATGGGCAAGCAGCGGCTGGTGCCTTTCACGTGAGTGGAAAGAACTTTTTGCGCGTGCTCCCAACTGCAATCCAACGCCGCCAGACCAAAATCCTGAATCCGCTGTCTGTCCGCAGGCGAAAAAGCTATCTCGCTAAACGGGTTAAGCACGATGGCGCGTCTCGGCAGAAACCTGATACTTGTCACCACTCTTGCCAGCCCGTGACGTTTAAGCTTCAACCCGGTGCAGCGCTTCGGGGCACATTGGTTCGCGTGGTAAATGGTTAGCCTATGCGACTTTTTCACCTGTCTTTCGCACCTTCAAGTGACTCATGGGACCATCCAAAACGTGTGGAATCCAATCGAGAAGATCAGTGGCAACCACATGAAAGCCAACGTCGCCTGCGGCGAAGTCTCCTGCGGCACCATTAACAAAAGCTCCCGCAACAGCAGCCTCAAACGGGTCCGCCTTCTGCGCCAACAAAGCGCCAACCACGCCTGAAAGCACGTCACCCGTGCCGCCAACCGTCATACCAGGATTCCCCGTAAAGTTCAGCTTAACCCTTTTCGCATCGCAAACCAAGTCCACTTGCCCTTTCAACAGGATTACGGCTTTAAGCTCCGCCGCTGTCCGCTGCACTTCCACAACGCGCTCTTCGAGGCTTCCAGCCAATTTTCCGCCAGCAAGTATCTCGTATTCGCCAGCGTGCGGCGTGAGAACAAGCGGCACTTTTAACGCGCGTTTAAATTCGGCGAAGGCTTTCAAGCCGTCAGCGTCCAGCAACAACGGTTTGCCAGCATTTTCGATGGCTGTCACGCACGCCTTTACGAATTCCAGTGTTTCAGCGTGCACGCCCAAACCAGGTCCCATGGCAACTGCGTCAACCGTTTCTAAATACGGCTGCAACGACGCCACGTTACCTGCGCTCAAGTGGTCGCCTTTAAGCTTCAGCGTTATCAGGTTGGGAGATACCGACGAGACGGCGTACGCGGTTTTTGCAGGAGCCGCAAGGTAAGCTATGTCCACGCCGGTTCGCAGGGCAGCCAACGACACCAAGGCGGGTGCACCTGAGAAAACCTCGCTACCGCCAATAACCAGCAAACGACCAAAATCGCCCTTATGGGCACTTGCAATCCGCGATTTCTTCACCAAAAGAACGTCGCCCGGACCAGCAAACCGCTCAATTTCACGGGGCAACCCGATGTCCCTTATGACTAGTTCGCCCACGTACTTCTTGGCGGTGCGCAGACCCGTCTTTGCCTTGTGGAAAGTTACTGTAACATCTGCTTTTACGGCGGTGCCTAAAACTTCTCCAGTGTCCGAATCCACACCAGTCGGCACGTCAACGGCGATTTTGAAAGCCGCCAAACCGTTAATGCGCTCAACAATCTGCGCTATGGGTGGCTTGAGTTTGCCTTTGGTGCCTGTTCCAAGCAACGCGTCAACCGCTACATCCGCGTCCACTGGGGGTATGGCGGAGCTGTCGGTGACTTTCTGAATCGGAATGCTTCCACGCAACGGTTGAAGTGCGCGCCAGTTTTGTAATGTGGCTTCATGACGGATGTCTCTGCCTCTTCCCGCGAGAATTATGGACACTTTGAATCCTTGAGAGAGCAAGTGCCGGGCAGCCACGAAGCCGTCGCCGCCGTTTCCGCCTAAACCGCAGAAAATAACAACTTTCCTGTCATGAGTGAACCGCGCGGAGATTTCCGTCGCCACGTTGAGTCCTGCGTTTTCCATAAGCTGGAGCAGAGAAACGCCGAAGTAGTCCGCGTTGACCTCTAAAGCGCGCATTTCCCTGCTCGTGATATCCTCTACGTGTTTCTTTTTTGCTTGCATGCTTAATGCCTGAATAAGTTAATGCTGCTGAACGAAAGATAAGTCTATCCTTGCGTCGTTTCGCCGTTTCTGTTAAGCGGTATAGGGAAGCATCAACAAAACACAGTTTTTGTGCCCGTTGTTTCTGCTCAAGCAGTTTACTTCTTTTTGGGGCGATTGTTTTTGCCCTTGTATTCCCTAGACACAATCATCGTAGACGTAACCAACACGTTTGGCACAGCGCGAATTTTCTCCGATACGAATTCTTCGAGCGCGCTCAATTCTTCGGTCACGATTTTTGCAACCACATCGTATTCGCCGAAGATTATGTCCGCGTGCAAAACCTCGTCAAACCCGACGAGTTTCTGGCAAACTTCTCTTTCGGTTCCTGAACCCACCTTAAACAGCACATAAGCTAAAACAGCCATGATTTCACCTGCAACCTTAACCAAACGAAGACTTAAATTCCTTTTCCATCCAACTGCATTTAGAAAACATTTATCCTTCACTCCAGCCATATTCCACTAGAGTTTCAAGCAACTCAACTAATTGTTCAGGTGACCTTGTTGAAAAAAACCTTTAGCGTAGGCAAGACTGACGCGCTCATAGTTGTGGATATGCAGAATGATTTTTGTCCAGGCGGCGCGTTGCCCGTTCCCGAAGGCGACCAAGTTGTTCCCGCTCTTAACGATTACATAAGAATCTTCAAGAAGGCAAACGCAGCAATCTTCGCCACAAGAGACTGGCATCCGCCGAACCACGTATCCTTCAAAGCCCAAGGTGGACCATGGCCGCCGCACTGCATCCAAGACACCGAAGGCGCCAGATTCCATCCCGACCTGAAACTCCCAAGTGAGGCAACTGTCGTGTCAAAAGCCATGGACCCTCAGAAAGAAGCGTACTCAGGCTTCGACGGCACCGAACTCGCAGACAAGCTGAAAACGCAAGGCGCCACCCGCGTTTTCGTGGGCGGTTTGGCAACGGACTACTGCGTTAAAAACACGGTTCTCGACGCCCGCAAACTCGGCTTCGACGCGGTGCTGCTTCTGGACGCCAACCGCGGCATCAACGTGAAACCAGACGATGTGGCGAAAGCCATTAGCGAAATGATGAGAAGCGGCGCTGAGCAAGGCACTTTGACGGATTTTCCAGACCCCCTTGAAGTTCCGATTGCTGAGAAAGCTGACACTGACCGCTTAAGCGATAAGCCCTTAGCAAAGTTTGAAACCAAGAAGAAAGCGCGAATGAGACCTCGAGGTCCCTACAAAAGGGTCCGCACAGAACGAGGATGACAGAATAGACAGCTATACGGGCGTAGGCTGATGCTGCTTTGCTCTTTTTCTTCGAAAATAAACAAAAGCGGCGACTGCAATGATTACGATAACGGCAACCGCTACAGCGGCTAAGACTAATGTTGTTGGTATAGGTCCCGTTTGTCCAAGCTGTGGCGGAGTGAGCGCGATGCCTGTCCCGCGCTTATCGGGTTCAATAGCGGATGGTGATCTTCTTTGTTCTCGTCAATTACGTACGGCGTATTCCCCGTTCCTGAGATGCCTGCTTCTCGCGCATTTGGGTATTTTGCCAAGTAATCACTCCAGTAATTCCCCACTTCACCGTTATCCCAAAGGTTGGGACTACCTGCCCCGTAGGGATCTATGCTTACCTGCCGATCATTATCTATGAAGTTGTTGCCGTAGATGCTGTTGTTGGCGCTTTTGAATATCAACCCATCACCGTTGCCTGCAAGATAGTTCCCGTAAACCTTGTTATTGGAGTCTATCCACATACCTAGGCTCTGGTTTCCCGTGCCAAACACGGTGTTAGCAAATATTTCACCGTAAGTACCGGAAACTATTCCCCCTGGACACTGGGACAAGCGGTTCCAAGAAATAGTGTTGTTGTTTCCATTGTATATGCCCATTGTGAATCCGCTTATGTTGTTTTCAGAGATGTTTGAGGCGGAAGTTCTGAGCATGCCTACACCGATGAAGGGTGCGCCAGCTATGTCAACTGTGGATGTAATATCGTTTCTTACTATCGATACTTTTGAAGAGTCATGAACATTGATTGCTGAACCTGTGGGCAGTTCCGGGTCTCTTGAAGAAGAGAGATTGACGCTGCAATCGCTTATCGTAACGTTTGCCGAGTTCTCGATTGCTATCCCATAGAGTGGGAACTGGATTTTCAGGTTTTTAACGGTGACATTGCTTTGAAGAGTAATGTCAATTGCCGTTGCACGCGAGTTGGGTGCAGTTTCTTTCAGGGTAAATCCCGCCCCGTCGAGCATAATGTTGCTTCTCTGAATGAGAACACTATCAATTATGTTGCCTATTACAGCGTAAATGTCTCCAGCGCGCTTGATAGGCGCAGTTGAGGGATCTATTCCACCGTCGGGTCTTATGTACACAGTGCTATATGACTGGGCGCTGATAGGCTGCTCTTGGTCACACTTCATCAATAACATACCCAGAAAAGAATCAGATTTAAACCATTCGCAGAAAACAGTGCATTCTCCTCAATCTTCCGAGAAACTTGACAGACGCCTTAAGCATGCCTTCAAACCAGTTGGCTTTTTCGAACTCTAACGAATCTTATAAATACATAAAATTTGACGGAAAATTTTAATAAAAAAAGGATACGACAATGTCGATTTTAGGAGCGAACCCTACAAAAACTGATGTTTAGCGGCTCCAGCAGCCATTTCTGCATGTTAAAGGCGCCTCTTCTATTGAACGATTGAAGACCAGAACTTTCCTCAGGCAATCCGAAAAAGTTTCGAATGGCAATATTTTATAATAAGCAGTTAAAAAATCAGATATTAAATTGCGGATTGAGGCATAAACAGTTAAAATTTCATGCTACACATCATGTCGTAGCGAGTACGAAATACGAAGCGTCAAAAATTTGCTTTAAGGTGGCTTCAAAAAAAGCTATGCCCGATGGGGTGTTCTCTTGAAGGATTTTGGGCGTCACTCGCCCATAACCTGCATAATCACGGTTCGCTTGCGCGAGTAAACATCGGTTTCCACAAAAAGCAAAGACTGCCAAGTTCCAAACTGCACGCGCCCGTCAATCACCGGCAGAGTCTTATCGGGCGGCAGAAGCATGGAACGCAGATGCGAGTGCGCGTTGGACGGGTGCTGATAGGCTTTGCGCCGCGGAACTACCTCTTCTAGAAACGCTTTGATGTCGTTGAGCAGGGCATAATCGTTCTCTGTTAGGATCAGGATGCCTGTGGCGTGAGGTGCGAAGACGTGAACGACGCCGTTTTTGATGGCTGATTCGGACACTACTTCTTGAACCTGGTCGGTTAAGTCCACGAAGTCTATTTCGCCTTTCGTGGAGAAACTGAAACTTTCGTTAACCACCTTGAAACCGGACATGGCAATTCACACATTGCCTATTTGCGTTTACGGTTCAAAAATGTTTCCACCCAAAAATTCCTGCAGTCGCGGCTGTGAGCGCGTTTTATTTGTGTGTTTTGGTGATGCTTTTGTATAAGGCGGCTCTGCTTGTGCTGCGCGGTGAACACTGGTGACGGACACTACTTACGGTAATATTCACATAACGAAACTTACTGAACAACATTTTTACAATGCGTCTCTCGTAGATTTTCAAGTGGTTTAGCCTACGTGACGCGCCAACATAACAGCCTGACGCAAAATTAAACGGTGAAAAGCGCTTTTTAGAAAAAAGAGGGCTGTTATTTGTACTTGCGCGGAGGCACTTTGAGAAACTGCTGCTCCACCAGACATTCTCTCAAGTAGTCGTCCAACGTTGCAGCGGGCACAACATCTATGGTGTAGTCTCTCGCGTCAATTGAATGAAGGTAGTTCTTTTGTGGAATAACAACTTTTTTGAAGCCCCAAGCTTCGGCAGCCTTGATTTTCTCGTGGACTCCGCCTACTGCGGTGATTTGGATGGAACCGCTGACGCCCAAGTTTATCTCGCCTGTCACCGCCACATCCTGCCGCACGGGTTTGCCTTCAATGAGCGAACACAAGAGAATGGCCATTGTTACGCCTGCGGAAGGTCCATCAACTCCGTAAGACTGGGCGAAATCGATGTGCGTCAAGTAGTCCTGAGCAATGTCCACACCGTACTTCTGCAGGATAACGCTTCGGACTTTGGCGATGCTATCCGAAATAAAGCTCTGACCCTTAGCGACTCCAGTGACTTTGTAGTAACCCTTAAGCGGCTGATCTCTCGGAAGCTCCGTCTTCCGTACAAGCTGCGCCTTCACGCCAAGAACGTTGCCTGTCATCTCACCGCTGAAGGGGTCATGAACCACCGCCAAACCGTGAATCTGCCCGAGCTTCACGCCCTCAGGCTTTATCTCCAACAGCTTCCCTCTTTCATTCATCTCATGCTCTAATAGCTGCTTCTGGATGGTCTTGCAGTGCTCGTTTAAAGCCTCCAGAACATGGCGGCGCTCCACAGCCTTACATTTCTCGTTAATAGCCAAGATCGCGGATGTCTTAATTATGGAAATCAACGGCCTAAACCGCGTCGTAAGCGCATCACGCTTGTTGCTTCGCCTACGAGCTTCCTCAACTATTTCCATGCATGCGTCTCTGCGGAACGGCAGAAGATTGAAGCGTTTAACTTCCTGCGCTATAAACTGGACGTATTTGCGCCTGTTCTCCAGCGTGTTGGGCATGTCATTGTTCATGCGCACGACTTTGCCGTAGCCGTAAATGCGGTCCATAAGTGCAGGGTGAATCTGGCCTATGCTGTCAAAGTTTCCGGCACACACAAGAAACGTTATAGCTGGCACAGGCTCGGTTGAAACAGCCATCGCCGAGGTGGCTCCGCCCTGCCATCTGCCTCGCAGAGTTATTGGCAGTTGACCGTCTTCCAGAACGGTTAACAGTGTAACCGCTTCTTCTGGGTCCAAGTTCTTGACCTCGTCAATGTAAAGTATTCCCAGCGATGCCACATGAACGTCGCCTGCGGTTACCCTCTGGTGCTCGGGGGTTCCTAACCCGCCGGTTTGAAACGGATCCCACGCCACAGACCCAAAGAGCTGAGCGCTTCTGTGTCCTGTTGCGTCCACGAAAGGAGCGGTTCCCGACTCGTTGTCCACTATAAGTTTTGGCACGTCTGATTGCTGGGCGCCTCCTACGCCTCGTAGATTGGTGAGTCCGCCCATGCGTGAGAACCACCAGATGAAGACGCTGAAGAAGATCAAGCTTCCTCCCGGAATGAATGTTAAGGGCACCAAGTTTATGAATCGGTCAACAAAATACGCTGAAAAATTGTGGCTATACAGTTCCTGCCAAGACGTGCCGCCTATGGATACGCCGTTGGCGTTCCAGGTTTGCCACGCGTCAATCATGAAGTATAAGCCTAGCGACAGGAGAAACACACCTAATGTGAGCATGAGAACTTGGATTGCTCTGAGACCGACTTTGGTTGCGAGCTTGCGCTTAAGCTCTTTATGCTGCTCTTTTTGCTGTACCTTTTTTCCCTCTCCAGCCTTATGAATGGACACGCGAGGCTGACTGGGCAGAACCGGGTTTTTCCAGGATAAGACGTCAAAGAGCTTTATGCCGTTCTCCTTGTAAACTTCAGTCAGCTTCTCGGACAACGCCCTCCCCAGGAGAGACTTGCCTGTGCCAGGATCGCCTAGAAGTAACAGGTAAGGTCCTGGGCTGATTACAGTTTTCGCTGATGGCTTGGGCTGGTCGGCTTGGCTCCAGCTCGCGTACCACTGTGTCTGGTCTAGATGCTTGAGTTTGTGAACCCAC
>CAZJBY010000009.1:0-50826 GCA_964544495.1 uncultured Candidatus Bathyarchaeia archaeon
ATCCATCAACTAGTCCTTCGAGTTCTTCGGCAAGCTTCAGAAATTTGCGTGTTGGAACAAACTCGTTTAGTATTTTCATCGAGATATCATCTCGGCTAAAGGGAAAATAGGTCTGGATTAAAAAACGTTTTGCATAACCAAACCCTTCTTGTTTCAAGGAAACGTAAATAAACTATCAAACGAAAGTACTTTTCCACAGGGGCGAAACCATGAAAATTGCAGTTTCTGGCAAAGGCGGCGTCGGCAAAACCCTAATCGCAGCGGGGCTTGCGCGGGGATTTGCTGAGCGAGGGTTGAAAACTATGGCTATTGATGCGGATTCTTCGCCGAATCTCGGTTTAACTTTAGGCTTATCCACGGAAGAAACACGTAAAATCGTGCCTATAACTGAAAACAAGGAGCTGGTTGAATCCAAGACCAGCACGGGCTACTCCGGCGTTTACCGTTTATCCTTCACTGTGGAGGATATAGTCCACGACTATTCTGTGAACACTCCTTTCGGCGTGAACCTGATAGTCATGGGCACGGTGCGGTCAATGGGTTCCGGCTGTATGTGCGCTCCAAACGCTGTTATCCGCGCTTTGCTTCGTCATTTGATTGTTGACCGTAACGAAGCTGTGGTTTTAGATTTGGAAGCAGGCGTTGAGCACATAGGCCGAGGAACCGCACGGCAAGTAGACGCTCTGCTAATTGTGGCGGATTCCAACTTGAAATCCCTTGAGATAGCTAAGCACATACATGATTTGGCGGCAGACGCGGGAATGAAAAATCTCTATCTCATCGGAAACAGAATCATGAACGAAACGCAGAAAGAAGCGGTCACAAGTTTTGCAGAGAAAAACGGTTTATCAATTCTCACGTTTATTCCGTTTGACGTGAAAGTTATTGAGGCGGACACGCTGGGGGAAACACCGCTTAAGCATAAAGAGATTGAGGCGATGCGTGCAATAGACAATATATGCGACGTTCTCCTTAAGAAGGACATAAGTTGATTGGAGTTTTGTGTTTATGAAAACGCTTGTTACGATTGGTCGCGGAGGAACGGGAAAATCAAGCTTCACGGCTTTGATGACTAAATGCTTCGTTGAAGCGGGTCAAACTCCCTTGTTGCTGGTGGACGCTGACCCCGACCAGAACCTCGCTGAAATGGTGGGCGTGGACCTGGCAGAAGCTGGGAAATCCACAATCGCCGAGCTGCTGGTCAGCACTTTCATCGAAAAAGGCGGAACAACCGTAGGCGTTCCACCCACCCAGCGAATAGAAAGCAAAATTTGGGCGAACGGCTTGTTCGAAAGCGACAACTTTGACTTTTTATCGGTTGGCACAAAATGGGTTGAAGGCTGCTATTGCATGCCGAACTCCGCGTTGAAAGGCGCGTTGGGGTCGTTAACCAAGACCTATAAGTACGTACTTATCGATTCACCCGCAGGTCTCGAACACTTGAACAGGCGCATCACGTCAGAAGTAAATGACATTTTTGACATTCTGGATCACTCCAAGAAGTCCATGGACCATGTCAAGAGGGCGCATCGCATTGCCAAGGAAGTTGACATGAAGTTCGACAACTTCTACCTCATAGGCGGTTACAGATTCCCCGCGGAACTCGGCGTTCACGCAGAAACCACACTGAACTTCAAATATTTGGGAAAAATAGCTGCAGACGCAACCTTGGACGAATACGTTCTTGAGGGGCGGTCGCTGCTGGAGCTGCCTTCAGACAACGCGGCTTGCGCTTCGGTGAAGGAAATCATGAAAACCGCAGGCTACCTCTAAAAACTTTCTCTTTACTTGTTTTTTCAAGAAGCTTGCATATCTATAACTTCACCATGACTTTTGCTAAAAAAATCTGGAAAAGTTTAAAAACATTGTAATGTTGTCTCTAGTAAACCTTTACAGAGGTTTGTTTGAATTTGACCAGCAAGAACGTGCACGTGAAAATAGGTGAAATGAAGACCAACACTGGTCTTGTTAAAAATCTTGAATTATCTATCGGAAAAGTTGTAGATGACTCATGGGAGGAACCCATGGGACCCACACCCATGCCCAGTTTGACTACCCTGAGAGACTGGGACATGACGCTCCTCAACAAGTACAAGCCCTTCTACCTGCCGGATTGCGACTTGTGCTGCCTCTGCACTTATGGCAAGTGCGATTTGACGGCGGGAAAACGTGGAGCATGCGGACTTAACATAGCCGACCAGTCATCACGCATCGTACTTATCGCTTGCTGCATTGGTGCCGCAACCCACAATGGACATGCTCGCCATGTGGTTGACCACTTGATTGAGAAGCATGGTCGGCGTTATCCTTTGGATATAGGCGGCTTAAACGTGAAAGTTGAAGCGCCCGTTACCAGGCTTGTCACTGGCATAAGACCCCAAACTCTGGGAGATTTAGATGAGGTTCTAACCTACTGTGAGTCACAAATTACCCACCTGCTCTCTGTTGCGCACACAGGTCAAGAAGCCAACAATTTGGATTTTGAATCCAAAGCCTTCCACGCCGGCAGAATAGACCAAGTAGGAATGGAAGTTGCGGATATTGCCCAAGTTTCTGTCTTTGATTTCCCGAAGGCTGACCCTGAAGCTCCGCTCATTGAGATGGGTATAGGCACCGTGGACACGACAAAACCCGTCATTATGTGCATTGGTCACAACGTCGTGCCTTCCGTTGGAATTATTGATTACATGAGAGACCAGAAACTTGAAGACAAGATGGAAGTCGTAGGGTTGTGTTGTACTGCCATTGACAATACAAGATACTTCGACCGCGCAAAAATCGTGGGGCCAATCTCATGGGAACTCCGCTTTATACGCGGTGGATTCGCTGATGTGGTTGTCCTTGACGAGCAATGTGTCAGAACCGATGCTTCACTTGAGGCTGAACGTGTCAAAGCACCAGTCATAGCAGCGTCGGAGAAGAACTGCATAGGCTATAAGAATCGTACAAATGACCCTGCCGACGAGATAGTGGCAGACTTGGTCAGCGGCAAAGTTCCAGGCGTCTTGATTCTTGACCCTGAAAAAGTCGGGGAAGTGGCTGTAAAAGTAGCCCAAAAGGTCGCCCCGTTACGTAAGAAGATGAAGTCTCTTCCAGAGTTAGAAGAAATAAACGAGCTTGCAAAGAAATGTAGACACTGCAACATGTGTCAGAGAAGCTGCCCACAGGACCTCAGCATCCCCGCGGCAATCACAGCTGCAGCTGAGGGAGACTACTCTAAACTGGCAGACCTGTATGAGGAATGCATCGGATGCGGACGCTGTGAAGAAGCCTGCCCAGTCAAACTTGAAATCCACAGCTTCATACTCAAAGTCGGCGAGAAGAAGATGCTTGCGGAAACGAACTATTGCCGCTCGGGCAGAGGCGCCATTCAAGACATAGAAATACGCAACGTCGGAAGCCCAATCGTGCTCGGTGAAATACCGGGTATTGTCGCGGTGGTCGGATGCGCTAACTATCCGCACGGTGGCAAAGACGTTTACGATATATGCCGAGAGTTCGCTCTTCGCCGCTTCATCGTGGTTACTTCTGGTTGCTCAGCCATGTCTGCTGGCTCCTATAAGAACGAGGAGGGCAAGACACTTTACGAGGAGTTTCCAGGTGGCTTTGAGGCTGGCGGCGTACTTAACGTCGGTTCATGCGTTTCTAACCCTCACATCGCAGGTGCAGCCATAAAAGTCGCTAACATCTTTGCTAAACGCAACCTCCGCGGCAACTACGAGGAAATAGCGGATTACATACACAACCGTGTAGGCGCGGTCGGCTTAGCTTGGGGTGCATACTCGCAGAAAGCGGCATCGATTGCCTCTGGCTTCTGGAGTTTAGGTGTGCCTGTGCTCGTCGGTCCGCACGGTAGCAAATACCGGCGTATGCTTCTTGGAAGAGAGGACAAGCCTGAAAACTGGGAAGTCTACGACGCGCGCACAGGCGACAAAGTGAACGTGGGTCCTGCACCTGAGCATCTGTTCCAGACGGTTGAAACTCCGCAGGAAGCCATGGTTACCATAGCCAAGCTGTGCATCAGACCTAACGACACATGGAAAGGACGCAGCATCAAGCTTTCACATTACATTGACTTGCACAAGCGCCACTACGGACTTATGCCGCCAGACATCCACAGGTTCGTGCGTACAATGGCGGATGTGCCTATGACGATGAAAGACGAAATCGCAGAGATTCTGGAAGCGAAAAGCTGGAAGGAAACTGTGATTCCAGACCCGACGTTGCTTCCGAGAATGATAAGGAAAAAGAAGGAGTGATATGAAATGTCCTGTGAACCTTGGCAGTGTGCTGAAATAGCAGCCACAAAGAAAGCAAACCCGATAACAAAACCCGAAGTAGCCGTAGCCATGATAAAGAGAGCTGCACGCCCGATTCTTGTGGTCGGCAGCAACGCCACCGAACGCTGGATGGAAGGAAGACAATTGATTGATTTCCTTATTGACTTCGCTAAAGCTTCAAAAGTCCCCATAGTTGCAACCGCACACATGGTTGGCGAGTTCCTGAAACGAGGCTACGAACCCGCAGGCTTCATGAATGCCATGGACATAGGCAACCGCTTGGTTGACCCTAGCTGGCAGGGGCTTGACGGTAAAGGGCATCCTGACTTGGCAATGTTTGTCGCTTTGCCTTATTACATGGAAGCGCTCATCTTGTCAGGACTCAAGCATTTTGCTCCAGACCTCAGAACAATGACTATAGACAACCTTTTTCATCCGCATGCTAGCTGGTCTTACCCAAACGCGACTTTGGAAGACTGGGCAGCAAACCTCAAAGTCATGACTTCAAAATTTGAAGGAGGACAATAAAAATGTCAATGTTTGAAGATATACCTGTCGATGTTGGCGTCATTTACGAAGGCGAACGTATCCGCAGAAAAGACATGCAAGTAGAACTCGGTGGGCCATCACTTAAAGAGAAATTTGAATTAGCAAAAGTAAAACCCATGAACGAAGTTGAAGACGGAAAAATAACCATAATTGGTCCCGACATTAAAGATATGGAAGAAGGAAAGGCTTATCCGGTGGGCATTCTGGTTGAAGCTGCAGGCTCCACGCTTGAAGAGGCGCTTGAAGGCGTAATCGAAAGGCGCGTACACGGCTACCTGAACTTCATCGAAGGCTTCATGCACCTTAACCAGCGCTACGACATCTGGATACGCTTAGGCAAAAAAGCCTTCCAGAAAGGGCTGAACTCTTTCACGTACATTGGCAAGGTACTTTACAAGCTTTTCAAGAGCGAACTGCCCATAATCGAGAAAGTCCAAATAACCTTCATAACTGACCCAGCGAAGGTAAAAGAGCTTTACCCTGACGCCTTGCAAACCTACGAAGCCCGAGACGCGAAGGCAAGAGGATTAAAAGACGAAGAAGTTGACAAGTTCTACGGCTGCGTATTATGCCAGTCATTTGCTCCCAGCCACGTGTGCGTCATCACGCCCCAACGCTACAGCAACTGCGGTGCCATAAGCTGGTTTGACGGACGCGCCTCAGCACAAATTGATCCGAAAGGTCCAGTTTTCGCCATTGAAAGGGGCGAACTGATAAACGCGGAAAAAGGCGAGTATTCAGGCGTAAACGAGACCGTCAAGAAGCGCACCTTGGGCGATGTCGAACAGGTCTGGCTGTACACGGCGTTTGACCACCCCCACACTTCATGCGGCTGCTTCGAAGCTGTTGCTTTTTACATCCCTGAAGTTGAGGGTTTCGGCGTGGTGAACAGAAGCTTCAAAGGCGTAACAGTTAATGGCTTGCCGTTTTCAACGCTTGCTGACTCCACCGCAGGCGGAAGACAAGTTGACGGTTTCCACGGAATGTCCATTGAGTACATGCGTTCGCAGAAGTTCCTTGCCGCTGACGGCGGATGGAACCGCGTGGTGTGGTTGCCAAAAGAAGTCAAGGAGCGCGTCAAAGACTTCATTCCCAAAGAAGTCGTGGATAAAATAGCTACTGAAGAAGACGCGCAGAATATCGATGCTCTGAAAGCTTTCCTGAAAGAGAGGAACCATCCAGTGGTGGCCAGATGGGAAGCAGAAACAGCGGCAGTTGAAGAGGCAGCGCCTGCAGAAGCGACAACAGAAGAGGGTGCAATGATACCTGTGGCGTCGGCTGCAACTTTGCCCATAATGGCTGGCGGCTTCAAGATAATCCTGAAGGACGCGAAAATCTACGCTAAAAAAGTCATCATCCGTTCGATGAAAGACGAGAAAAAAACCTGAGGGTGAAGCCTGATGGCTGACAAAAAGAAAAAGAATGAAGATCGCGGAATAAACTTCAGCCCTGACCTGCTAGACCTTCTCGCGAAGTTTCAGGAGATAGAACTTGAAGACTTCGAGCTGGAAGTGAAAGACTTGGAGCTGTGGCTTCAGTCTGGCGCATTCCCCAGCCGAGTCATGCCCCAACTAAAAGTGGCTCCTGCCTTGAAGGGCAAGCCCACAGAGTTGATGAAAGCGCAGTTTGTGCCTCCAGTTGAGACTTACCCGGGCAAAATCGCTGAAGTCAAACTTGGCGCCACCAAAGGCGAAGGCGGAACACGTGGACGGTCAATAGTTATCGGCGGTGAGACTTCACCTGCGTTTTACACGTTTGAGCGGCCTGTTGTGCATCCGCCTGTGGTTACGCTTGACGTTTTTGACATGGAAATTCCCTTATCAAAGGCTGTTAAGATGCACGTGAAGGATGTTATCGGTGACCCTGCGGCTTGGGCTAAGCTTGCGGTTGAAAAGTTCGGCGCGGATATGGTTACGATTCACTTAATTAGCGTTGATCCGTTGCTGAAGGATGCCACACCAAAGGACGCTGTTAAGACTGTGGAAGAGGTTCTGCAGGCTGTTGATGTGCCTTTGGTGATTGGCGGTTGCGGTGACCCGGTTAAGGACACGGCTGCTTTCGCGGAGATAGCTGAGACTTTCGCTGGTGAACGGTTACTGATTAGTTCCATAACGCAGGACATGGATGTTGAGCGCTGCGCCAAATTCGTCAAGAAGAACGGTCATGTGGCGCTGTCCTTCACTCCTATGGATTTGAACTTGGCTCGCGAACTTAACAGGCGGTTGTACGATTTCCTAGGCAAAGAAGACATTATCATGGATTTGACGACTGCGGCGCTTGGCTACGGCTTGGACTACGCGTTTACCAACATGGAGCGCGCTAGGCTGGCGGGTTTGATGGGTGACGCGGAACTTGCGCATCCCATGTCTTCCGGCACCACGAACGCTTGGGCTGCGCGGGAAGCGTGGCTGAAGATGGCGCCTGAATGGGAACCTCGTGAGCTTAGGGGTCCACTGTGGGAAGTGACTACGGCGTTGACGCTTTTGCTTGCTGGCGTGGACTTGTTCATGATGATGCACCCTGCGGCGGTGAAGACGCTCAAGGGAGTTACTGCGCAACTGGTTAGCGGCAAGAAAGCTGATGCGACCAAGTTTGCTGAGTGGGTTTCCCTGAAAACGGAGTAGTGGATGGCATGAGTGAGAAAAAGAAAGGTAAAGCTGGAATAAAAGAACTTAGCCCCATAGACGTTTACAAGCTTCTTCCAAAGACCAACTGCAAAGAATGCGGCGAAGAAAACTGCATGGCTTTCGCCACCAAAATCGTCAACCGCGAAGTCAACATCGACCAGTGTGCTCCGTTGCTGAAGAAAGAAAACGCGAAGGCTTACGCTCAATTGAAGGAGATGCTGAAGCCACCAGTTAAAGAAGTGGTCGTTGGCGAAGGCGAAAAAGCGCTCAAGCTAGGCGGAAAACTAGTCATGTACCGTCACGAGTTCACATACACTAACCCGACGGCGATTGCGATTGACGTGACGGATGAGATGCCTGAAGAGGAACTGCTGAACCGCATAAAGAAGACAGAGAGTTTCAGCTACGAGTACATAGGCTACACGCTTAAGCTGGACATGATTGCTGTCCGCTCCACATCGAGTGAGCCTGAAAAGTTCAAGGCTGCCGTTAAGAAAGTGGTTGAAAACACGAAGTTGCCTTTGATTCTGTGCACTTTGAGCGCGAACGTTGCTGAAGCAGGTTTGATGGCTGCGCCGAAAGCTAAGCCTTTGCTGTACGCGGCGAATATGGATAACTGGAAGGACATGGCGGAGTTAGCGTTGATGTATCATTGTCCGCTGGCGGTTTCTGTGCCTAACGATTTGGACACTTTGGTGTCGTTGGTTAAGACTTTGTTGGCTTATGGTGTTGAAGATTTGGTTTTGGATCCTGGCACTTTCGCGAATGAAGGTTTGGCTGACACGCTGAATAATTTCACTATGCTGCGTAGGGCTGCGTGCAAGGCTGGTGAGGAGCTTGCTGGTTTTCCGTTAATGGGTGTTCCCATGGTTGCTTGGGTGGACAAGGGTGAAGCAGCGGATGAAGTCGTTAAGTGGCGAGAAGCTCACTTAGCGGCTATGCTGATTGTGCGTTACGCTGATGTGCTTGTGGTGCATGGTAATGACGGTTGGTCGCTTCTTCCGAACACGGTGCTACGGCAGAACATTTACACTGATCCACGTAAGCCTGTGGCTGTGGAGCCTGGCTTGAAGGAGTTCGGTACGCCAAATGAGAATTCGCCTGTGATGTTCACCACAAACTTTGCCTTGACGTATTACACTGTGGCGTCGGACATTGAGAACTCCAAGACTAGTGCTTACTTGATTGTGGTGGAAACTGAAGGTTCAGCGGTGGACAGCGGCGTTGCAGGGCGCAAATTGACAGCGGAGAAAGTGGCAGACGCCATCAAAGAAACTGGCATAGAGAACAAGGTTAAGCACAGGAAAATCATCATTCCAGGCAAAGCTTCAAGAATAAGCGGGGAAATCGAAGAGCTCAGTGGCTGGAAGGTTCAGGTTGGGCCACGTGATTCGTCGGAGATTCCCAAGTACATCATGGAGAAATGGCAGCCTTAACCATCTTTTCTTCGTTTTCTTGGTTTTTGAGTTCGGGTCTGTTGCGATTTTTTGTCTATACCCCCTTATATAAACTAAACTGCATAGAATTCTGAGAGCTGGTTTCAACATGCTATTGGAGTGTTTCTGCGCCAATAGGGACCTACCCCCTATAGGTTTCTGCATAGAATCTCTATTAGGAGCCAAATAGACGGCAAATATGATGGTTCTGGTGCTTGTGGCGACTGCGGTTACTCAGGGTTTCAGGTAGGTGCCACTGCGATTCTGTCTCCAGCTTTTGTTTTGAACTTAATGGCTGCGTTGCCTTGGTTTAGGGCTACTTCCAGAAAACCGTGGCTTCCAATTAGGACTAATGGTTCTTGGGGTCCAGCTTCTCCATACGCCTTGCACACCTTCAGTTTCAACTTGGAACTGGCTAATTCCACATTTAACTCGCCTTTTGCGTGGCTCTGCGCTAGTTCTTTCTCGTTTATGTTTGTGATTATGTTCCCAAAGCCGTCCACATGCAAGACTGCGCCGACTAGGGCGTCGTTTCTTCGTGTGACTTTTGTGAAGTCAGGTTTCGCAGCTTCGCGAATTTCAGGTCCAAACTCGGCTGTTTTCACCCCGTTCAACAAGTGAGCCGCTGCAGGTGCAAAGATGTCTCTTCCGTGGAAGGTGTTGGAGACTTTGGGCAACATGAACCGCGGATTCGCCAGTTCGTGAATGCGCAGTATGCCTTGTTTCTCAGCGGCTAAAACTAAGAGACCGTTGTCTGGTCCTACAAAGAAGCTTCTCTGTGTCTGCATCAGTATTGGGCGCCTTCGAGTGCCAACGCCAGGGTCGACAACAGCCACGTGAACTGAGCCGTCTGGAAAGTAGGGCGCCGCGGAAGCCAGCACGAAAGCGCCCATTCGTATATCGAATTTTGCTATTTCATGTGTTATGTCAACTATCGCGGCGTTGGGGCATATGTTTAAAATTGCAGCTTTCATTTCCGCCGCGTAAGGGTCTTTCAACCCGAAATCTGTTGTTAAAGTGGCTATTTTGCTTGGCATGCTAATTGATATGCTCATTGTGCCTCTTGATAGTTTTGCTCCACCCATTTCTCAGAGTCCACATAAGTCTCTGGTTCTTCTGTCGCTTTCTTCACTTTATTTTTTCTCTTTGAGTACACATCTAAACCTATCATTACGATGTAAGGCAGAGCAAGATAAAGTCCAGCTAGAGCGGGGTTCGTGAATAAGAAGGAGAAACTGAGCAGCTGAGCCAAGGAGGTTCCCGCGTAGTTTTGCAGGACATCCAACAGGGCAAAAGCCAGGAAAGTCAAGGTTAAGCATACAACGAATTGAGCGAGCACGCCTCGTTCTTTTCCGAGAAGAAGAGATGGGATTACAGATGACAAGACGAAGACCCAAGCGAAGGCATAAACGAAAACAACCATTTCTACTCGGGAGGATAACCAGAAGCCTATTGTTGGGATAAAGGCGTTGATTTGTGTTACAAGAGTGGTGACTGCGGTTTCTGTGAAGAGTTGATAGCTGATCATTAGTGTCCAAGCTACGGAGAGGTATAAGGGAGTTACGAAAGTCGCTTTTCCC
The DNA here is from genome assembly GCA_964544495.1 of uncultured Candidatus Bathyarchaeia archaeon. Classification (GTDB taxonomy): domain Archaea; phylum Thermoproteota; class Bathyarchaeia; order Bathyarchaeales; family Bathycorpusculaceae; genus SG8-32-3. The sequence continues at coordinate 10,473 of CAZJBY010000009.1, forward strand.
AGCGTGGTCACCTCACATACAATAGATGTATTGAGTATTAAGTTTTACTATACAATACTCCCTATCACCGAACCATACCAAAAAACAAAATCCAATGCCGCTAGCCTTTCAAATCAGAACAAAAACCCAATTTTTGGATAGAACTTACCTTCTCAGCCACCGTGCACAAAAGGAACAAAAACTATTTCATCGCCGTCCTTCAGCTTAGACTCTAACCCGTTTAAGACGCTGATTTCCCTGCCGTTCACAAGTATCAACGCGTTCGATCTTAAGTCTTCAAGCTGCTGGCCAGTCAGGCTTGGTTTAAGCGCGGGCATTTCTCTCACAATTTCGGTCATCAGTTCCTTTATGGAAATGTCGCCTTTAATGTTCAAGGCAAGTTCGCCCGCGCCTGAAATATGGCGCAAAACACCGAGAAACTTTGCAGTTATTGCCATCTTCGCATTCAGCCCATGTTATAAAATGTATCAGGCTAACGCTAATAAACGATTTCTCCGATTTTTCAGGGATTGAATGGAATTGAAAACATAAGGTAAGCATCAGAAAGAACAGAGAAGGCGATTGCGAAGCGAAAAGGGGCTTTAATTTTCTAATCTTTCTTCAGTTAGAGTCTTTACGATGTCGGTGGCTATCTGGACCAGTGTGTCAGCCTGTTTTATCATTGCGTCACTGTTTACCTCTTCCAATTGCGTCAACTGCTGCACGATTCCTTCAATTTCCATGAGAAAACGCAGAACTGAGTCGTTTGTAGGCTTGGCTTTTCCCGCTTCTTCACGTATGAGAACCTCTATGAAGGCGGGTTCTCCCAGACTGTAGTATATCGCGTTTCTGGCTTTTCTAATTGACTCCAAAACCAGACTGGAAGCCATGTAAGGCATCTTTCGCGCCGCTTCTAACTCAGCCTTTGCCTCACGCAGGTATCTCAGCGCCCAGCCTCTTCTATAGTCGTCTATCATAAGGGTTCCTTTCCCGAGTTGTCCTAAGCTGCCAGTTCCTCTTCCCCAGTTTCACCTGAAGAATCGGGATGAGTTAAAGAAATAGTGTGCGTGATGTACCCAGCAACTTGGTTCCTCACTTTCGTGGTCGCACCTTCTGTGAGCGCGTCAACTGTATGCTTGTTATCGTCAAAATTGCTGGAGAACTTCTCTGGAAAACGTTCCAAGAGTTCCTTGCCTAATCGTTTAATGTGTTCCGTCTTAACTTTTCCCAACTGTAACGACCCCTTGAATATGTACCGTCTTTTTGTACTTCAATGCTTGAGAGCTTTAAAGTAATCTTCAATAGAAACGAGGCTTAATTTAAGGTTACGCCTCGGTACTCTTCTAAACTTCTCAGAAAACTGCGTCCTACTGATTTGCGATATTCTATATAAGGAAGGAAGAAGAAAAATTAACATTGAGGATGTGAAATCGTTGCCTGTGCCTAAAGTGAAGAAAGGTAAATGGTCAAAAGAGAGGGAAAGAACCAAATCTGGAAGATGGAGAAAGAAGCGGTCTGACGCGGACCAGCCGAAGAATCCGAAGCGTTCAACCCGCAAGTACGTTTTGGCAATTGCCATAATCGCGACGATAGTTGTAGCTGTCATCGTGCTTTACTTGCTTGTCCCAGACCTGTTCAGCTGGATTAAAATCTAGTTCAGCTTGATGTTGAAGAAGGTTTCAAAGTTTTTAGCTATCTGATTCGCCACATCAACAACAGCCATGTTCTTAACTTCAGCCACAGCCTCAACCACTGTCGGTATGAATGAGGGTCTCGTTAGCTTGCCGTTGAAAGGCGGCTTATAGTAGGTCACTGGTCCATCAGTTTCCGTCAGCAAGTTTGTCAGCGGCACCTGTTTCACGACGTGGCGGATGCCGTTGGAGTATGCGGCTGGCGGTCCTTCGGTGATGAAGTATCCGTGGTCCACGGCTTTATACAACGCGCCCATGGGGTGGCTGAACCAGTGCAGCAGAACCCGTTTAAGATTGTAGGATGGAAGCATGTCCACAATTTGCGCTGTGGTTCCGCGCGAGTGAATTATGGCTGGAAGGTCAAGCTTTTCGGCTGAGCGTAGCATCTTGTCGAAAACCATCAGTTGCTGTTCCCAAACGGTCTCGTACTTGTAGTCTAGCCCAATTTCGCCTATAGCTGCGACAGCCTTTTTCTGGTGTTGCTCATAAATCAGGTCCAGTGTTTCTTCAAGCTCATGTTCTTTCAACACATTCACGTTCCACGGGTGAATACCCAAGGCAGGATAAACTGTGCCGGGATGTTTTTCAGCTAGTTTCAGGCTGCCGATGCTTGTTTCAAGGTCCATTGAATTCGAAACCAACGCCACAACGTCCGCGTTTTTAGCTTCCGCCACAAGCTCATCTACACGATCAGCGTATTCCGCGTCGGAAAGGTGAATGTGCGCATCAACCAACTTCATTTCGTATTCCTTAGCCGCATTATCAGCCAAGGCGTTTTTATAATTTTCTTCTTTATGTGAATACTTTTGATGTTAAACGGTAATTTAAAGAAGTAAAAGACAAAAAAGGTTAAATACAGCTTTAAAAAGAAAAAGAAGCGACGGAGAAGTCTTTATGACCGATTTAGAATTAGCTGTAGCTCCCATGCACAGATTATGCAAAAAAGCAGGAGCTGACAGAGTAAGCGAAGCCGCAGCGAAAGAACTGGCGAAGGCGCTAGAGGAAATTGGCATTAAAATCGCAAAAGAAGCGTTAGATTTTGCCATGCATGCCGGACGCAAGACCATCAAATCTGAAGACATAGAAATAGCATCTAAAAAAGTAATGGGAAAATAGCTCCCTTTTCTTTCTTTTTTTGTTGAAACAGGTCCCTGGTTCATAGCCCAGTGTCTTTACCGTCATGCATTCTTCGAGGAGTCCCACAGAAACTGGAAGTACTCCCTTGCAAAACCCACTAAACCCACATGGTTGCTCCATATGACTAAGCTAGGCTTGTCCTCGCCCAAGAAGAGCATGGCTTCTTTGCCATCAGCAATTACTCCCCCACCGAACATGTGATTCCTGACGCGCAACTCGCTTACGACAGGAAACTTCTTCAGGAACCCCCAGTCCACCGTTTTCCCCGCCACCATAAGTTTAAGACTTACCGTTTTTTTTAGGCCAACCACTAGAGGGTCTGCTGAGGCGAGTATGGACCTCGCGAATTCGGGAGCCGCAATCATTATCTCTTTCGTGGCTTTCATGAGAACCTCTTCCAGCTTGCTCAGAACCGCCTGCTGCCCACGCAGTATCAGCATGTCTGGGCGCTCCACCAGTTCTCGCTTCTCATACAAAGGCTGCAACTCCTCAGCCACGGTGCTCTCCCAGCTTTGGTACTTATCTTCCAGCCTAAGTTTCGTGGACGCCATAGCTTCAACCGGCGGAACTGGATAGTACTTGAACGGACGGCTTTCTGAACTTTTAACCCAGCCCTTCTCTTTGAGCGAGTTCAAGACCTCATAAATTTTCGAGTATGGAACAGACGCCTCTCGGCTAATTTCCATAGCCGTCATCTGCCCGCCCTCCAACAACACGACGTAAGCATCAACCTCGTAAGCGTTCAAGCCCATTTCCCGCAGAGTAGCGCGGGTGTTTTCGCTGACTGACATCCTGATTCCCCCCCAATCACCTTAGGAAACGTTTGGAAACATTTATGACCAATTTCGCTCTTAAGCCCTTCGAAAAGCTCAGTAGTGAAAAGCATGAACGAGATTAAGGATACGAAGAGTATTTGCCCAGAATGCTTGAAAGTTTTAGACGCCTCTATTTTTGAGGAAGACGGCAAAGTTTACATCAAAAAGGAGTGCCCTGAACACGGCTCTTTCCAAGAGTTATACTGGTCGGATTATGACCAATACGTGCGCGCTGAAAAACTCCGGTGCGACGGCGACGGACTGAACAATCCGCGCACAGAAACCGTGAACGGCTGCCCATACGACTGCGGCATATGCCCAGAACACAAGTCCCACACCGCGCTTGCTATAATCGACGTGACCAACAGGTGCAACCTCACCTGCCCCGTCTGCTTCGCGAATGCTGCGGCAGCAGGCTACGTGTACGAGCCCACTAAGGAACAGGTCATAGGAATGCTGGAGAACCTGCGCGCCAATGACCCCGTGCCAGCCACGGCGCTTCAGTTCAGCGGAGGCGAACCAACAATCCGCAACGACCTGTTCGACTTGGTTCGAAAGGCAAAAGAACTCGGCTTCCGCCACGTGGAGGTTAATACGAACGGACTTCGACTCTCGCAGAGCGTTGATTACTGCAGAGAACTGAAAGAGGCGGGGGTCAGCACGGTGTACTTGCAATTCGACGGATTAACACCTGAAGTTTACAAGTTCATCCGCGGCGTCGACCTTCTCGATACGAAGATGAAGGCTATCGAAAACTGCCGACAAGCAGGACTGCACAGCATAGTCTTGGTGGTCACGCTGGTCAAAGGCGTCAACGACAGCCAACTCGGAGACATCATACGTTTCGCAGTTGACAACTTCGACGTGGTAAGGTGCATAAATGTTCAACCCGTCTCCCTCTGCGGGCGCCTTCCACAGAAAGAACGCGACCGCATGCGCATCACAATCCCTGATTTCATGCGCCTATGTGAGGAACAAACCGAAGGCAAAATCAAGGTTTCAGACTTTTATCCCGTGCCCACGGTTGTGCCAGTTTCGAAAGCGGTGGGCGCGCTCCAGGACAAGCGGTACGTGGAGTTCACGGCGCACCCGCACTGCGGCATGGCTACTTACCTCTTCGTAGAAGACGGCAAAATTACGCCAATCACACGTTACGCAAATGTAGACAAATTCGTTGAAACCATGAAGAAAGTTAATGAGAACGCCTCGAAAGGAAGCAAGAAAAAAGCCAAACTTCGCCTGCTTGGCGCAGCTAGGCACATGAAATTCAGTTTTCTAAGGAAATACCTTCTGAAAGTCTTGACGGAGGGAAGCTACAAGTCGTTAGGCGACCTGCAAAGGAAAACCATTCTGCTTTCGTCCATGCACTTCATGGACCCGTACAACTTCGACATAGAACGCGTACAACGCTGCGTAATCCACTACGCCGTGCCAGATGGGCGCATCATACCGTTCTGCACCATGAACTCCATTCATAGAACTGAAGTTGAAAGAAAACTCGGCGTCCCCCTCAAAGAGTGGAAGAACAGGCATAAAGTTGAAATAACTCAGCCTTTATAGTTCAGCAACCGACAGACAAGAGAAGTGATAAAAATGGGCGGAAAAAAGAAACTCGGCTTAAAGCAAATGGAGCGCATGCAGGAAAAAAGAGACAAAGAAGATAAATCGAAAGAGAAGAAAGAAAAAGCCGCACCGCAGAAGGAAAGAAGGGCAATAAGCGTGATTCCTCCAGACGCGAAAAACGAGAAGATAGCTAACGAAGTAAAGAAGATGAAAGTTTTGACGCCTTTCGCCGTGGCTTCACGGTTCAACATACGCATAAGCGCAGCCAAAGATTTCTTGGAGCAGCTGGAACAAAACGGCGCAGTACAGCTGGTCTCAGGAAGCCACAAAATAAAGATATACAAACCCGTGGCTGCTTAATTCGCACTGGCAACGCTGAACTTTTTAAAAATTTTTACTGTCGAAAACTGGAGAAAACAAAGTGACGTTTCCAGAAAGAGTTTACACCGAGAAAGAAGTTAAAACTGCAAGAGAACTTGTGGATAAAGGCTACAAGCACAGTTTAACAGTGGAAGGAAGTCCGAACTTCAAACAAAAAGTTAACCAAGCTCTCGAACTGATTAAAACTGCGGGTTACTACGAGTTTTTGAGAACTTACATCAGACAGATAAAAGAAATTGACGGGATAACTCAACTCCGCGAAACAGAAGTGGCGATCTGGGCGAACAAGTTTGCGGTTGAAAATCCCGTTGACAACGCGAGCCTCCTAATTCAAAAAGCCAATCACATGAAGGAGTACCTTGAAGGCGAACTTTATTACGGAGGAAACGCCGAAAAGCGTTCAGTTGAAAAACGCATACATTTCTTGCAAGTTTTAAAAGACAAGAGCCAAGACGAAAACGTAAAAAAAGAGTGCGCGCGGCTCCTGCAGATGTGGGCGGACAGCTCAACAGTTTTCTAGCTTATTAACTCAACCTTAATCGTCGCGCCGCTTTTAACCTGCTTAAACAAGTCCAGGTTCTTGGTGATTTTACCCAGAACGTTCACTGGGCTGTACGGCTGTGATTCACCGAAAAATACGCATAAAGCGCTGCCCATGGGCCAAAAAGCGATGTCCCCAGGTTCCACGGTGGGTTTAGATTTTTCTTCACCTATTTTAACTGGAATTTCAAAGTAAACTTCCTCTTTCCACAGAGCGGCTCTACCCTCAACAGGAAGTTTCCGGACAATCGTGTCCACTGTTCTGGGCGCCAAAAACCTCACAAGCTCGCCTTCCGCTTCACCAACAGCTTCTATCAAGAATCGGATCTTAACTCGTGAAATATCTTCCTCATCAGCCAACTGTTTCACGTTCCCCTTGAGAAAACCATCAATTCTTCGAGACAGACAGATCTAGTAATGAAAATCATATTTAACTCTTACAGTTTACTCATTCACATCGCAAGTCCAACGCCACAACAAATCCCTTTTACCTTTTCAAGCCTCGCTACAAGAGGTCAAGAAGCACCTTGCCAATGTAATCCACCTGCTCCTCGGAGACGCCTGGATGGACGGGCAAAGAGAAAACCTGCTGCGCAGCCTTTTCCGTCTCGGGCAGTTTACACTCACCGAAAGTTTCACGGTAATATGGCATCGTGTGCACGGGATGTACGTAGTACGCTGCTGCGCCTATGCCCTTCTTCTCAAGCTCTTCCAAAATCTTGTTTCGTTCAGCCTCTACACCGTCTTTGAGTCTGACGGTGTAGAGATACCAGCTGTTCTGCTGGTCTTCGGTTTCCTTTGGCAACTGCAGTCTTTCCGTTTCCGCCAGAATTTTAGTCAGTCTCTGGGCGTTTGCACGGCGCTTAGCCACGAAAGCAGGCAGCTTCTCCAGTTGCACCACGCCTATGGCGGCTTGTATCTCTGACATGCGGTAATTGTAGCCAAGCATCAAAGAGGCGTACTTGGCTTTCTCCCCGTGAGTGCGTATCAGCCGCAAAGTCTCTGCCACTTCATCGTTGTCTGTTGTCACGACTCCGCCTTCACCTGTGGTCATGTTCTTGCTCGCGTAAAGGCTCCAGCAAGCAGCATCAGCAAAAACACCAGCAGGCTTTCCCGCGTACATTGCACCGTGAGCTTGAGCGGCATCTTCAACAACAGCCAAGTCGTGTTTAGTGGCGATTTCCCTTATCGGCTTGATGTCAACAGGCAAACCATACAGGTCAACTGGCACCACAGCTTTGGTGTTTTCTGTCACGTTTTCTTCGATTTCAGCGGAAGAAAGGTGGTAAGTTTCAGGGTCGATGTCGGCGAAAACTGGTTTGCCGCCAGCCATGACAACGGCTTCGGCTGTAGCCACAAATGTGAAACTGGGCAGTATCACTTCGTCGCCTTGTTTAACGCCCGCCGCTACCATAGCGGAGTGCAACGCCGCAGTGCCAGTGTTCACGGCTACGGCATGTTTCACACCCGCGAATCTCGCAAATTTTTCCTCGAAATGCGTCACCATTGGACCCGCGCCAAGCGCGTTGGTTAATGGACCGCTTCTTATGACTTTAACAACGGCTTCGATTTCTTCTTCGCCGATTTTTGGAACATTTATGGGAATCAAGTTTTCAGCCTCAGTTAACAACAGATTACTGTCATAAAGGTCTATATTTCAATTGCCACCGAAACAACCGTTACTCAACTTGCATCTCATACGCGGTTTTGTAGTCCGCCACAACCTTCATTTTGCGCGCTCGGAAAGCAGCATCCAAATCTGGATCACCAGTGTCCACCCTTAGAGCCTTGAGGCTCCTTAGTTTGCTTTCTGTCGCGACCACGGTTATGTTGTTTAACCCTACGCGGCGAATTACTTTGGGGCTTATCTGCTGGTTTCCCCTTCCAAAAATGAAGCCTTGACCGCCAATCGGCGTGACGATAATCTGCACGGGTTTTCCGTCTGTTGCTTCCAAGATTTGCTTCTCGTTTACGTCTTTCGCCATTATTTTCTTGTTGAGGAAGAGGTCTACGCCTAACAGAGTTTTCTTCGCATCCAACAGGTCGCCAATGGTGCGAGTGGTGGTTCCCGGGCCAATAATATAAATCGCATCAGGCTTCAAAGTCTCAATAATGTATACCGCTATGGCTGCTTGGTTACGCAGTTCGCTCTCCGTCATGGGACTTGTCAACTTATTTGCCTGGATCAAATGAGGTTCGTAAGGAGCTAACACGTATCCGTACAGTTCGGCGGATAAACGACCTTCTCTGAAGGCTTTTTCATCCACATCCATAACTTCTGCTTCTCTCAGGGACAATTCTCCGTAAAGAAACCTGATGGCCACTCTTGCTGCCGCTTGGGGGTTGACTGCGAAAACGGCGCTGTGCATCTTGACCCCTGTGGGAACACCCAGCACGGAAACATTCATGTTAACTGCCTTTTGTATGTCTCTGGCGGTTCCGTCTCCTCCACAGAAAACCAGAAGCGCGACGCCTGCATCCACCATTTTCTTTGCCACAGCCACTGTGTCTTCAGCGCTTGTTTCCTTCTTCCGCTGCCCAAGAACGTTATAAGTGAAGCCAAAGCTCTTAGTTTCGTCCTCTCCCATGCTTCCAGCCCCCACAACCAGTTGCACCCCATTTGTGGCAGGACTCAACTCTGAGAGGAAGGCTTCAGCCCTTTCTGGTGCTATCGACTTTGCACCTAGAGATCTGGCTTGATTAACGATTGCTTTTCCATCTGTTCCTTTTAATCCGACAGCCCCGCCCATTCCGGCCACAGGATTAACAATTAAGCCGATTGTCTTAGCCTGTGGAATAAGCGTCTTTTCAGGTTGCGACTTGTTTTCGGTACTCATATGCGGCACCAGACGACTCTTATCTAACTCTATACGTGAATAAAAGTTAATGATAAAAACAAAATGATGACGCAGACAGTTAAAAATCTTAGTAGAAGAAAAGTATGGATGAGAGACTGCAGCTCTCACCAGTTTTTAGGCGCGTTAGAGCGGTTCGCAACTTATGTACTTCTTGTTCACGTCTTCCAGCCAAGGATAGAGCTTGCGCAGTTTGTCCATGGATTCCGCCACTTTCTGCGTGGGGTACTCGTAAGGTAGCAGTCTGCCGTTGAAGTATTCATCGTAGGCTTGCATGTCGAAGAAGCCGTGACCGCACAGCAGGAAGAGAATGGTTTTTTCTTCCCCTGTCTCCTTGCATCTTAAGGCTTCGTCGATGGCGCCTTTAATCGCATGCGCCGGCTCGGGCGCGGGGATTATGCCCTCGCTGCGAATGAAGGTTTTTGCCGCGTCAAAGACCTCTATCTGGTTGAAGGCTTTCGTTTGCAACTGATTCTCTGAGGCTAATACGCTTATGGTGGGGGCTATTCCATGGTAGCGCAGACCACCAGCATGTATCGGCGCTGGGATGAAATCGTGACCTAATGTGTGCATCGGAACCAGCGGAGTGATTCTCGCGGTGTCGCCGTGGTCGTATTTGTATTCGCCCTTGGTGACTTTGGGGCAAGCCGTTGCTTCTGTGGCTACAAACTGCGTTTCTTTCGGCGCTTTTTTAGTTACTTTGTCGTAGTAGAACGGCCAGAACAGCCCTGAGAAGCTGCTTCCGCCTCCTATGCAGCCGTATATCACATCGGGGTAATCTTCCGCGATTTTCATCTGCTGTTGAGTCTCTAAACCTATTACGGTTTGATGCAATAGAACGTGGTTGAAAACGCTGCCTATGGTGTAGTTAGCTTCTTTTTCGTTCACTAAAGCATCTTCCACGGCTTCGCTAATGGCGATGCCTAAACTACCTGTGCTGTCTGGGTCTTCAGCTAGGATTTTTCTGCCCGCCTCGGTTTGTTCGCTGGGGCTTGCGTAACATTGTGCTCCAAAAGCTTGCATGAACATTTTCCGGTAGGGTTTCTGGTCGAAGCTCGCTCGGACCATGTAGACTGTTGCTTTTAGGTTGAACATGGCGGCGGCGAAAGACAACGCGGAACCCCATTGACCGGCACCGGTTTCTGTGGTCAAACGTTCTGTGCCTTCTTTTAGGTTGTAGTAAGCTTGGGGGACGGCGGTGTTGGTTTTGTGGCTTCCCGCTGGGCTGACACCTTCGTACTTGTAGTAGATTTTTGCGGGAGTCTTCAGAGCTTTCTCCAGTCCAAGGGCTCGAAAGAGGGGGGTGGGACGCCAAATTCTGTAAATTTCTCTTACTTCATCAGGGATGTTGATCCATCGGTCCTTACTCATTTCTTGACCGAGAATCGCTTTAGGGAATATTCTCGGGACAATTCCCGCTCCAGGCTCCTTTGTCTCAGCATCTATGAAAGGTGGGAGCGGTTTAGGTAAATCGGGAGTGATATTATACCATTGTTTTGGTATTTGATCTTCGTCTAGAAGTATTTTTCTACTTGGCATGGTGCTTCTCTTCCGTTTGTGTTTTCATTAGGAACTTGACCAGCACATTTATACTTTACTGTACACAAATGTACATGAAGGAAACTGTTTTCATGTGGAACCAAATCAAAAAACACCTGCAAGAATATCCCGAACGACTCAAAGTAGCTCGTGTTCTCGTAGAAAACGGACTAAGCGCAAAAGACGGAAGAATCTACCTCAACCAAATCGAGATTCCACCAGTGCGCATAGCAAGAGTCGCTGGAGTGGACAGGCGCACAGTGAACGAGACGCTAAACACAATCAAAGCCAACCGAGAACTTAGGCTAATTTTTGAGGAGTTACGACCTGCTGGGCATTCGTTGAAAGAAATCGCCAAACCCCTCAACTTAGGTGTGGTAGAAATAACCCCGGATGACGCAAAAACACCCGGCATCTTAGCCAAATCAGCCATGATTCTTTCCCAAGCCCACTTAAGCATCAGACAGGCGATTGTAGACGACCCTGAACTCTCGCCCGAACCAAAACTCACGCTGATTGTGGAGAAAAAAATCCCAGGCGAATTAATCTCTGAGCTGTTAAAAGTTAAGGGTGTAGCAAAAATAGCCGTGTACTAAGCTAAACTAACCCAAGAGGGAAATGCTCAAAAAAGCTGAGCCGTTTACGGAAAAAACTTCAAAATTTAGCTAAGTTCGATACATTGAGTCTAGAAAAACTTATATGGCAATTGTGTTTTGTTGTTGTGCGCATTAAAGGAGGTTATCTTTGATTTGTCAGCACCTGCACAAGCTGGCGGGGTGCCAGTTCTCGTATTAAAAGAGGGTTCAAATAGGTCTCGCGGAAGAGAGGCGCAGCATGGAAACATAACTGCTGCGAAAGTCGTGGCTGAAAGCGTGAGAAGCGCCTTAGGCCCTAAAGGCATGGATAAGATGCTTGTGGACAGCTTCGGCGATGTGACGATAACAAGTGACGGCCGTACTATCTTGGATGAAATGGACATTCAACATCCAGCAGCCAAGATGCTTGTCGAAGTTGCCAAAACACAGGATAATGAAGCAGGCGACGGAACCACATCCGCCGTCATAATAGCGGGCGAGCTTCTGAACAAGGCTGAAGAGCTAATAGACAAGAACATACACCCAACCATAATAATTGACGGTTACAAACAAGCCGCAGAAAAAGCGCTGGAAACTCTGGAGAAAATAGCTATTCCAGTGGACCTGAAGAAACAGGATTACTTGAAGAAAGCCGCCATAACTTCCATGGCAAGCAAAATCGTGGCGGAATACAAAGAATACTTGGCAGACATAGCGGTCAAAGCAATGCTCGAAGTCGCAGAAAAAGAAGGCAGCGCGTACAAGGCGGACGTGGAAGATGTCAAAGTTGAAAAGAAAACAGGCGAATCCCTCGGGGACACAAACCTGATAAACGGCATAGTTCTGGACAAAGAAATCGTGCATTCGGGAATGCCGAAGCGAGTGGAAAAAGCCAAAATTGCGTTACTTGACGCTTCTCTAGAAAACAAAAAGACCGAGTACGACGCGAAAATCAACATCGAAACCCCCGACCAGATTGAAGCGTTCCTCAACCAAGAAGAAGCCATGCTCAACGACATGGTCGAGAAAATCGTAGCCGCAGGCGCAAACGTTGTTATATGCCAAAAAGGCATCGACGATATGGTTCAGCACTTCCTTGCGAGAAAAGGAATAGTGGCGATTCGCAGAGCGAAAAAGTCCGACATGGAAAAACTCGCAAAAGCCACAGGCGGAAAAATCGTTTCCAAGTTAGACGACATAAGTTCAGCGGACCTTGGATTCGCAGCGCTTGTGGAGGAACGCAGAATCGGAGACGACAAAATGACCTTCGTCGAAGGCTGCAAGCACCCGCGGGCGGTTACACTTTTGATACGTGGCGGAACAAACCGCATAACTGCGGAGGCGGAGCGGTCAATCCACGATGCTCTGTGCGTGATCAGAGACATACTTGAAGAGCCAAAAGTGGTTGCAGGAGGCGGTGCTCCAGAACTCGAAATGGCAAGTGCACTAAAGATGTACGCGGAAACTTTGCCGGGAAGAGAGCAGCTCGCAGTCAAAATCTTTGCAGAAGCCTTAGAGTCTGTTGCCATAACGCTTACTGAAAACGCCGGGTTAGATCCAATCGACATACTTTCAGAACTAAGGGCAAGACATGAAAAAGGGGAAACTTGGGCGGGCATAGAAGCCATTGAAGGAAAAGTCCGAGACATGTCGAAAAAAGGCGTTTTCGAACCTATTACGGTGAAAAAGCAGATAATTAAGTCAGCAAGCGAAGCGGCTTCGCTGATTCTGAAAATCGACGATATCATTGCTGCCAGCAAAATGAAGGCGCCTCCAATGCCACCTGGAGGAGGGGCTCCTGGCGGAATGTATCCGGGCGCTGGGGAGTATTAAAACACGTCTGAAAAAGAAAAAATAACTGTGGGTCCTCCGAAAATAACGCGGTTTGAGAAGGCAAGAATAGTGGGAGCGAGGGCTCTTCAGATTTCCATGGGTGCACCGATACTTATAGAGGCTGAAGGAGCTTATTCAAACCCGATCGACATCGCCTTGGAAGAACTTGAAGGCGGCATCCTGCCAATCACAATCAGAAGAACTCTGCCTGACGGAACCTTCCAAGATATTCCGTTGAAGTGGCTTTTCAAATAAAGTTAAGCTATGAACCTTTAATTTTCTTTGCCTCTTCAAGAGTAGCGGTGATTCCTTTCCAGTGGGCGCCTTGCCAGTAAATGTTGCCGCAGTTTGGGCATTTCCAGAATTCGCTGTAATACTTGAAGGTGTTTTTTTCAACTTTGCCTGCAAGCTTCTCTTTGGGCGTTAACTGAATTGTAGTGTTGCATGCTGGACAACGCGAGCGTTTCAGGTCTATCATTAAGGGGAAGCCGAAGCGCTCAGCAAGTTCTGCTAGTTTTTCGGCTTCTGTTCTGCCTTCCACATAGAACGCGTCAATCCCCTTGGCAATGGCGCGCTTATAAAGTTCTGAATCTCTTGTGAGGAGAACCCGCTGCTCTTTCTCGGCCACCGAGATAAGTTCAGCGTCCTCAAGTTGAGTGGAATACTTGACATCTTGCCCGAGCATGCGAAGCCATCTAGCCAGTTTTCCAAGCATTCCATCCGCGATAAATTTCACGCGTGGTCTCCTCGGATTATGATGCCGCTTCCACCCTTCGCCACAATCGCCTGTTCATCCATAACTAATAAGCCGTTAACAAAAGTTTTCACGGGTCTACCCTGCACTTCCCAACCGTCAAAGGGCGAATACTTCGCTTTAGAATGGAATGTTGAAGCGTCAATCCTGAATTTCTGATTAAAGTCGACAACCGTTAAATCCGCTTTTCGCCCATGCGCTAAGCTACCACGGTCCTTTAAGTTGAAAATCTCCGCAGGTTTCTCTGAAAGCAGCTGAACCACACGCGCCAGTGACATCCTATTTTTTCTCACCATCGTCAACATGAGCGGAAGGGTAGTTTCAAGACCAGGCACGCCGACTTTAACGTCCCAAACGCTGCCAGCGGACTTCTCGCTTAAGGCGTGAGGGGCATGGTCTGAACCTAAAACGTCGACCCATCCGTCAGCGATGCCTTTCCAAAGAGCCTGAATGTGGCTTTCGCCGCGGAGAGGCGGCATCATTGTCAACATTAAGCCGTAACGCTCAAAATCGGCGTTTGACAACAAAAGATGCTGGGGAGTCACTTCACAGGTTACGTTTCTGCCAGATTTTTTCGCCTCAATCACGGCTTTTAAGCCCTGTTTGGTCGTCATGTGGCAAAAATGCAATCTTACACCAGTTTGCGCGCTTATTTCCAACAGGCGTTCGACCGCTTTGAGTTCAACACGTTCTGAATGTGCCTGGAGGAAGGCGGTTGTATCGTGACGGTTGGTTCGCTTAAGCCTTTCTCCGTTTGCCATCAACAGCGCTTTGTCTTCTGCGTGCACCGCGACGGGAACGCCTAAGCCGCCGGTTTCTGTAAAGGCTTCTTGCAAGGCATCGTCGTCATCAATGTTTAATCCGCCAACTTGGTGAGCCATGAAGAGTTTAAAGCCCACTGCGCCCTCGGCAACGATGCTGGCGATGTCACCTAAGTTGTTTGGAAATTCGGAATAAAATCCAACGTTGACGAGAACTCTGCTTTCTGCGATTCGCATGCGGTTCTTCAAGGTCTCCTTGCTCATGGTCACTGGCGCGTTGTTCGGCATGTCCAAAACCGTGGTGAATCCGCCTCCTGCTGCTGCTGCAGTTCCTGTGTAAAAGTCTTCTTTGTAGGCTTTTCCTTCATCGCGGAGGTGCACGTGAACGTCAATTAAGCCGGGGAGAACCAGCATGCTTCTGAGGTTTGTTTTCTCGTCAGCGTTTGGCATCTGCGTCTCTTTGCCTATTTTGAAGATTCTGCCGTTTTCAATAGCTATGCTGCAGTCAACTACTTCCTTGTTTAGGTACGCTTTGGCGTTTGTTAAAACAGAATCAACGATCAAGTTAAACGCGCTCTTATGGTGAATAACGAACGGGAAAGCTAATTAAAGTTTATTTTATTTGAAACCGACTTCTGCTACAGCGACGGCGTTTAGGTTTCTAATTCTATGCGGCAGTCTTCACACAAGTTTTGCCCGTTAACATCTTTCAAGTTTTCTGAGAACACTCCACAGCGGTCGCAATATCCAGAGAGAGGCGCTTCTTCTGGTTCCACGTTTTCCTCCGCTTCAGCGGCATCCTCAAGGCGTGTTCTTTCCTGAATTATCTCTATGAGCTCAGGCATAACGCCCAAAATGTCTTTGCTCGAAATCAGCCCTACAAGGTTTCCTTTGTAAACTACTCCGAGTCTTCTGATGCCCAGCCTGCTCATTCGCCTAGCCGCTTCGCTTATTGTTGCCTCCGGTTGCATCGTGACTAAAGGAGACGTCATGATTTCCTTCGATTTTATGGCATCAGGCACAAGATTTTTGGCTAGAACTCGCACCACTAAGTCGCGTTCGGTTATTATTCCGACGGGTTTTCCAGCTTTATTCGTGACTATAACGCAGCCTAGATCGTTTTCATCCATAATGTTAGCGACGTTGTTTGAAGTTGCGTCTTCATCTAACGTTACTACTGGACTGCTCATTATGTCTTTGACGACCATTCTTGTTCTTAATCCAATGTCAGACATCGCTTAGACTCCCAACAGTTGTCAAGTTTGGCTTTCACTTGTGAAAATAGTAATCGCACATTTAAGAGTTGCTAGCTTCAATAGTGTAAAAACGCGGCGTGCAAGTTTTATTAGTGTGAGAATAAACAGCATAATTCAAGAGGGATGTGTAATGTTGAGGACAAACGCTGATAACCTTGTGAAGATTTCGGTTGTGGGTGAAGTGGCCAGCCCAGTTATCGGAAGATCAGTTTACAGAGTCTCACCGGCGGGCACTCCGACGATTTTGCCTGGAGTAGGTGGAATAACGTATAATCTCAGAGTTGGCGACTTAGCATGCGGTTGGGAAGCGGACCATGTGGAGCCATGCGTTAGCGTGGAAAACAAAGAAAATGATCCGCGGTATGGGCAGGGAGCCAACGCCGCGTTCAATGTGTTTTCATGCATTGGAAACGAGGCAACCGTTGTAACTGGTGACGCGAAAGGAAGCAAAGGGGTTGTAACCGGCAAGCACGGCGGAATAGAGCACGTTCTCGTTGATTTCTCACCAGAAATGCTAGAGAAACTCATGCTGGGCGACAAGATTCTCGTGAAAGCCTTTGGATTGGGCTTGAAGCTTATTGACTTCGCCGACGTAAAAGTGATGAATATGGACCCACGTTTTTTGGAGGCTTTAGACCCAAAACCAAACGGTGAAAAACTTGAAGTCCCTGTAACTCATATGATTCCCGCGGCCATTATGGGCTCAGGGTTAGGAGCAAACCAAGTGTACTCAGGCGATTACGACATACAATTGTTTGATGAAAAAATAATAGAGCAGTATGAACTTGAAGATCTGAGGCTTGGCGACTTGGTGGCTATAATCGACGCGGATCACTCTTTCGGAAGAATTTACCGTCAAGGCGCCATCTCCATAGGCATAGTAATACACACAAATTGTGTCACAGCAGGTCACGGACCAGGAGTCACCAGTTTAATGACCTCGCCATCAGGAAAGATAATCCCCAAAATTGATGCAAAAGCCAACATTGCTTGTCTCTTAAAGTTAAGAGCAGATATATAAAGCAGTAATTTACTATTTGCTGTAAAGAACAAAGAGGCTTATAGAAAATTGCCGTTTAAACGAAAGAGTCGAGGAAGATCAAAAGGAAATAAAGGAAGCAGCGGTCTCGTACAATGCGTCAGTTGCGGACAGATGGTGCCGCGTGACAAAGCGAAAAAGTCTACGCGTAGAGTCTCTTTTGTCGAGCCTCAGTTAGCTAAGGAACTGCGGCAGAAAGGCACTTACATGACCTCGTGGGTAGACACAAAATACTATTGTATTTCCTGTGCAGTCCATCGGGGAATCGTGAAAGTTAGAGCCGAAAACGAAAGACGCACGCGTTACAGAAGAAGACGCTAGGTTTCCCGATTATTACCTTTTTTCTTTAACGAATTATAAACATGCAATCCCCTTTGCAGGACCGTGAAGTTCGAGAGCACGGCAAGCAGAATTATTCCGATGTTTAAGGCTGGAAGCCAGAAAATCGCGGCAACGCTCGCAACCGCTAGAATTAACATGCGTTCCGCTCTTTCGGCTACGCCTACGGACTCCATCTTTATCGCCGCCGCTTCAGCCCTTGCTCGACTGTAACTCACCATCATGGAACCCGCTAAAGCCGCTAACCCCCATATAGGATCGCATAGCCCGCCGATTATCACGCCTGCATAAACAGCGGCATCAGCATACCTATCCAAAAGGGAATCCAGAAATCCGCCGAACACGCTGGTCTGTTGATAGATTCTAGCTATTACGCCGTCCAGCGCGTCGCAGAATCCCGATGCCAAAAATAGAATCGTGGCCAAAAGAATCCCCAGAGGTTGACCTCGTGTTGCTGCATACACAAAAGCTGAAGACAGCGCCAAAGCCAAGCCTATGAGGGTTACAATGTTTGGGGTTAATCCCATGTTATGCGCGGCTTTTGCTTCTGAAGTCAGCATGGTTTGAACTTTTTTCTTTAGTTTTGTCAGCAATTTTTACTCTCGCTCTTTGTATGTTAACACCTTATTATTTAAGCTGGACTATAGCACAGGGTTGTGCATACCAGGATAAAAATTGGGCGCAAGCGATGGTTCCCATTGATGCAAATCTGCGCAAAATTTAGTAAACGACTATTGCACTTTCGATTTTTTTATCGCTGGAGCCGTGGATTGTCAACGGACTTATAAGGAAGATGTCAGATTATTTAGAGGCAGTAACGTTCTGTCCCTGACAGAAATGACGTAGACTGCAACGTTACCCAAAAGAACAACAAAAAGGAGTGAAGAAAATGGCTGAGAATGCAGATGTCATCTTCGTCGGAAACAAACCTCCAATGAGCTATGTGCTGGCAATAATCACAAGTCTTTCCTCAGGAAACCTGAAGGAAATAACACTGAAAGCTCGTGGCCAAGCAATAACTACAGCTGTTGACGTGGCGGAAATAACTAGGAATCGATTCGTAAAAGACTTGAAAGTAAGCAAGATAGCTATCGGAACAGTGGAAATGCCGCCCAGAGAAGGAGAGAACAAGTCCAGAATGGTTTCGACGATGGAAATAACGATGACCAAAGAAGAAATCAAGAAAGCAGCATAGCGGGACAAAGCAAACATTTCAAACTTTCTTTATTTTTTAAACCTTTTTTTAAAATAAGCTCATATGAAGCACTGTAGACCTTGCCAACCAACTAAACCACCCTAGTCTAAGCTTCGGTTTAATCTATATATAAGGGGGGTATAGACAAAAAATCGCAACAGTTCTCAACTGAGCAAGCCTATCACAAGTTTAAATAATTAACCATGATAGAATTGAGTTGATTTCGTGAGAACAGAATGTTGGACATCAAACTCATCCGTGAAAATCCCGAATTCGTAAAGGATAATTTAGCTAAGAGAGGAAAACCTGAAAACGGCGAAATGCTCAGCGACCTCATTGTGGTGGATAAAAACTGGCGACAAGAACTGACAAAACTGAACGAGCTTCGCCACAAGAGAAAACTTGTAACCGGCGAAATCGCCACGCTGAAAAAATCGGGAAAAGACGCTGCAGGCGAAGTTGAAAAAGCCAAAGAAATCGACGCTGAAATCACAACCATCGAAAAACAAGTAGCCAAAGAAGAAGAAAAAATCCGCAACTACCTGATGCAACTCCCAAACCTGCTGCACGAAACCGTGCCATTCGGACAAGACGAAAACAGCAATTTGCAAATTAAAGCATGGGGCAAAATCCCCAAATTCAGCTTCCCCCCAAAAAACCACATCGACATAGCCTTAAACTTGGATATAGTAGATGTTGAAAGAGCAGGAAAAATCACAGGCTCCAGATTCTTCTACCTAAAAAGCCAAGGTGTACTCTTGGACATGGCGTTAATGAGCTTCGCCATGGAAGAAATGACCAAAAAAGGTTACCAGCCCATAGAACCTCCATACCTGATGAGACGTGAACCATACGAAGGCGTAACAGCCCTCAGCGACTTCGCCGATGTACTGTACAAAATCGAAAACGAAGACTTGTATTTAATCGCAACTTCAGAACACCCCATGGCAGCCATGTACATGAACGAAGTGCTGAAAGAAGAAGACTTGCCGCTTAAACTCGCAGGAATAAGCGCGTGCTTCAGAAAAGAAGCTGGCGCACACGGAAAAGACACACGCGGCATATTCAGAACCCACCAGTTCAACAAGATAGAACAGTTCATCTTCTGCACACCAGAACTATCATGGAAACTACACGAAGAACTCCTCCAAAACGCGGAACACCTCGTCCAAAAACTCGGCTTGCCCTACCGAGTTGTCAACGTGTGCACAGGTGACATCGGAACAGTCGCAGCCAAAAAATACGACATCGAAGCGTGGATGCCCGCACAAAACGCCTACAGAGAAATCGTTTCATGCAGTAACTGCACGGACTACCAAGCTAGGCGATTAAACATCCGTTACAGGGAAAAAGAAGGCGCACCCACAAAAGGCTTCGTGCACACACTAAACTCAACAGCCATAGCCACTGGCAGAACCATGGTAGCGATATTAGAGAACTTTCAGCAAGAAGACGGCTCAGTTATTGTTCCCGAAGTTTTAAGAAAGTACATGGGCGACATTGAGAAGGTAAGCTTGAAACGGTAAACCTTTTAATATTGCATTGAGAATGATGAAGCCGCATTTGGAGGATAAACTTGTCTTCGAGATCTAAAAGCAAACACGTACGCGATAAATGGCGAAGCAAATCATGGTACATGGTAATAGCACCATCGTTCTTCGGAAACGTGGAGTTAGGCGCATTGCCCGCAGAAGAACCAGAACAGCTTATCGGACGAATTGTTGAAGCAACACTTTATGACATAACCAGCGACTTTTCCCACCAATACTTGAAAATGTTCTTCCAGATAAGCGAAATTGATGGAAAAACCGCTCACACCATATTCAAAGGCCACGAATACTCCCGTGACTATCTGCGAAGCCTAGTGAGGAGAAGAACAACAAAGGTTGACGGACTTTTCAACCTAACCACAAAAGACGGATACAAACTCAGAGTGGCAGTGTCAGCGCTTACACTTTCACGAATCAAAACATCCCAAGAAAAACTCATCCGCAACATGATGGCGAAAACCGCCAACGAAAAAGCCGCTGCGTTGACGCTGGACCAGTTTGTTCAAGAGATGGTTCTTGGAAAAATAGCCTCAGACATCTATAACGAAGCAAAGAAAGTGGCACCTCTTAGACACGTTGGAATCCGAAAATCAAAACTGATAGCTCAACCCGCTCAAGCGCCACTGCAAAAAGTCAAGCAAGCTCAAGAAGCCTAGACGTTAGATTCAGCGTTTTCAAGGTTAACATCGCGTTTGTTAAGGCGAAATGTCTTTAGAGACGAGTAGATTTCTTTTTAGAAAGGATGAGGAAGGTGACTGTTTGACCATACATGCAGGTGTTCATGAAAAAGGAACATTCTCTGTTTTAGATCTTTTAAACAACGCTAAGAAAAACGAAAGCTACGAAAATGCTGGAGCAATAGCCCTTTTTATCGGCGTGGTTCGCGGAGAAAATCTAGAAGGGGAAAAAGTTCAGAAACTCACGCTTGAAGCGTACGAAGAGAAAGCCAACGAAGTTCTCACCAAGATCTGCGATGAGTTGTCCAAGAAAAAAGGCATAATTGACGTTCAGATTCACCATTTACTGGGAGAATTTACCGTCGGAGAAGAGATGGTATACGTTTCAGTTGCTGGTTCCCATCGGACGGATGTTTTTCCGGTTTTGCAAGAAGCCGTTGAAAGATACAAGAACGAAGCGCCAGTGTTCAAAAAAGAGCAGATTATTGACGAGAAAGGGGCATCAACGGATTACTGGGTTTCAGAGAAAGAGCACCAGCAGGAATAAGTGGCATCGAATATTCTGCCGTGCTAAGCAAACGGAAGCTTCTTGAAGCCCTTGCGCACATATAGTTTCAGCGTGAAAGCCCATGATCACAGCTTTAGCAGGTGGAGTAGGAGCCGCCAGGTTTCTCACTGGACTTGTGAAACTCATTGACGGAAAGGACCTGTCAATAATTGTGAACACAGGTGACGACATTGAACTATTCGGTTTGCACATATCTCCAGACGTTGACATCGTCACGTACACTTTGGCAGGCATAGTTGATGAAGAGAAAGGATGGGGAATTAAAGGAGACACTTTTCACTGTCTTGAGGCTCTCAGGAAACTACACGGCGAAGTATGGTTCAACCTTGGCGATAAGGATCTGGCTACTCATATTTTCAGAACGAACCTGCTGAAAAGCGGTCTGAAGCTTTCCGAGGTTACTACGCGTGTCAGCCGTTTGTTAGAAGTTGAAGCGGCAATTTTGCCTATGACAGATGATAAGTTTGAAACCAGAGTCTTGATTGAGGAAGGCTTGGTTCACTTTGAAGAGTATTTTGTTAAAAGAGGCGGAAAAGACGAGGTTTTGGGCGTTGAATTTCTTGGTGCTGACACGGCAAAGCCTGCTGCAGGCGTTTTAGAATCAATTAGGGAAGCAGAGAAAGTGATTGTCTGCCCAAGCAACCCAATAGTCAGCATTGGCACGATCTTGGCTGTGAACGGAGTAAGAGACGCGTTGCAGCATACAGACGCTAAAAAAGTGGCGATAAGCCCGATAATTGCTGGTGCGCCCGTTAAAGGTCCAGCGGACAAGTTGATGCGGGGTTTAGGGTTTGAGGTTTCCGCGTTTTCGGTGGCTAAACTTTACTCGGATTTCCTTGACACGTTTGTTCTTGACTTAGCTGACTTTGCGGAGAAAGAGAGGATAGAGAAGCTTGGAATTGAAGTGAGAGTTACAAACACGATAATGAAAAGTTTGAAAGACAAGGTTGAGTTGGCGAGAACCGTTCTTGAAACCTGAGTTTGGTCGGTTTAGTTGCTATATAGACTAAAGTGTGGTCTATATAATATTTGGAGATTCTAATTAAGTTAGGACGCTGCTGCTTTACTTGGAGATGGAAATGCGAAAAGGTGCAGTGAAAAAAGAGAAAAATGCAACTTCAAAATTTGCTGAGCCGTGGTATTTTGTCCACGTATAGAGCACAGTGCAGATGAAACCATGATTGTGAAGGTAAAGAGGAATAAGAAAAAGCCAGCACCGTTAGATGGAATAGACCCTGTGGAATGGTTTCTGGCGATTGACGGCTGCTTGTCATAACGAAATTCAGCTGATTTCGTTTTTTGAAGCCGATAAAACAGTCTACAAGAGGAAAAACGCGGTATAGGAGTCTTTGAAGTTACACTTGAGTTACAGAAGGGTTAATATGGTTACAATCTCAAATAATGAATAAAAGGAGATGCAAACCGTGGAGAAAAGAAGCTATAATTGGTTTGAAAAACGCCGGAAAACAAAAGGTTTAGAGCTGGCTCACGAACAAATAACAAAAGCCTTTGACACAGTAACGTGGCTTCATAAGGCTATTAAGAGCTTTTCAGAAGGTAATTTCGTGGAATCCAAGAAGTATATTGAAAACCTGTACAAGGCAGAAGAGGAAGTTGACGCGTTAAGAACAGACGTTTTCATGGAGCTTTCCAAGGGTGCAGCACTTGTAGCTGACTACCGCGAAGACCTGTTGCATCTCGTGAAAAGGCTGGACACCCTAGCGGACCACACTAAAGATGCGGCAAGATGCCTGGAGATGCTTGCAGATGCAAAAATCCCACCAGAACTTTGCCAGAAGACCGTTTTTATGACCTCGAAACTTGTGGAAACAGCTCAAATGCTACGTGGTGCCATAGAAAAGATTTCATCTGAGCCTGCAGAAGCCATAAAGCAAGCCAAAAAAGTCGGAGAGATTGAACACGTGCTTGACGAAGAGTATCTGAAGGCTAAAAGCTTGTTTGTAAAGTATGGCTCGCAAGTCAACTGTGGAGCCATGGTGATTTTTGACGATTTGGTCGAGTTCATTGAGCACGCTGCAGACATGTGCGCAGATACAGCAGATTATATCCTAGTGCTCTCAAGCAGGGAATAATTGCGAACTCGGCACACAGCTTGCTTTCCGTTTTCTCTAGCGCGTGGAACAGTCTATACCCCCTTATATAAACTAAACTGCATGAAAATCGGCGTTCTCCGGAAGTGCAGATGCCGCCTGCATTGGTGTTGCGGCTGTTTTTCCCGAAACCTTAATTGAGTGCCGTTTCTTTGCGTGAAGCAAGGTGTACGATGTGAAGTTCGGCGCGTTCGTGTATGAGCCGGAGAAAGCTGAGGGTTTTGACCTCCATTTGCTGCGTGTTAAGCTGGAAACTGGCGATAGGATTCCGCCTGTTCAGGACATGTACAGTAACATTGCGGTTTTTGCGGATAACGCGGCGGTTCGCAGTCATCCTGACTGGATTTCGCAGTCTCCTCTGGGTCCGGCGCGTATGGGAAACAACAACTTTAACATTTACTGGAGCGTTGTTTGCGCTACGCAGCCTGAGCATCGTGCTGAACAGTTGGATTACATGGAGGATGTTGACCGTCACTCGCTGGGCGTGTGGCTGAACAGCCAGTACTTCGCAGATCACGGTCACTGCACGTGCCCGCGATGCAAAGAGCGCTGGAAGAAAAGCGGCTTAAGCTGGTTTGAGTGGCGCAGAAAAGAAGTCACCGACTACATAGCCCAAATCAGAGAACGCGTAAAAAAAGACCTGGTCATGAGCATACAGCCAGACCCTATAACCGCCTGTGAACGCTACGGCGTTGACTTTGACGACTTTGCCAAGTACGCTGACGCGTTCAACGTTGTCATGTTCAGCAAAAACTACGCCACACCTTGGTACTGGGAGATGCTAGCTCGCGGGTTCAAAAAGCTGCTTAAGAAGCCAGTGTACATCAGCCTATACGTTTTCGGTCCAGGCGACACCGCAAAAGATGTTTCATCAGCCTCCGAATTGCTGACGGTTAGCGTTCGCTGCGCACGAGCAGGCATAGATGGAATACTCTACTTGGCAACTGGGGCTAGTCAGCTCAAGGATTTCCAGAAGGCAGCGGTCGACAAGGTTGAGCTTCGTCAGCGTTTGAAAAGTTACGGCGGCCAACCTGTACAAGAAGTTCTGGATTTGGTGAAAAGCTGGGAAAAAATTGTGGAGTAAGGCGCTCTGCAGTTATTGCAGGGATTTTTTGAGGGTTAACAGGTAGGACATGACTTCTTCGATTTTGGGTTCAGACATGTCTAGGGCTAGTTGGATTGTTGGTCTGGGGTTCGAACGTGAGGTTTGCAGTTGTTCCAAAGCATGGTCTATGTTAGTGAAGAGGGAATCCCATGTGATTTTGGTTTTTTGACCTTCCAAAGTATACAAAGTTAGGATGTGCATGCTGATTTTGCTTAAGGTGCTCCTGAATCCCCGCAAGGTTCCAATGATTTCCAAGCTTTCAGTTTCCTTTTCTGAAAGGTAATCCTTAATGGCGCGGTATTGCTTTTCCAATGTCTCGATTTCCCTGTATAGTTCAGTTTTTACTATTTCGTCTGTTCCATCTCGCATAGATATCAGTCTCCTCTTCTTTGTCCAGCACTGCAGTAAATATAAGCGCTTCTGAACCTACGTCCTGCGTTGTTTAACGAACAGGAAGAGGGGCTAATGGCGGGCCCGCTGGGATTTGAACCCAGGGTCTCCTCCTCCGCAGGGAGGTGTCATAATCCGTACTAGACTACGGGCCCTTCACAAACAAGATGCGGAGGTCAAATAAAAAGAGTTTACTGATAACCTATAATCGACGCGATACAACGCTGAAGCCAGACAACGACTTGGAAGAATAGACTACAAAGTTCTTCGCCTTTCCCTCATGTATCTTTTCTTGAAGAAAGATTTAGAACCTGGTGAGAAAACAAAAACTTCGGTAAAAAGATAAAAAAGTCGTGCTAATGATATTGACAAAAAAACTTTAAAAGAGTATAGGCAGTATAAGCATTTGATGAATGGCATGAGAAGACGGCTTGCAGCCTATCTTTTTGCCGGATTGCTGTTGATTTCATTAGCTGCTTCAATGCTAGCAACCTTGGTTAAAGCAAATCCTTATGGACTGGGAATACCTGTTCCTTTAGACCCAATTACAGATAAACCAACCATCAACTTATTATCTCCAAATAACGGAACTATCGCTGGAGAAAATGTTTCCATCGCTTTTAGCTTAGACATACCTAGCTCATGGTATTGGCAGCTAAATCCTCTCTCGGGCATAGATGTTTTTATCGGCACCATTACAGAAGTGACTTGCGCCCTTGATGAAAAACAAGTTTTGGATAATAGCACGGAAATTGGCGGCTTTTGCGGTAAACCAGAATGGGGGTCGCATGCAGACTTCACGAACATCACCTCTTCGCCTGTATATTCAGTTCCAGCGTGTGGATTAGCTTCGGGTTTGCATTCCGTATCGGTGAATGTCTCTGCCTACACCGCATGGATGACTAGTCCGAATGAGTTCAATACGTCATATTGCTATTATGATATGTTTACAAGTGCAAACTTTGCGTTTAGGTCTGGGTGCCCTGCACTTTCGTCTTCTGTACTTGAGTTTGCAGCTTGGTTTATCATGCCTGTTGCATTAGCTATCGCGATGGCAGTGGCAATAAGGGCTATTAAGAGAAGTCGTATCAAGAAAGGTGCCATAAAGATATAAAATATCTGATCTACCAGAGTATTTATGCTAAATGCTCAGCAAACGGCAGGTGCATGCACATACACTTTATAACCCTTCTAGGTTAAAGCTAAGAGAAGAAAATGCCCGCTCGCTCAAGAAAACTTCGTGCGTACGTAAAGCTGATGAGATTTGACAGTTGGCAGGTTTGGCTGTTCAATTTTTTACTCGGCTGCATTCTGTTTGAACTCCCATCGATAGGGCGCTTCATCGTGGTTTTGGTCTCTTTTTCACTTGCCACCAGCGCAATATTCATTTTGAACCAGTACTTCGACCGCGAAAACGATAAAGCGAATATTCTGAAAAAGGATTTGCCGATTGCGTCTGGAGAAGTGCCGCCCAGAGTGGGACTCACATTATTTTTCGTGTTTACCGCGGTTAGCTTGACAAGCGCTTTGCTGACAGACATCAGCGTTTTCCTGCTCCTTGGCGCTCTCATGCTGCTTGGAATAGGTTATTCTGCTCCGCCCGTTTGTTTCAAAAGCAGACCTGGCTTAGACGTTATCGTTTGCGGCATCGGAGCAGGGGTTTTGCCGTTCTTTATCGGAGTTCAAACGGTGCCTCTGTTGACGTTACAGTTCGAATTTCCCTGGGTGATTCGGCGTTATCAAGACGCGCTTTTCACCGCATTACCAATTTTTCTCATCCAGTGCGCAGGTCAAATTTACCAGGTCGTAGGAGATTACACGGCAGACGCATCAGCAAAAATCAACACGTTTGCGGTGAAATACGGCAGGAAAACTGCCCTGAGATTCGCATCCGCTTCGCTGCTGGTTACAGTAAGCTTGCCAATAGTGTATGAGCTGCTTAATTTGTCATTAACGCCGTTTCTTGGCTGGTACATGGTTGCCTTCGTTTGTTTAGTTCCTTGCCTGCTGTATTTTATGAAGCGGGCACAAGACGCATCTGAAAAAAACTTCGAAAAGTTGAGGAACATTTCTCGCCGCGGCGGCGCGTTTATCTTGCTTATTCTAATCCTTTACGTGTTTATCGTGAGGCTGATCTTGACCGGAATATGAGAGGCAGAACGCTATTTCTTGCTTAATGCTCTCTTCAAGGCTTTGATGACGTTTTGCTTGCCCATTGCAAGTATGTACGGTCCCAGTCTCGGTCCCTGCTGAGCACCCATCAGGATTAAGTAGAGAGTTCTGAAGAAGGCAGCAGGCTTCAAGCCGTTGTTTTTGGCAGAGTTGAAAATGGCGTTCTGTATTTCATCAGGCTCATCAGCATCTTCCAGAACGTTAACTAGGTTTGCGACGGCTTTTTCTTCTGTTTCCGTGAGGCTTACAGGTGTTTCTTTAATCTCCTCAAAATCTCTGACCCAGTTGAGCGCGTATTCAACCCGCTTTTCCAGCTCAGCATCAACTTGCTGGTTTTTCTGCAGGTAACGGTAGCTCTGAAGCTTTTCGGTCAGAAAGTCGTTCAGGCCTTCTTTCGGCGCCATTTTAACCAAAAACACCAGCAAGTTATACGGCACATGAAAGCGTGGTTTAGCAGGCGGCTTCATAACCCAGCAGTACTCGTACAAGCCGCGGAGCTTCGCAAGCTCTTTCTCGTCCTTCACCGCTTTCTTGCCGAAGTACACGTCTTCAAGGTCGTCCATTTCGTTCATGTAGGAAGGAATGTCCGAAACATCGAGAGTGCGGGTGCCAACAAACCGTTTCAGCATCAGCAGAAGCAGCGACTGCGGCGAGCCGTACTGGAACCACACCTGCGGCGTGAAAACGTTGCCTGCGGACTTTGAAATTTTCTTGCCGCCTTTGTCCAGAAACATCTCGTACCGCGCGTGAGACGGCGGTTCAAAACAGAGAATTTCGCGGCATATACGGTCGTTTATGCGAACGGAATCGGCGATGTCCTTACCGTAGGCTTCAAACCTTATGTCCAACGCCTTCCAACGGGCGGCGAACTCGCCTTTCCAACTCAGTTTTCCCTCGCCGCGGGCTATGTCCGCCTCGCCTCTGTGCCCACAACCTTCAATCCGCTTGCCTCTGATTTCCAAGCCCTCGCAGGCGTAGAGAACCTTGTCTGTTTCAGGCACGAACTCCAGCGCTTGCGTGGTGTAGATGCGCCCGCATTTCTCGCACACTGGAAAGTACGGCAAGACCTCGGTGTAGCGTTCCTGTCCTACTTCTTCCTTGACGATTTCGCCGACTTTCTTGGCGTTCAGAAGTATAGTTCTAATCTCCTCACGAAGAAGCCCTTTCTCGTAAACTTCTTTCGCAGACATGTAATGATAATGGATGCCGCATGCGTCTAAAGCGTCAAGCAGAAGCGAACTCATGTGCTTGCCGTAGCTTTCGTGGCAGCCGAACGGGTCAGGAATGCTGGAAACGGGAAAACCCAGATACTTCTCCAGAGACTTCGGCAAGCCCGCAGGAACTTTCCGCAAACCATCCTTATCATCGCAAAAAGCCACAAGTTCGGAGTTGAAACCCATCTCCTGCAAAGCAAGCGTAACCGCGTAGGAGCGCGCCGCGTCTCCGAGGCTGCCTATGTGAGGGAACCCAGAAGCGCCGAGTCCCATCTCGGTTCTGATTTTTTCCAAGCTTCTGCCCAGCCTCCGCTCGCGGTTGACCACTTTCTGCGCCATTTTATCGTACCATGTGCCGTGGCCGATTACGTTTTCACTCATTAACTTCAGGCATCCGAAACAGAAGTTATGCGTTGGAATACAAAAACGTTTACTGAACTGCGCTCAAAAAGGCATTTGCGAAGAAAAAATGAAGGAGAGTTTAGAGTTTAGTTCCGCAGTTCGGACAAAACTTGGTGCCAGATGGACTCTCCGTGCCACATTTTGGACACTTAACAGTCGTATTCTGCAACGGGGCGCCGCAGTTTGAGCAGAACTTGGCTCCAGCCGCGTTCACCGTGCCGCATTTGGGGCAGGTTACGCCAGGTTGAGGTTGCAGGGATGTGCCGCAGTTCCCGCAGAATTTTGTGTTTTGAGGGTTCTGGAAGCCGCATTTGGGACATAGCACCATCGGCTGGGCTTGACCCTGCTGCTGTAGCACTTGCGGAAGAATCACCGCGCCCGCGCCGATTGCCCCTCCGCCTGAACTTTTACCCAAGCTTTCGGCAGATTTCTGAACCGTCTCCATTCTTAGCACGTCTGTGGCGGCGACGCCTGTGCGTATGTAATATAGTCTGTCCCTGAACTCGGGCGTAGTATCTATTCCCTCAAACTTTACTTCGATAAGTTCCAGCCCAATCTTTGAGAACGCATCGAACAAAAGGTTCTTTGAGAGAAGGCTTGTTTCGTCAAGTTTTCCGTAGACATCCACAAGCGAGTACTGACTCAAAGTGTCAATCAGCCGTTCATTGAAGAAGCCTCTGAGGAAGTCCTGGAGACCATCAGTCGAATATGAGGCTTGCCCACCTAAAACTTCGTTCACGAAGAGATTAGGCTCCTCAACTCGGAACCAGAAGCCCCCGAAGAACTTGAGCGGCGCAAGCTCTTTCGTTTGTCCTTGCGCTCCAAACTTTCCTTGGAACTGTTTCAGCGAGATGAAAATGACTGTGGATAGAAAGGGCACTTTGTTGAAGCCAGTAATTTTTGATAAAATCTTTGTCAGCAGAGGCAAGTTAAGTGTTGTCAGAACATGACGCCCAGCCCTAAACACATCGTAGGCTTTACCGTCTCTGAAGAACACGGCAGCCTCGTACTCGTGGACGATGAGGTTGTCTCCCCAAGCGATCTCTTCAACTGGATATCTCCAAACGATATCCGATTCTCTTGCTCCGACCCATTCAATTACTTTTGGCATTCTTTTTACCTCCATTTTGCTCCCTTGGGAAGCCAAGGTCTCTGCCCCGCGACGACGCATCCGCTGCATGCGTCAACTATCACGGAATAGGCTTTTCCTCCCATATTATATTCTATAAACCACCAAGGCGCATATATTAGTTCAGGTTCCCCAGCGGGACGCCCAGTGACGTTGAATTTCCGTATTGCAGTGTATCTCGATTTGACCTCCTCCAGACCCAGAGCTTCGGCGCGTTCCGCTGCATCCTTGGCACTTATTTCCACGTTCAAAGTCTCCTCGCCCGTCTTCCTGAACGACTCTTTCTTGTTCAAAAGAAACTTGCAAGAGCCCACATCCGGCTGGTACTCAGGCGCCTTTCTAGCGATAACAGAGACATCCATCGTCTCGTTAACTGAAGTCCGTTCAAGCCTATCGGATGGCTTTACTCGTCTACCGCCGAATATGCCAGCCAAGGCGTTCAACGCTATGTCCTGCGCCACCTGACCTTTCACACTCTTCGTTTTCACAAGCCCCCTCCTGCCCTCGACTTGACCCTCAAACTGCGTAGGCACGTTCCAAATTGGAATATACCGCAAGATTATCGCGCCCCACTCTGCGCGTTCCGCCATTCCTCGAGTAACGAGAATTCCTTTTCCGACATGGTCTTTGGCGATTTCGAGGCCTGCTGAACCATTAACATCCACAGGCAGCATGCTATATCGTGGAGGCTTCTCCCCCGTGGGGTTATTGATGTATCCGCAGTAGTCGCAGATCACCAGAACCTCCTCAGGGTCATACGTTAAAGGAGCATTACAATGCAGGCAAGTCTCCAGCTTCGGCGCTGCAGGTTTTGGCGCAACGGGTTGAGCAGCTTGTGCTTGAGGTTGAGCAGCGGCGGCAGAACTCATGAACTCTTGCGCCTGTTTTCTTTCCTGTTCCTTCCAGCCCACCAGTGCCGCGGGGTTGTCACATGAATCCGTCAACGCTGTTTCCGCTATGTCCATAAGCTCCCTTGAACCATCAACGTCAAGAACCACATCCTGAGCAATCTGTTTAATGTTAAGTGTAGCCTTGTCGAAAAAACCTCGTTTCAACTCAAACATGACACTGTTCGGGAAGGAAATGACCTTTTTGACTTTCCAACCTGCTTTCTTAACGTATTCGGGTAAAGTTTTTTGTAAATTGTCTATCCGCGCATTGATTCCTTGGTAACGCGCCGAGGTCATTCCTGTAAGCCTCTGAGAAGGTTGGCGCGTTCGTCGACCAGTTTGTCGAGGTCTTCGACCTTGGAGATTACAGCATCCATTGCTGTTTTCCAGTCGTCAGTTCCGGGTTCCATAGATGCCACCTTCTCAACATCTTCTTTTACTGATTCAGCTTTCTCAATCAGACTCAGGTCATGCTGGATTACCGAGTCAAGTTTGTCTTCCTTAACTTTAATTGCATCGAACATACCAGCGTACCCAGCCACTGCACGGTCGATACGTTGCGTGACGCGGTCAAGTCGGTAAGTTAAAGCGTCAAATTTGTAAGAGTCGTCGCCAAGTTTCTGCACAGCCACTGGGTCGGCAAAGCGTCTGCGGAAAACCGTTTTGGCATCTTTAAGCCTGTTGACCACATCCATCCTTACGAGGCGGTCGCTTTCCCGTCTTAGCTCTTTTTCTTTATATCCGTGGTAACCTGGGACGTAGCCCATTATTTTCTCGAGGAGACCTCTTTCTCCGCGAACTTTTCCTAAATAGTCTTTTTCACTCATTTTCTACTCCTCTGATATGCAATTATACCTATGACGGCAATCAAGATTGCCATAACACCGAGAATAACGACTACGTTAACTCTGTCATAGAACCCGAATATGATTGCAACCGCAACCATAACTAATCCCCAGACGGCATAGTAGGTTGATTCCGTGCCTGCGATGGAAGAGTAAGCCAAAGTGTAAATGCCAAGGGGACCAAAAATCCAAGCAGGTATGTTTAGAAAGTTAAGAGAGAGAAGATTCAAACCGTAAACTATGGCAGCCACGCCCACAGAAACAACAAGGACGGCGAGCGCGCCTGCACCATAATCGAAACGCTTTCGAGATGCGACCTTAGTCTCTTCCATCACATTCCTCTAGCAATCAACTATTGCGAAGTCAAATTTTTAAAATTTGTGTTACAGTATTCCAAACCCTTTCTGAGGTATGTCACCCTTCAAAACCATCCCCGTTGCACCATCGAACAGCAGTTGGTAGCTCTCGCCGCGGTAATCGTATTTTATGAACCAGATGGGCGCGTGAAGGTAAACCATCTGCTTTAAGTCAAATTCGGTATTCATATCCACGATTTTGTCCACATCTTGCTGAAGCAAGTAGCGATGATGCGCCTCGATTTGTTGTTTGGCGAGTTTCAGCGCTTCGTCTCTGTCGATTTCGCTGTTCAGAACCTTGGCGAACCCCTCAATTTTCCGAAAGTCAAAAGGAATCTTGCCTTCCAAAGGGACATCGTATTCTCTGGTTGGGAACCCTGCAGCCTCCCTTGCCAGAACAAGCCAGTTGTACTCCTTCTCAATTTTGCCTTCTTTCACGATTGCGGGAGCAATTCGTTCGAATATCCCTTTGTAGCTGCTGGAAGCTGCCACAGAAACAACCCAGAAAGGCAAGTAAACAAGATTTTTCTCAACAATTTTGGACTTTTTGGCAAGATCACTTGGTTTCATGAACCCCGACCTCATCCAATCTCTTACCAAATCATCTGCCTGATTCATATCATATTTGTTCAGCAACAGCGAATGCTCAAAATTGAAGGGTGCTCCAGTTTCGATGACTGTGGTATAGCCACAGTACTTGCAAGTAGCTATTATCTCGCCGGGCTTGAACTCCACTGGTGCGCCGCAGTGCGAGCACCTGATGTTCTGAGCCACGACCATCTTTCTAAGCCTTCAGTTTTTCCCTTTTCAGAATTTCCCTAGCCACTATGACGCCTGAAGCTGAAGCTTGAACCAAGCCTCTGGTGACGCCAGCGCCGTCGCCTATAGTGAACATGTTCTGGATTTTGCTTTCCAAGACATTGCTCAGTTGCAGGTGAGAAGAGTAGAATTTCACTTCTATGCCGTAAAGGAGCGTGTCTCTCGAGTGGATTCCAGGCGCGATTACATCTAAAGCTTGGAGCATTTCCCTTATGTCGGATAGATAGCGGTAGGGCAACACGAAGCTCAGGTCTCCAGGTGTGGCGTTCTTCAATGTTGGCTCCACGACGCTTCGAGCAATACGTTCAGGTGTTGAGCGCCGCCCAGAAACTAAGTCGCCTAGACGCTGCACCATTACGCCGCCGCTGAGCAAGTTTGAAAGCCTAGCAACATATTTTCCGTAGGCTATGGGCTCCCTGAAGGGCTCCGTGAACGACGTGCTGACGAGAATGGCGAAGTTCGTGTTTTCCGTTTTTCTTTCGGCATAGCTCTGCCCGTTGACAGTTAACACTCCATCGTAGGATTCGGTGGTGACTTCACCGTAAGGCGAAACGCAGAAAGTGCGAACTTGGTCGTCGAAAAGCCGCGAGTAATAAACAAGCTTCGGCTCATAAAGAGCCTTGGTCAATTCTTCCATAACTGAAGCTAAAACTTCAACTCTTACGCCCACGTCAACCGGGTTGTTCACGGTTTTTAAGCCTCGGATTTGAGCTTCTGTTTGGAGCCACTCGGCGCCACTTCTGCCCGGCGCGATTATCACGTATTTGCCCATGAATTTCTCGCCGTTTACGGTTTCGACGCCTTTTATCGTGTGGTTTTCGGCGATTAATCCTTTAACGTCTGTTTTGGGTTGAAAAGTGATTTTACTGTTTAGTTCTCGGCGCATCTGCCGCAGGGTTTCGGCGCATTTTTCGGTGCCCATGTGGCGGACTTCCTGCCTGATCAGTTTCAGTCCTGCTAAGGAGGCATTGCGTTCTATTTCATCTACTTTCTCTTGGTCTCCGCCGTAAACTTGTTCGCTTGCGCCGAATTTCAAGTAGACGCTGTCAACATAAGCTACAAGGTCTTTGAGCTCTTTCTGAGAAACGTACTGGTTGAGCCAACCGCCCACTTCGGTGGATAACGTGAGTTTGCCATCACTATACGCGCCTGCTCCACCCCAACCTGAAAGAACTGAGCATGGTTCGCAGTGACGACATTCGAACCCCCGGCTTGATGGACACTTACGCTGGTCAATTTCTGGACCCCTATCAAGAATTAGCACGTTGAGGTTATTCTTTTCCGTAAGCTCTAACGCAGAGAATATTCCGGCTGGACCCGCACCGACTATTATTACGTCGTATTTCAAAGGGCATCTTCCCCATGGAACCCAAATGTAGATGTAGCAACTACCATATATTTGTTAGTGAAGAAATACATCGAACAGCTATTCTATGTGAAAGCGATATGGGGTTTCGGGTCTTCGGTCATTCTCGCGTGTATGGTATAAGACAGAGAAACCGCAGAAGTTTCTGTCCAGTGTTTCTGAACTGGTGACGTTCGTTTGCTGGAACGAAAACAACGTCGCCGACGCTGAAAGGCGTGGCTTGTGCCCCGTCGAAAAGTTGACCTTCCCCTTCCAGTATGAAGACTTCATGTTCCCACGGGTGCGTATGCAGGGGACTGTGGCCTCCGGCTTCCATTTCGAAGAGTCTCATGGCGAAGTTCGGGGCGCCTAGCTCTTTTGTGATTAGCCATCTTATCTTTGTTTTTGTGGCGCCGCCTTCGGCGTCTTGTGCTTTTACGGTGTTGTAGTGGAATATTTTCATGTTTTTCGCCTTTGTGAGTATTATTTTTGTGTTTGGGTTTTTTAAGTTGAGCGGTAGTCACATGTCTTTTAAAGATATATCTCAAAAACATTTATATCCCCGCGGAACCTTCAATAAACATGACGAAGCCATGGCAACCGAAACAAAAAACGAAAACATAGACGAACTAATCTCGGACTTCTCACGCTTCTACATACTCACCATACTCTACGAAGGCCCAGCCCACGGCTACCAGATAATCAGCCGCTTCAAAAAAAGAGTAAAAAAAGAAGTAAGCCCAAGCCT
This sequence comes from uncultured Candidatus Bathyarchaeia archaeon, assembly GCA_964544495.1. GTDB lineage: Archaea > Thermoproteota > Bathyarchaeia > Bathyarchaeales > Bathycorpusculaceae > SG8-32-3. Next base: position 45,046 of record CAZJBY010000009.1, read on the forward strand.
CGTCTACCCGTTTCTCAAGCAGCTGGAAAAGAAGGGCTTGGTGAAACACACCGTCAAGCCCGTAGGCGAGAAAAAGCGCAAGGTCTTCGAGTTCACCCAAGAAGGCAGAGAACTCTGCACCGGACTCTTCAAGCGCTTCGCCGAACTCGTGTCCATCGCCATTGAGCCAAGCCTCTACGTCTGCGCCCACTGCGGCTGCAAAGTCTACGAAGGAGGCTACCGCGAAGTGATTGATGGAAAAGAACTTGCGTTCTGCTGCATGCACTGCGCTCACTCGTACAAGGAAACACGGAAACTAGCCAAGAAAACCGCACAAAACTGAAAAGAAGCATGGAACACTCGTTAGTCAAGAAATGTTGACTAAGCCTGGTCAACAAACCTTGACAAAAACCCTTTTTACTGCCGAAAAAATCCAAGTATATGTGAAATAGAAGCAAAGCAATGAAGAAGGGAACATATGAAGAAAAAAGCAGTAGCTTCAATCGTGTCACTGTTTGTTTTGTTTTTAGTGGCAACTTTCTTCACCAGTTTGGTTAGCGCACCTCTTCCAGAATTGCCAACACCAATTTACATAAGAAATGACGGAAGCGTTGAACCTGCAACAGCGCCTCTCCAGCGAATTGGAAGCACATACACCTTCACTGGCAAAATTAACAACACCATAGAAGTTCAAAGCTCAAACATATTGATTGACGGCAACGGCTTTGTTCTCACAAAACCCGCAGTCAACACTGAGGGTCTGATGATGCCAATCGGCTGGCTACCTGGTGTCCATGTCGTTGACATAAGCAACATAACAATCACAAACATAGCGTTTGAAGGCTGCATCACAGGCGTAACAGTTGAGAACGCGTCAAGCATCACTATCAGCCAAAACACAATAAGAGAAACCACGAGCGGTATAGTTGTGCTATCTTCATCAGAAATAAACATAATAGGCAACAACATAACCTTGCCAAATCAATCTTTTGCTACGGGAATCCATTTTCTACCCAGTAACCCCAGATGCAACAGACCCTTTTCATATTACGATCAGGGGAAATAGGATAATAGGAACCAGCACCCAAGTTCCCGCTTCACCACCGCAACCAGAACAATACGGCATTTGGGGCGGATTCGGCAATTCTCAAATGACTGGAAACTCCTTAAGCGAAATCAAAGGAATCGCGCTGTATTACACAGGGTCAAATAACCTCATGTCGAGCAACAATTTCCAAAATAACTATGAAGGAATTCTATTCACTGGATCTCCAGAGTCCTCCATTAACAACACCATTTACGGCAACAACTTCAACCACAACAGCGAAAACGCAGTCGTTCCATACATCAGAGACCAACCCCTTAACTTCTGGGATAACGGCACAGTTGGAAACTACTGGAGCGACTACACAGGCGCGGATAACAGCGGAGACGGAATAGGAGATACTCCCTACGAAATCGCCGTCAACAACATTGACAATTATCCACTTATGACCCAAATCTCTCTAATACCAGAATTTCAATGGTGGATAACTATGCCCCCATTAGTGGGGGCGCTACTATTGACACGCTTTATCACTAGGAAGAAAACAAGCAGCAAAAAGAGAACCCTATTGGCAACTTTACTTTTGATGCCGTTAATCCTGGTGTCCCTCGGATTCTCCATTAATTTAGTTCATGGGAATTTCGTTGTGCCCCCTATTCCTCCCCTCACAATCACAATTCAGCTTCCTGAAAACAACGGAGTCTACACTGAAAACAGCATTCCCGTAGCCTTCGCGGTGCAAAGAACATATGAACGCGTCTATATGTTGGAGAAACCTGACTCGTACACCTACACGTTGGATGGCAAAGAGGGTCTTTTCACGCCCAGTTAAATATCCACTGAAACGGACTACTACCTGTGTGTATGGGCTTTGTCAGGCTTGTCCGAAGGCACCCACAGGCTAGTTATTTCTGTTCAATACGCTTACTATTTCACCGTTGGAAGTACAACCGCTGGACCTTACCGTACTTCAGGCTACGCCAGCACTGTCTTCACGATAAACGCTGCCGCACCACGAGTTTCAATCGTGTCCATTAAGCAGCTGAAAACTTATAACACAACCATGTTGCCTTTGGACTTTACCGTTTCTGAACCTGCCAGTTGGCTGGGTTACAGCTTGGATGGCGAAGCCTCAGTCCCAATCACGGGAAACACCACTCTTTCTGGCTTGTCTGATGGGACACATACCATTGTGGTTCAGGCGGAGGATTCGACTGGCTCCGTTGGAGCGTCCGCTCCGGTCACTTTCACGGTGGGAACACAAACGGCAGGTCAACAAACAGGTTCCGAATCATCGCCTTTCCCAACCACTTTGATTACCGTGGGCATAACCGTTGCAATCGGCGCCATCATCTCCATTGGACTGGTGGTCTATTCCCTACGCCGCAAAAGGAAAAGCGGTGAAACAGGAAAACTGATACAGTTGGCTTTCACACATAATGGTCATGGACGACGGGGACGGCGAAAAAGCATTCAAAAAGAGAAAGTGGCCTTATATGCTCTAACTCAATCTTTGATGGCTTCGATTAGGCTCATGACGTTCCACAGTTTCACCCGCGTGTAAGGCGGCATGTTCGGATCCTGCAGAATCTCATCCAAAAGCGAAACCGCATTTGAAGCCCGCACCGCAGGCGTATACTCTGGGCTTTGCAGGGCACCCATAGCGTCTTTTGCCGCGCGTCTGATGTTCCTCGGAGTCGTGCTGTCTTCCGAGACCAAACCAAGCACAGCTAACGCTTGCTGAATTTTCTCCTCATACTCCTGAGCTTTCTTCTTCCGCACCATAAACGTCCACCTATCAACTTCGCAGTAATCAAGTTATATAAGCTTTAACAAGTATTTATGTTGGGGTTCTAAAATGCAAGAAAAAACTGAGGATAAACCCATCAAACGCATGGCCGACCTGCTGCGTCAAGGAGCCACCTTAACAGACCTGTCATGTCCAGCCTGTGCTTCGCCGCTCTTCAGGTTAAAAGACGGAACGTTGTGGTGCGCAAAAGACGAAAAGAAAGTAGTCGTGGTAAAAGAGGGGGAAGAACCAGAAAACGCAGGCACCGCAGCGTACGCCAAGCTCGAGGCGACGCTTCTGTCGAAAGTAGAAGAGATACAAAAGAAGATTCAACAAACCGAAAACGTGGAAAAACTGCAGAAACTGAGCGCCGCGCTGTCTGAGCTACTGGGCAACCTTGAAAAGATTCAGAAAATGAAAAAACGCTGAAACAGGAAACCCCGAGAGATGTTAGGGTTTTACGAAAACTTCCCCGTAAACATTCACGGAGTAGAAAGCTTTTCGGCAACCTTTTCAAACAAGAAACTCCAGCAAAGGCTGATACAGGTTCTTTGCGACATTAACCGCAGAACCTTCAGTTTTGACGAGGTCGCCTGCCCCACAGTGCCAGACTGCACGATAATTTTTGAGGTAGGGTTAGCTGAGGCTAAAAGTTTCAACTACATAGACGAAGAAGAAACAAAAAATGTGCTCAGCGCCTTAAGGAAGGCATCCTTTCAGGTGATGGATTTTTTTTGCGCCGTGCGCTACTACAAAAGCACAGCAGAGAAGAAGGCACCGTTGAAATTTGATTATTACATGATTCGCGTCGTGTTTGGCAAGGGCGTTGTGGAATTCAGGGTTTTTCATGAGCGGGGTCCAAGATACGTTTCGCCTGAGGACATGGTCGCGTTTCTGGTGAACAAGGTTAATGCGACGTCGTCGAGGAAGATTCTGAAAAGGATCGAATCCGTTTAGAGAAGTACAGCCGAAAGCTATAACTGCAAGTGAAATACCGTAAAATTAGCGACGTTGAATCTAGGAAATGACATCTGAGGAGAAAGGCATGATTTCGATTGAAGTTTCTTCGCTCAAAAAGTACTATGGAGAAATAAAAGCGGTTGACGGAATATCGTTTACCGTGGAAAAAGGCGAAATCTTCGGGCTGCTGGGACCGAACGGCGCGGGCAAAACCACCGCCATAGAGATTATGGAGGGGCTGCGGAAGAAGGAAGGGGGCGAAGTGAAGGTGCTGGGTCTTGACCCGTGGAAAAACGGGTACGAGCTGCACAAGAAAATCGGCGTCATACCTCAAGAGTTCACGCTCTTTGAAAAGATAAGCCCGAGGGAAGCGATAATTTATTATGCAAACCTTTTCGGCGTCAAGGTAGACCCTGATGACATCCTGAAGGAAGTTTTGCTTGAGGATTCAGCCAAAGTCATGTTTGATAACCTTTCAGGAGGACAGAAACAAAAAACTGGGCTTGCGCTTGCGCTTGTTAATTCGCCTGAACTGCTTTTCCTTGATGAGCCTACCACAGGATTGGACCCGAATGCGAGAAGGGCAATCTGGGAAGTCATCAGGGGATTGAAGGCAAAAGGCAAAACGATAATTCTGACCACGCATTATCTGGACGAGGCGCAGCAGCTTTCCGACAGAGTAGCTATCATGAATCTAGGACAAATCGCGGCTATGGGAACCGTAGATGAAATAATCGCGGAGCATGGTTCGGGAGAGAGGCTGGAAATTCACGGCAGCAAAAAGTTAGCCGACTACATAAAGGCGAACACCGAGCTGAAGGTGGAGTACCGCAAAGGCATGATAAGCGTACCGCTGGAACAGAAAATTGATGCTTTAGCAGCGTTGGCGGCTGCCGAGCAGTCAAAGTTGGATTGGGGTGAAATTCACACGCGCCGTGACAGCTTGGACGATGTGTTCATAAAGCTGGTAAGCGGAATGGTCGATGAGCACGGCGAAATAATAGTTGAAAGCAAAAATAATAATGCAAACGGTTAAGGAAGGAGCTGGAAAAAATGGTTAGTGCAAAAAGAATCGCGGCAGATTTCAAAGTTTTCAGCCGCGGATATCTACGCAATAAGTTTGGGCTGTTCTTCGGTCTAATATTTCCTGTGATCCTTATCGTTATTTTCGGCGCTATTTTCTCGGGCAACTCCTCAGGAACTATCACTGTTTACACGCAAAACCAAGACACGGGTCCGTTTCCTTCGCCACAACTGGATTTAGCCGCACAGTTTGTGCAAGCACTTAACGGTACGTTGCCTGACGGCACAAGAATCAGCGACACATGGCCAATCAGGGTGGAATTAGTAGACCCCTCTGAAAACTTCACGAAATATCTAGCAGACCATTCTTCATCTGACGGGATTCTTATTCCAGCGAATTTTTCTGAGAAATACTTGGCGGGTCAAATGGTTGATGTTACAGTTTACGGTAACCCAACCTCAAGCACCAGCGGCATCGTATCAGGCACCGTCAGCGGCGTGATAAACTCGTTCAATCTAAAATACTATAACCCCGACGCCATTCCCATCCTTGGCATAGCGTCTGCCACTGTCAACACTGAGCAGACGCAGTACGTTGATTTCCTGATTCCCGGGCTCATTGGCTTCTCCATCCTCGTCAGTCCCATGTTCTCTCTCGTTAACATATCCTCGGAGTACAAGAAGACAAAACTGTTCAAGCAGCTGAGTTTGACGCCGCTCACCAAGATGGAGTGGTTAGCCTCGAAGGTGCTTTGGTACATCGTTTTGACGGTTATCAGCTTTCTGCTCATGGTTACCGCGGGAGTCTTGTTGTTCGGTGCGCACATCACGTTAACTGTTTGGCTTATACCCTTCCTCGTGCTGGGTCCGATGCTTTTCGCTTCGTTGGGTATGCTCGTTGGAACAGTGACTAAGAACCCTGAGACGGCGGGCGTAATCGGAAACATAGTGACGTTCCCCATGATGTTCCTTGCAGGCACGTTCT
>CAZJBY010000010.1:0-46481 GCA_964544495.1 uncultured Candidatus Bathyarchaeia archaeon
AATCTTTCTGACAAATTAATACCTCCAGCACAAAAGATGCGTTTGAAATATCTTATACATTGTTAACATGTTGGAAATATGCACGTATATATGTAGAGATATACACGGTAGAAAAACTTGTTTTTGGCTTTAATTGTAAAATTAAAAGATAAGGTAGTCACTATTCGGATATTAGACAAAAACGTGTAAGTTAGACTAAAAAGAAGCGAAATCCAATGCTTAAACAAAAAGGTGAAAATGAATGAGTGATAGATTAAAAGTATTCGGAGTAATTGCACTTTTGGGCTTCATGGCAGGAGTAATAGCGCAGCTGACAGCAGACTACGCAATCCCGTGGCTTATGGCTGTATTGCCAGCACTTATAAATATCAAGTGGGTGGTCTCAGGATTAGCTGGTGCTTGCCTAACGCTTGTCTTAGTGACAGTGTGGGCATACTTCACAAGAAACCAGAGCCGACCATAAGTACACAAACTCTCCAACCTCTTTCCTTTGTCAATAAATTCCTACTTTATAGAATGACGCTGTTTTCTAATGTGGTATAAGCCCGTCTTCCAAGTGTTTATGTGGACTCAGTAGCGGAAAAAGCACTCACTAGCCTCCAGCTTAAATTCCCCGCCTTCAGCTTCGGCGTACCTCGATTACCTCATCGTCCAAAACTATAGGAATCGGTCGAAACTTATTTGTGTTTTCTGACCAGTACTAAATCAAGTAATTTGTTGCATTTGCGCCCACCCAACAGTTGGTCCTAACAAGTCCATCCTTTCGCCTTTCCTATTGTGGAAAATCTAAAAAGGGGGAACTGCAGTTCTGGTTTATTCAATGTATGCCTTCGGACTATGTAGAGTGGGTGACGCGGCGGCGAAGAATGTTCTTTAGCCATATGTAGGAGCCCAGAAACAAGGGAAAAGTGAAAAGGACGTGCAAATGACGAAAACTAAGTGGATGGCAATAGGAGTTGTCATAGTCCTTGTGGCATCGTTCTTAACGGTGTTCTTCCTCCTCGACAGCGAAAACGCAGAGGAAATCTCTTACCCTATTCATGTCGCCTGCGTCGGTGACAGCATTACGAATGGAACATATTACCCTGCTGACCTGCAAGCCTTGCTCGGTGACAACTTTACTGTCGGAAACTTTGGTGTTGGCGCTGCCACGGTCTTGGTTGAGACGGAAAAACCATACATGAATCAGACGGCGTTCGAGAATGCTAAGAGCTTCCAGCCTAACATCGTGATCATAATGCTCGGAACCAATGACGCCAGACCAGACCATTACGCGCACATTGGCGAGTTCACAACCGACTACAGAAAGTTGATTAGCGAGTTCCAAGCGCTTGGCAAGCGTAAGCCAGAAATCTGGCTTGTAAAGCCGCCTCCAATCTTCAACAACAGCTTGGGTCTTACAAACGCTAATCTCATATATGGTGTTATGCCCCGTATTGACCAAGTGGCTGCCGAACTGCACTTACCCGTAATCGACGTTTACTCGGCTTTAATCGGCCATCCCGATTATTTCCCCTTTGATGGCATACATCCCAACATGGAAGGGGCACAAATCATCGCCAACGAAATATACTCGGCACTAACGCAAAAAAGCTCTTTCTTCTCTTGAAAGACGCGTGCTAGCACGCGTAGGCTAACCAATCCATGATCTCAAGAAAGGAATTTTTTTCAAGAGAGAAACCGCGCCGAGACTGAGAAACAGAACGAACAAGCTAAGCAGGGGAATCGTAATTATCGGATTCGATGACATAATTGTTAAGGTAAAACCGAACAGCCCTCTCCTGAACGCTTCCAAGAGCAACATGTGGAAAAAGTATATCGGCAAAGTGTTATGGCTTATTTGACGAATCAGCCAGTTGACGCGCGAAGAATTAGGTTCAGCGGATTTGGCCGAAACCGAGCTTAGAAGCTTAAACATAGCGATGGAAGCAATAATCACGTTGGCGGTCAAATAATCATAGAAGAAATACAGCGTTTCGCCCCCAACCGCAGCCATGAAAGCGCTGGCAATCATAGTAAACGCGAATCCCCCCGCCATTAATGCGTATAGACCCCAAGAACGTGTCTTAACTCTTGGCAGGTACGCCCCGATTAGAAAGTAGCCAATCCACCCGGGTAAAACAAAAAGATTGTTGTTTATGCCAAGTCCTAATAAACCTGCGATGGGAACAATGCCTGTTCCAATGAACCAGATGATAAGGATAAACTTGACAATGTCATCCTTTGTATGAGCCATGAAAACCCTCAGCATTGGCGTGAGAAGGTAAAGGCCAACTAGCATGTAGATGAACCAAAAAGTGATGTATGGACCGTTCAGAACTCCATTCACGACCGAGTTTACTGAAAAGGTTTGACCGCCGAAAAAGAAAAGCCATCCAAAGTAGACTACACTCCAAAATATGAAAGGTAAACCTATCCTGTGCCATCGTTTCTTGAAGAACGTTTTGATTGGTTCGTCAACTTTGTAGGGCTGAAGTAACAAGTAACCACTCAGCATGATGAAAAGGGGAACACAGGGTCTAGCTATTGTCTCGTAAAAGTCAACGGCCCACCAAACCGTTGACGGAGACAGGTATGTAGGCACGGGAATGCTGTCTCCCTGTATTGATACATGAAGAAGAATAACCAAGAATATCGCAACGGCCCGAATGAGGTCCACTGGAAGGCCGACTTTTTTCGTTTTTTGTTCCATGTGAGCTTCAAATCTTTAGATTAGCTAATTCTTGATGAACTATGAAGCGTTCAAACAGTTTTTCAAGCACTGTCTCATTATCACTTATAAGGAATGTGGAGAGAAAACAAGAAAATCCACGGAAAAACAAACATTCGTTTACAATACAGGTTCCTTGCAGGGTTCATCTCTCAGAATTAGCAGATACTTCGTTAAAGCAATTACTCTTCCTAATGCAATAGCTTTTTTAATCTTCAACTTCCATTCTTTCCGCGGTGTGTTAAAACGGCAACGACTGAATGGGTTCCCGCCGACGGAGACACGTTCGCAACAAAAGACGGCTTCATCTTCAACACTTTCGGGTACGAGCACCCAGACGACAGGGTTTTCGCTTTCCTCAAATACATCCCCGCCAATGTCCGAGCGCTCTTCAACGTGCAGATGCTGAAAAGAACCTGGAAGTACGGCGACACCAAGCTTTTCCGCGCAGAGAAACTCTACACCGCCGAGAACTACAAGACATTCATCGAAACGTTCAGGAAGAGCTTCCCTGACTACCTTTACTACTGCTACCTGCGTAACAAGGAGCTAATAACCGCTCCGCTGAGCCTGATTGAACGCGTTTTTATTCCCCGAGACCGCTTAGCCGCCCTACGCCAAGTGAAGAAGCCTGACAGCCTGCAAAAACTTGCGCTGGAACTCATAAGCATGCTTTCAGCGGAGTCAGGCGTCGGTTTAGCCGATTTCGGGATTCACGGGTCCATAGCCTTGGACATGCACGCGCCCGAGTCCGACATAGACTTCGTGGTGTACGGCTCAGAAAACTTCCGCAGAGTCGAAGAAACCATAGCCTGCCTCGCCAACTCTGGCAAGCTAAGCTACATAGTCAGCAACCGCTTGGACGCCGCACGCAAGTTCCAAGGCAGATACACAGGCAAAATCTTCATGTACAACGCCACCCGCAAACCCGAAGAAGTCAAAACTTGGTACGGCATGGCCCGGTTTTCATCCATTGACCCCGTGCGGTTCAAGTGCACCGTCAGCGACGACACCGAAGCCATATTTCGCCCTGCCATCTACAAAATCACCAACTACACGCCCCTAGATGCACAGTCAGAACTGCCGCTGGAAAAGGTTCCAGACCGCGTGGTCTCCAACATAGGCTGCTACCGAAACGTGGCGCGGCAGGGCCGCGAAATGAAAGTTGCAGGGCAACTGGAACGTGTCGAGGAAATCAAAACCGGCGCCGTCCACTACCAAGTGGTGGTGGGAACCGCAACCTCCGAGGAAGAGTACATTTGGCCCCTATAAACCTCAGAGACCGCGACTCCATACTCACAAAGGAAGGCTTATTGTTCCGAGTCTTCGGTTACAGTCACCCGCCAAACGCGTACATATGTGACGCTGAATACGCCTCCGCCGCGATTTTCATTTCAAAAGACCCTCGAGCGCCAAGAACTGGATGCAACCAACTCTTCTACAAGTTCTACAACGACGAAGGCATGAAACTCGTCTTCAAAAAATTCCCGCAGTACACGGTTTTCCACGAGATGCTTGGACAAAAAGTTGTAGGTGTGAACCCAGACGGCGCAGAGGTGCGGAAGCCCGAAAAGCGGCTTCCAGAGTTGATGGCGACGGAGCCGAAAGACAAGCTCGTTGACGCCACGCAACGCGTCCTGAACACGATGTTGCAGCAGTCAGGCTTGTCCATGGCGGATTTCGGCGTGTTCGGCTCCATGCTCCACGGCTTTCACCATCCAGATTTTTCAGATATAGACCTCGTCGTGTACGGCAGAAAAGAAAACGCTGCAATGCGGGAAGTTCTGGAAGCACTTTACGCGGATGTCGCTTCGGGCTTCAGAAACGAGTTCGACAGCGCCGACGTCATGCAGGGCAAGCAGTGGCGATACAAAAACCTCACAGTCAAGGAGTTCCTGTGGCACCAACGCCGCAAGCAGATTTACGGCTTGTTCAATGACGCGAAAAGCGGCAGAGTCATCAAAGCAGAGTTCGAACCCGTGAAGGCTTGGAGCGAAATCACCTCAGAATACGACTCTGAAGCGCGCATCGTGCAGAAAGGCTGGGTGAAACTCAAAGCTCACGTCACAGATGACACCGACGCACCCTTTATCCCCTCAATTTACGCCATCGAGCCCAGAGAAGTCTTAAGCGGTCCAAAAAAAGCAATGGAAGCGGTGCGCGTGTTCTCCTACATGGAAGAGTTCCGCCTGCAAGCACAAAAAGACGAAACCATCATCATTGAAGGCAACTTGGAAGAAGTGGTTACACCTAAATGTAACTTCCACCAGGTTACGTTGACTTATTGTCCACGATATTACGAGCAGGTCTTGAAAGTCGCCTCAATCGCGTGACAGCACCATGTAGTCCGTGGGCTTGTTGCCAAGTATTATCCTGTAATGCGCCTTTCCTGTCTTCATGTTGATGACGCGTTCAACTTTTCCCTGCGCCGTCACCAATTCGCCTTTTCGGGCTTGTTCACAAAATCTGCCGCGGAACGAAGCAATCTCACTTATTGGCTCCAGCTTTGCGCCCTCAACAACCGCAACATCTTCAATTCCGTAAGTGCACGGCGTGAACAACGCTTCCGAGTCGTCAGCAATTGTGGCTGTGATTTTCGCGTAGCCAGCGTTCTTGTAGCGGACGTCGCCGTACTGCTCGGTTACTTCGCTCCAGTCCTTCACGAAACGTATGAAGTAGTCAGTGCCTTCATACATGCCTTGGAACGCCTTGCGCCGTTCGACCCGAACGAAGTCTTCGAAGCCCATGATGGTGTCTTTCGAACGGAAATCGAACAGCGCCTGCAACTCCCCACGAGTGTAACTCTTAAACCCTGCCGCATCATCCTTCAACAAGGCTTCCAGCGCCTCGTACGCTCTGCGGCCGTTTTCCACACCGTAAACCACAGGGTCAATGTCAGACTTCACCGTGTACAATCCAACAAGCACGGAACCCGAAATCCCAATAGCGCTCCAAGGAACGCCCGACGCGTCATGCAACTCTTCCGCAAGCTGCACAGCTTTCCGCTCCAATGTTCCCAGCCCCTTGGATGTACGTAGTAACCTTAGCCTCTCAATAGGGTCATAACGCTCCACAACCGTGCCGACGGGCACTTCGCACAGGGTCTCGTCAAACACCGCGTCATGCACTATCAGGTCGGGCATGTTTTGTTCAAGAAACTTGAAGCGGTCGCTGAAACTGTAAATTTTGCCGTACAAACCCTTCTTTCCTTGGCGCGTGCCTTGGGGCGACGGAATATACCGGGGAAACGCTATGAGCCGTTTCGGCGGATGCACTAAGCCTTTAACGTCGAAAATCACGTGGTTCTCTGTCTTAATCAGGTCGCCTTCTCCGGCTCGCATCAATATTCATCCTGTGCGTTTGTAGCTTTTTACAAAACGCTAATAAACCTTTTTTAGACCCTACCTTAAAACAGGTCTTCCAATGCCGAATCGAGAAAAAGCAAAACACATCGCTCAATGTTTAGAACTGGCAATGCTGCTTGAAGTCAGCGCTTCTAAGCCGGGCAATGTTACTCCCACCGCAAGTTTCGAAGGCACACGGATTGAGCATTTTTTAGCTTCTGCAGTAGCCGCCGAATCCTCGTTTGAAGAAGCTGCGCGTCGTGGAATCGCAGTTTCAGAAAACAAGCTCAACATCAGCAAAGTTGGTATAGGAGGAATCATAAAAGAGTGCGCCGTTGACATTAACGCTTGGCAGAAGGGCGGAAACACGCTGCTGGGCACGGTGATGCTGCTTGTGCCTGTCGCGGTTGCGGCGGGCATGACGCAGACTGAGGAAAATTTCAGTTTTAATTTATCGCCATTGCGAGAAAATCTGAAGTTGGCAGTTGAGTCAACGACGGCTGAGGACGCGGTTAACCTTTACGAAGCAATTGATGTAGCAAAACCGAGCGGGCTAAACGAAGCTTCAGACCTCGACGTTAATGACCCAGCGTCTAAGGCGCGTATTCTTGAGGAGAACATTTCGCTTTTTGAAGTGTTTAAGGTAGCCGCTGGTTACGATGACATCTGCTCCGAATGGGTTCGCAACTACCCGATAACGTTTGATTTGGCTTATCCTTACCTGACTGCGCAGCTTAAACGCGGAGACTTGAACATGGCAGTAGTTCACACCTTTCTGAAAATCCTGTCTGAGCATCCAGACACGTTTATAGCCCGAAAAGCTGGCGTGGAACAGGCGCGGCAAGTTTCTCTAGGCGCGAAGAAAGCGTTGGAGTTAGGCGGCTTGGAAACTTCAGAAGGAAGGAAAAGCGTTTTTGAGTTGGATAGGAAACTGCGAGAATCTGGAAATCTCCTTAACCCCGGAACGACGGCTGACTTAACCGCTGCTGCTTTGGCTTTGTGTACGCTCGGCGGATACCGACCTTGATGTTGAAATTCAACGTTTTTTAAACTCCATTCTTAAATATTAGCCAAATATCAATAATGGTAAAGGGTTATGACTATGCTGAAGGGGAAGTTGAAAGTAACCCTGCTTACGGGGCGGACAATCGAGCAGGGCGTAGGCAAAGAAGCGGGAAAAGGCACACAAGGGTATTTTGAGAGCACCACGATGTGCTACATGGATGAAGGTGACATGAAGAAACTTGGGATAAAGAACAACACCCATATTCAGGTGACGACGCCGAACGGTTCGGTGGTGCTTAGAGCCGTGAAGTATCCGAGAGGCGCGATGCCAGGTTTGATTTTCATTCCTTATGGTCCATGGGCTAACGCGATTGTAAGCAACGAGACAACAAGCATTGGGATGCCTTCTTTCAAAGGAACCCCAGCAGAAGTTGAGCCGGATCCTGACAAGCCGGTCTTAACCTTGAAAGAACTGCTCAAAAAAGAGTTTGGAAAGTGAATGTTATGTCAATAGTTAACGCTGTAACTTGCCCAGTTTGCGGCTGTCTATGCGACGACATTGAATTAACCATCGCGGATGGCAAAGTCGCGCAGGTAAAAAATGGCTGTTCGATGTGCGAGTCCAAATTCCTAAACTACATAAGCGAACACCGAACCAAAACTCCTCTCATTCGAAAAGAGGGCAAATTGGTACCTGCTTCCTATGAAGAAGCAATACACAAATCCGCGGAAATTCTTGCCAACGCCAACTATCCAATATTGTACGGTTGGAGTTCCACAGACTGCGAAGCCCAACGGGTAGGCGTAGCGCTAGCGGAAGAGATCGGCGGTGTCCTCGATAACACGGCGGTTGTTTGTCATGGACCGTCAATTCTAAGTGTTCAGGAAGTGGGAATCCCAACAGCCACGTTGGGGCAGATTAGGCACCGTGCCGATTTAATTATTTATTGGGGATGTAACCCGTGGAGCGCACATCCGAGACACTTAGAAAGATACACATCCTTCACAGAAGGTCGTTTTGAAGACAGCGAATGGAAAAGCTACATCAACAAAGTTAAGGCTTCAGCGGGCAGGAAAAAAATGTTAAGCCTCGAAAGAAAAGGGGTTCTTAAGCAGAGGTATGAACGACCCGTTCAAACCGTAAGCGACAATAAGCCTCCTGCAGCCCTAGGCAAAGAAGGGCGCAAACTAATAGTAATCGATGTCCGAAAATCCATGACTGCCGAAATGGCTGACTATTTTATCCAAGTCGAACCAGGCAAAGACTATGAACTGATGCAGGCGATACGCGCGCTGGTTAGGGACCAAGAGCTTGACATCGACGAGGTTGCTGGCGTTCCCGTCGAATATCTTCAAGAGTTAGTTGACGCCATGATAAACTGCCAGTTCGGCGTGATCTTTTTCGGTATGGGCTTAACCCAAAGCGCGGGTAAATTCAGAAACATAGATGTTGCAATTTCCCTCATACGTGATTTAAACATGAGAACAAAATTCATGATCATGCCGATGAGAGGGCACTTCAACGTTACTGGCGCAAACACCGTTTTCACCTGGCAGAGCGGCTACCCCTACGCCGTTGATTTCTCCTTAGGCTACCCACGATACAACCCAGGCGAAACCACCGTCGTCGACATTCTGCTAAGGAAAGAGTCGGACGCAGCCCTTGTGATCGCTTCAGACCCGGCAAGCAACTTTCCGCGAAAAGCTGTTGACCACCTAGTCAAGAACCCGCTTATAGTAATTGACCCTCATATGAACGTCACATCCTTAGTAGCTGATGTGGTCTTTCCCTCGGCGATCGTAGGCATAGAAAAAGCTGGTACCGCCTACCGCATGGATCATGTACCGCTACCCCTCAAAAAAGTAGTTGACCCCCCAGAAGGATTACTCTCAGACGAAGAAATACTGCAAAGAATACTCAACGAAGTTCGGCTTATAAAATCACAAAGGAAGGAGGCTGCATGACATGGAACTGCTCATAAAAAACGGTTTCGTCTACGATCCCATAAATGGAATTAACGGCGAAAAAATGGACATCGCCATCGAGAACGGAAAAATCGTTACGAGCGTAAATGAACAAAAGGCAAAGAAAATTGATGCCTCAGGCTTAACAGTGATGCCTGGCGGCGTAGATATACACACTCACATTGCCGGCGGAGAAGTCAACACGGGTCGTCTGTTTAGACCTGAAGATCACGTTAAAGATGTTGTAAGGAAGACAGGGTTAACAAGGTCGGGCGTTGGGTATTCTATTCCATCCACTTTTGTCACTGGCTACCGTTATTCGCGAATGGGTTACACCACTGTGATGAACCCATCCATGGCGCCCCTGTCCGCTAAACACACCCACGAAGAATTAAATGATATCCCACTGCTTGACAAGGCTACTTATCCTCTGGTCGGAGACTGGTGGTTTGTTCTCGAATATCTCCGAAAGGGCGACTTAGAAGGCTGCGCAAAACATGTCGCGTGGATGTTGGAAACCACCAAGGGCTACGCCATAAAAATCGTAAACCCGGGCGGACTGGAATCTTGGGGTTTCGGGCGCAACGTGCACAGCATTGATGACCAAGTCCCCAACTTCGGCGTCACACCCAGAGAGATAATTTGTGGTCTTGCCAAAGTAAACAAAATGCTGAATCTACCTCACACAATTCACCTTCACACTAACAACCTTGGAATACCAGGAAATTACGCCACTACTTTGGAGACCATGAAGGCGCTGGAAAGCGTGGCTACTGACGGCAAACCTGTATGCCACATAACTCACCTGCAGTTCAGCAGCTTCGCAGGAGACGACTGGAGAACCCTGCGGTCTGGCGCGGAAGAAATCTCCAAATACATTAACACCCACAGTCATATGACCTTTGACATGGGCCAAGTTATTTTCACGGACACCACAACCATGACGGCGGACGGTCCATTCGAGTTCACGCTGTACCAGCTGAGCGGACACAAATGGGTTAACAGCGATGTAGAGACCGAGACAAGCGGCGGCATCATACCGATGCATTACAAACGCACAAGTCCAGTTAACGCTACTCAGTGGTCCATAGCCTTGGAGCTTGCACTCTTAGTTGATGACCCATGGAAAATGTTCATGACCACCGACCACCCTAACGGCGGACCATTCACCGCTTACCCGAAAATTATTGCTTGGTTAACCAGCAAGAAAGCCCGCATGGCAACGTTGAAAAGGTGCAATAAGAAAGCCCAGAAGCGAAGCATGCTTCCATCGATAAAGCGTGAATTAAGCCTTTACGAATTGGCAATTGTCACCCGTGCTGGTCAAGCCAAAGCTTTAGGTCTCAAGAACAAGGGTCACTTAGGAATAGGTGCAGATGCAGACGTAGCCATTTACAATTTGAACCCCGAAAAAATTGACATTGCAAAGAAGTACAAGACTGCGCGGAGAGCATTCAGCAACGCGGCGTATACAATTAAGGATGGAAAGGTCGTTGTAAAGGATGGTGAAGTTATCCAAAACGTTGACGGACGAACTATATGGCTTGACATGGAGACCTCGGAAGAGTTGAAGGTGGATGAGGAAATCAAAAGAAAGTTCAAAGAGTACTGGACCGTTGAATACGAAAACTACCCAGTTACCAGTCACTACGTAAAAGTTTCTGATCCAGTAGCCATAAGGGCGGATGTTTAAAATGATAACGCTGACTCCTCTGAGGAAAGTTCAATTTCCAGTGGTAGCTAGCTGCATAAACCCAGACGTTTTCCAAGGCAAATCCGTGCCTGAGATCGCTGTGCTTACCGTTTGGGAAGGCAACAGGAAAAAGACGTTGGGTGACCTCTTCAAAATTGAAGAAACCAAGGCGGAATCCCCAAACATAACTGTCAATGGTGATGCGAGTGAAATTCGGTGGGTGGGGTGGGAAATGAAGAACGGGGAAATCTTGGTTAACGGCAACGTTGGAATGCACTTAGGCGAGAAAATGTCAGGCGGCAAAATCACAGTTCACGGCGACGCCGCTGGTTGGGCTGGTTCCGGAATGAAAGGCGGACTCATCGAGATAATGGGAAACGCGGGCGATTATTTGGCTTCGCCTTACCGAGGAAGCAGCGTAGGCATGAGCAAGGGAAAAATCATCGTCCACGGCAATGTGGGCAGTGACGTGGCGGTTTTCATGAAGGGCGGCGTCATCAAAGTCCTAGGCAACGCTGGACCGTTTCTGGGTTTCCGAATGCATGGCGGCACTGTGCACGTAGAGAAAAACATCGGAAGCAGAGCAGGTGCCTGCATGACCGGCGGCAAAATCGTGGTGTCAGGGGTCTTGGAAAAAATGATGCCTACATTCACGATTGACGGCGTTAAAGCTAAGGTAAAGATTGACGAGGGTGAAAAGGCATCTGGCCCGTTCTACGTTTTTCTCGGCGACTTAGCTGAGACAGGAAACGGCAAACTCTTTATTTCAAAAGCAAATAATCCTCAATTGACAAAATACGAAAAGTTTCTTTGATAACGCAGTTACTATGAAAGTCAATAGAAACTCTAGTTAACCTAATCAAGTTCTCTGTAATGAAGCCTGCGACTAGCACAGCGTCATAAGGTGATCCATATTAGAATTGAAAAATGATTTATCTAAGAGCATTACTATAAACTTGATCTAAAAACATTTCCAACAAGGGTTGTTAATGGACGCTATCCAAGACGAATTAGAATTCAAGTGGCTTAAGGCTGCAAAATCTTATGAAGAAAACGTTATATCTTCAAAAGAGCAAGGTTTTGCTCTAGCGCAGTCTTGGCAAAAAATAGGATTTTGTTACAGTTTTGCCTCTAGACAAGCTCGGGATCAGGAAGATTTCAAGAAGCTTAGACAACAGGCAGCGCAAGCTTATCAATGGGCTGCAAAGCTTTTCGGAAAAAATTCGGATCTAAAAAGTAAAGGCGAAAGCTTCAAATGTTCTTCATTGGCCGAATACATGCAATCTTGGATTGCATCTGATTCTGCAGAAAAAGATGTTTGTCTGCAAAAATGTTCCAACTTTGGAAGAGAAGCTCTAGCTTTCTTCAAGAAATCAGAAGACGAGACAAACTATGGGCAAACATGCAGCGTCCTATCCCAATGTCTTTTTGATCGCGTTTATATATCCTCTGTTGAAAGCGAAAAAAAGGCCTTAGTTCAGGAAGGAATTGAATTTTCTAATAATGCCATCTCAATTTTTGAAAAATTGGCAGTAAAAGAATATCTGGTTATTGCCCTATATCTGGCAACCCTCCATAATTGGTATTTAGCAAATATAGGTGAAAAGGAAGCGATTCGTAAAGATTCTTCAAAGAAGTGCTTGGCATACTCAGAAAAAACGTTGAAGCTTTCGCGAGAGGTTGATAATCCTTATGTCAAAGCCGAGTCATTTTGGGCAAGGACTCTTGCAACTCTGTTTTTCACCGATGATCTCAAATCTTCACTCAATTACGCAAAGCAAATGTGGGAACAAGCTTCAGCTGTGAGAGACACCTACCTTCAGGGAATTGCATCTTACTTTCTCGCTTTCACAACAGATTTGATGATTCCCAGTGAAGCAAATCCAAATAGAAAAAGGCAAATGTACGAAGACATAATACGTTATTCCGAAAACGCAGTAAAAAGCCTCAATTATGTTTGTCAGGATTCAGCCATAGCTGAAGTCTATTTGGTTTATCCCCAAAGTTATTCCTATTTAGCTCGAGAATTTGCCCTTACTGCCAAAGAAAAACTTGCGCTCGCTAAAACGGCAGTACGAATCGGCGAAAAAGGATTAGAGCACGCAATTCGATCAGGTTCCTCCGATGGCATAGCCTCCAATCTGCATTCTTTAAGCAAAGCATACCATTATTATTCAAATCTTGAACCTAGACCTCACGAGAAACCTGAACTACTCAAAACCGCTTTGGGTTATCGAAAAGAATATGTCAAACTTGTTCAGAAAGCCTTCAAATCTAATTTATGGACACTTGGTTTGGGTTTGGTTTATGCAGCTCAGGTAGAAGAAGATTTGTCTATTTTGGAGCCAAACGAGGAAACAAAGGGGCTTATTCTTAAAGATGCGATTTCAGATATGGAAAAAGGAATTCCATGTTGTGAAAAATGGATAGATTCTCTTGGGTCACAAAATGTTTCGACTTTGGTAGCCACATTAGCGGGATTTGAAGACAAGTATGGTTTGATTTTAAAGGATAATTACGGTCTGACTAAAGATAGAAGTAATCTAATTAAAGCAATCGAAGTTTACACTGATGCCGCTGAGAACTTTAGAAAAGTTGACCTACCGAGTAGGGTTGCCGAATCTTATTGGAAAATTGCCAGCGATTTTGACTTCCTTGGTGATTACGATAAAGCTGCTGACAATTTTGGAAAAGCTTTCGCTGGCTACAAGGTTGCTGCCCGAAAGATTGAGCAATTTGGAGAGTTCTACATTGACTATTCTAACTATATGAAAGCATGGAGTGAGATTGAGAATGCAAAACTTGCACACAAGAACGCTGAATATGACTTTGCTAGAAAGCATTATCAAAAGAGTTCCAGTTTGCTTGGCCAATCAAAACTGTGGAATTATTTGTCATTAAACTTTTATGCATGGTCAGTTCTTGAGCAAGCAGAACATTTCAGCATTAAGGAGCAATCTGAGAAGTCTATTAAATCGTTTGAATCAGCAATAGAGTATATTCAAGAATCCAAGAAAGCACTTGAGGTCGAATTGCAGAAGATAAGCAGAAAAGAAGAGAAGACCTTGGTAGAGGGCCTCATTGAAGCTTCAGATGCTCGAGGTGCCTACAGTTCAGGCAGAATTAAAATCGAGGAGGCAAAGCTGCTCGACAAAAAAGGCAAAAATGTGAGCAGTTCAGAGAAGTATGGAGATGCCGCGAATATTTTCCAGAAAATAATACAAGAGTACTCAGGCCAGATCGAAAAAGAAGCAGCACCACTTGTTTTTCTATGTCAAGCTTGGCAGAGAATGAAAATGGCCGAAGCAAAAAGTTCTCCTATAATGTATGAGGAAGCTGCTGAACTTTTTAAGAAGGCAAACGAACACGCGGTAAATGAGTCGTCTGCTCTTTTAGCTTTAGCCCATAGCAGTTTTTGTAAGGCTCTTGAAGCTGGTACAGAATTCGAAATCACTCGTAACATGGACATTTACAAAGAAACTAAGAAACATCTGGATTCAGCCGCTAATTACTATCTGAAAGCAGGTTTTGAGTCTTTTTCAGAATATACAAAGGCGACTCAGCATCTTTTTGATGCTTATGTCTACATGCATAAAGCTAAACTTGAAACAGATCTCGCGAAAGAGGCTCAATTTTTCTCAATTGCAGAAGCAGCTCTTCAAATCTCAGCTGATTCTTATGTTAAATCTCAATATCAAGAAAAGACAGAGCAAGTTAAGCTTCTTCTGAAACAAGCTAAAGAAGAAAAGGAAATGGCAGTTTCTTTAAGTGAGGTCTTTCACGCGCCTGCTGTTACTTCATCAACAGGAAGTTTCACAACTTTAAGTCCTAGCTTTGAAATGGCTGTAGGACTAGAAAGATTTGAACACGCTGACATTCAAGCAAAAATAATTCTGCCGAGTGACAAAATCTGTGTAGGCGAAGACGCAATACTCAAGATTCAGATTCTAAACGTCGGCAAGGACCCCGTTTTGTTAGCAAGAATTGAAGATGTTCTTCCTGAAGGTTTTCAATTGGTCAGCGTCCCTGATGGGTTTTCATTTGAGAATCTGAAGTTGTCCACAATAGGCAAAACACTTAATCCTCTTGAGAATGAGGAGATCAGTCTCACTTTAAGATCTTTTAAAAGCGGAGATTTTGAGGTTCGACCAAAAATTGTGTGCGTGGACGAAATTGGGCAACACCTAATCTTCACGACAGACCCTGTTACTTTTCCGATTTCTGACGCTGTACTTGAGGGGCGAATTCCAACTGGTTACAAAGATCTCGATAATCTTTTGATGGGAGGATTGCCTGAAAAATACGGAGTTGTTCTTGCCTCTCCTTCGAATGATGAAAGAGACCTCATCATTAAGAAATATCTCGAAACTGGTCTCAAAAATGATGACATTATCTTCTTTATAACAACGGAAGTTAGCAGTGTAAAATCTCTGGTTGAAGATTGTCAATCAAGTTTATTCCTATTTTTGTGCAATCCTCGGGCTGACGTTATGATTAAGAACTTACCTAACGTTTACAAAATGAAAGGCGTGGATAACTTAACAGATATTGATATCTCTCTCGTTAGGGCTTTTCGTGGATTAGATCCGTCAAAGACTGGGGTTAAACGAGCTTGCATCGAAATCGTTTCTGATGTTCTGCTTCAACACCATGCGGTAATCACTCGAAAATGGTTGAGTGGGTTGCTACCCGACTTAAGGTCAAGAGGTTTTACCACGTTAGCGGTGATTAATCCACAGATGCATCCTACTGAAGAGGTGCATGCTATTCTCGGTCTTTTTGATGGCGAAATCCGAATTTCTGAACACGAAACCCATACGGGCTTGGAAAAAACGCTAAGAATTAGAAAAATGTATAACCAGAAATATGTGGAAACTGGAATAACTGTTACTAGACAGAGAATCGAATCATAACATTGATTGGATCTTTACTTAGCTCATAATTCAATTCCTGTACTATCTGATTATTACTCGCTTCTAAACGGATTATCTGTCCCTGAACAACGACATTGCTGGGTAAACTTCTAGTCCGTTTCTATCTATTGTATATGGAACTACATTTGAATTTATACTTACGCCTCTCATCTTTTCAACCTGCAGAGCTCTCACAGTGGATCCACCTGAAAACAATGTTTGCATCATTATGACTCCGTGGACTAAGAATTCTTCATCCATTAATTTTCTTTCTAGACCTAGTTGAGCCAATTCGGTTGTAACTAGAGTCGTGGTGTTCAGATCCGAAAGGGCTTCAATTAGGTCTACGCCCGCTGTTCTTCGCTCTATAGGGTCTAGAAATCTGTAGAATAAGCTTGCGAGTGTGTCTAAGACAACTCTTTTTGCATCAATTTCTTTGATTTTTTCCTGTAGTTGCTCCACTACTTTGTCTATAGGGAGTTGTTTTCCTCTTAGACTATGCGCTTCTTCTGTCATCATTTTTTCTTTGAGCATCGCTACTCTGGATAACCTAGTTGCATCTATGAATCCGAATTTGCCTTCTTCTTCAGCTTTTTGGAAATCCCACCCAAAATTCATCATCTCAGAGTAGAAATGACTTTTGCTTTCGTCTAGACTAACCATTATTCCGTTTTCGTTGAACTCTGTGAGTCCTTTATACAGGAATTGGGATGCAAGAATAGTTTTTCCCGCTCCTGGACCACCCAGGATCAAAACAATTCTGTTTTTTGGGAAACCGCCGCTCATCATTTCATCCAAGCCGTAAATTCCAGTTTGTACTGTCTCGGTCATAATTTCACCTTTGAGCTCTTAAGGTGTTAAGAATAAATATAATTTTCTATAGTTTATTCGAATGTCAATCTCTAAAAATAATTAACCAAAATTAGGTAGAATTGAGTTTGTTGTTCATAATTGGAGATGAAAATCAGCGATTTATTATTGAAATTGATATAGAACTCTTTTTCATAATGTTTAAATATCAGATCTAACCTCACCCGAGTTTATTATCTAAACTATTTAGGGAGAAGAGCGCAATTGAAAAAAACATCATTACGGAAGGCACTAATTGTTAGTACATTACTTCTGATCATTACATTTGCCGTTGCTTCAAGCAACATTTCTTTGGTACAAGCTGATTCTGGTGGCGTTGGTAAATTTCTGACAATAGATTTTGTTGGGGAAGGCACAGTAACCGCAACAAAATTTCAGTCTGGTGAAATTCGCACATATTACTCGGATGATTCTGCAACTTACTCGCAGAAAGTTGGTGCTGGAACTGTAGAGCTTAACGCTATTCCTGCTGATGGTTGGGAATTCTCTCATTGGATAGGTGATGTAGCTGACACCTCAAGCGCTACAACCGACTACAAAACGGAGAAATATGGTAACGTAACCGTAGTTTTTGTGAAAAACACTTTTACAATTACTGCGTCTGTTTCTCCGTATGCTAACAATGGGACTATTTTCCTTGTCAACGGCGGCGAAGAAAGGACCTACTGGCAATTTACCGTTGAAAGCGGTTCTGACCAGCAACTTTGGTTCAATGCTGACCCTGGCAATCATATTTCAGCTATTGTAGAAAACGGAGCTTTTCGCGCTCCAGCTTCTAGTATTCTGCTTGAAAATATACAGCAAGATTACACCATAGAAGTTTTCTTTTCTCAAGATGGCTATGCTTGGGTTCCTAGCGGAACTAACGTTGCAACATATTTCACTGAAGCTGCCAGCCTCCAATTCAATGATACCGCTGGAGGGTCTACAGCAAGTGGCTCCTCCTTGGTCTTTCCTGAAGGCTGGGCTGTTTTCCTGTGGAACATTAAAACCAATGCTACTGATGTTGATGGTAATGTAACTATTGCATTAGAATTCACTGGGAATGCGCCAGCTGCGGTATATCGAAGCGAATCTGAAGAAGCGCTGTACTGTGACGTTAACAACGATGGCGTAGTGGATAGTACCGATAATTCTCTGGTAGCAATTGCAATCAAAGCTTACGAAGAAGGCTCAACAAACGGAAAAGTAGTTAATCCTTTATATGACACCAACAGAGATGGCGATCTCACTCAAGACGACTTGCACCTAATACACGAATACTATGGAACAGCATTTGACTCTCTCGAATTCACAATAATAGGCAACACTATCTACATAGAAACAGATCATTTCTCTATATTCCGAGGAAGATAGAGCTCCTAAATACACCCTTTTCTTTTTTAGTCTTCTTTTATAATTTGTCTTTACTGCTTTGAAAACAAAGGTTTGGAGCTAAAAGTCGTCAAGAAACAATCTTTCTACTGAAGACATCTGACTTTACGTCTAGAGTCCAAGTGATTCTTTCATAACAGGGATGTCTAAGCTACCTGCACGGAAGGTTTTACCTGTTTTAAGATTATTTATAGAAACGATAGCTGGAGCAAATATATTGGGATCAATTTTGTAGAAGTCAAAACCTGCTTCTTTGAAGATTTCTAAGAAGCGGGGATTTTTCTGAGCCAGTTCTCTAGCTTCCTGCATCATTTTTGAGCTTGTCGAGGGTGCTTGTTTAACAATTTCTTCCAATTTTTCGTCGTCGTCGTAGCTGACAATATAGTTTGCGTTTCCTCCGTATAGAATGGCATCGTTTGTTCTTCCCATAGCTTCGCCTGAGCGAGGATGCAGGGGGATAATTGGTGCATAGCCCCATGCATGTTTTGCAGCTAAGGGATCGAGACCTAATCTCTCGAGTTTATGCAGTCCTGTCTCAACGATTCTTCCAGAAACTTGAGTTGATCCAGCTAAACTTGCAGTAGAAAATACTATGAGAAATAGATTCTCTGTTAAAACTTTGCAAGTCTCGGCAATTTGGTGGATTGCTTCTTCTGGGGGTCTTTTGTCGGTTTCAAGGACAAGTATCGCGGTGTCTGCTTCGTCTTTATACCCGAGTTTTTCATAGAGTTTTTTGGGCTTAAGAGCCAGTGCACGAGCTGGACCGGAACCAATTGCTGAGAACCCGTTAGCTTTGATCTGCCAACCAGCAAATTGAGAGGCCAAAGTTGACAGGGCTGGGTGATCTGTCTGAACATAAACGGAGGGCAAAACAACATCACCGTACTGAATTGGAAGAATCTTGGCTTTACCATATCCACCTAAGCATATTTCGGTGATCATTTCTCCTGCGAGGAAGCCACCTGCTGAGTCTATACCTGCATCTATTAGTGTCGCGTCTGACTCTGTTTTTTCAACTGAAACAGCATACCTTTCAGCTTCTCTGCAAAACATTTTCACTAAGTTTAAAGCTGAATCGTTCAAGCTTATCTTTGACATGATTCACCCAACCCCATTTTATGAATAGCAGACAAATAACACTTTGCTGGAATAGAATAAGTTTTTCCCTCGTGTTTTCTATTTTTGGTGATCGGAACTAATCGCCGGCGTCTAGTTCTTTCTGCACTAAAAGGATAGAGTTGAGTTTGGTAGTCTTTTTTGCTTCAGTTTTCTAGTTTCAGCCGTGATTTGACAACTTCTATAAATTCCCCAATGGGGATCGTGAATAGGACTACAGTACCGTTAAATAGGCTGTTAATGAAAGGATGCCAAGTACTGCCATTGCTTCCAATCCAAGACCTATTGGATGATCTATAGGAATTATAATGAAGCTTACCAATGTCATTACCGCTACTCGTAGAATAATTCCAATGATTGTGGAGGCAGCGGCGATTTTAGCACCTTTTGTTGGCTCGTGCCTTTTCGAGTGAGGAGTCTCTGGACTTTTAAGTCTCTCTTTTGTTCTTTTTTAGTTTGTAAGAAAAAGTGTGGGTGCGAGTTAGATTTCTTTGGGTTTTGTTTTTGTGAAGTGGGCTTTGATGAAGGTGTTAAAGCCAGTATTTCCCATGAGCGCCGCTATTATTATGCTTATTATGGTTATTTCAACGAGTGATTTTGGCAGTATGGCGGTGAAGAATACTTCGCTTCCACTTGTGATGTTGCCCATTAGGAAGATGAAGTAGCCAAGAGTGAATATCGCTTCAGGTATGTATGATAAGTATGTTGCTGGGATTCCCAGAAGTGATGAGCGATTTTTTTCCTTAAGTTTCAGTCCTTTGCCTACGAGTCCTGAGGTTAAGCCTGAGAGTCCCTTTCCGAATGGCAAACCGACCAGTCCTGCTACTCCGCCCATGCCTAACGGGCCGAACATTATTCCCGGTAGGATCCCAGCTATTATTCCTGCAAAGAAGCCGGTGGTTGGTCCCGCGTAGAAGCCTGCTATGAAGACGGCGAGTATCGAGAAGTCAAGTGCTATTCCTGGCGCGATTGGTCCCGCATAATAGGAGATTGCGAAGAGGGCGCTTCCGAGTGCACCCATCATTAGGGCGAATGTGAGTCGTTTGGTGTCCATGTTTATCGTCTCAATTCGATTCCTATTAACGCGGTAATTATTTAAGCGTAACTACTCACTTTTGGGTATATCTGGAATTCTGGCGGAACTCTGGCTAAAATTGATAAATAACGCCTCACCAATAATATCCTCGGAGTGAACAGTGTTGTCCGAAACCACCCAGTTTTCTTCCAATGACATAAAAAGCTGGCTCGAAAAAGAAACCAGCACAATTCTCACTCCAGTACATGAGCAAGCAAAGAAACTCCGAGACGACATGCGAAATTCAATTCAAGAAGTCGCTGACGTTGGCAAGATGCTTCTGGACAACAGCGCAAAAGAAATCGAAAAAAGAAACAAACGCGTTTACAACCGCGCCCGCGCTATGAACAAGCTGGCTCGCCTGTTTTGTGAAAGAATCAAAAAAGTTACCATCCCCGACCAAGTCTCTTATGACAGCCTGAGCAAGTTCGCGCAGGAAACCCAAAAAGTGTTCATGGTCACCGACATAGACATCAAAAACTGGTTCCCCCGCATCTCGCCCTTCTTCATCATGGATAGAAGGAAATTTTTAGCTATTCACGAAAAAGCCAAGGCATCGCTTGAGGCTCTCAACGATTTCCTGACAAAAGAGTACATTAAAACAAAAACTTTGGAGGAAACGCTTCAGCTCATAAACGAGCTGCACACTCTAGAAGCGCAATTGTCAGATGTCGAAGCGGAAAAGACAAGCATAAAGAACGAGCGTGTTCCCATCGAGAAAGAGATAGCGGAACTGGAACAAAAAACCGCTGAGTTGAAAGGCGATGGACCCGTCGACCAGCTTTTTCTGGTAGAGGCAGAAATAGAAAAATTAAACAGAGAACTAAAACACTCGTTGCGGCATCTGCAGAAACCCTTCAAAAAAATGCAGGCTTTAGCTCTGTATAGAGGAGGTGCAGGCTTGACACCAGATGAACGCGACAAGCTGGACCAATATCTGCAACGACCCTTCAAGGCATTGGCAACTGAAGAAGCAGGTTACCCCTTACTAAAACAGATTTTACAGAAAATGGAACGTTTGATGAATGAAGGCAAACTTAAACTGAAGTCGGACAAAAAACGTAAAGCCGAGCAGGACGTAAATGGGATACTTGAACGTGATTCGTTGACGAAAATCTATAGGCGATGCGCCGAGGTAGCCACGCGAGAGAGGCAAATTCTGAATTCGGCAAAAATGGAGGAGACTAAACGCGGTCTCTCCATGTTTCAAGAGCAAACTAAGCGACTTAAAGTAAGGTTAGCAAGAGTTGAAGCTCATGAGGCTGTCAAAGAGCGCGCATACGACGACATAGTTAGCAAAATCAGCAGTCACAAAAGAACAATCGAAAAGAACGTGGACAGCTCTTTAGGTCAAAAGGTCCAAATCCTTTAGGTTGCGGTGTCCTTCGTCCCATGAATCTTTCCTCACTCGTTAAAGAATCAATGGCTGCTCAGAGCGACGATTTCATTGAAATTGCGGAAAAAACCAGTGGCTTGCTGCGTGGGGAAAGCGGGAAAATTGGGCACCTCACCGTTTCGGAACGGTTGGTCAAACTTGAACCTTCAGGCGAGGCTTTAGTGATTGGCGATTTGCACGGAGACATAGAAAGCCTCGTCAGCATCCTAAAAAGCAGCGATTTTGTACAGAAGATGACTAAGCGCAAGGACGCAACATTGATTTTTCTGGGCGATTACGGCGACCGCGGCGCGCGTTCAACTGAAGTCTACTACATGATTCTGAAGCTTAAGCTCGGTTTTCCACAGCAAGTTGTTCTTTTGCGTGGGAACCACGAAGGTCCTGAGGACTTGATGGCTTCTCCTCATGACTTGCCCATGCAATTCCAGTTCAGATTCAAAGAGCAGGGGCGGACTGTGTATTCTAAGGTTCGCGAGTTGTTCGCTTATCTCTATAACGCGGTGCTTGTGGAGGAGCATTACCTGATGGTTCACGGAGGCTTGTCACCGAACATCAACAGCATCGAAGACGTGGCACACGCCAACCTGACACATCCTAAACAGGAGTTTCTGGAAGACTTGCTGTGGAGCGACCCCAACGAAACGGTTAAAGAAGTTCTGTATTCGCCGAGGGGCGCGGGAAAACTTTTCGGCAAGAGCGTCACAGAAAAGGTTCTGGGGAAACTGGGCGTTAAAATTTTGATACGCGGGCATGAGCCGTGCGAGGAAGGCTTCAAGTTTAATCATGACGGCAAAGTGTTGACTCTGTTTTCCAGAAAGGGCGCTCCGTACTTTAATTCGCATGGTGCTTATTTGCAGCTTCCGCTTTCCGAGAAATTCGAGAGCGTAAAGCAGTTGGTTCCGTGGATTCACAAGTTTTAGTCAAATGGAGGCTCGCTAGTAGCGCTTTCCTTTGTTCCAGTAGTAGAGGAACAGGTCTTTGACCCAGTTAAGAAACGCGGCGTCTTTTCCAAA
Organism: uncultured Candidatus Bathyarchaeia archaeon; assembly: GCA_964544495.1. Classification (GTDB taxonomy): domain Archaea; phylum Thermoproteota; class Bathyarchaeia; order Bathyarchaeales; family Bathycorpusculaceae; genus SG8-32-3. The sequence goes on from CAZJBY010000010.1 coordinate 22,475, forward strand.
GAAGACAGCGCAATCCACCCTTCCTCCGATGAAGCGAAAGCTTCCGAACCAACGAGAACTGCACTGGCTGCGGAACTTGCGCCAGAGTCTGCCCTGTAAACAACATTGAGATGGTTGATGGAAAGCCTGTGTGGCTGCATCACTGCGAAAACTGCTACGCATGCTACGGTTGGTGTCCTGAAAACGCGATTTGCGGCGACATCGTGTCTTATAATGACTGGTAGCACCATCCTGAAGCTACGCTGTCGGAAAGGCTGAGGCAGCGTTAATATGAAGAGAGATTCAATTCGACATTTGCCTTTTCAAAAGGAATGTTGCCCGACTTAAAATGGACACCGCAGAAAACGCTGCAACACCTACCGTAACCACGCTGCAGAAGAGTGGTCCTGAAAAAAGGAACCTTAAACCTATTGCCCCGTAGAGCAGACTGCCGTAGTATTTTCCCACAGGGTCATAGACTCTACTTGAGGAGCGGCTTGTCAACATGAACCCAGCGAAAACTGCAGCCACTAAAATCAGAATCCAGTCAGCATAAAAGCCTTCAGAACCGAAAGCAATGAAGAGGGAGAAAACGAGAGTGAAGTCCGCGATTACGTCAAAGTAGTTTCCGAACTTCGAGGAAACGCCGAGTTTTCGCGCCAAGTAGCCGTCCAAAAAGTCTGTGAAAAGCAGGAAAAGAAACAATGCAGCACCGTAAAAAAGCATTTTATTGCCGACTAGAAATGCGAGAAGGGGAACGAAGCCGAGGCGCAAGGCAGTGATTGCAGAGGGAACGCGGCTGTCGATGGCGGTTTTCCTCCTTTTAAGGCGTGATGCTGCTTCCTGCTTGCTGGGCACTTTCCAGCGCTGTGCTGTTTCCATTAGACAAGGCTAACGAATCGTAGAATGTGCCGTTTGCAGCTTCCACCTGTTGTTTCAAAGGAATCATGCTTTCGCCAGAATCTCCGCCGCCACAGGCAATAATCACCGTGTTAACGCCAGCTAAATCTCTAATTCTGTCAACGTACCTCACGATAGCAGTTCCAACCGTTCCGCCGTACACTGGATACGAAAGCGTAAGCAAACTGTACTTCGAAAGGTCAGAAGGCGCTTCAGAACTGGCAGTAGTGATTTCCACGCGCCATCCATTCGAGGCAAGTCCGTCTGCAAAAGCGTAGGAAACACCTTTTGGAAAGATGCTGAAGCCAGGCTGATACACTATTAACGCTGTTTTGCTGCCATCCGCGTTTTTTACGTCAATTTCGCTGACAACCTCCCTACTAATAGCTCCAGATAGCAACAAACCCGCGAATGTGGCAAACGCAACAAACACCGCGATTAAGATGATTATAATAATAAAAATGATTTGTTTCCATCTTTTCTGTGGCCAAAACTTCAATTTTTACCACCTTGTAATGGGGGTACAACCGTTGTTTTTATAAATTTTGTGTGCTTATTTCCGAAAAGCTATATAGAATATTTTATAAAGCGACCGATTGCACTAGCCGATTATGCAGCCCTGTGTGTTGTACTTCTCAAGAACAGGAAACAGCAAGCGCATGGCAGAAGCCATAGCTGAGTTAGTGAAAGCACCCATATTTGATATAGCCTCCTCTGAACCGTCCATTGTAGAGAAATACGACTTGCTGTTCATAGGCACGCCCGTCGAAGGCGCCAGCCCCGCCAAGGAAGCCCGAGCGTTCGTTCAAAGTTTGCCAAATGCCGACGGCAAAAAAGTCATTTTGTTTTGTACTCACCGCATATTTGGAAATAAGCGGACTTTGAAAGCCTTGAAGAAGGAGCTGGATGGCAAAGGCTACATGACCCTTCTAGGCGTTACAAAAAGGGGAATGAAACCCGACCAGCCAGCAGACTTTTCGGAGGCTCTTGGCGAGATTAAGAAAGCACTTGAAAAGTGACTTGTTCACGCCGCTTCTCGCAGGATTCTATGCGGTTCAGTGTATACAAGGGGCCGTAGACATCCACTCGATAGAGGGCAAGCCTTCCAAGCTTGCGATTACGCGTCAAATCCTGTCGACCGCACCTTTTTTCTGTTAGTAGAAGTGAGAAGTTGCTAAGCACAACTACTTCTTGGAGGTTGCGTGGGCGGTTGGTTTTTGTGGTTTGGGTTTGTTTTGGTTTGTGTTCTGGTTGTGCAGGTTGCCGCATGCAGCGCAGTGAAAACAGGGTGGAGAGGCGAGTGTGGCGGGCGGCTTCTCTTGCTGGCGAGGAGTTTCAATTGCCGTCAACCGTGGTCCCGTTCCAGTTTAGTTTGTTCCGCTATCGGAGCCCACCCTGATTGCCTCGTTACCTTTACCCCGAATTGTCTATTCTTTCAGGCGTTCAATTACCTTAGTTAAACTCGTAAAGAACGCAACAGCAGGTCTAAAGCAAGACAAGAGGAACAGATTCAACTATTTTCGCCGTTAGCGTTTGCGTTTCTTGAAGTAGAATAGCACGCCTATGCCGATAGCGGCTATCGATGCCGTTGAAACCATAACTAACATTGTGGGGGCGGACGCGGTAGACGCTGCAACGTTGAAGTAAACAACATCTGAGGTGAAGTTCATCTGGGTGTTGGAAAGATAAGGGCGGTCGAAGGTCTCCACGTAGTAGCTGTCGCATTGCAAGTTCACGGTTAGATTGTGCGGTCCATCAGGCAATTTCAGTTTAGTTGAAAAATTCAAGCTTCGATCAGGATATTCCTCAACAAGCGATGCGTTAAAGTCACGGAATTGGATACTTTCGCTAACGTTGCCGTCAATCGTGTAACTCAGAGAGGTTATGTTCACGTAAACGCAATTACTTGGGTAAATGTTGATAGCTACACCAAACCACGATTCAGGCTTAACGATTGTAAAGTTCAGCCAAACATGATTGGAATCATATGTTCGATTTGTGGGTGATTGAAAGGTTATCGTGGGTGGAGTTTCGACGACTGCTCTAGGGAAAAAGAGAAGCCAAAGGGAATTTGCCGGTCCCAACTTAACTACTTGAGAAGTAGCCAGCACTGAGACAAGCAGCATCAGGAGCAGAGCACTCGTTCGGGTTCTTCTCTTGCCACTTGTTTTCTTGAAGAGCATCATCAGTACCCCTGTGCTGATTTCCCAGTGGAATCTAGTTTTCTCTCGGACTTAAGTGTTCCTGTCAAGGTTTACTGACTAAGCCAAGTCAACATTTCTTGACTAAACCGAAACCAGCCTATTTGGAGCCTAATAGAAATACTATGCAGAAACCTATAGAGGGGGTAGGCCTCGTATTGGCGCCGAAACCGCCCAATAGCTTTCTGCAAAATTCCATGCAGTTCAGTATATATAAGGGGGGTATAGACTGCACCAAGCAACAGAGAACACGCTCGGAATGAGGAGAACTAAAATAAATCTACGTGCTTACTGTGGATATTATGCGACTGATGCTGTGCTGCTCCGAACTCGGCTTGGGACATGTTTCCCGAATCATACCGCTAGGCAGAAAGCTGCAGGAAAAAGGGCATGAGCTGCATTTCTTTTCAGGCGGCAAAGCATACGAGCTTTTGCGGAAAGAGTTCAGGAACGTTTACCCGTGCACGCCTGTGGCTTGGTACGAAAACGCAAGCGGCATAGTCGCTTCAGCATCACTCATCAACATCCTGTTTCCGCTCCCAGTTTTCAACCCCGAAAAAGACAAATTCGAAACAAAAAGCTCAACCGCCATGGAAACCGTGAACCGCTACTACGACCTCAGAAGGCACATCAAGAAAATCAAGCCAGACCTAGTCGTCGCAGACGGCGATTTGCACGCGCTTCGCATGGCATCAAGGTGGCATTTCCCAGCGGTTTACATAGCGAACCTTATACGGCCAAGCTACGGGTTTTCCGCGTTGCTTAACCCTGGCGAACGCTTCGTCGAACGCTACGTGAAAACATGCCTGAAAATAATCATACCTGACAATCCGCCGCCATACACAGTTACCGAATACAACTTGGGCAGCCTGAATAGCATAGGCATAAAAGAGAAAACAGAGTTTGTTGGCAGCTTCCTCGACACCACGTACATACAAGGCTCAGCGGAACACGTTTTCGCGCCGATAAGCGGACCTTATGGCACACGAGCCAAATTAACCCAAACCATATTGCCAGTACTCGAAGAACTCGAAACGAAAAGTATCATCAGTCTAGGAATACCCGGCAAAAACATCACCAAGAAAAAAGGCAACTGCGAAATACACACATGGCTTTCCGCTCAAAAACGGCAGGAAAGCATGAAAAACGCCAAGCTAATCGTTTTCAGCGGTGGACACATGAGCTGTTTCGAAACCGTGAAGTACGCGAAGCCCAGCATCTGCATCCCAACACAGCCAGAGCAGATGGGAAACGCCGCGAAACTTCAAAACCTAAACTGCTCAATAACTGTAAAAAACAAGCCGGAACTTAAAGATGCCATCCAGAAAATCGAAGAAGAAATCAACCTCTTTAGACGAAACATCAAGACGCTGAACACGTTTTCCAACAAGTTCAAGGGTTTAGACCGCGCAGTGGAAATCATCGAAAACGCCCTGTGAACTACTTCTCGTCGAGTTGCAGACGCTTAACTTCGCCCTGCGGCGTTTCCTCCTCAAAAATGATGGCATGGAACTTGTATATTTTAGAGCCCTTCGTCAGCCAACTATCCGGCGTAAGCCCTGCTTTGACGCAGCATTGACAGAGAAACTCTTCCTCGCACCAACCCCATTCAACAGGCACCTGAGGCAAAAGCAGCCCCTTGTAAACGCCTCTTTCAACGATTAACCCGTCTTCGCCCACTTTAATTTTAGCCAAGTACTCCTTGGGATTTTCAACTTTTACCTCTTCGGGTGGAGTTAGCACGCTTACCTCGAAAACTACTTTGTCAAGCTCGCTTAAAGAAAGAGGATAAAACCTTGGGTCTCGAGTTGCAGCGCTCACCGCGGAATCAACCACTGCCTCAACCAGCGGGCTTGTTGGATAAGGATAGCCTATGCAGCCTCGAAGTTTTTTCTCCCCGTTTTTCAGGCTGTTTATTGTTACGAAAACTCCGCAGCGTTCAAACAGCTTTTCAGGGGTGCTTTCTGGCGCTTTAACGGATTTGCCTGTTTCCAAGTATGTTTTTACCGCGCTTCGCGCAAGATTTACTAGGAATTTCCCTTCTTCCAGACTTAATTCGAACGGCAAGCTATTCCGCCCCTGTTTGCACAGCCACCGTATGTGGCTTCAATTGCGAGAAACTAAAATTTTGTTGACTCTTCAGCAACGCCATCTTTTGTTATTATCAGGAAGTCTATGCCGTCACCGCTCATCGCGTCTCTGCTTATGGCTGATTTTATGGCTCTGGTAACCAACGCTTTTGTTTCTTCCAAACTCATTCCTTCCTTGTACGCGTCCTCCAGAACCCCCACAGCTATTTCTGTTCCAGAACCAACTGCAGCATACTTGTCTGGTATCAGCGACCCCAAAACGTCCAAGACGTAGAGTGATGGTCCTTCATCGTCTAAGCCGCCTACAATGGTCTGGGTGATTAACGGCGCGTATCGGCGGTTGAAGAGAATGTTTGCCATAAGCTTAGATGCAGCTCTCACCGAGATTGGTCTTCCAACTTCCATGCTGTACAAGTTGGCTTGCGCCTCCACTTCCCTAGTAAGAATTTGCATGTCACCTACGAGACCTGCGCAAGCCACGCCTATTCGGTCGGTGATTTTGAAAACTTTTTTGCCGCCTTTGCTCATGACAAAGTTGCCGTAAGTCACTCGTTTTTCAGAAGCCAATATAACTCCATCTGCGCAGACAACGCCGATTGTCGTGGCGCCAGGAATCCAGGCTAATCCGCCTTGTTGCGCTTGTGGTTGTGAACCGTAACCTTCCATGTTTTTTTCACCGTTCTGGTTGATATACACAAGGCAAGCTATTAAGGTTACTTATAAGCGCTCTTCACTGGGGTTTAACACGCTTTTTTCTTAGCAAGAAATATCCCCCGATAGCCAAGACTGCAACGACGGCGATTATTATACCGTATATAATCAGTGGGTTCAATTCTGAAGTTTGATTCGCCTCAAGATTTATTTCGTCAACTATCCATTTCTCCGTGAAAGTGTCTTTTTCTTCATCAACTTGAACCAATATTCCAGTATCTTGGTCCCAGCGGAAAATTAGTTGGGTGAGGTCAGCGTAGACGACAGCTCTTGTTTCTCCTTTCAAATTGTAATCTTCAATGCCGTCAATTGTCACATACCCGACATCTTTGTTATAGAAGACGTCATCAGTATTTAGGTTAGCAGGAACTGCAAGAAGGTAAGGGGCACCATTTTCAAAGTCGAAAGTGGGATTTTGTGAATCCTCTTGTCCATTAAGCACCACTCTTTCTATTTCCATAGTTACAGTGTTTCCTTGAACACTTTGAATATCGACTCTAATTCTTTCAGGAGAACTATCTGGAGGAGGATTTCCTGTGTACGTGATTGCGTATTCAACCCAGTATCCCGCTTTCAAACCAACAGAAACTTGGGCAAAAACAGAGAAAACCATCATAGAAACAAGAGCAGTAGAAAAGATAAGAGCGAGGTTTTTCTTCATTTCAAACCAGAGCTACGTTAATATTTTTGGCTTTTAAGCTTTATGAGAATTCAAGATCGTTTGTGGGGCAATTACGATTGCCTTTACTTGTGGTAAAAAAGGAGCATACCTGTGAACTCTGATGCGTTATTGTTTCAACTTCTCGCGCAATGCTTTAATCGTGCCTGAAACCGCCAAAACATGAACCGCCGTTTCCTTGCCTGCCATAGACGTAATCGAAGCCAGCGAAGCCCTAACCAGATTCACGGCTGCGAGAGAAGTGCGAACAACCGCCATCTTCTCTTCCTCGTCATAATCGATCAGCGATAAGCTTGTGAGGCTTGCTCCGTACTCGCCGTGCAGCTTCACAACAGCGCCCCAAACAGCGTCCATAAACTCTCTTCTGCTGGGCACCTCATCAGAATCAATTTGTAACGCTAAGTAACGCCGTTTAACTCTTTTCAACAGTCCTTCCCTTCTTTGACTACGCGTATTCCAGGTGCCACAAACTTGGAACCGAGCTTCTCCCTGTTACGCTTGACAATCGCGTTGGCGCTCTGCGAAACCGCCTTCAACGCGAAATCCTCATCCAAACCGAAAAGAAACGCCAAAGCAGCCATTTCCCGCGGCTTCCTCAGAAGCCTCTCTGCCGAGACACCGCTTGAAACGACAATAGGCACATGAAATTTCTCGGCGATCGTGGCTTCTCTGCGCAGGTTTGAAAGCAACCTGATTCTCGCAGGTCCCTCCAAAACAAGCAGCGGCTTCACATCAATTTCCAAAGCTGCCAAGCTGTTACTGGCTAGCTCAGCTTCTGCCCTGTCGAAGAATCTGCGGCGGAAATCCAGCAAAGGAAAAGCTAAGAGGTCAACGCGACGGTCCTTGGCTGCCTGTCGGGCAACCGCCTTGTTCTCACAACTGACGCAGACCACCTCGAATTTTCGCCTCAACCGCCTAAGCTGGTACATCAGATCATTCGGGGTTCGCGGTCGCAGGTCTACTCGCGTGACAAAATCTATTCCAGACTCGTTGCAGGTTCCACGCAGCTTCGTGACTTCCTCCATGCGCGTTTCAGGCGCAAGGGGCATGGCGATTAAGCGGTAGCCTAGGTTTGCAGCCTTGTTTATCATCCGCAAAGTCGCGGAACGGTCTTTCATGTTCAGGCGCAGGTGCAAATCCGCAAAAGCTTTTTTCATGGCAGTAACCCTGCGTTTCTACATATCTCCGCTATTTCTGTAGCGCTTTTGTTTTTAAAGTGAATCTTGAAGTGTACGGGATCGTTCTGCGAAAACCTTACCTCGTTCTGGTAGGCAGATTGCTTGTCAAACCTGAGGTAGAGGTTACGCTTTTCCAAATGCAGCTTCATGTTTGCCTCTAACGCTTCCTTATCCAGCGTGGTTAAGCCAGCCCCGATTTTCTTGAGAGCAGCGGGCAGTGCCTGCTTGTCTGTGAGTTTTGCTTTGAAAAGTATTATGGGGTTTCCATGGTGCCCTGTTAAGCTGGTTTTTTGGAAGATCACGCTTGCGCTTAGTTCTTCTGGCAGTAGGTTGCGCACTGCGGTTAAGACTTTTTCAGGGTCTTCAGTGGCGTGTGCAAAAACTCGTACATCAATGTATCCTATAGGCGGTTTAGAAGACACGAAGGCACCGCGTTTTGTTAAGGCGGTCTCACTTTTTAGCTTTTTTCTTGGGTTGCGGTTGCGGCTTCGGTTTTGGTTTGAGTTTAGTCTTAGCCTTTTCTTTTTCTGCGTACGCTTTTATAACTTCGACGTTTTGGTCGTGAGCTGTTTTTCTTCGCTCATCAACAGGTATCTCCAGCTTTTTTGCTTCTGCCCTGTTTAAGCCTGCTTTCTTAAGTTCCTCGATGCTGAAGCCTCTGCCGCTGCGCTGTTTGCCGTCTGGCTTAAGGATCTTGGGTTTTATGTGATGCATTTTACTTGGCTCCTTTGGCGCCTCGGCGTTTGCTGGGTCTCACTTTTTCTGCGCCTCTGCCTTTCCCGCGTAAGCTTCGCACTTTTTTACCTGCGCTTGTTAGGCTTCTGAAAACGCGTTTGTGATGCTGCTTCTGGGTTATCCAGTTTACGTCTTTGTCAGATTTTATCACAGGATGGTTTGGGTCTACGAGAATCACTTCGAACCATTTGTGGCGTCCATCTTCGCCAACCCAGTAGCTGTTTAGGACTTCTAGGTTGGGAAATTTTTTGGCTGTGCGTTCTTCAGCGATTAGCCTTAGGCTTTTGGCGGGTTTGAACTTGGCGACTCCCATGCGTTTGGGTCTGCGTCCTGATCGGGGGCGTGGTTTTCTTAATCCGCCTCTTCGGACGCTTGTGCGGGCTACGACGAAGCCTTGTTTGGCTTTGTAGCCTAGTTTCCTTGCGCGGTCAAGCCTTGTTGGACGTTCAATGCGGGTTACTGTGTGCTGCTTTCGCCATTGGATTAGTCTCTGCTGCATAAGCTCTTCCACATACGACTTCTCTGGTTTAGACCATGCTTCGGAGATGTACTTGTATGCCATCTTTCTTTTTTCACCTCTCAGTTTATGTTTGCGGTTCAGCCCAGTTTGGGCCACATCCCAGCGGACACGGATAATCCGCTTGCAATTTTAAATGATACCAACACGCTTAAAAATAAACCTTTTGAATGGTATTTCTAACATTTTCTCACGCCACTGTTTTCCAATAGTTTCTTCATACAAAGAGATACAGGCTGTTCCGAGCAGCTATCCAGCGCTAGTACAAGCACAGGTTTACTCTATAAATAAGGGGGGTATAGGCGAAAAATCGCAGCTATTCCAAAGGCGCGGAAACTATCGCTGCTTCTCTGCCAGAATCACGTGCCTACTCGACAAAGCCGAAGCAGGTTGCACAACCAGCCTGCAGCCCAAAACAGGCGCAGCCCACAAAAACCAGCCATCCAGCAAACCCACGGGAAGTAGTTGTGCTTAGCAACTTCTCACTTCTACTTAAAAGAAAAAACAGAAACAAAACCGCCAACAAACACAAACCCAATCAAAGAAGAGACATAGACAAAAAAACGCATAACAGTCAGCAAAAACACATCCCGCAACTAAAAGTTATCAATTTGCTTTCTCAACCCTCTCACGATAGTTCTGCGTCAATCCCAGCTTTCCGCGATATGTTTTTTACTGTAAGTCGCAATCCCTTAGTTGAGGATTCACGTTGGCAAGGTTGAAAGGTTTTCAAAAACTGACACGCGTAGACGAAGCGCTGCAAACGTGGCTCGACGTTTTGCAAGTCAAGAAGCGCAACGAAGTCGCAGTGCCTCTTGATGAGGCTTTAAACCGCATTCTGGCAACAGACATAACTGCAAAAGAAGACCTACCACGGTTTGACAAATCAGCCGTTGACGGATACGCACTAAGGGCTGAAGACACCACAGGCGCAACCCAATTCAAACCCATCACACTCCAACTAACAGAAACCGAAGTCACCGCAAAACAAGCACGGCAAATCTGGACCGGAAACCCCCTTCCCAAAGCCGCAAACGCAGTGGTGATGATAGAGAACACGAAAAAACGCGACGGCAAACTGGAAGTCTCAATCCAGCTTGCACGTGGCGGAAACGTATCCAAGAAAGGCGAAGACGTCAAAAAAGGCGAAACCATCCTGAAAGCAGGCACTCGCTTGACGCCTTACCATTTAGCGCTGCTCGCCGCCATGGGCAACAGCAAAGCCAAAGTCATCGAAAAACCCCGAATCGCCATATTAGCCACCGGAAACGAACTCGCCGAAACAGGAACCACACCAGCCGCAAACCAGATTTTCGACTCAAACCGCATCATGCTCTCAGCCATGTGCCGCGAACTCGGCGCAGAACCAGTGGACATGGGCATAGCCGAAGACGATTTGGCCGAGATAACTGAAAAGCTCAAAACAGGACTGCAAAACTGCAACGCGGTAATCACTTCTGGCGGAACCAGCGTTGGCGGACTCGACTTGGTTCCCGACGCAGTCAACAATTCTGGGAAACCAGGCGTAACCGCACACGGCATGGCACTGAGACCAGCGATGCCAACCGCTTTAGCCGTGCTGGACAAGAAGCCAGTGATGATTCTTTCAGGCAACCCCGTAGCCGCAGTAATAGGCTTCGAAGTATTCGCGAGACCATTAATCTGCAAGATGCTTGGAATGAAAAAAACGGAACCGCGACCAAGGGTTAAGGCGGTTATGACACGGAAAGTAGCCACAGCGCTCGGAAGAAAAACCTTTGTCCGCGTAAGAGTAACCCAGAAAAATGGCGCATTCTCCGCGGAACCCGTCAGCGCAAGAGGTTCAGGAGCAATCTCCACCATGACACGAGGCAACGGTTTCGTGATAGTTCCCGAGAACCGCGAAGGCGTGACAGAAGGCGAAGCTGTGACGGTTCACTTGTTTGGAAACGTGGAGGAAGCGTGAACAAGATGTTTAGACGGTTAATGACATTTGACGAAGCCAAAAAGGTCGTCGATGAACGGCTGAAGCCTGAAACGTTTGTTGAAGAAGAAGTCTCCCTGCTGGATGCTTACAACCGCGTTCTCAAAGAAAACGTGGTTTCTGCCTTAGACATTCCGCCTTTCAACAGGTCAACCGTTGATGGCTTCGCAGTGAAAGCTAAGGACACTTTTGGCGCGGAAGAAAACCAGCCCGTTACGCTTAAGGTGCGTGGCGTGGTGAACATCGGGGAACTGCCGAAAATCCGCATCATGAAAGGTGAAGCCGCGGAAATCGTCACAGGTGCTCCTATTCCAGAAGGCGCTGACGCTGTTGTCATGGTTGAAGACACCAATATTGAAGCTAAGGAACTGCGCGTTTACAGAGCCATAACGAAAGAGGGAAATGTGATGAAGAAGGGTTCGGACATAAAAAAAGGTGAAACGGTACTCAAAACCGGTCAAGTTTTGGGTGCATCACAGATAGGCGTGTTAGCCGCTTTAGGCTTAACCAAGATTAAAGTTTTCAAGGTTCCCGTGGTCGCGGTGCTTTCCACAGGTGGAGAAGTCACGGAACCTGGAAAAGAGCTGCCTGACGGAAAAATATACGACATAAACGCTTACAGCCTAAACACTGCAGTTCGTGAAAGCGGCGGAAAACCACTGTACTTGGGTGTGGTTCCAGACGATAAAGTTGCGCTGCGGAAGGCTTTGGACCGTGCGTTGGCGTCAGCAGATATGATACTGACTTCTGGCGGAGTTTCCGTAGGTCCACACGACCTAACGCCGCAAATTGTGGATTCTCTCGGCGAACCAGGCGTGTTTGTCAGCGGAATCGCGGTTAAGCCTGGAAAACCCACCACAGTGGCGCTTGTTGAGCGGAAGCCGGTTTTTGCGCTTCCTGGACATCCGACTTCTGCCTTGCTGATTTTTCATTTGCTTGCTCGTCCTGTCATTCAACTTATGTCTGGCAGAACCGCAACGGAAGCCAAGACGGTGAAAGCTTTGGCGGGAAAAAGGATGTTTCAAGCTAAAGGCAGGCGAACGTTTGTCATGGTTAAGCTGAAACGCGGAAAGTCAAATGCGCTTGTGGCTGAGCCTGTTGAAACCGGGGCTTCAGGAGCTATAACGACGCTTGCTAAGGCTGATGGGTTTGTTGAGATTCCGGAGAATCAGCAGTTCATTGATGCGGATGAAGAAGTTGATGTTGTCCTTCTGAAAGGTACAGTGTGAAGCTTACTGCGGTTTTCTTTTTAATATCATGTAAAGTGTGATAATCCAGGTTAGAACAGCGTAAACGATCATGCTTGCGCTTACTATCCAATTGGTGAACGCGATCACGTAAAGCGTGTAGAGGGAAAGTGTTGTGGCAACGGCGAACAAGATGCCAACTAGCCATAATGCCCAAGCTCTTTTTTTGAGAATGCTGTAGGCGGTTACAAGGCTAAGAATTCCAATCAAGCCGATGTGAGGTGGAAAATCTGCTAAGGGCAGCAGCACTAGAAATATGATTCCGACTGCGCCGTAAAAAGCAGCTGGTGCTAATGTTTGTGCACCGACGGTTTTGAGTTTAGATGCGAATGACATTTTGATCGCCTTTACAACCTTATGCATTAGGGCTGAATTAATAAATTTAATGTTCCTTTCTCTAATTATGAATGAGGATTTTCTTGCAGGGTTTGCCAGTAAACGGCCGTTACAATTAAAGCCAAAATTATTAGGGTGCTCGCGGTTATGAGCAGTCGTTTGTGTTGTTTCGCCTTTTCCACTTTCTCCACTTCAATGTCGCAGTTGAGTGTGTCAGAGGAGGTTGAAGCCTTCTAAGAGATGAATCAGTATTACTAGAGATAGTATTATTACCGTGTATTTATGAATGCCTTTAATGTAGCTCAGTGGCTTTACGTTGGTTCGATACCTTTCCACGATTCCAGTTGCCACAATCAGTAACAAAACCACGTACAGAGTTAATCCTATTTCTAATCTTTGAAGTGCTACTGCAAGTCTGCCAGCGTTCTGGGCGAAGTGTATGGAAATTAGCAGAAAAGCAGAAAGGTTTCCTACTGTGTGAATTTTAAGCATTTTCTTGAAGTTTTGGGGTCTTTTTCGTTTTAGGATGTAATGGATTGGGGTTGCAACTGCTATGAAGGCTGTTCCTATTAGACTAAGCCAATGTACGAAAAGGTAGGAGCCGACAAAAAAGGTTAGTCTGTACCAGAAAACATAAGCTGCAATTGATGCGATGACGGTTGCCAACAGAAGTATCAGGGTTAGCCAAAACTCTAAAGTCTTGTAGTTTTTCAAGTGCGTGACCCCAATTTCACTAATATTTAGCTTAGTTTTAACTTTTCAATTTTTCTCATCAGGCGCGAAAATAAATTTGATGGTGAGCTAGGCATGAATGGAAAAAGCGAAAAAGTTTAGAGTAACCCAGCGATAACCAGTTTAACAAAAGGAACTGAGCAAAATGAGTAACTGGGAACTTTACGTTTCACAATCAAACGTTTTCGGCGGTATTCAAAAACCATTGAGAAAGGCGAAGTACGTGGTTTTAGGCGTTCCATTCGACGTTACAAGCACGTACAGGACTGGAGCAAGATTTGGACCCAACGCGGTTAGGCAAGCTGCTCAGAACATAGAAACATACAGTTTCCGCAGTGGAATGGACGTTGAAGACTTGCCGATACATGACTTGGGTGACTTGCATGTGTCCACAAGCCCTAAGAAAACAGTTGACACGTTGAAGCTTGTGGTTGAAGACCTTCTAGCCGTTAAGAAAGTGCCTGTGGTGATTGGCGGAGAACACACAATAACGTTGGGCGTTTTGAAAGGGTTAGGCACGAAAGCCAAGGAAACCGCTGTAGTCAGCTTTGATGCCCATCTTGATGTGCGCAAGGAGTATCAGGGGTTAACGCTTTCGCACACCACGTTCATGCGGGTGATAAACGAAGAGGTGAAGCCCGCAAAAATAATTGAAGTGGGAACGCGAGCTGTGAGCAAGGAGGAGTTGGCTTACGCGGAACAGGCTGAAATAGACTTTTTCACGTCGCAGCAGATACGAAAGGAAGGAGTAGCGCAAATCATTCGGAGGCTGAAAGACGAACTTGCTCCGTATGAACGGGTTTATTTGACGGTGGACATGGATGTTCTTGACCCTGCTTTTGCTCCTGCAGTGCAGAATCCAGAGCCAGACGGAATAGAAACTCATACGCTGCTTGATGTTTTATGCGCTTTATGCGACACGCACGTGATTGGGTTAGATGTTGTGGAGGTTGCTCCTGTTTATGATGAGGGGATTTCTGCAGTTGCCGCTGCTAAAGTGATTTTTGAAATGCTTTGTCAACTGGAGAAAGCGCGAAAAGGATAACGTTCAAGCATTTACTTGTTCACGAAACTAGTGTTAGGGTTACGCTCTGGACGCTTTGCGATTTTTTGTCTATACCCCCCTTATTTAAAGGCGGAAGCACAGGTTGAATTTCTGCGCCGATACGGACCTATCCCTTATAGGTTTCTGCAACGAATCTCTATTAGACGGCAAATACGCTGAGCTGGCGCTTGGAAAAGATATAACCTCCTTGTAAATCGAAAATGTATAAAGAAATATTAGTGCCGAATGTTGCGTTTACGGAAATTGCGCAAAATGACTAGGTTAGTTAATGATTACGCTTCCTTAGCCTCAGCGCGAGGAACAGAAAACCACTTTAATTGTTAAACGTCGAGTGTCTTGCTTTTAACGGGTTCAGTTTTCATCCGTTTTCCGTGCGAGTATGTGTACTGAGCGAACGCGAACGCTAAAGAGAGCCCGCCTAAGCTTGTCGATAGCAGAGTCATGGAATCAAGCATGTCGTTTTTCACCTCTTGCACCGTTTCAAACATGGGCGAAGTAGACGATTTCCTCCTTCTGTCTCTTTTCTTCGTTTACTGTTTTCATTTTTGTTCACCTTTTTTGACTTTTACGTTATAATGCGTTCCGCGCAATATAAGTGTAGTTGAGATTTGTTCATAATTTTTATGAAAAACTGAAATAATATTTAACGTAACCCTCGTAAACTCGACGTAAAAACCTAAAACATGGTTTACAGTAAATGTTTGTGAAAAAGCACGCGCAAAAACTGTTGACATAAAAAGTTAAACAGCGCAAAATTGGAGCATACTTGCTTATTTTTCCATGTTTTTTCGGTAAGTGTCGCGCATTTTCATGGCGTCAACGTCCAAGAGGGGCGTTTCGCAGATTATCACGGGATGCATTTTGAACTCGGCGATGACCTCCGCCAGCATCCCGAAGTCTGGACCGTACCCTGCTTCATCTAAGACGCGGTGGCGTCTTTCGCCCTTGTCCGTGTATTCAATCTTGCTGAAGTGGCAGTGCATGTTTCTCGCGGCTTCCGTTCCAAGCCTTCGCTCAACCTCTTCCACCACCGCGCGGAAATCCTCAACCTTCCTGAAACGCCCTTGGCGTCTGGCGTGCATGTGCGACCAGTCGATGACGAGTTGGGTCTGCTCAACTTCTTCGCAGATGGTTAAAATTTCGTCCAGAGTGCCAACCTGGTAGACTCTGCCCATGGTTTCAGGACCTAGCTTCACGTTTCGGATGCCTAAGCTGTTCAGGGTCTCAGCTATATCCTTCAAAGCGGCAACACAGTTTTTGAACGCATAGCTTTTCTCGAAGCGTCCGTAAAACCCCATGTGGAAAACCACTACGTAGGCGCCCATCCATTGCGCTGCCGTGGCGCACGCGACCAAGCGTCGTTTGCTGGCTTCCACAACATCTTTTTTGCCGCTGAGATTCACGTAGTAAGAACCATGCATGCTCACCAAAACGTCGTTCTTTTGGGCTTCGGCGCCTAAGCGTTCAGCGTCTTCCCGCTTCATCTGCGGTTTTTGACTCCACCTGACGGCTTGGTACTCAAAGGCGTCCAGTCCTTCCTCCCGCAGAAGCCTAGGGACATCAAACGATTGTGCGCCGATTATCCTGAATATTGGGGGAATTCCTGCAGGTCCAAAGCGAGGGTGGTCTGCCATCTGATTCACTTTTTAAATTTTAAGTTTAGGTGTGAGATTGCTGTTTTCTCATTTAAACGTTGGCTCTATATGTCAAATGTGAATTGCCCATCTGAATCTTTAAAGCCGTAACTTTATTTTTGCGGATTATCTATTCAAACAAAATCAGAGAGCGTTATGCAACGCAAAACCAATCGTGAGAAAGCGGGCATTACAGTACCAGTTGCGGAACAAGTTCCTCTCGAAACGCTTAAACATGTCAATGTAGAACTAATAGTTGGCAAATTTAAAAATTAAAATGAAGTTCAAAACTTAACCGCGCACTTGAGAAATCTATCTAAAATAATAAAATGGGTTCAAAGAAAAAATGCAGCCTTCAGAAAGAAATGAAACGTTTGAAGTCTACGAAGATCACAATGTACAGATGGTACTAAGCAAGTTTCTAAGCGGCGAAATCCAAACGATTGAACCAGTGTACGATTCAAAGGTTGGTTACCGTTATCCTGCGATAGAAAATATCGTTGGCGAAGCATCACAGGTTCCGGCTTTCTTAGATAAACTTGAGGAAGCTGGGATCTTAGAAAAGAAGCTCTACGACAAAATCATTTTTTGTCCAGAATGCGGCTCTGCAGATGTCTCTACTCGTTACTGTTGTCCTTTCTGCAAATCATTTAATATCGAAAAAAGCTCGTTGATTGAGCACGTGAAATGCGGATACATGGATTTAGAGACCAAGTTCTACGAGGGAGAAAAGCTCATTTGCCCAAAATGCAACGAAGAGCTAAAAAAGATTGACGTTGACTACAGGAAAGCAGGAATATGGTGCACCTGTAACAACTGCAAAAAAAGCTTTGACATACCCGTATCTGCACATTTCTGCAGAACCTGCGGCGCAAATTCCACTTTTGAAGAAATCAGCATCAAAGACGTTTACTCTTACACTTTAAAAAAGAACATTACAGCAGAAGCATCGCTAAACTGGTTTTTAGTCGCTGCAATACGAGAATTCCTAATGAAAGAAGGGCTAAGCGTTGAAAGCCCAGGTCTTATTAAGGGAAAATCTGGAGCTAACCATTCCTTTGACATCATAGCCTTCCAAGAAGATAACCTGCAAAAAGTGATAGTGGTAGATTTGGCGATGTCAACAGGAAGTGTTGTGTCCGAACAGCCAGTTATTGCATTGTTCGCAAAGATATTTGACGTTTCACCGGAAAGGGCATTCCTGATTGCGATTCCAAAACTCAGCGAGAATGCAAAGAGAATGGCGGAGCTGTACAAAATCCATGCGATAGAAGCTGAAAACCAAGAAGAGGCATTAGCGTCGTTAAAAGAAAACCTGAAAGCTTCTTAGTCTTCTGAAAAAACGGCTATGTTACCCCTTTCTGTAACGACTTTTGCCAAGAAAACGCCCTGAGGCACCGTTATGTCCGTGCGATTGTACGCTATTGATTCTCCAGCATTCATGAACACGTTTGCGCTATAGCGCTGATGCAACGTTGAGTTCGTGACCCATACAGCCACTATGTGCAAGCTAACTGAACCTGTGTTCTTTATGTCGATGCTGATGCCAGCTGGCTCTGTTCTTGTCACGTTTGTTATCGTCAAAGCTTCTTGCGACCTTTCCAAGTCCACCTCGTTCATCTGGTAGCTCCACAGCACCACGTTGCCAACAATCATCACTATCAGCACCAGGCTTAACATTACGACTATGACGGTGCTTATGCCACGCTTTTCACGCCTAAGAAGCCTTGTAATAGTCCGCAATATGCGTCCCCCTTTTTGTTACAATATCTATATAGTAAGATTCCCCAGAAACCCCGCTGTAGGCGATTCTAAGCCAACCCTGCTTATACACCTCTAAATGGAAAGCCCCATTGAAAGATGCGCCTACATGATTCACGTAAACGCCGGAAACTTGGATGTCAGCTTTCCCCACGTTACGCAGGTAAACGTCCAATGTTCCCGCCGCACTGTTAAACCATACGTCTTCGACAACAACGCGTTCCCCCATGGTCTGCCTGAGATTGGTCGTTATCACGAACGTGGCTGAAGTGGCAAGCGACATGACCGCTACAGCTACAACAGTGAGCAAAAGATGACTGAGAACCGGCGTTATAGCCCGTTTGTCACGCAAAAACCGTTTAAAAAGTTGCTTCACCCTTTTTCGCCTCACAGAAAGAACCTCAAAGCCACAAAGCCTAGCAGCATCATGACTAAGCTATGCTTTAAGCCAGCGCTTATGGAGCCTTCGCCCATTTTCCCAGCAACAAGACCGCTGAAGAAGCCTTGAACAAGTGTCAGATGCAAAAAGATTCGACTCAGGTCCTCGGGTGACGATGTAGGCATTGAAAACAAAGCCGCGCCTTCCACGTTTGTGAAGAACGTTTTGAAAAGTATAACTATGGTGAACAGGAACACGAAGAGAGCCACGTAGATTATGGCAACGTACGGTCTCGTCTGCGTTTTACGTTCCTTCTCAAGCAGGATGGTTGTTTGGATGAACTTGCCCATTGGGTCGAAAACCTTTTCTACGCGCCCTCCAGATCGGCTGGCTTCAATTATCATGGGAACGGTTCTCTGCGTCAGCACAGTGCCAACGCGGCTTCCAAACGCTAAAAGTGCCTCTTCAAAACTGGCGCCCCAAGAAATCTGCACCGTCATCTTCTTCAACTCAGGAGTCAAAGGACCATAGTCTCTTTCCGCAGCTTCTTCCAAAGCTTTAGGAAGAGTCATACCAGTCTCTTGGGCTTGCACTATGCTCCTGAAAAGGTCGGGCAAGTGCTCGTCAACCGCTTTTCGCCAGCGGTAATCAATGTAGTTCAAGAGCGCTATCGGGGAAATCACGGCGAGAAGACCGAAAAACACGAAGTCATCTAACGCTGTGCTGACGCCTACGGTAAAATAGCCCAAGAGCACTATGGCAGCCGCTAACAGAACCGACACAACGACTACGGTTTTTTTAGTTCTGCTCTCTATCTTCGGCATTTTCTCTACCATTTCGGCGATGTGGAATCCAGGATTATGAGGAATATCACGGCACAGACAGGAATCAGCAGGTAAGTTAGGAGGCTCAACAGCAAATCAGAGCTAAGCAAGCCTAATCCACCGCCTCCGAGCACCGACATAACCGACACCATTATGACCAGAAGTAGCGGTCCGGTCAAAAGCAAAGCTACATAAACCTCAGACAATACGGAAAGGTTGTCGGAGTATTTTTTGAGGCTCAGCTTTTTCAGTTTCATGGCTGTTCGGAATTTCTGGCGTAGAAAGCTGCCTAGATTGCCGCCTGTGTGGATAGCGGAGATTATTCCCTCTATGGTGTCGCGGAACTTTTCGGAAGGAGTGCGGCTTGAAGCCTTTTCTAAAGCAGAGATTATGTCTAACCCAAACAGGTTAATGTTCTTGACGACTTCTTTGGCTTCGGTGGACGCAGCTAGGGGCTGACTCAAGTTTGCGAGTGAATGGAAAATTTTTTCTGGAGAAACTCCTGCGTTCGCCAGAATAGCCATGTAACCAGTTGTGAACGGGAGTTCGTCTTCCAAGTCTCGCTTATGCTTGTCCGCGTGGTAAACTGGGTACATGTAAAAGCCGATAACCGTGAATGCACACGCGAACAAGGCGCCGCCGAACCCGAACAGGAGCGCGGATCCAAGAGGCATATTGGAAAACGCAACAAGCAGCACAGGCAATACAGTCGCAATCGCCAAAGTACTCAAAAGCGAAGAGAGAACCGTTAAGCTCACGTAGGCTTTGAAGTTGATTCTCAAACCTGACTGTTGCAGAGTCTGCTCTAAATCCTTGAACAAAGGCATAAAACGGGCAGTTTTGTCACCCATAACTTGATACGCCACGGATAACGGTTTTTCAAGACCCATTTTCGTCTCTTGCACAGGCAGGTTGCCCTTTGGGTTTGAAAGGTTTGCAGATGCCCCCTTCAGTTTCGCTACTAGGCGTTTCGCGGAGGCTTTGAATTTTTCCGTGATCTGGCTTGTCATTTCAACCCCACTCGAGCCTTTTGGTAGACACGATTCGGATTGGCGTAGTACTCCCTGATTACTTGAGCGACTTCACGTTTGTGGCGAATTCCCTGCTTCACCATCCACTCCAGAACCGTCTTCCTAGCCTTAAATTCACGTTTCACGTCCTCTTCATTTAGACCCATCTTCTTCATGTGCTTCTCCAAGAGAGCGCTGTCACCCGAAGAACTGAACTTGTCGAATTTAGGGTTCCACCTGAACACTTCCTCGATCAGAATCTCGTTTGTTTTTGGTTCAAGCCCCTTAACCTCAGACGCGACGCTTATGCGTCTCGCGGGTCTCCCCTTAACTTCTGTTCGCTCCATAACCAAAATGACGTTAGTCATGGCGATTAGCGACTTCGGAATGTTCATGGGCTCAGATTCAAGCCTCTTTATCACGGCTTCGGCGGATTCAGCGTGGATTGTAGACATGCCCAAGTGCCCTGTAGCCATGGCTTGGAACAGCGTGTAGGCTTCTTCGCCTCGGACTTCGCCCACGATAATGTAGTCGGGACGCTGCCTCACCGCGGCTTTCAGCAGGTCAAAAAGAGTTATGGTGCTGCTTCGTTTGTCATCGCCTTTGAAGCCTGCCCTTACGACTGAAGGAATCCAGTTTTCGTGCGGAAGGTTAATCTCCTGCGTGTCTTCAACGCTTACAATTTTCATTTCGGGTTTTATGAACATGGACAAGCTGTTCAGCAGGGTTGTTTTCCCGCTGGCCACGCCGCCCGCCACCATCACTGACGCGCGATTCTCTATGATGAACCACAAGTAGGCAGCAATTTCTGAGGAAAGCGTGTTGAACGCAATTAAGTCGGAAATTGTCAAGGGGTCAGCTTTGAAACGTCTGATGGTGAAAGTTGAGCCTCTTCGGGTGATCTCGCATCCGTAAGTTAATTGTATGCGGCTTCCCTCTGGAAGCGATGCGTCGAGAATTGGTGCTGCTATTGAAATGTTTTTTCCGGCAAGATAGGCAAGGCGCACTACGAAGGAGTCCAGTTCAGCCGTGTCTGTGAACATTATGTTTGTGGGTAGCGATTCGTACATGCGGTGCCACACGTAGATGGGGATGTTTACGCCGTCTGTGGATATGTCTTCAATTAGCGGGTCTCTCATTAACGGGTCTATTTTCCCGTAGCCCACGAAATCTCTTATTATGTAATAGGTGAGTTTGTCAACTGCCTCTTTGGGGATGTGTAGGCGGTACTTTTTTATCAGGTCCTTGATTTTTTGACGCAGGTAATTTTCTGCTTTTTCTTTGTTCTCTATGTCTTTCAGATTTACGTCTATTTCATCCATCAGAAAATTCTTGATTTCGTGAAGGTGCTTTTCCTCGTCTTTGTTGAGGGTGGGCTCCATGATTTCGTAGCATATTTTCTGGTTTTCTTTGTCTGTGACTATGGCTGCGTACACGTATGGTTCTTGGAGGGCGTAGACTTCTTGGAAGGCGGCTGGTTTTTTGGTGGCGCTGCTTATTATGGCTGGGACTTGTGGCTGTTCTAGAGTGCCTAGTGTTTTTTCGTGTCGTTTTTTCTTCGTTTTGTTAGCCCTCCTTGTGTGGGCTAGGTTTTTGTGTGGCTTTCAGAAAATATAGTGAGTCGGAAGTCTTAATAAGTTATATGTACGGCTAATCTTAACTAAAATTCACACCAAAAACAAGCACACCCACCACAATCGCTACAGCGCCTGACTCTAAAAAACCGTTACAAAAACTGACTTATCGCCGGAATAGCAAGGTACAAGCGAACGTAAACCGACACCACCAAAACCCCAATGGTTATCGCCAACAGCGCAAAATCGCCCCTGTGAAGCCTCAGCGCATACAGGTTAGTGCGTTTCTTAGTGGCGCCCCAAGCCCTAGACTCCATGGCTTCAGCCAACTCAAGGCTTCGGCGAATGGCGCTGACTATCAGCGGTATGAGAACTGGCACGTAGTTCCTGATTCTCTTGAGAAAGCCGCCTTTCTCCAGCTCTAACCCTCTAGCTTTCTGAGCATCCATTATCGTCTGCGCTTCCTCCGCCAAAACAGGAACAAACCGCACCGCAGTTGTGAAAGCGAAAGCGAACTCGTAAGGCACGCGCGTCTGCTCCAACGCCAATCCTAGATGGTCGGGAGAAGTCGTCAAGAAGAAAACCGAAAACGACTCCACAAGCACCACAAACCGCAGCGTCATGGCGGCCGAGTTTTCCACAGCTACCGCGGTCAGCACGTAGCCTGAAGCAAAAAAGTTGGAAGCTACATTGACTAAAAATATGAATCCAGCTAAAAAGGCGGCGCCGCGGAGCGAACGCAACCACTCTTTCTGCACTCCTGCCAACAGGACAAAGGGAATCGGCATCAAGAAAAGTATAAGTAACGGAATGATCTCGCCGAAAAGAATAGCCGCCACAAACACCGCGCAAACATACACGAATTTCATTCGCGGGTCTAAATTGTGGATTGGTGAGGATACTCTGCGGAATTTTAAGCCGTCGAAAACGCTCATTTTTTCCGCCTCTTCTCCAGCTGTTTAAGCACTATTTCTTTGGCTTCGTAAACGTCGATGACGTTTTTCGGAAGCCCCAGTGGCGCCAGTTTCATGAAGATTTGAGCGATTTGCGGCAGGACAATGGATGACTGAGCCAACACTTCAGGTGTAGTGAGGATTTCTCGGCCTTCACCGTCAGCGACAATGGCGCCTTCCTTCATCAACACGACTCGGGGGTTGCACTCAGCCACAAATTCCACATCGTGCGTGACTATAACAACTGTTTTGCCCTGAGCCTGCATCTGAACAATGAACTGGCGAAGCTTTTCTTTCTGCTGATAGTCTTGACCTATCGTGGGTTCATCTAATATCAGCATGTTAGGGTTCCACGCCAAAACAGACGCCAAAGCCACGCGTTTGCGCTCGCCTCCGCTGAGCAGAAAAGGCGAAGTTTTACGGTACTGCTCTAATCCCAGCAAGTTCAAAGCCCACGTAATCCGCTTCTCTATCGTTTCCTCGTCAAACCCGAAGTTCTTCAGCGCAAAAGCGATTTCCTCCTCCACGGTTTCGCTGAAAAGCTGGTGGTCAGGGTTTTGAAAAACGAACCCCGCGTTTCTCGATAAGGCGGCAACGCTGGTTTTTGTGGTCTCCACGCCATCCACGCGAACAATGCCCTCGGAAGGCTTCAGCAAGCCATTGAAGTGTTTAACCAGCGTTGTTTTTCCAGCGCCGTTTTGCCCCATTATCGCCACGAACTCGCCATTCTTTATGATGAGCGAGACGCCTTTCAGGGCTTCCACGCCGTTGGGATAGCTGAAGTGAACTCCTTCAACTTCAATCATGCTTTTCGAAAGCCTCCAGTAGCAATTTTGCCAGTTCTTCCGAGGAGAGCGGAACGAGGTTGCCGAGGGTTACGCCCTCTTTTCTGAGAATGCGGTAAAGGAGCGTGGCTTTTGGAATTCCAACTCCGATCAGGGGAGTTTCTTCGCTGCTTAGGATCTCGCGGGGGTTACCGTCAAAACACACTTTGCCTTCATCCATGATTATTATGTGGTCGGCGTATTTCGCGGTTAAATCAAGCCTGTGCTCCACCAGCACGACGGTTATTCCAAGTTTCTTGTTAAGTTCATGGATTACTTCGAATATTTTCTCTGCACTTAACGGGTCAAGAAAGGATGTTGGCTCGTCCAACACTATTATTTCTGGCTGCATGGCTAGGACAGCGGCTATTGCAACACGCTGCTGCTGACCGCCTGAAACTTCGTGAGGTGACCTTTCTCGTAAATCGTAAATGTCCGCTTGCTTCAGCGCCCAATCCACTCTTTCTCGCATTTCTTCTCTGGGGAAGCCTATATTTTCCAGTCCGAAGGCGACGTCTTTCTCTACTGATAGGGCGAACAGCTGGTTTTCTGGGTTTTGAAAAACCAAGCCCACGTTTTTCGCCATCTCGTGTGTTTGGTGCTTGGTCGTGTCCATACCTGCTACGGTGATTTCGCCTTTCAATTCGCCCTGGTAAAAATGGGGAATCAGCCCGTTGAAGCATCGGCACAGGGTTGTCTTTCCGCATCCGCTTG
>CAZJBY010000011.1:0-46422 GCA_964544495.1 uncultured Candidatus Bathyarchaeia archaeon
GAGAAGGCATTAGCTTGACCATTGCGGATGAAAGTTCAGAGTTACTCGGACGGCATTTCGTCCATTCTGCCCTTTCTAAAGCATGTGTGTAGACGTATAACTAGCAGTAATTTTTAATAGTACAGTGGACCATTCTTTTTCTCTATTTGCGCTCAAGACAAAGGAGAGAGAACAAGACGGGGTCAGGCATCAAAATCGTGCTCACGGCTTCAGCCACAGAGATGAGTGATTTCTTCAATAACCCGTTTATGGCGTTTTCCGCAGGCTTCGGCTTAGGACCCATTCCCATTGGATTCGCCAGGAGAACTCTCTATCCCCCAGTCGAACGATACCCTGATGGCAGAGCCAAGTACGCGCCTTACGGCTTAAGAAAAGTTGAAGCTATGCTTTTAGAGAACGGCTTCACCGAGTCCGATGTTGTTGTTGCCCATCCTATGGACTTGCACAGGTTCATTGGGTCAGACACGAAAGTTGTCGGCATCTCCTCTATGGACCCCACAGGCATGGGCTATGTGAGCAAAACTTATTCATCAGTTATCGGCGGCGGGGAACCGATGAACGCCGTTGAGTTCCAAAAGCTCGTAAAGCACCCTAACATCAAAAAGTTCAAACCCAAAATCATAGTCGGCGGATTCGGGTCTTGGCAGTTGGAACGCAAACAAATGACTGACAAGTACGGCGTTGACTGTGTGCTCATGGGTGGAAGACCTGACGCCATAATTGACGCTTTCAGGAAGGCTGTTAATGGTGAAACGCTTCCGCGTTTAGTGCATGCTGACGAGTCGTTGGCTAATTGGGATTACGGAACTATGCCCTTATCTAAGCATGCAGCCATCCATGGTGCGGTTGAAATTTCCAAGGGTTGCGGCAGAAACTGCCAGTTTTGCACGCCTACGATGCAGAACAAGGTGGATGTGCCTTTGGAGCGGATTATGCAGGAGGTTGCGATGACCACGCGCGAAGGCAGCGACCACGTCACCTTGATCACGGAGGACCTGTTTCTTTATGGCTCTAAAAGCAAAACTTTTGTTCCTAACAAGGAAGCCGTGGTGAATTTGGCTAGAAGCGTTGCGGAATATCCAGGAGTCAAAAGCGTTCAGGTTTCGCATATGTCTTTGGCGCCTGTGGTTAATAATCCTCAGATGATTAAAGAGTTGGCTGAAATTTTCATCCAGCGTAGTTGGTATTCGCTTGGCAAGAAAGCTATAATCACCGCGGAGACGGGCATCGAGACAGGCAGTGCTCGCATGATGAGGAAGTATATGGGCGGTAAGATGTTGCCTTACAAGCCTGAGCAGTGGCAGGAGATAGTTACCAGCGCGTTTGGGATATTGAATGATAACGATTGGTATCCGTTGGCGACGTTGATTGTGGGGCTTCCTGATGAGAAGGAGGAGGATGTGTTGGATACGCTTGAGCTTATGGATAAGTTGAAGGGTTTCAACGCGTTTTATGTGCCGCTGTTTTTTGTGCCGCTGGAGAACTGTGTGTTGATGAATAAGAAGGGTGCGGAGCTTGATTCGCTGTCTCGTGCCCGATGGGACTTTTTCATTAAATGCTGGGAGTATAACATTAAGATTTGGAAGCCTACATTCCTTGAAAACAGGATAACTAACCCGTTCCTTTTCAGGTTCATAAACAACGTGTTCATCCCGTGTTTCGGAGGCGTTATGGGTCTTTACTACGGGTGGAAACGCGGCGAGCAGTTGAAGCAGGCTTTTTGGACGTTGAGCAATCCGCAAATCACAGAAAGAGCCTATTAACACGTTTCACGCAGGTTTTTCTTCAGGTGTTTCCTGCAGGTGCTTTATGGCTTTGCGGGCGTGTGTTATGTAGCCTGTGTGTCCGGTCATCATGGTGTGGGGGCGTGTTTTGCCTCGTTCGATCTGCATTGCGCGTGTTAGGCATTCGATGGTTTCGATGAAGACGAAGCCTGTTTCTTTGAGGGCTTCGACGGTTTTGACCACTTGGTCGATGGTGGGGCTGAAGGACACTAAGATGCCCGACGGCCTTAGCGCGGTGTAGGCGTGCGGCACGACCAGCCATGGGACCGCCAAGTCCAGTATGACTGCGTCCAAGTCTCGTTCTTCGATGCCGGTGGTGACGTCTCCGCTTTTTAGCTCCACGTAGTCTTGGAGGTTGGCGCGTTTGAGGTTTTTTTCTGCGGTTTTTTGGAATTCTTGGCGGAGGTCGTAGGTGTAGATTTTGCCGTTGGGCTTCACGTAATGTGCTAGGGCTGTTGTGAGTGCGCCTGTTCCTGTGCCTGATTCTGCTACGCGGCTGCTTGGGCCGATTCCGCTGAACATGACGATTAGGGCGGCGTCTTTGGGGTAGGTTATTTGTGTTTGGCGGCTGGATTTCATGATGTAGTCGGTGAGTGAGGGTTTGAGGGCTGTGAAGTGTGTGCCTAGGCTGCTTTGGATGGTTGCGCCGTACGGTTTGCCGATTAGCTCGTCTAGTTTTATGTAGCCTTTGTGGGTGTGGAAGGTTTTTTCCGCTTCGACTTTGACCATGTAGGTTCTGCGCGGGTCTAGGCAGAGGAGGACGTAGTCGCCTTCGGTTATTGTGTTGTTTGCCAACGTTTTTTCTCCTGCCAGAGAAGATAGGTGTGTTGAAGCCATTTAAGCTTTGGATTTGTTGAGAAGGGTTGGGCGTTGGGGGGTGAGGATTGAACTTGCATTAGGGTAGTTTTGTGGAGTTATCGTTTTGTGCGTAAGCTGTTTTTTTCTTGTTGTAGAAGTGAGAGTTTGCTTAGCACAACTACTTCTTGGTGGTTGTGGGTTTTGTTTTTGTTGTGGCTGTTGCATAATGGAGCTGGGGATGGGAATTGAACCCATATAGAGCAGCTCTGCAGGCTACCGCCTGAACCATTCGGCCACCCCAGCACGGTGACTCTAGTCGGGACTGGAATAAAAATATTTTTGACTCAGGCGGCTGCTTTTTGTGTCGGGCGCGGTGTTCACCTGTTTTCAACATGCTATTGGATGGTTTTTGCGCCAATAGGAACCTATCCCCTCTATAGTTTTCTGCAATAATTGGCTATTAGGCTCCAAATATGCGCTTTGCGGATAGACCCCCTATAGGTTTCTGCAATGAACCGCTATTAGGATCCAAATATGACGGCTTGCCAATGAAGTGCTGAAAGGACAGTCCAAATAAAGGCTAAGCGGCACATGTCGCCTCTCTTCGATTAAGAGGGCAAATGATTTAAACTTATAATGCTATTATTTGTGAACTTGGTGGTTGGGTGGGTTTCTTCAAGAGGTTTAGACGACCGAAAGCTCAACTTTTGTTGTCAGTTAGTAAGGAGTTGGCTTTAGGAGATGAGTTGAAAGGTGTTCTCAGGGTCACGTCTCAAGAAGTGTTAGATGTTGAGGAAATTGGTGTTTCGTTAAAATGTGTGGAAACTATGACGAAAACAAGGCGATACCAAGACACTGTTCAAGTAGGTGTAGATGATAGAACAGGGTACCCAATAAAAGAGAAAGTTTGGAAAGAAGAGGAATATGAGGATGTTGAAACTCTTCATTCTGAAAATACAGAAGTTAGTGGTCCAATGCAAGTAGGCGTTGGTTTTGATGAGAGCTATCCGTTTGTTATAACACTGCCTTCAATTGGAAGAGAAACTTATCACAGTATAAACAACAATGTACTGTGGATTGTGGAGGCATGGATGAGGATTAAGGGAAGACGGAATTTATTTTCGAATACTCAACAGATTCTTGTTTGTAAGCCTTCGGAGTCGGTTAAAGAGGTTATTCGCGAGGTAGTTCTGATACCCTGTGCTTATTGTGGTGGGTTAATGCCACAAACAGCTATTTTCTGTCCAAACTGTGGAGCAAGAAGGAAATAAGCCTTTGAATCTTTAGAATAGCAAAAGCCATAACTCAATCACAAAGACCGAATCGAAAAATATTTAAGCATACGCCCATATTCTCTTCACCAGAGAATTAAAAATCTAAGGTGTTTAGATGAGTAGGAGAACGGTCACAATTGATGAGGGACTCGATGCAATAATCAACGTTGTGAGGGGATTTTTTCTCCTTGCAGGTCAAGAGTACAATTATACAGAAGTTGTCAATGCGGCAATCATGTATGGAATTTGCTATTGGATGAATGTTCCCAAAGATAAAGCAATGCAGCTTCAAAAACAAATACTCACAAGAGAGTTGAAACTTGAAGGCTTGAAGGATGAAGAAAGAACAAAACTTTTTGAAGCTATTAGCTCAAAATTGGGCTACTCTTGGAAACTAAAACAAACAGCAAGGCAAGGAGGTGAATAAAAATGAGCAATGGTGCCGAATGGCTTGTTGGTGCCTTGATATTAGGCATTTTCATTGGAATTTTGATTTCCAATAATGTAAGTGCCCTTGCAGTTGAAGTGACACCTAACAACTCAATAAGAGCTGCAATTGCTTTTAACAACCCAGCTTTGCCACGTTAACAAGAAAAATCCACTCCAAGGGATACATGTTCGTGTTCTGCCTGACGGAAAAAGGTGTGACTTGCATAGTTTTTTAAACGTGAGTTTACACACATTACTGAGCAATCACGGAAGGTAATGCAGGTTTGAAGGGTAAGCCGCTTGTTTCCATAGTCACCGCGGGCTTGTCGAAGTTCGGAAAGCACGAAGGCTTGTACGCCAGGGAGCTTTTCGCCGAGGCCGTCAAAGAAGCGTTTGACCGCTGCCCAAGGCTGGAGCCTAAACGCGACATCAAAGCCATGTTCGTGGGTCACATGGGCGAAGCATACGAGCATCAAGGTCACACGGGCGCGGCAATCGCGGATTGGGCAGGACTCCTCAACATACCCGCCACACGCACAGAAGCCGCATGCGCCAGTTCGGGCGCGGCGTTGCGTTCAGGCGTTTACGCGGTGCTTTCTGGCTTGGCGGACATAGTCCTCGTCGGCGGCGTCGAAAAAATGACCCACCGAACCACCGCGGAAGTCACCGAATACCTCGCCATGGCCTCGGACTACCCGTTCGAACAGTGGCACGGCATCACCTTCCCAGGCTTATACGCGCTCATGGCAACAGCGCACATGCACAAGTACGGCACAACCGAGCGCCAGATGGCAGAGGTAGCATTGAAAAACCATCACCACGGCACCCTCAACCCGAAAGCCCACATGCAGAAGGAGATAACCGTGGAAACCGCCCTCAACAGCCGCCCCGTCGCCACCCCACTCAAACTGTATGACTGCTCACTCATAACGGACGGCGCAAGCTGCGCAATCATAACCAAGCCCGAACTCGCAAGCAAATTCACCGACCAGCCCGTCCACATAATCGGCACAGGACAAGCCAGCGACACCATCGGCCTCTACGAGCGCCAAAGCCTCACCAGCCTGCAAGCCGCCAAACTCGCCGCCAAAACCACCTACAAAATGGCCGAGGTCACGCCAGAAGACTTAGATGTAGCCGAAGTCCACGACTGCTTCACCATAGCGGAAATAATCGCCTACGAAGACCTAAACTTCTGCCCCGTAGGCAAAGGCGGCGCACTCGCGGAAACAGGAGAAACACGCCTCGGCGGACGCCTGCCAGTCAACACCAGCGGCGGCTTAAAAGCGAAAGGGCATCCTGTGGGCGCCACGGGCACCGCGCAAGCCTATGAAATCTACCTCCAACTAACCGGACAAGCAGACAGGCGCCAAGTCAAAAACGCCCAAGTAGGCTTAACGCACAACGTGGGCGGGTCAGGCGCCACAGCCACCGTCCACATTTACAGGAGCGACCAACAATGACCGAAGCGCCATTCACCATCGAGCAATTCTACAAGTTCCTCGCCCAAGGCAAACTCATGGCAGGCAAATGCGCACACTGCGGAAAAATCCACCTGCCACCCCGACCCCTCTGCGACAACTGCTTCCACCAAACCTTCACATGGATGGAAATCGCAGGCAAAGGCAAACTGCTCACGTACACCGTCATCCACGTCGCACCCGAGCAGTTCCAAGCGCTGGCGCCTTACGCCGTGGGCATAATCGAACTCGAAAACGGCTTAAAACTACCAGGCATGATCACCGACGTGCCACACGACCAGCTACAGATAGGCATGCCATTAACAATAGACTTCACCGCATGCGCCAACGCGCAGTCCTGGCCGCAGTGGCCCCGATACTGCTTCAAGCCTTGAGCCTAAGTTTTATACAAGTAAAGCGTGTGCGACGGATAACCCACCTTCGGGTTCTCACAGAAATTCTCCACCTTCACAGGCTTCCAACCCACAATCTCGTAATCGTGAGAAATCACCCGCACACCCTTCTTAAGCTCACTCTCCAGCTTCGGCCTAATCTTCTCGTTAGCGCTCGTCGTCAAATACAGAAAAACAACATCAGCAGGAGCCAAATTCACCGTAAACATATCCCCATTCACAATCGTCACCTTATTTCCCAAGCCGTTCTCATGAATGGTGCTTAACGCCTTCTTCGCCAAATCCTCCCGCAACTCCACACCCACAGCCCTCGCCCCAAAACTCTTAGCCGCCATGATAACCGTCCTGCCATCCCCAGCACCCAAATCAAACAGCACCTCACCAGCCATCAACTCAGCCAACTTAAGCATGTGCTGAACCACAGAAACAGGACTCGGAACAAACGGCGCAATAAACAACATCACAACCCCCATCAAGCCACATACGCGTTCTTCTTAGGCAGCGGCCTCTTAGCCTCACCGCACTTCACGCAGCTCTGAGCACACAAATCCAAATACTTCTCCTCTTCACCTGAACCCACAGCCTCAGCCGCCTTCTGACAAAGCTCACTAGGCTCCACGCAACCCTCCTCCCTGCAAAGATTCGAAATGTAACGACAAACATCCTGCACATCCTTAGGCTCCAAAACCGCACGGTTTGTACGCACCAGAAGGCACAGCTCTCTAGCCATAACACACGTTTTAACATACTGAATACGCTTAAGAACCTCGTCACGAAGCTTTTTTCGGCTTATTTCCACCTTCTAAATCTCCTATATAGTTGCGATGGGCTCTTGCAAGATAAGGGCGCTGTAGCCTTAAAAGGTTGTTGTTAACCACAAAGCACCAGTCTACCTGAAACGCCTACTCAACGCCTTACGCTCCGCCTCAAGAACCAACTCAAAAAACCGGTCACTAAGCCTCGGCTCCTTCTCAAGAACACCCGCAACATCCAACCCCCGAACT
Source organism: uncultured Candidatus Bathyarchaeia archaeon (assembly GCA_964544495.1). Lineage (GTDB taxonomy): Archaea > Thermoproteota > Bathyarchaeia > Bathyarchaeales > Bathycorpusculaceae > SG8-32-3. Next base: position 7,163 of record CAZJBY010000011.1, read on the forward strand.
TTTCTAGCGCTCAAAGCCACAGCCACCACCTTACCATACTTCTCCATCAACCGCGCCGACTCCAACGCATACGCCTGCAACCTCCCCTCACCCTTCGACAACCTCTCACCCTTCTTTTCAACCAAAGGAAACGCCGCCTCCTCATCCACCTTCAAAAACCCAACAGCCATCGACCCACACCGCGGACACTTCAACCTATCAGGCAAATCCTTAACCCGAACCATCTCCAAATAATCCCAACAGTTCGTACACACAAAAGTACCCGTCTCATTCAGCAACCTCGCCTTAGCAGACTCCACAAGCACCGTACGCATCCGCTCGGGCGGAATAAGATCCGTCTTCATACTCACTCTTTCGATTCCTACCCGAGCGACTGGAGTTGCGTTACCGCCAGTGTCCAAGGCTTCCAGTCTGACTTCGCCGCCCCGAATCCTGCCCAGAACCTGGACTAGCCCGTCAGCATCAAGGTCCTTCGTGAAAACCTCCTTCAACCCCTCCTCGTAGATAGGTGTACCCTCAAAACTCGTGATCAACTTCTGCAGACTCACGCTGCTGAAGTCCGCCCATCTTTTCAAAGCTCCAAACCGACGGGCAACATGGATAATGCGCCGTTTGAAAAGCCCTGTTTTCACCGTTGACCTCGTCAGCAAATCTTTAACTGTCTGCTCAGGCATGGCACACAACTCATCAAAAACTTCAATGATACGCTCCGAGTTTGCTGCGCCCATTGTTTGCGCGAAAATGCGGTAAGGGTCGTGCTGAACAACCATGCCGTGGCCAAGTTTCTCCGAGAGAATTTGCCCAAGCAACTGCGCTAAAGCTCTATTCGTAAGGGAACCGAAGTTGGAGTGGATTATAACGAAGTCCTCCCAGTCTTCCAGCACTATCCGCTTCTCTGTGGGAACCGCCAAGCCCGCGTTCACCTGCTCAACCGTTTCCGCTACAGCACGCAGCACCGTGTCCTTATCAGCAGGATACTTCTCGCTAAGCAACACGCTGGTTTCCTCTGCCGAAAGCCCACTTCTCACCTTCTCTTCCACAAACCCTCTCACAGACGCTACTTCCTGAGCTATCTGATATGGCACGGGGATTTCCTCGCCTATCCAGCTCGGTATAGCACCAGTAGGATCATCAACGGGTCTGACGTAGACTTTGTCTTCAGTTGTGTGTATTATCTGCCACGGACTGCCTCGAATGATGAATTTGGTTCCAGCTTTGCCGTACTCCGCCATAAACGCCTCATCCAACACTCCGATAGAAGTGTCGCTTGAGTCATCCACGACAAGGAACTGTTTCTCCACGGGAATCATAGACAAATTATCGAAATAATACTCGAAGAGCGCTTTGGTTCGCGAAGGCTTCAAAACCACTTGGTCTTCAAAGGAAACCCATGCTAAACGCGGAAAACGACTGTGCATGTACTTGAGCGTTTTTTCAACATCTTCCATTGTAATGTTATGGTAGGGGTAAGCGTTTCGTGTTATCTCCAAAATCTCTTGGAAGGCTAATCGCCTGTTCTTAAGCAGTAATCCCGCTATTTGATGAGTCAAGGCGTCATAAGGTTTAGGCGGAATTCCAACGGGCTCCAACTCTTCTTTTAACGCTCTTCTTGCGATTACCAAAGCCTCTAGTGTGTCGTCGGAATCCATTCCGATAATTACGCCCTTTGCCACGCGGCCTACCCTGTGACCTGCCCTTCCCACGCGTTGAATAAGTCTCGTGACCTGTCTAGGGCTCATGTACTGGATGACTAAGTCGATGCGGCCTACGTCTATGCCGAGTTCGAGACTGCTGGTGGCGATTAAACCCTTGAGGTCGCCTCTTTTCAGCCCTGTTTCTGCTGCTATTCGCGAGGGCTTAGCAAGGGAGCCGTGGTGAATGGAAACTGGAAAGTCTATGTTCCATACTTTGAATCTGCTTGCTAGCACTTCTGAGACTGATCGGGTGTTGGTGAACAGGAGCACGGATTTGTGTGTACGCATGTATTCGCGGATTAGTCGTAATCGGGCTGCCACTTCTGGATGCGTGTAAAGTTTCCCTGCAAGCTGCACATCTTCCTCGGTTGGTTGTGGAAAAATCACTTCCAACCGCATCATTTTTGCGACGGGCACGCGGATGATCTCCACGGGTCGGTTGCTGCCTACAAGAAACTGAGCTACCTTCTCCGGAGTGCCGATAGTGGCGGATAACCCTATCATCTGAAAGTCTTTGCCTATGAGGTTTCTGACGCGTTCCAAAGCCAAAGACAGTTGGCTTCCGCGTTTGCTATCCGCCAGTTCATGCACCTCGTCAATTATCACCCAACGCAAGCTTTGCAGGTGTTGCCGCAATATCCAACCAGACAAGATAGCTTGCAAAGTTTCAGGCGTGGTTATGAGAATGTCAGGTGGACTCCGCGACTGCCGCGTTCTCTCTTTCGTGTCGGTGTCGCCGTGCCGAACCGCCAACTTGATGTCCAAGTTGTTGCACCACCACTCAAGCCGCTCCAAGAGGTCACGATTCAACGCCCGCAACGGCGTGATGTACAGCACTTTTATCCCAGGCGTTCTCGGCGCTTGAAGCAGCATGCTCAGCACGGGTAAAAACGCCGCTTCGGTCTTCCCTGTGGCCGTAGGCGAAATCAAAAGGACATTTTTGCCTTCAATAATCTTAGGAATTGTTTTCTCCTGAGGTTCAGTAGGCTCTGGAAATCCTTTCCGCTCAACGAGCCTTCGAACTGGCTTCACAAGCATCTCAAAAACGCTTTCAGAAGATTTTTGCATTCTTAGATGAACCTCAGGCGTCGAGAGGACTAAGCGGGAAACCAAATGTAAAAACGTTTTGGAACGCTTTTCGAAGAGTTTGTATTTCAATTTTCTAATTAAACATGGGAAAATGAGTTGTTATGTCCTGTTCACAGTTTTTCTGGGTCTTTATTTGGTTTTTCCATGATTTTGACATAAAAATGTTTAATCTTAATGTTCAAATAGAAATTTTCTATTCGAAAACAATGGAAAATTATATATCTACCATCATAAGAAACCATGGAGCGTAATATCATGGAGGAATGTAAATGGCTAAATGTCCCAAATGTGGAGCTGAAGTCTCAAAGCCAAAGAAGACATGGAAAATGGCAGGACGCCCAGACAAGCAAGGAAAAAGAATGCAGCTGGAAATCGGGCTATACGAATGCCCAAAATGTCATGCTAGCTTCCGCGAAGTACTCAGCAAAAAGAAAATCTAAACGTACAACAGCACCACAACAACGCATTCATAGAATGCCAATATGGTAGTGGTTATCCTCTAATCTCCTCATTTTTCCTTTTTGAAAGCGTTAAGTTTTATAATATAAACCACTTATTGAACAAGAATACTTTAACATTCAACCGAGGAACATCTTTGACCGTTAATCTCAAGAAACTCTGGAAGAACGAGTACGTCCAAACCGCCGTTGTTATTGGCTTAATTGCTCTAGTGGTCTTTGGCGTCTGGTATGGATCACAATTGGTGCTGAACACGCCGTACCCCGCGTTGGCCGTGATCAGTGGAAGCATGTGCATCCCACAAAACGATAGGTGCGATGGATGGTCTCATCCTTTTGACCATACTTTGCACATAGGCGACCTGATAATAGTTCAAGGAGTTAATCCCAAGGACTTAAACGCTGATTACCCAAACAGCGACATAATCGTTTTCCATGACCCACGTAATCCAGACGAGCTTATCGTGCATAGAATAGCGGCTGAAGAGGAAAGGAACGGGGTATTATACTTCTATACCAAAGGGGATGGGAATGGAATCCATAAGTGGCCAAGCCAGCCATCAACCGCAGAATACGACCCTTGGGGAGAAGTCAGCCAAGACTTGGTGGTTGGTAAAGTTGTTATGCGCATTCCTTGGGTTGGGCATCTCGTGCTTTTCATGCGCAACTCTGTAGGCTTGCCCATTATCATAGCGCTCATAATATTGATAGTAATCATCGAGTTTGTCGTTCCCCTGTTGAGAGGAAAAAAACAGTCTGAGCAGCCGGAAAAAACACAGCAGCAACCATAGATGTATTTATAAAGATACCCTTCTTTATAAGAAAGGGTATTTAAACACAGCTTAATAGAAGGGGAAGTAATGCCAAAAGTTAAAGCAACAATAAACATCGAAAACGTGGTTGCCTCTGCGACGCTGAACCAGAAAGTTGACTTGAATGCAGTGGTGAAAGGGTATCCTGGCGTGGAGTATCGTCCAGAGCAGTTTCCTGGGCTTGTGTTCAGATTAAAGAGACCGAAGACGGCTACGTTGATTTTTAGCTCGGGAAAGATGGTGTGCACGGGCGCAAAATCCGAGAAAGAGGCGCGTAGAGCCGTTATGAAAGTCGTTAAGGAACTGAAAAAGGGCGGAATAATAATCATCAGCAAACCTGAGTTGAAAATACAGAACATCGTAGCCTCTGCAAGCTTGGGCGGCATGATCGACTTGGAAAAGGCGGCTTACACGCTTGAAAAGACGATGTATGAGCCTGAACAGTTTCCAGGCTTGATTTACAGGATGGCTGAGCCAAAGGTTGTGATTCTGCTGTTCGCAAGCGGAAAACTCGTTTGCACAGGAGCTAAGAAAGAACAGGATGTTTATGACGCAGTGGAAAAACTGCACGTGATATTGGAAGAGAAGAAGTTAATCTTCTACGAGTAAGATGCTGGTGGCTCTCTGCTCCTATCTTCTATTATTTTTTGATTTGTTTTAGAATAGTCTTGAGATTTTCTTCGTCGATGGCGCCTATTTCATACAATGTGTTAGCTACTTCGCTTATTTTGAGTAGCGCGTGAATCTTGATTCCGTTTTTTTCAAGTTTCTCTTTTCCACCTTCCTCTCTATCCAACAACGCCGCTGCTTCCTTCACCACTCCACCTTCAGCCTTTATTGCTTCTGCCGCTTTTTTCAAGTTTAAGCCTGTGGTGATCAAGTCGTCAACGAGTAAAACTCGGTCTCCTGAGACGAGGATTCCTTCCACTCTTCTTTGTCTTCCGTGCTTTCGGGTGCCTTTGCGCACGTACAGGAACGGTTTTTTTAGGTTGTAGGCGATTTGGGATGCGAAGGGTATTCCGGCGAGGGGAACGCCTGCTATTCTGTCGATGTTTTCTGTGCCTATTTGGCTGGTAATGTGTTTTTCGTAGAAGTTGCAGATTTGTCTGAAGGCGTCTGGGAAGCTGGGGACTACTCTGAGGTCTATGTAGTAGGGGCTGGATTTTCCGCTTGTGAGTTTGAAGACGCCGAATTTTAGGGCGTCTATTTTGTGTAGGATTTTGGCGATTTCAACTTTGGTTTGGTTTGTTTTTTTGGTGGTCAAGTTTTCACTTTCTTTTTGAGACTTGGTAGATTTTGTGGAGTTCGGGAATCAAGCATGCTGTTCTGGGTAGTTCTTTTTTGAGGATTTCGGCGAATTGCTGTTGGTACGCTATCGAGTTGGTGTGGTATGGCACGGCTACTTGGGGTTTGGTTAGGCGTGCGATTTCGAAGCCTGTTTCTGGTGATGTGCCGGGTGCGATTCCGACGGTGCAGAAGACAATGTCCAGTTTTTCTTTTTCGCCTATGGTTGCGAGTTCTGGGTATGGTAGGCTGTCGGCGGTGTGGAAGACTTTTACGCCGTCTTCGCTTGTGATTATGTAGGTTACAGGTTCGGTTGCGGGGTGGTTGCATTTTTCCGCTTTGATCGTGACTTCGCCGATTTTTGTTTCTTCGTTGGGGCGGATTTGTTGGAGTTTTTTGGGGGGGATGGCGTGTTGGAGGCGTTTTGTGGAGGCTGGGTCGGCTATGATGGTGCATTTTGTGGCTTTTTGGATTTCTGTTATTAGGCGTGGGTCTAGGTGGTCGTAGTGTTCGTGGGTTATGAGCACTGCGTCTACGTCTGGGAAGCTGCGTGCTCGTATGTCTACTGGGTCTATTATGAGCGTTTTCGAGGGGGTTTTGATGAGTACGCCAGCGTAATTGTTGAACCAGTCGAATAGGATGGCGTTTTTTTCGGGGGTTTTGTCGATGGGCATAACTTGGTTCCTCACATGTGTGTATTATTGTGTGGTGAGTTTTAAAGAGGTTTTTGTTGCCGTGCTCTGTTGTGCTCGGTGCAGTCTATAGCCCCCTTATATAAACTGAACTGCATGGAATCTGCGAAGCGCTGCTATTGGCTGCGGAAAATGTCGTATGGTTAGCTCCATCATATTTTTCAGTGTTTGCGTTTCTTTAAGTAAATCAACAATCCCGCCGCAACGGCAAAAACCATTATGCTGATTAGGACTATTGCTGGAGTGAAAATTTCAGTTGTTGAAGTATTTACAGTGAAGAAAACGGTCTCAGATTTGCATGTGGTGCCAGCGGTGTTGTTTGCGTAGACAACTATGCTGTGTGAGCCGTCGTGTAAGCCGTTGATAGTTAGATTTTCGCCTATTGTTACGTTGTTTTGGCCGTCTAGACTGTAAGCCACCATTCTGTTTCATTAACTTGGAAGCTTAAAGGCAGGGTTGAGGCTGAGTATGTTTTGTTCTCTATGGATAGTTTTGAGATTGTCGGCGGATTATAATCTACATTAAAGTTGACGGAGATGTATTTGCTGTTTTTTATGCTTGACGGTTTGGTTGTTAGACCTCCGTAGAAATGTAATGCAACTACCTCTACTCGTACTTCGTGTTTGCCCTCTGTCAAGTTGCCTAATTTAAAGATGTAACGGCTTGTTCCTGCTAATCCGTCAACTACTGCGTTGTTGCGATTGCTGAAAACAGGCGTATAATTTCCGTCAAGAGTGTAGCTTATGCTTGCTATTGCATCACTAGGAGGCACACCGTACCCGCCCCAAAACCAGGAAGCATCTGGCTTAGTCACGTTGAAGTCTAGAGTGAGATTGTTTTTGGGGTAGCTTCCGCCTTGGGTTGGCGTTTGCACAGTTATTATGGGCAGGGTAGTGTTGGGTGTTGATGGAAAGATTGCAGTATTGGGATTGGCGTTTACCCTGTTTACTGTTACAAATAGAGACATAAGTATTATCGAAAGGCTCAGTGCTGCAATGAGCGCTTTCTTCTTCATATTCGACACTCCAACCATTACGGGGTTTTTGCTGGGTTTAATGGTTTTTGTCAACGTTTCTTGACCTGGCTTAGTCAACATTTCTTGACTAACTATCTTTTCTACCGACAAACTTCCTAACCACGATGCGAGACGATAACTGAGACCAAGAAAACTGAAGATCAACTGAACTAAGTGAGAACACTTTTCAGGATTTGTTTGATAAGGCTTAATAGTGCTTAACACCTTTTTTCCAATATCAATTCGTGTGGTGCCGCCATGGTAGATGTTTGGCTTCCCTACGGAACAAGCGACGTGTGCGTCAGGGTTCCCGCCCGAAACCTTCTCGGCTCAATAGAGCCCAAGCAGGTTTCTGCAGCGGAAGACGCCGAAGCTGAAATCGAAAGAGCCCTAAGCGAGCCTATCGGCTCTAAACGGCTAAGTGAAATCGCCCAGCCCGAATCCAAAGTCGCCATCGTCGTGGACGACTTCACCCGAAGCACTCCCAGCCGCGTCATGCTCCCGCCCGTGCTCGCCGAGTTGAATGCTGCAGGCGTCAAAGACGAAAACGTCATCGTCATCTTTGGCTGCGGCACTCATAGGGCTGTTAAACCCGAAGAAGCAAAAAAAATTCTTGGCGAGGAAATTCTCAACCGCGTAAAAACCGTCAGCCACAACTGCAACGCAGAAGACCTAGTTCCCGTAGGCAAAACCAAGCACGGAACAGCCGTTCGCGTCAACCGCATCTTCGCTGAAGCAGATGTAAAAGTGCTCGTAGGCGACGTGAACCTGCACTACTACGCTGGTTACGGCGGCGGACGCAAAAGCGTAATGCCCGCCATTTCATGCAAAGAAACCATCAGCCACAACCACGCCATGCTTCTGGATGCCAACGCGCACACTGGCGTTTTAGAGGGAAATCCCGTGCATGAGGATATGACTGAAGCGGCGAGGCTGGCGAAGGTGGACTTCATCCTCAACGTTGTGACCAACAGCAAAGGGGAAATCGTGAAAGCGTTTGCCGGCGATTTGGAGCAGGCGTTTCTTGAGGCGACTAAGCTTGTGGATGACGTGTACCGCGTGGCGGTGGACCGCAGAGCCGACATCGTGGTGGTCAGCCCAGGAGGCTACCCCGCGGACATAGACCTGTATCAAGCGTACAAGGCGCTGGATAACGCGTTGGAAGTGGTTAAGCGCGGAGGCACCATAATCTTGGTAGCTGAGTGCATTGAGGGGCATGGAAATCACGTTTTTTATGACTGGATGGCGCGGCTGGGAGACTTGAAGAAAGTTGAACGCGAAGTCAAGCGCCACTTCGAGTTGGGCGGACACAAAGCGTACTACCTGTTCAAAGCACTGAAAAACCACAAGATTGTTCTGGTTTCTTTGCTGCCCGACTACTACGCCAACGGCGTTTTCAAACTGAAGACGGCGCGGGCGGTTAACGACGCATTACGTGAAACGTTGAAGAACGCGGGTTCGCAGGCTAAGGTTTGGGCCATGCCTCAGGGCAATTTCACTTTGCCCGAAGTTAAATCAGCGGAACAAGGCTAACCCGTCGTGTTGACGCATAAAGCGTAAACTTTAAGTTTGATTCTTAAAATCTCGTTTAAGAAGGCGACAAGATGCAACAAACCTTCAACCTGCGCAAGTTCACACCAGACGACCTGCAAGCCGTCATGCAAATCAACCGTTACTGTCTGCCAGAAAACTACATGGATTTCTTCTTCATGGACCTGCACCAGCGGTTTCCCGAAACCTTCATAGTAGCAGAAGAAAACGGCAAAATCGTCGGCTACATAATGTGCCGCGTTGAGGTTGGCTTGGCAAGCTTCGGGTTGGGCGGCTTAATCAGGAAAGGCCATGTGGTTTCCATCGCGGTTTTGCCGCAGGGCAGACGCAAGGGCGTGGCACAGGCATTGATGAATAGGGCTATGGAAGGCATGCGCGATTACAAGGCTAAATTGTGCTATTTGGAGGTCAGGGTGACAAATGACCCAGGAGTCGCGCTGTACAAGAAGCTGGGTTTCGAGGTAAGCAAGACGATTCACGGGTACTACTCGGACAACGAAGATGCTTACGTGATGACTAAGAAACTTTAGCGCCGTTTTCTGGCGTTGCAGAAGCAAATTGATAACTTTTGTTACTTTTTCAGTTTTTTCATCTCGTCTTCAAGCTGCTTAACGCGTTTTTTAAGCGCTGCGTTCTCTTCCTCAAGCGCCTTGATTTTTGCGGCGTCCTGAAATGCTTTCTTTTTTCTTTTTTCTGCGTCGATTGCTTGCTCGTCAACCCACGGCGGCGTGCCGGCACTGCCCCAACCCATCAAACTTCACCTATCAAACACTGTGTTTCGCCTAATTTAAAATGTGCGCCTAAATAGCTGTTAATGTTTTATTGGGGAAACCAATATAGGCACTCAAGTTATGCCTTACTCCAAGAAGGAGTGGAAAAGGAGAAATGACTAAAAGAATATCAGTTATAGGCTCGAGAAAAAAGATTGCACTTGTAGCTCGCGACCATAAAAAAGCGGATTTGCTTGAGTGGGTGAAGTTTAACAAAGTTACTCTGCTTCAGCATGAACTTTTCGCCACGGGAACAACCGGCAAAATCCTGGAACAAGAGATAGGCGCGAAAATCACAACTTTCGAGAGTGGTCCGCTGGGCGGTGACCAGCAGATAGGCTCGCGCATAGCTGAAGGCGGCATTGACTTTCTCATTTTCTTCTGGGACCCTCTGGAGTCTCTGTCACATGACCCAGACGTGAAGGCGCTTCTGCGCATGGCCACAGTGTGGAACATACCCACAGCCTGCAACCGCGCTTCCGCCGACTTCCTGATATCTTCACCGCTTATGCGCCAAGAATACCCGCGAACCCTGCCAGACTACGAGACTTACAGACAACGGCTTACAAACCTGTGACGCTTTTCAGGGTTGCAGGTTGCTGCCTGCCTCTGCCCTCTCATGCATGAAGTTTATCGCTTGCAGAATTGTTCTCGCGAAACTCAGAAGGCTCAGCAAAACTGCCACGGTATAGAACAGGGTGAGATTCAAGGTTAAGCTGAAGTTTTCGTAAGTTGTGCTGAACACGCCGTCTCCCATCGAAAGCAGCATGTACCCCATGAAGAACAGGTCTCTTGCCGTGCCGAAGAAGTACTGGAAAACCGTTTTTGCCGTGAGGTCGCTTAGAATCATCAGCGCGATGTAAACGGCAACGAACACTTCGATGGACCCCAGTAAATCTGGAACCAGCTCAAAAAGTGGCGTTAACATTGACGAGAGAAAGAAGTAAATTAAGTAAACAATGATTGCTTTTATCGTAGCTTTGCAGACTCTGAACGAAACCTCTTTGATCAGGTTTTGGCTCTTTTTTTGCTTTTCAGCCATACGGAATCACCAAAGGTCCATACTGAATAACTCCAATGTCAAAGTAAACGTCACAATGCCCGCTCTGGGCAGCGGACAATAACGACGCGCTTAAGGGCACAGAAAACTCCACATTCCTATTATAGCCTGCGCGCTGGGGAACATTGACTATGGTTTGGCTTTCACTCAGAAGCGAGTTCATGCTGTCATAAAGCTCCATTCTGATGTTGCCTGCTATGTCAAAGGCGGCGTGGTTTTCAAAACTCATCGGAAACGTTACCGTGGCTCGTGTGGAGCTAACCTGGCTTAATGAGGGTTCGCCGAGAGCGAAATTGTAGAAGGGTGCACCCCATGGAAACGTGAAATTCGTTGAAATCTCCGCGGGAAGCAACTCTGCGAAGTTCAGTCCAGCCGTAACGGAAACGTTGAGGTCGTTGTCGTTGAACAGGTATTGCTCGCCCTTTTCAAGCAGACTTGTGGGACTTAACGTGACGTTGTGTATGACTGTGATGTCTTCGCCATGCGGTATAACGGGAACGAAGGTGTTGGCTCTTGAGATTTCTGCGCCTTCCGCGTCTGAGAACACTGTTGAAAGATGGAACTCCTTGAGGCTGTAGTATCCTCTATTGTCAATGTGCAGAGGCAAAGAAAGGATAAGGTCGCCATTTGGGGCTGCTGCGAACTCGGGTTCGCCTAAGTTGAAATTCAAATCTTTAACCGAGTACGCGGCTAGCGCAATAAAGGCTGCTAGGAGTATCCAGAAAATGGTTGTAGCTACCCCTAGCATTCGAATCGGCACGTTCATTGTAGTTCCTTCTTTAAGACGGTGAAAAACCGCGTTTTCATGAGGACCGCTTAGTTTTCTGCGCCGCCTGCGGCTGTGTTTCCATTTCTTCCAGCGGAATGACAATCAGCTCTGGTTCTGAGGGTTTAGCTTCTGGCTTTACCTCTTTCTCAGGCTTCGCTTTTGCCTTTTGGGATTGAGGCTGCGGCTTTTGCTGAGGCGTTTGAGGCGCTTTTGGTGCTTGCGGGACGACCATTCCAGCCTTTGGCGCGTGAGTCAGTATTGTTACTCCTCGGATGGTTATGAGTGAGCTGACCCAGCCCATGACGCCGAGGTACATTATGTGTATAGCCGCCGCGATTAACGGTCCTAAAGCTTCTCCGAAAGACTGTACGAGGTCTTGGGTTGAGATTGGTGACAGGTCTGCTGTGAGGAGTGCGTAGGCGCTGAAGAAGGTGAATATCAGAAGTGCTACGCCTATGCCTAGTACGGTGATTCCGGAGAGTGCGATTTTGTCTCTGAATTTTTTGAACATGTTGTATGCTTAACCTCTGTATTGAATATTGCGATTTAATATTAAATCTTCTGAAATAGCAAACCAAATCCACACTAACTACCACAACTAAAATCCGATTCCGAACTAACCTGCTATGAAGCGCACTTATCACAAAAAGTCTTAACTCCAAAAAACAAAGAAACATAGATTATGTCAACCAACCCGAACTACCGCAAATACCCAACTTCATGGGGACCCGTGGTGGCAACATTGCTAACTATCGGGGGAATGGCTTTACTGATTACAGGATCATGGAAACTTTCAGATGGTCTCAATGGCATAGTGATTGACCACACCAACCCGTATGTCCACTTCAGCGAGACAAACGCATAACAAGAAATAACCGATGGAATCATAACACTATTCTTCGGCACACTATGTTTCATCGTATTCCTAATACTGTTTTTTACCAGACGCAAATTCTTGTTTCCACCATAGAAAACATTTAGCTCAAACTCCAATTCACTTTAACAGACCTCTCCACGTACCCCAAGGTCCCCTGTTTCGCGTATTTTAAATACAGCTTTCCGCAACTCTTTCCAAAGGTTAGTCACATGTCAGAAGACGAGAACATAGAAAATCAAGAAGAAGAGAAACAGCAAGAAGAAGCGCCGCCGAAACCCGAAAAGAAATACGCGTTCATAGAGGACATTCCAGGAGTCGGCCCCGCCACAAGCCAGAAACTCCGCGACATCGGCTACCACACCGTCGAGTCGCTGGCCATGGCTACCGCCCGAGAACTGGAACCCATCGGCGTCGGCGAAAAAAAGGCTTTCTCCATAATAGAAGCAGCCCGCTCAGCAATCGGCATTAACTTCATTCGAGCTGATGAACTTCTCAAGATGCGCCAAAACGTCCTGCGCTTGACCACAGGCAGCCAAGCATTAGACAAAACAGTTGACGGAGGTTTAGAAACTCAGACAATCACCGAATTCTACGGTGAATACGGCAGCGGAAAGAGCCAGATGTGCCACCAGTTATGCGTGAACGTCCAGTTGCCTCCAGACTGTGGGGGCTTGGACGGTGGCGCCTTGTACGTGGACACAGAAAACACCTTTCGGCTTGAGAGGATTGTGCAGATGGCTAAGCACGTGGGGCTTGAGCCTGAAGAAGTGGTTAAGAAAATTATCTATGCTGAAGCTTACACTTCTGACCATCAGATGTTTCTTTTGGAAAACGCTGATGAAATCATAAAAGAAAACAACATCAAGTTGATAATCGTGGATTCCTTAACCTCCCATTTCCGAAGCGAATACGTGGGAAGAGAAATGTTGGCACGCAGACAACAAAAGTTGAATAAACACATGCACAAGCTCATCGCATTAGCAAGAGCCTTCAACACCGTAGCTGTCGTAACTAATCAGGTTATGGCTAAGCCGGACGTTTTCTTCGGCGACGCCGTTCACCCCATCGGCGGCCACATCGTCGGACACACAAGCCACACGCGCATCTACCTGCGGAGAGCTTCACGTGGTCCAGTGCGCATAGCAAGGCTGGTTTCAAGCCCGTATCTGCCCGAAGGCGAGGAAATATTTAAAGTAACAGAGAACGGTATAGAAGATGTCTCCGAAGAGGAGAAAACAAGCAAGCATCGTGGTCGTTAAAAATGCCCATCTCTCAAGCCTTAGTCACACGATACTTCCAGCTTATCGTTAAACGGCAGTTCACAGAAGCAGCGAGGGAGTTGGAGCGGCTTAAGCAGAAAATGCAGAAAACGGAGTGGAACAGGGGCTACTTCCGCGCCCTGTATGGCATGTATCTTTCGCGCAAAAGCAACGGCGACGTGTACGCGTTCTTTTCAAAACTGGACTTAACCGATAAAGAAGCCCTGCACGGGTATCGACGAGAGTTTCTGGATCACATGCGCAATGGGCTTCACGGAGATTTTGACCGCGGATACTTCTCAGCCTGGGCTGATTGCATGCGCGTTCTCACACGAATGGATGTTGAGAGTCCTCCGAGTCGCAGAAGTAAGGAAGTTGAAAAGCAAAAGGTAGAAACAGTGAGAAGCGATAAGAGCCAAGCTACGATGGCGAATTTTTTCAGAAAAACATAACGAAGTAGCCTGTCAAGCCGTTGCTGGAGGCGGTCCTGCTATGATAGAGTAGAAGAGTATGAAGAAGACTGCCCATGCGATGAAGTACATGAATATGGCTTGGGTCATGATTTTTGACTGTTTCTCCACCTTGTTATAGAATTTGGCTTTGAGCACATAGTAGGATATCAAGTAAATTACCAAGGCTATTATTGCACCGTTCAGGAAAGTGTTAAAATCAGACGCGTCAAAAAATGTAGCTACGATGGCGCTTATTGCGGCTGCAACTATGCCTAACGCCAACCTTATCCAGTATATCAGCACTAGTGAATTCACAGGACTTCAATCCTCGCAGACTATATTTTGAACCTACATTAAAAAGTTGCCTATTTATAACCCGTTCAGACTGATTAATCCGCTAAATTACAATTTTTTCTCTGGTTCTGCTCCGCAACTGCAGAGATGTAAAAATAGCTATTGCCACCACAAAAACTGCGATTGATAAACCGAAAGCACTTGTAAGCACAAGATAATTGTAGGAAAAGTGAAGGGCAACGGCAGTCATGTAATAGGGTAAAGGTCGTTTTGCGGCGATGCCGTATGCCGTTATAGATGTGCTTGCAGGATGGAAGAAAAGTCCCGGCAGCCTGCTTGCTACGGGTGCGTTCAATGAAACGTACGTTATGAGTTCGACTATGCCGAAGCCAAAGCCCACTAACACTGCCAAGTTGTAAATGGATCTTTCGGTTTCGCCGTGGCGGTAGAAAAGGGGATAAGCCTTGGCGAATTCTTCAATAAAAGGCGCAAAAACTGCGATTGAAATCAATGTGGCGGTGGACTGGTTGAGACCGACCAGTATGGAATTTGCGTATTGGTCAATGAAAAGTGTGAGGGGCACGCTTATTACGGCGCCACAGGCGAAGAAGAACAGTAGCTCGCTTACGTCTGGCTTGTGAAGTTTGATTTCAACTTTATCTTTTTGCATGCCTCTATCTCAGTTTCTTTTTGGTTTGGCAGAAATTGCTGTTGATATCTACGAAGTTTCAGGGTTAAAAGTTTTCGATAGGCTGCAGCGTCGCCTCATTGGACCATGTATATTTCATATGTTTTGGTACGCTTACTATTCGGATTTAAACATAATGCTTATATTTTTTCTTTGGGGAGGTTTTATTGGTGATGATATGTCGAAAAACAGACCTATTGTGGATAGGTTCAACAAATACACAGGAGGGAAAAACAAGCCCAAGCATCCCAGCAAAACCCGCCGCGCATCAACAGCCGTATTCGGAGTGCTGCACATAGTACTCGTCACCTTCGTCTCTGGAATCCTATTCTACACTTTCGTAATGGATAACGTCAACTTCGCAGCAAAGACAATCAACACCCAAATAGCTGGATTGCTCCTGAACTCGTTCTCAATCAACTCCACCCACATAGTAGCGTTCCTGAAAAACACTGGGTCAAATCTCATTGAAATCACAACCGCTTACGTGAACTGCATCGTCACCCCGTCATGAACCTAGTGAAAATAGCCCGCAACGCCATCTAATCCGTGATTCTAAGGGGAACCTTCTTGCCTGGAAACACATATGACGTAACACTCTCCAGCATATTCAATACGCAAGTAACCTTCCAAGCATCGTTCTAAAAAACTACGCATAAAGCAGCGCCCAGAACCACGAAAAACCACAACGCACTGCTTTGAAAGAGTTTCGCTTCCTTCTCCCTTTCTTTTTTAGCGCCTGCATCCACAGATGCACCAAGAACGCTTCAGCCGCTTGTGAAAGGGTTATTTTATAGTCCGAACTATTAGATTCCCGACATGGTGCTGAGCCTCTTGCGTAAGAAAGAATTCACAAGCTTTGACGTTGCCATTGCAATTCACGAACTGAAAGAAGCAGTAGCCAACTCCAGAGTCAACAACATCTACCAACTCAACGAGAAAACGCTTATCCTGAAGCTGCACAAGACCGATAAGCCTCCATTGCGGCTAGTCATGGAAGCAGGCAGACGACTTCACTTAACCACTTACGCCTTAAAGCCCCCTAAAGTGCCTCCTGCGTTCTGCATGGCGCTGAGGAAATACTTGCGCGGCGCTTGGGTGGACAACGTGGAGCAGTACGAGTTCGAACGCGTAGCCACGGTCCACTTCCGAACCAAAACGGGCAAAATGCGGCTTATTCTGGAACTTTTCGGCGAAGGCAACATCATTCTAACAGGCGAAAACGGCGAGATTCTACAAGCGCTGATTTTCAAACGCATGCGCGACCGCAACATCGTACGCAACGAGGCTTATCAGTTTCCGCCTTCAATCAGCAAGAACCCCTTCAAAGTTTCCAGAGAAGCGCTATCAGAAGCTTTGAAAGAATCTGGCGACGTTGAGGTTGTCAGGGCACTGGCGCGGTTTCTGGGCGTGGGCGGCTTCTACGCGGAAGAAATTCTGCTGCGGGTGGACGTTGAAAAAACCAAACAGTGCAGTGCCTTGAGCAGCGTTGAAGTTGACGCCATCTTCTGTGCACTTCAAGGTTTGCTCTCAACCGTTTCAAGCTTCAAGACGGAGCCCCACATAGTTCTGGCTGAAGACGGCAGTTTCCTGGATGCCGCGCCCTTCAAACTTAAACGTTACGAGGGCTTGCGGTCTCAGCCTTACAGAACCTTTAACGAAGCGGTGGATGAGTTTTACTTGAGAGCCACAGCGGCGGAGAAAGCGGTTGCCAGCGCCGAGGTTGACAAGTTAACGAGGGAAGCTGAAAGGCTTAAGCGTGTAATCGCTGAGCAGGAAAAAGCCTTACGCGAAGATGAAAACAAGGTGGAACGTGACAAGTGCATAGGCGACGTTATTTATGCGCACACCAGCGAGTTCCACGCTTTCTTAGACAGGTTTGCAGCGGCTAAGAGGGAAGGAAGAGACTGGAAAGCCCTCATTTCAGAAATCATGACAGCTAAAAAGGATCCGTTTGTCGAATCTTTTGACTCGCGGAACCTGCTGGCTAACGTCTGCGTGGATAACCTGCATTTCAGCTTGAACCTGCGCAGAACGCTGTTTGAGAACGCCGCTGAGTACTACGAGCGCGGGAAAAAGGCTAAGCAGAAAGCGGCGGGCGCATTAACAGCCTTAGAAGAGTCTCGCAGAAAACTATCTCAGATTGAACAGAAAATACGCAGGGCAGAAGAGCAGAAAACCAAGCCCGTGGAAGTCATGGAAGAGCTTGTTAAGCGCAAAGTGAAACGCAAAGAATGGTACGAGAAGTTCCGCTGGTTCACATCCTCCGACGGCTTCTTAGTGGTCGCTGGCAAAGACGCGGTCACCAACGAAGTGCTAGTCAAAAAGCACACGGCGCCTGAAGACCCCGTTTTCCACGCTGAAATAACGGGCGCTCCTTTCGTTGTCGTCAAAACCGAAGGCAAAGCGCCCAGCGAGCAGGCGTTGCATGAGGCTGGCGAGTTTGCGGCTGCGTTTTCTAGGGCTTGGCGGGAAGGTGCTGGTTCCGCGGACGTTTATTGGGTTAAGCCCAGTCAGTTGACCAAGAGTGGTCCTTCAGGAGAGTACGTACCTCACGGAGCTTTCGCGGTCAACGGAAAACGAAACTGGATGCGAAACGTCACCCTTAAAGTAGCTATAGGCGTGGTTGAAGACGAGAAACCAAGATTCGTGGGTGGACCCGTAGAAGCGGTGAAGGCAAAAACGAAAGCGTATGTCATCTTAGTTCCAGGAGACGCGGCGGGCAAGGAATTTCTGAAGCAGATTCTGCAGGCTTTGACGTTGAAGTTGCCTAAGGAACAGCGTGAAAAAGTTGGAAAGGCGCCGATTGAGCAGATCAGGGAGTTTGTGCCCTACACGAAAGGCAGAATCGCTAAGAGCCTTTAGCAAGGTTCCCTCTTTGCAAAGACGACAAAGAACATAAGAAAATAAGGCGCTGATTTGAGTTTTTCAGGTTTCTTTAATCACTATGGTTTCTGAGAGGTAGTTGAAGATTCGCTGGCGCCTTCTTGGGTAAAGAATCCAACCTATCAGGACATCTATCGGAAGCAGAAACGCCTTGCCTACGCTCTCCAGAGCCGCGGCGCCCATGCCTATTTGGCTGCCATCCAAACGTGTAACCTTTAGGCGCATAATCATTTTTCCAAAAGATTGTCCGTACAAGCCGTCCATTAACATCCAGTACAGGAAAAAGATAATTCCGTTAAGGTTGAAAAAGGGCACCCAGAAAGGCCATCCAGACCACAACGTTAACGAAAGATTCAGCAGGCCTAGTATGAAAGTTACAATCCAAATGATGACGGCATCAATAAGCCAAGCGACGAAGCGTTCACCCCAAAACGCCAACTTTAACCCAGAAGCTTCGGCAATTGGCGCGGCGGATACAGTGGGGATCTCTTCCATCGTCACAGCGGTTCCGCAAACAGGACAGTATTTCGCTCCTTCAGGAAGCTCATTTCCACACTTCTTGCAATACGGCATCACAGACTCCTCGCTGTGCATTAATGTCCAAGAAGTATATTTCCTTTTTCGCCCTTCAGCACACCTTGTCCTTCACTTACAGTTTTCCTTTGTTCTCAATTAGGCAAATTGCGGAAAGAACAACTTCGTTTCCTAAATGTTTAAAACGTCTATTGCGCTTTTACAGGTGTTAAGGTGAAGTTTTTGGCAGAACTCAGAAAGTTTACAAGTAAAGAGCTTGAAGAGTATAATGGGAAAAACGGCAAACCAGCCTACATAGCTTACCAAGGAAAAGTGTACGATGTCTCAGAGAGCGCCTTCTGGCTGGATGGCGAACACATGGGACTGCACCAGGCAGGAAAAGACATCACTGAAGAATTGGACTTGGCCCCTCACAGAGAGGAAACGCTAGAGCGAGTGAAACTGGTAGGCGAGTTGGTTTAGTCTTAAAAGATTACCTGTAAAACGCTGTCAACCCTGTGTAGCCCGCTCATTGCCTCTTTTGCTTCTTCAGCGCTTAACCTTCCCTGTTTCACCAGTTCTTGTAAAGCGGCAAATGTGGTGTGAAGCGTGTCGAAAGCGGCTTTCAAGTCCAAATCATTATTCATGCACTCTTCAAAGCTTGACACGATTCTGGAAGCCAGCTTCTTTGCTTTTTCGCTGGAATGGGTTGATTCTACCTTTTCCAAGTCTTCCACCATACTTTTGAAGGCGTCTAGTCTTCGGCTGGTTTCAGCGAGCTTTTCCCAGGTGAAGTTCAGTTTGTCCCTGTACTGCACATAAATCAAGAAGAAACGCACATGCTCTCTTCTGTAGCCCCTCGCCACCAGGTCTGCTGGGTAATACACGTTGCCCCTGCTCTTCGACATCTTCTTTCCATCAACAAAAAGGTGAGCGCCGTGAAGCCAATACTGCGCGAACTCCTTTCCCGAAACTGCTTCTGCAATCGCCAAAGTGTAATCGTGATGCCGCACCAGATTGTCTACGCCGCCGCATGCCACATCTATGGTGAAGCCGAGGTGCTTGGTAACCATGGCGGCGTCTTGAATGTTCCACGCGGGTCTACCCTTTCCAATTTCTGTTTCCCAGCATGCGCTGTCGCCTTTTTTGCAGCCGTGCCAAAGTATGAAGTCGCCTCGGTTCCACGGAGTGCCGGGGTAAGTGTCCTTGTGGAAGCGCCGCTTCTTTTTTGGCCATTTGTTCATATCCACCCGCGCGAGTTTGCCGAAACCCTTGAATTTTAAGGGATCGAAGTACGCGTTTTCCGCGCCTTCGTGCCTGCGCCAATACGCCAGCCCTTTCTTTACGAGCGTTGCAGTCAGCTTTGCGGCTTGATCTACAACTGTTGACGCCCGTATAGTGTAGTCGGGAACTTTTATTTTCAAAAGCTCAAAGTCCCTGAAGAACGTGTTTTCATGCTTGCTTGTTAACTCTTCCACCGAACGTGCTTCTTTTTTTGCTTGAGCGAGCGCTTTGTCTTCCACATCCGTTAGCGTGATTAGGCGCTTAACCTTGTAGCCTAAATATTCCAAGTATCGCTGCAGCACATCCTCAAACAGGAAGGTGCGGTAGTTGCCGATGTGAGCGCGCTGGTACGTTGAAGGTCCACATGTGTACATTTTGACCTGCATATCTTCGCGGGGTTTGAAAGGCTCCAGTTTTCTGGTTAAGGTGTTGTACAGGCGAAGCAAGAACGGTTGTTACTCCTTTTCGAGCTCTTTCAGCACCTTCAGCGCTTCTTCGATATGTTTTTCAGGCTGAAACTGGGAATTGAATATGTGGCGGACGACGCCTTTCTTGCCTATGATGTAAGTCACTCGCCCAGGGATTATGCCCATAGTTGACGGGACGCCGTAGAGTTTTCTGACCTTGCCGTCTTCGTCGCTTAGCAGCAGGAAGGGCAAGCCATGATGAGTGGCGAACGACTTGTGAGATTCCAATGTGTCTGAGCTTACGCCCAGCACTTCCGCGCCCAAGCCTGTAAAGATGTTATATCGGTCTCTGAACTCGCAGGCTTCGCGCGTGCACCCGCGGGTTTCGTCCTTAGGGTAAAAGTACAGGACGACGTTCTTTTTGCCGAAGTATTCTGAAAGCGTCACGTTATCGCCCATTTGTGAAGGAAGCGTAAAATCTGGAGCTTTATCTCCAACATTAATTTTCACAGAAACCCCCGACATTTTTGAACACAAAACGGACTTTTAATGTTTTCCCGATAGACAATAAACGGAGACGCTTCAGGAAGGGAAAGACTGCGGTTTTGCCGTAACAATGTAGAAGTCGCTTCCCAAATCCTTCACGCTATCTATACTGAAACCCGCCTCCACAATTAGGTTTGCAGCTTGCTCCTCGCTAAACCTGATACTCATGGGTGGACCAATTGGCATGGGCTTTTTCTTCCAGTCCAGATTCACCAGCGTGCCAGTCGGCTTCAGCATCTGCCTGGCGTTTTGCAACACTTTTGCTGGGTCCCTGAAGTCATGAAGCACTATGCTGTAGAAGACCATGTCGGCGCACGTATCGCAGAAAACTGTTTCCTCTCCTGCTCCAACCTTTGCGGTCACGTTTTTCAAGCCTTTCTCTGTGGCTTCGCGTTTCAACCTGTCAATGGAAGAAGCGTTTACATCCACAGCATAGACCTTGCCTTGTTCACCTACTATCTGAGCGGCTGGAATGGTGAAAAATCCGTATCCGCAACCTATGTCCATGAATACCATGCCCGCGTGTAAGCCTATGCTCTCCAAGTTCAGATTCGGATGATACCATTTCATGGATATGTCAACTTGCTGCTCTTATGACTGAATTAGCTTTCGAATTTGTTTTTCATGGGTCTGACGGGTAGTAAGCGGGTAGATTTCGCGTTCACTGTGAAAGAACATGGGGTCTTCGCCTACAACTTTCGACAAAGCTTCGTCCGAGTCAACGTTGACTATGAGCATGCTGCCCTGCTGACCTATGAGGTGGTAGTCAACTTCAATCAGCTTCTCCTTCTCCAGTTTTTCGAAGTAATTGAACTGCAACGGAAGCAGCTTCGCCCATTTCTCCATGGGAATTTCCTTTTTGACTTTTTGGATTATCAGAAATTTCATTTTTCATCACCATTAATTCTATCTAAACAATCGCAAAAAATTATTGGTAGAAAAGTTGAAAGACTAAACAAGTCTCCTGTCACTTCTCCTCGCCGCGCTTCATCATCTCAGGCATCTTCCAGTGCATCTTGGAAATTCCTTCCTTCATGACGCCCATGAGTTCCTCGTTTATCTCCACTTCAAGCGAGACTTTAAGCTTTCCTTTTTTCTCTTCAGACATTGACCCACCTCCTTACTCCTTTTAGCTGGTTAGGCAACAGGTCATCGAGAAAGTAATGGGCTTGCTTCTCACTCAAATCAAAATCAATCTCAATTCTATAATGGAACTTGCCCAGTCGCTGGGTTCGGCTCTTGTAATCAGAAATCAAACCTTGCTCTTTCAACTCATTCAGCCTGCGCCCCAAATAGAAGGAAATAGCTGTTGGAGCTAAAGGCTCAAAAAAGAAAGCAACTCTCAATAGCAGACTCGTGAGTTTTTCTCGAACCGAACTGGACACACCTTTTTCCTCCTATTCCCTTTTGACCTTGCGTACCTAACGTGATGTTTAAAATATAGTAAGGCGATTTTTTAAGGTTGTGTGACTGTCACGCCTCAGTCACAAGGATGAAACATATGACACTTACAGAGCTTAATGACCAGATTCGAAAATGCCGAAAATGCAGGCTGTGGCACGGCGCCAAAAAACCGGTTCCCGGCGAAGGACCCCTAAATGCCAAAGTGATGCTGGTGGGGCAGAACCCTGGTGCAGAAGAAGACAAAACAGGCAAGCCTTTTGTTGGAAGGGCTGGAAAGTTCTTGAACAAGGTGTTAGCCAAAAACGGCTTCAACCGAGAAGAACTGTTCATAACCAACATTGTCAAGCACACATCGCCTAAGAACAGGAAGCCGTTGCCCGATGAGATAGAGGCTTGTGCACCTTATCTGGCTGAGCAGATCAAAACGGTTAAGCCGAAAATAGTCGTGCTTATGGGCACGGTTGCCTGGCAGGCTCCCCGGCTTGCAGGCGTAGAATACGTTGAAACTTATCATCCTTCGGCTGCGATGCGGTTTACTAAAATGAGAAAAAGGTTTGACGAAGACTTCAATGCTTTAAAGAATGCATTAGTATAGGCACTTTGGCACATAAAATATTCAGTAGCGTCAACGTCACCTATCTATCTTTTAGCTCTTGACAGGTTAAACAAGTTTTTTATGCATCCGCAACGATATAGTATTTTACCGGGGTTGAAGCGTTTGAACGAGGAAAACATCATCGAAGTTGGACACATAACACATTTCTTCTCCAAGATAAACGTCGCCGTAGTCGAGTTAATAGCGCCTCTAGTCGTGGGTGACCGCATTCTAATCAAAGGGCCATCAACAGATTTTGAACAGGTTGTGGACTCCATGCAGATCGAACACGCGAACCTTCCAAGAGCGGAAGCGGGGCAAAGCATAGGTTTGAAGATGGCGGAGCATGTCAGAGAAAGAGACCGCGTTTACAAGAAACTCTAATCGCTTCACCTTTTTTCTCTACACTGTTCAAGACGACCCAATGTCTAGCTGGCTTCAGCGGAAGCGTCCACTATCCGCTTAATCTCCGCGTTCAAAGCTTCGGGCAAGCCCAGTATGCTCACATCCATGAAACCTCGAATTATCAAAGAAATCGCTTGGTCCCGCGACAGCTTCCTCGTCATCAAATACGTTATTTCCCTTTCCGAGATTTTGCCCACAGCCGCCTCATGCGTGATTTCAACCCCCTTCTTTTTGGCGATCAACTCGGGTATGGATTGCAAGAACGCCTCTTCATCTATTAGCAGCCCACGGCACTCCAAGTGCCCCCTGCAGTCAGCGTTGTCGCCTTCGATTAAGCCCCTGATGATCATCTTGGAGCCTTCGCGGGCTATGGCGCGGCTAACCATCTCCGCCTTGCTGCCCTTCCCCGTGAGAACCGCCTTCGACCCGATGTCTAAAAGAGAATTACTCTTGCCGTACAGGATGTTGTTGAAGCTTACCGCTGAATCTGCGCCGTTGCAGAAAGCCGCAGGATACATCTGCATGTCCCTGACAGAATGCATGCACACGTAGTTCGAAACGAACGTTGCACCGTCACCTATCTCCGCCGCACTCCTCGGACGCACAAGCGTGTTCTTGTTCCACTGATGAATCATCGTGAAGTTGAGCATGGCGTCTTTTTTAACGTAGATTTCCGACACGCCCAGATGTGACGCTTTCGGAACGCTGGAATGCTGAACGCAACTGGTGATTATGTGCGCCTTCGACCCCTCCTCCGCGATAATTATATTGTGAACGCGTTGCTCCAAATTCTTCTGCGTAATCAACAGGCACGACTGCAACGGAAACGTTACTTCAGCACCCGGCATAATTCGCATGAAGTAGCCGCCGCTCCAATTCTCTGCCACGCGCTGGGTAAACTCGTCATTGTCCTTGTCGACAAGCTTCCACATGTACTCTTCAAGCCAAGAATACTTCTGCAAGGCTGTTTTTGTGTCCATAAGCTCGATTTTTCCCTCAAAAAGCTCGTTGACTTTCGAGTAAACCGTGGACTGGTCCACGTGGTAAAAGGTGCCTGAGCGGTCTTTCTCGTCCGCTTCCATGCCTGCCTTGTACGTTTCTTCCAGAATTTTGTGCGGCACCTTCATAAGTTCATTTTCCCTGCTCACCCTTCCATCCTCCCGTGCTTCTTACTCTGCAGGATACGCATTCTTCGTAGCCGAGTTTCTTGATGTCTTCATAAATACGCGTAGGATGCGTAAAACAGTGAAACGTGCCATTCAGCAGTACGCACCCGTACTTGGCTTTAATATAATCCATTATGTCGCCCTTGTGCGTTATTATCAACGCGGAACTGCCACTGCGCTCCACGTATCGCTGTATCTCACCCGCGATAAGCCTCAGGCTTTCAACATCCACGCCAGAGTCAGGCTCATCCAGCAAGAGAAGCTTCGGCTTCAGAAAAATCAGCTGCAGAATCTCCGAGCGCTTGCGTTCTCCGCCTGAGAAACCCACGTTGATGTCCCTGTCCAAGAACTCAGTGAGTCTAAACGCGTCTATGAGCTTTTGCTCCTCTTCGTTGAAGCGAGCAATGGGACTTTTGCCTAAACACAGCTTCAGCAGGTCAGCCAATTTCACGCCTGTAATTTCGGGTGGATTCTGGAAACTTACAACCATGCCGAGTTTTGCTCTTTCTTCAACGCTATTGTCGGTGATGTCAACGCCCATGAAGGAGATTTTACCCGAAACCACCTCGTACGAGGGAAGAGCCATCAAGGCGCTAATGAGCGTCGTCTTTCCAGACCCGTTGGGTCCGAAGAGAATGTGGCTTTCATGGCTCTTCAGGCTAAAAGTGATATCTTCAAGGATAAGCTTGTCTTCGACTTTGACCGATAGATTCTCGACGTCAAGTATGTTCATGGCAATCAAATAGCAATGTTTTCGAGGGAAAAATAAACCTTTTGAGCACGTGTTGCTGCGCCGAGATCTGAAAGGTTACAATCCACAAAACGCGTGATATGTATCCACAATTCATAATCCTTTACTTACTATTTGCGGTTACCTTTATGCCCCAGCCTCAGTGAAAACGCAAGTTAACTTTAACATAGTAACGGTTCGGAGAAATCATGCAAAGCAAACACGTAGGAAGCACTGAAAACAGCTTCATTGCACTTCTAAATTTCATAGCTGATCCTGCGATTATTGTTGATGGAAAAGGGCGTTTTCTCGGAGTAAACGACGCTTTTATGGAGTTAACTGGGTTAAGAAAAAAAGAACTGATTGGTACGGCATTCTTTGACTTGAGCGTCTTAAATGCAGAAAACAAGATAATGCTCTTGGAAAACTTTAGAAAAAGAATGAAAGGGAAACTTGTTGAACCGTATGAAATTAACTTCAAAAATCGAGCTGGTGAAACACGATATGCAGAAGTGAAGGCAAAAAAAAACAGCTACGGAGAGCAGATTGCAGACCTTGTCACATTCCATGATATTACTCGAAGAAAAGACAATGCGAGGCGAGTGAAGGAATATTCTGAGAAAATGGAGGCACTTGTAAATGAGAAGATTGGCGAAATCAAAGAACACAAGGAAAAATTTGAAACGATTTTTAACTCATCTCCTGA
This sequence comes from uncultured Candidatus Bathyarchaeia archaeon, assembly GCA_964544495.1. Lineage (GTDB taxonomy): Archaea > Thermoproteota > Bathyarchaeia > Bathyarchaeales > Bathycorpusculaceae > SG8-32-3. The sequence continues at coordinate 32,569 of CAZJBY010000011.1, forward strand.
CGCCATCACGTTAATTGATTTGAAAGGAAATGTAATTGAATGCAACGAAGCAACATTACGCCTGCATGGGTTTTCATCAAGAGACGAAGTGATTGGAAAAAGCGCTTTGGAAATCGTTTCACCAAAAGAACACAAAAAAGCTTCACGGCTAATGGCATCTATTTTGAAAAAGGGGTCAGTGAAGAACGTCGAATTAACTTTCTTAACTAAAGAAGGCCAAAGCTTCCCTGCTGAAGCCTCTGTTAGCCTAATTACAAACGCTTCAGGAAAGCCCACAGGTTTTGTGTCGATAACAAAAGACATCTTGGAACGTAAAAGAATCGAAGAACAATTAAGAGCCTCAGAAAAACATTTTCGGGAAACCCTTGATAACATGCTGGAAGGCTGTCAGATAATCGGATACGACTGGCGTTACGTGTACGTCAATGACGCTGCCGCTGAGCATGGACGAACAACAAATGAAAAGCTTCTGGGCAAAACCATGATTGAAGTGTACCCAGGTATTGAAAAGACCAAAATGTTTTCCAAACTCCGAAAATGCATGGAAAAACGCGTCCCGATATTTATGGAAAACGAATTCGTGTTCGCCACGGGAACTAAAGGATGGTTTGGGCTTCGTGTTCAACCAGTGCCTGAAGGTATTTTCATACTATCGGTGGATATTACTGAGCGCAAGAAAACAGAATGTGCCCTGAAAGAAAGCGAGGAGAAATTCAGAAATCTGTCTGAAGAGTCTCCGAACATGATTTTCATATACAAAAAGGGCAGAGTAGTTTATGCAAACAAGAAATGCGAAGACTTAATGGGCTATACAAAGGAAGAATTCTACGTGCCCGCTTTCAACTTCTTCACCCTAATCGCCCCCGAGTCACGAGAAAAGCTGAATTCAAGTCATAATAGGCACGCGGAAGGACAAGACGTGGCTCCATACGAATATACTCTCGTCACAAAAGCGGGAAAGAGAATTAACGCGGTCTTAACGTCAAAATTGATAAAATACGAAGGGGAAAGCGCCACTCTCGGAATAGTGACCGACATTACTGAACGCAAGAAAATGGAAGACGCGCTTAGACAGGAACGGAACATGCTTGAAGCTGTCACCGAAAACATTGGCGCTGGACTTTCCATTGTCAGCAAAGACTATCAAATACTTTGGGCTAACAAACTAATGAAACAAATAAATGGTGACTGCGAAGGCAAAAAGTGCTATTCAACATTCAACAAGCTCACTGTCGTTTGCCCGAACTGCGGTGTTAAAAAAGTTTTTGAGAAAGGCGTGCCCATAGATATTCACGAATATTCCAATCTGGATGACAAAGGTAACAGGTTCTGGATTGAACTTATTGTCACCCCAATCAAAGACGAAAAAGGCAAAGTTATAGCTGCTTTGGAACTTGCGATAAACATAACCGAAAGGAAACTTATGCAGGATAAACTGGCGGGCTATTCCCAAAAACTGGAAAAGCTGGTTGCAAAGAGAACTGCGGAATTAAAGAAGACACAAGCCAAACTTGTCAAGTCCGAACGACTTGCTACCATTGGCGAACTTGCTGCCATGGTTGGGCATGACCTGCGTAATCCATTGACAGGGATAGTGGGCGCAGCATACTACCTGAAAACCAAGCATTGCACAGAACTGGGCGTTAAAGGCAAAGAAATGCTTGGAACCATCGAGAACGCCATTAACTACTCTAACAAAATTGTAGATGATTTGCTGGAATATTCGCGGGACCTAAAATTGGAGCTCACAGAAATCACTCCCCAGGCACTGCTGAAGACCGCTTTGTCGTTAATTGCAGTTCCAGAAAAAATCCAAGTTATAGACGTCACCAAAGACAAACCCGTAGTCAAGGCTGACACGGAGAAAATTCGGCGAGTTTTTGTTAACATAATCAAAAACGCTTTTGACGCTATGCCTGAAGGCGGAGCCTTGACTGTAAAAAGCAGAGAAGTGAAAGACAAGTTAAAAATCGCTTTCAATGATACGGGAACAGGGATGTCAAAAGAAACTCTAAGCAAACTTAAAGGCGGGGTTCCGTTGTTCACGACCAAGGCGAAAGGTATGGGCTTTGGTTTGCCCATTTGCAGACGCATAGCAGAGGCACACGGCGGAAAAATCTCTGTGGAAACCAAAAACGGGAAAGGAACTACGGTGACTTTAACCATCCCAGTTAAACCCAAACAAATAGATGAAGACGAAGAAAAATGGATTTTCAGCGAATCAATGTTATCAGTGACTTCCGTAGCGCAAAGAAAACGCCACAAACGCTAAAGATGGGAAAACTTATGGGATTATCTCGCATCCGTTGTACTTCATGAACTCAAAATCGCTTAGGCGCACTTTCCCATTCTTAATGAGCTGCCTGATTCTCGGGAGTTCCGCCTCTACGGCGTTTACTAGTCCTTTCACTGTGCTGCAGACCACGGCGTACGCTTCGCTGCTCCAGCGTTTAGTTATGTTCGCGTAGAGGCAACGCCCCCCGCAAACGTTGAGGGTGTCGCATTCGGTGCAGGGCGCGCTAACGAAAAATTTCCCAAGTTTAAGCGGATGTGCATCGGTTATATTGCCTAGATAGTAGTTTTTCATTCCCCACATGGTAGGGCATGGAATTATGTAGCCGTCGGTTTGTATGGCGTAGTTTATCCATCCGCCGCCGCAGCGGAGAAGGCTCGGCTCTTTGTGCAAAAGCGAGTTGGCGATGCCTAAGAGAGGATAAAGCCGCAAGACCGCCAGTTTCTCTTCCATGTGGTCAACCCAGAAATGCGCCAGCCGCGCCACGCCGGGAACATAACTCTCCTCACTCCAGCGTTTGAAATCGCGCCGCGCGTAATCGTTTGCCCAGAAACCTGCGTTCAGTTGCCAGTGCACCGAAGAAAACGGGAACTCACTGTTGCCGACGAGCCATGTGACTTGCTTGTAGATGTCTGTCTGCTCCATAACCGTCATGCGGGCGATTAACTCGCCGCGGAAGCCGTTCTGCATAATAAGCTTCAGGTTGTCAATGACTTTTCGGAAGGTGCCTTTACCTCTGTAGTAATCCGTTAAGGCTTCGTCGCCGTCCAAGGAAACCAGAATGGTGTGGAAACGGTTAACATATTCCGGCGCTAGGCGGTCCAGGAGCAAGCCGTTTGTTTGAATCATGAAGTGCCGCGGCTTCGCCAAGTCCATGATCTGCTTAATTGCTCCGGTGCATAGCAGGGGTTCGCCGCCGTAAAAAGTAAAAACGCACTCTGGGTCCTTGTTGCAGAACTTGGACAGTAACGCGAAGTCGTAGTTGGCTTTTCTGGGCAAAGAGTAGTCCACGTCGAAATCGACGAAGTCCTCGTCAAAATCCTCAAGCGTCTCGCCGAAACAGTACCTGCACTGCAAATTGCACTCCGTCGTCAGCGTCACATGGAAGAACATGTTTTGCTTCTAGAGCGAAAAGCTGTTTAATAGTATTTTTCTGCTTCCTTCAATTTTTCTTTGAAGTCTTCGTCTTCGCTCTCGCTTTCTCCCTCAGAGTCTTCTTTATTTTCTCTTTGGGTGTTTTCGTCTTCCTTTTCCTGAACTTTTTCTGCTTCTTTCCTAGCTTTCTCAATATACTTCTTAAGCTCCCTTTCCTTGATTTTCTTTTCAGGCAAAGTCTCAGGAGCATACATCAAAGGCAGAACGGCCAAGAAAAGGAAGAAGCTGGCGAAAGAGAAAGCAGAGAAAGCTGTCGTTGGAGAAATATCCACAGCATAGGTTTTGATTAAAATGTACAAGAAATTCCCAAGAAGATAAGGAATCCCGCCCAAGGCATAGTACTTCTCCTTTTCATGATTTTCGCCGAGGTCTCCCCAGATAACTGTAAAGAATACTGAGGCTAGCAATCCCCATGTTATGCCGTCAAGAATCAAGAACAAGTACAAAGTAGCTGGTGAATCTGGAGAATTAAAGGCGCTTAGCGCCGCGTATTCAATTCCGAGCATTACGAAGCCTGCAATAACTATTCGTTTTCTCCCTGTAATGTCTGCAATAAAGCCGCCTATGATCGCAACGAAGCCCACAAATGCTGACTCCGCAAGTTGCACAAAAGCAAAAACCTGCTCGCCATAAACTCCTTCCAATATTGGTGCTTCTGCGAAGTTTATGAAGCAGAACATGACCCATGGAAATAAATACAACAGGATCTCTTTCTTGCGAATAAGTTCTAAGTAACTAGGGGATTTTTGCGAATCAAGCTTTGTATTTTTCTTTTTCAGAAATAGAAAAGCGACTCCGCCAAAAAGTCGCCAAACCGCTAGTATTATGATTGTTTCCCATTGTCCAAGCATGTTGATTAAAAAAGCAAGAATCAAAACAGTGAACCCAACAGTACTCCAAATTATTCCGCCCGCAAAGCCGCGATTTTCAACGGATGTTGAATCGGCAAAGTAGCTTAAGCAAGATGGCAAACCAATTCCAATTGATGTGCCAAAAAAGAGAGCAAGTAAAGCATTAGCAATCATGGCATCACTGGACATTATAGTTAAAAGAAGTGTAGAAACTACTCCCATGAATAGCCACAGACTTAGAGCGGTGTTTCGTAGGCGCGGGAAAAACTTTGAGCCAAGTATTGCTGAAACGCCAATGCCCACAAAATATATGGTGAACAACTCGAGTTTTTCTGCTTGGAGGAGGGTCAGTTCATTCACAATCGAACTGAAGACCGCGTAGGTTAATATGTACCAGACGAAACTGTTGAGCACTATAAGAATTGACGGCGCGGTTGCTCTCCAAGCAATTTTATTCTTGAGCGCTCTGAGGCGAATCATTCTTTAAATCATTTATAAAATGCAGTTTTTGAAGATAAAACTCTTGTTATGTCCAATTCTGTATTTCTGTTCAACGAAAAGCTTTATATGTAGTTGCGTTCTACAACGATACTTTGAGGAGAGGGTTATGAAGGCTAAGAAAGCCAAGAAGAAAGATGTTCCAGTTCGATGGACGCCTTAAAGTCATAAATCTTCAAGCATAGAAGATAAGATAATCTGCAGTCGATTTTGCAGTTCAGTCCTTAAAAGCTTACCTGTTAAGTTTTTACCTTCCTGAATTAGAGACTGCATTCCCTGTTTAAGTTTTACAATGGGCATCGTTGCGAGGGTGACATCAACTAGTTCGGAGACGTCGCTTTCCGTGATCTTCGCTTTTGAGATAATTTTCATGACTTTTCGTTTAGCTTTTGGATCTTGCATTGCGAATATTAGCGGTGGGGGCAGGTCTTTGACGGAGATTCGTTGACAAAGTTCTTCGATGTCGAAAACATCTATAAATTCCTCTCGAAGCAGAACTAATGTTCCGAGGATTCTGCCCAGTTTTGCTAAGGCCTCAACTTCAACTTCTTCTCCTCCCCCAAACAGTGCGCCGAGGTGCATGTCTGCTTCGATTCCTGCAGCCTTCATTTTGGTAATCTCAAGAAATTCTGTTGACTCAATATTTTTTTTCTCTCTTAAACCGATTTCAAGAGCGTGAGCGTTGCCAACTTCAAACAACCGGCTCTTTAACGTCGTGACCGCGCTGTTACCCTTTTCTTTCGGCAACATTACTGATGAATCAACAAAAAGCTTGAAACCTCCAATTAAGAAGGCATTGCCAAGAAGGAGTGCCATTTCAGTGCCGAATTTGCCATAAACCGTGGGAACTTTGTTTTTCACTTTAGATTTATCAATTATATCGTCGTGTACATCAAATGCTGCCGCCATCATGGCTATCGCCGATTGCGTCGGCACAAAATCATCCGGCTCTCCTCCCACTGCTTCACATGCAATTGAGAATAAGCCAGGGTGCGTGAAATCATTCCAATGCGCGATGTAATGTTCAAGAGCATCATGTAGCTTTGGATGATTTATTTTTTCTGATTGTAATATCTGCTTGGCAAATTCAAGTCCTTTTTTGCTTCTCTTCTTAAGACCTGCAACTACACGCTTTCCCATTTTCGGCGGCATACTATCTTCTTATCTATGTTGTTGTTAAAAAGATTGATTAAGCTTGCGCAATGACGGCTGTGTTCCTGTTCTTCTTGTGAAAGCAAAACTCTTAATAGCCTACGCCTTAATTCAACAGTTTCATGAGCCAGACCAAACAAATCGAGGCGAAATGGCAGAAAAAATGGGAAAATGCCCGCGTGTTCGAGGCTGACCCTGATCCGAAACGGAAGAAAATTTTTGTCACGTTTCCTTATCCTTACATGAACGGCCCTTTGCACGTGGGCCACACATTCACGGCAACGCGAGTAGATGCGTACGCGCGATTCAAGCGCATGCAAGGCTACAACGTGCTTTGGCCATGGGCTTGGCACTGGACCGGCCAGCCATTACTAGGTGCAAGCGCGCGCGTGGCAAAAGGCGACGAAGAATACATACATGTTTTGCGGGAAGTTGATGGCGTGCCCGAGGAGGAGCTTAAGCGGTTTGTTGACCCGCTTTACATGGCTCAGTACTACACCAACGAAGGGCGTTTGGCTGCGAAGCGCATAGGCTTCTCGATTGACTGGCGACGCGAATTCAACACGATTATGCCGACTTATCAGAAGTTTATAGAGTGGCAGTACACGCGCCTGAAAGAAAAAGGCTACGTTACGCGGGGCACGCATCCAGTTGTTTGGTGCCCAAAGGACCAGAGTCCAACGGGCGATCATGACCGCCAGGTAGGCGAGGGCGTCACGCCCGAAGAGTACACGCTCATAAAGTACAAGCTGGACGATGGGACGTTTCTGCCCGCAGCCACGTTCAGGCCTGAAACGATTTACGGCGTGACCAACATGTGGATAAACCCCGACGCCGCGTACGCCGAGGCGGAAGTCAACGGCGAAAACTGGATAATAAGCCAAGAAGCCGCGGAAAAACTCAAAGAACAAGAACGCACAGTCAAAGTCAAACGCACGTTCAAAGGCAAAGAATTAATCGGGAAAAGCTTCGAAAACCCGCTTACGAAAGTTAAGTTTCCAATACTGCCCGGCTGGTTCGTTGACCCGAAACAAGCCACAGGTGTGGTGTATAGCGTGCCCGCCCACGCGCCGTACGACTGGCTTGCGCTGAAGGATTTGCAGGAAAAACCCGAAGTGCTCCGGGATTTCGGCGTGAACCCTGAAATAGTGAAACAGATTAAGCCGATTTCCCTTATCAAAGTTGAAGGCTTCGGCGAGTACCCCGCGGTCGAGATTGTTGAGCAGATGGGCATAAAAGACCAGCATGACCCCCGAGCGGATGAAGCCACGAAGGCTTTGTACAAAAAAGAGTTCCACGCAGGCGTGCTCAAAAGGAACTGCGGACCGTACGCTGGGAAAATGGTTAGAGAAGTCAAAGACATGCTTATACGTGATTTTAGGAAGCTCGGCGTAGCCGACAGCATGTACGACCTGCCTGACCCCGTGGTTTGCCGATGCATGACCCCGTGCATAGTCAAGATACTTTCAGACCAGTGGTTCCTCAACTATTCCGAACCAGCGTGGAAGGAGAAAGCCAAAGCGGCAGTCGCTCAGATGAAGATTTACCCTGACGCTGCAAGGCAATGGTTTATCGCGGTTATTGACTGGCTGAAGGAGTGGGCTTGCGCCAGAACCACAGGTTTCGGAACACCGCTACCGTGGGGCGAAGGCTGGATAATCGAAACCCTCAGCGACTCTACCATTTACATGGCGTTCTACACCATAAACAAGCACATCCGCGAATACGGAATTGAACCTGAAGCGCTAACACACGAAGTATTCGACTACATTTTCTACGGCAAAGGGGAAACGACACCAGTCTGCCAAGCTTCAGACATCCCCGCCGACATTCTTGAATCAATGCGTAACGAGTTCCTATACTGGTACCCCTTCGACCTTCGCGTCTCAGCCAAAGAACTTGTGCCGAACCACTTGACCTTCTGCATTTTCCATCACGCTGCCCTGTTCCCGCGAGAGCAGTGGCCACGCGCCATAGGCGTCAACGGCATGCTTATGATCGAGGGCAGACAAATGCACAAGTCAAAAGGAAACTTCGTGACCATGAAAGGCGCGGTTGAGCAATACGGTGCCGATGCCACAAGATGTGCGCTTCTGTTAGGCGCAGAGGGCATGGATGACCCTGACTGGAGAGGCGAAAACGCGGCAGACATTCAAGGAAAACTGAGTGCGCTTAGTAACCTTGCTCTGGGCATCACTAAGAACGCCAAAAGCGATGAAACGGAGCACTTGGAGCGGTGGCTGCTGAGCAAGATGCAACAGCGTATCGCGGACGTTACCCAAAACCTTGAGGAGTTGAAGACGAGAACAGCCTTAGAAATTGCGCTGTTTGAAGTTTGGAACGATTTCCGCTGGTACATCCACAGGAAAGGAAAAACCGAAGCCAAAGCAGTTCAGGAAGCTTTGGAAGTGTGGCTTAGGCTTCTTGCGCCCTTCGCGCCTTACATATGCGAGGAGCTATGGAGTGCAGCCGGAAAAAAGAACTTTATTTCTTTAGCCGAATGGCCGCATGCTGATGAAAACAAAGTGGAAGTGCTCGCCGAGGAACGAGAGAACCTGCTAACCGACTTGATTGAAGACACGTCGAACGTCTTGAAAGCCACCAAAATCACGCCTTCACGGATATACTATTACACAGCTGCCAGTTGGAAGCGGAAAGTGTACCGCAGTTTAGTGGCGAAAGCGGTTGAGGAGGTCAAAGTGAACGACGTCATGAAGGAACTCGCGAACGACATTAGCTTAAGGGAGAACATGAAGGCGGTTGCCAGTGTTGTTCCTAAAATGTTGAAAGCTTTAAGCAAGTTGCCCAGCGAAAGAAAGAAGCGCCTTGCAAACGTTGATCTTTCCGGCGAAAAAGACTTTATCGAAAGCGCCTTGAGCTTTTTAGAGGAGCGGTTTAACGCTAAGGTTGCTGTTTACGGCGAAGAGGATAAGGCGCGCTATGATCCTAAACGGCGAGCGGCGTTGACTATTCCTGGTCAACCTGCGATTTACATAGAATAGCGCAGTGAGCTGCTATGCCAACGAAACACCGAAGATATGCATTGAAATCAAAACAAGCGAAGCTAATCCTGAATGAGGCTTCGGAAAGGCTAAAGGTTGACTTGGACGCCCTTTTTGTTTCAAAAGCAAACGTTGAAGTTGTCGAAGCGGATGTCGGCAACGTTTATCTTGTAAACGGCAAAGCCTTGTTCTTCCAAGCCGAAGAGAGGATTCTGCCAACGCTGCTTTTCCACGATTTCGTTTCGCAGGCGCCGAAAATCGTGGTGGACATGGGGGCTGTTCCCTACGTGTGCAACGGCGCTGACGTTATGGCGCCTGGCATCGTGCGGGTTGAAGGCGAATTCGGCAAAGGCGATTTGGTTCTTGTTGTAGATGAGAAGCATGGAAAACCGCTTGCTTTAGCAGAAAGCCTTTACAACTCGGAAAGCGTTAGAAACACCAAGCAAGGCGCCGTTGTCAAAAACGTTCATTTTGTGAGCGACAAAATCTGGAATTTCGCCAGAACACTGATTGGCTGACAGCGTTCATGCAGCTGTGAGGTCTGACGCATCGTTACCGTTTTGTTTTTTGGATGCTTTCTTGGATCTTTTAAAGTAAATTAGGAAGGTTACTCCGCCAGTTGCCATAATAGCTACTGCCGCTGCTATCCACATTGTTGGCAAAGGCTCTGGTATGCTAAAATAGACTGTTTCAGAGCTTCCCATGTTGCCAACAGAGTCTGTAGCGTAGACTGTTATGTTGTGTGAGCCGACGGTTAAGCCACTCAGCGTCATGTTTCCATCCACTGTCACCGTTTCTTGCCCGTCCAGGCTGTAGCCCATCCATGAAGCGGTTTCGTTTAGTGTTAAATTTAACAGCAGCTCAGCGGTGTCATAGGTTTGGTTCTGCGGTGAAAGAAGTAATATTTCTGGGGGCATGGTGTCTATTGTGAAAAGGACTTGGGCAGATGAGGCAGTGTTACCAATTGAATCGTATGCGAAAACCACTATGCTATGTGTTCCATCAGCTAGCCCCGTCAAAGTGTGGTTTCCCGAAATAGTTACGTTTGATTGTCCATCAGCACTGTAGCCAGCCCATTTAATCTTTTCATTTGCAGTGAAAGTTAATGGAATTTCAGTTGTGTTATAGATTTTGTCCTGTGGCGATAGAAGTGAAATGTTCGGAGGCTGCGTGTCTACTGTAAAGTGTATTATCTCAGATGCACCGGTGTTTCCAGCTAGATCAGTTGCGTAAATCACTATGTAATGTGAGCCGTCGGATAGGACGGGTAAGATTGTGCTATTTTCAGCTATGGTCACACTTGTTTTTCCATCTACACTGTAATTTATTTGCGACACGGGTTCATTCAAAGTGAATTGAGAAGAATATCACCTGCAGGATACGTCCTATTTTGCGGCGAAGAAACCGTCACGGTTGGCGGTTCATTGTCTCGGAAAGGCTGGACCAAATACGAGAGGGTCTCACTCAGTGAGCTAACTTTGCTTGCGGTTATTATGTTGTTCCAGTCCGCACTAAAATGCACTTCGTAGATTCCATTTTCTGGAAAAGCGTAAGAGGCTGTTTCTGTTCCGAAGATGAAGTTAATTTTTCCTGCCCAAACGGGAATGCGAATAGTTTGTGATTCATAGTCAAAGCGGAAGTGACTTGCTGGGAACATGGAGTACCAGTCTTGGTAGACTTCATCTATCACAGGCATTGCTAGGCTTCCTGAATCGGGAACTATGCCGTTTAGAAACAGAATCATGGCTCCGCCACAAGTGGCATCATCAGAGTAAGCGTAGTTCAGTGCGTCTCTCCAACGGAATCGTCCTTCACTATACATGTTACTGTTGTCAACTAGACCTTGCCACGCGCGTGGAGAACCTGTTAAAAGGTTTACAAAGTCTGATTTCATGGAATCATTCATTAAGCAATAGTAGCTCTGCATAGCAGCCCAAGCTGTGACAGTGTTTTCCAGTCGCTTCTCCGGATTTGATTCTGCATGCCTAACGACGTAGGCTCCTGGACTCCATAATTTCGCTGATCAGTCCCCGCCAGAAAGGAACTTGTACTCTAAGTCTTGAAGAATGTAATCAGGGAAGTGTGGCAGGTCGTATCCGTTAGCGGCGTGTAGTTCCGCTATTGTCTCAGCGAAGGGGCCCGCTTCGCATTCCACTTGGCCTGAGTCGCCCCTGTAGGGGAAGTAGCTGCCTGACCAGTGGCTGTCGCACAGGTGTGTCCACATTTGGTTCGCATAATCAAGTGCTTCAGGTACGCCTGTTTGATAAAACTTGAGGAAGATTGATAGAACTTGTGCGTTTTCGTCGTAGTATCTATTGCTGAAATCGGTTGGTGTTTCGTTTGTGGCGTTGAACCACAAGAAGTCGTGGTCTTTCTCCCAGCAGTTGAGGTATTCTTGAAAAGCGAGGTCTCTGTTCCACTTAGATGTATCAAGTCCAAGTTCGTCTGCGTATTTGTACGTGAAAACCAGAAACTTCCAGTAAACTGACATGCCATGAGAGTCAACGGTTGGCCAATGGCTATTCATTTGCTGATTGACCATAGCTTCGGCTACCATCTGGTTCAAGAGGGAAGAGTTGACGCCGTCAAGCTCTGCGATTCTTTTCGTTTGAATTAACGTCTTAAAATCGGAAATTGTCGGTAGTGCTGCGTCATAGTTGCCTTCACCTGTGAATATAAAACCAAAGTGAGGAACGATGAACGATGCGGGTGAAGACCAGTTAACACTGCTTACCGTCATGTCTATTTGTTCCGCCAACGTAGGCGCTGATGCTTTAATAGTAACTGCCATCAATCCGAATAGAAGCGCAATTAACAAAACCAGACTTGACGCTTTTAACGCCTTCATAGACTCAAATTTCATATTTCGACATCCATTTCGCGTAATTGTAACTAAAAAGTAGCCTTGGCATGCCCCCTTGCTAAACAATGACCCTATTGTTCTCATATTTTATGCTTAAAGCAAGAAATTGATTTTTCTCTACAAAATAGCCTGCATGCGCCTCAGAATACTTGCTAAACATTAATTTTGCAGGTTTGAAACCTTTTCTTCTCGCCTCAACAACTCTTCAGCATGTCAGTTTGAATGTTGCGTCATCAAGAGAATTTATCGATTTTCTTGTGGAAAATAACGTTACTGCGTTTGGTTTTGATATAACTGTTTATCCTTCAGAAGTGTAAGTAGCAGTTGGTTTTCATCTTTTGGACATAAATCGTGGTCCTTAAAAAACTAAAGAAATAGTTGAGAATTTTTTATTCTGCGCCTGTTATTATTATGTTGAAGTTGAAAGCTGTGAGGTCGCCTGTATCTTGGGCTACAGTTAGTGTTAGTGTTGCGGTAGTTGACTGCCCAGGGTTTAGGGTATCATCTTGCGGATTCCACGTTAGTGTCAGGCAGTCGGAAGCGTCTGTTGGCTCCCAGCTGTCAGCCGCTATAGAGAGCGTGATTGGTACTGCGCCTGTATTTTTCACGTATATTGTTTGGCTAGTTGAGTTGCCTGGGTATATTGATCCCCAGCTGATTGATGTGCAGTTTTGGTCGCAATTTTCGTTTGAGTATACGCCTACGTTTACTGATGTTACTGTTCCATTTGATGCTATGTTTTGTGTGGCGATTATGCCGGCGGTTACGAGTGATAGGAATAAGCCTGTTGCTGCGAGTGCTATTATTAGTCCTGTTGAGAGTTTTGGTGAACTCATTTTCGTCCCCCTTGAACGTCTGAACTCTTTTGTCTTAAGTGTTAATAAACGTTATTGTTCACGTTAACAACACAAATACACATCATAAACGCGGAAAACCGAAATCCGCCTAATCCCCGAATAGAAAAGAACGCAACTGTTGAACTGATGCGCCCAACCAATTTCTTGAATCTGCTAAAATACGCTGGGGCCATAAACGCGTCTGTCATCTGCGGCTGACCCAAACCTAAAAGCGACTTTAACCATATGTTTAATAATCAGCCGTCATATGTTCCCTTTCCACTGGAGGAAAAAGCCTCGTTTGCTGTTGGACACATGGCGCTTGCGTACCTGCTGGGGAAAGCCTCTGGGAAACTCTTCAAGGTAAACTTTAACATTCCATTAGTCTTGGTTCTCTCAATAATTCCTGACATCGACATCATCTTCCAGTTTCTCCTCAAATCCGACATACACCGAGGTCCAACGCATTCAATTGTAGTGGCAGCGTTGCTTTTCATTCCTGTTTTCTATTTTTACCGGCAGAAAGCTGTGCCTTACTTCGCTGCTTTGGCTTCTCATTCTCTGATAGGTGACTATCTGATTGGGGGGCAAGTTCTGCTGTTGTGGCCTTTGTCCAGTCATGAGTTTGGGGCTTACGAGTTGGGTCTTCCTTACATTAACATTTTTAATCCAATAAACGTCGCACTTGAATTCACTTTATTCATCATAGCTACCGTGATATTGTTCAAAACTCGTGATATATTCTGTTTTTTTAGGAACAACCTGCTGAACTTGATTTTGGTTGTGCCGATTTTCACGGTTTTGCTGCCGACTTTCGCGAGTTATCCTTTAACTGTTCCTGCTTTGCTGGTTTTGCCGCACCTGTTCTATTTGGTGCTGTTTTCCGTTTCGGTTTTAATCGTAATCAATCATCTTCTTAAAATGGGTAAGTAGTTTTGTGCTCGGTGCAGTCTATACCACCCTTATATATAAAACCTACACTCTAAGTGTGTTTTTTCATAAAGTGTGTACTATTTGACAGTTAAAGTGTAAAAGCAAAAAGTACTAATTAATTCTAGCGCGCGCCTTATGGAACCAGTGCAGTGAGGGTTTAAGTCATTGTGCTCGATTGGCGTCGGTCACCTTTCGTTAACCATTCTTTTGCTTGGCTTGTAAGTGACGTGATGAATTCTGGATCGTTTTCCAGTTTCAAGAAAGCTTCCTT
>CAZJBY010000012.1:0-34148 GCA_964544495.1 uncultured Candidatus Bathyarchaeia archaeon
TTTGGATCTCGAGGCCAGCGCGATAACCACTCCGCCACCCCGGCGTGATTAGAGAGTTGCAAGCTTGTCTAAAAGAGTTTTCATTCGAAATGTTAGGCAAAGAAAGTTGCGGTGCTGTTTGTTACGAGAAGGTGCCGAGTGGACACAGGTTTACCGCTCTAAAGAGGGAGGATGTACGTAGTATAGGACCTCGCAGCCTCACTTAGTTTCCTGATGTACTGAGGGAGAGAGGCTTTTCCGAGCGCCAGCCCCATATTTGCCGTTTATTTGGCTCCTAATGGTGGCCAGTTGCAAAGAATAAATAGGGGGAGGTCTGTATTAGCGCTTTTCACAACCGATAGCAGCAAGCCAGCCCTAGTCTAAGCAACAGTTTAATCTATATATAGAGGGGGGTATAGACAAAAAAACGCAAACCAGCCAGCAAGGCTAAACCTAGAAACGGTCAGATTCAAACAACCAGATCCGCCAAGTCCACACTGTGCTCGTAAATCTGCCTCAGAAAAGACGAAGCAGCCAAAATTTGCGGCATCACCTCTACAGGTTGACCCTTCGCAACCTTCTCAATATCCGCGAACAACTTTACCATTTTCCCCTGCAGGTTCCGCACGCCTTCAGCTGAAGATATATCCTTGCTGATGAAAGCGTTCACCGCCTGCTCATGAGCATCATAGCAAATCGCCTGCAAACCAACCAAGAGCTTTCGCAACTCCTCAGAAGGCTTAAGCCCATTAAGCTCAATCGTTTCAGCAGCAATCTTCACAGACGCATCACCAATAGCCTCAACCAAACTCGCTGCCAAACGATAATCTAAACACTCTATCGGAGTTATCCCAAGCTTCTCGCTCAACCGAGGATTCTGAATAATTGTCCGCAAAATCCGAACCAACAGAAAATAAAGCCTGTTACTTTCATCATCCCGCGCCACGACACTTTTAGCCCGCTGCAAATCCCCATCAACAAAAGAGTTAACAACATCACGGTTCATCCCCGCAACAATAGCGTAGTTACGGCGCAAAATCTTTTCCGGCGGAAACCCAGAAGGCTCCAACAAACACTGCAGAACTATCTGCGAGTAGTTCTCCTCAACAATCTCCAACCCAATCAAAGAACCCGTAGCCGCCTTAACGGCGTTTCTAACGTCAAAGTCAATACGCTCTTTTGCTTCGATACGAATTATATCAAAACCAAGCAGATAACGACCAATAATCTCTCGACTCAAATACGGTCCAATGGTTAAAGTAGCAACTCTAGGCATCTGCTCAGCATCATACTTTGGATCAATGAGAAGCTTACCGTCACCAGTTTCATCAAGAGCAACCAAAGCACCCTTCTTCAAACCGTGATCTTCAGCCCAAGACCTCGGCAAACAAACAAAAAACGTGCCAGTAGGCGTACGCTGCACTTTACGAAGTTCACCCATTACAATTATCCCCCTCAACATTACCTAAACTTGGAAGTAACATATCTAAAGAATAAATCACGTATATAAATTTGAAACCCCACGTTAGAATTTAAAGACAAATGTGTAATCAGTATAAATTTTCAGAAAACCAAGTGAAGACCGTACACATTTGCCTTAAAAAAATTCCTTGCCCATGGAAACTTGCCTTAAAAGCAATAAGAGAGAGTAAATCAATAGAAGAGAAAACGTATAAAACAATCGAAGCATATCCAACCTCAACCCTGAGTGCTGTTTTAACGACAGCAACTAACAGCAGTATTTCACCTACAAAATCAACCTGAGCTTACAGGTAACGATAAAGAAAGCTACATAATCCTCCAAGGAAAGAGACTTGACCCTGACATGATTGAAACAGAAAAGCTTCAAAGAGCAGTTGAGACTGCAATCGCAGCAGGATACCAGCTAAACAGTGAAGCATTTGAATTTTTAAACAAAATAACTGCAACGGATGACCCAACCACAGTAATGAGCAAGGCGTTGCAGAGAATAGAAGAATTGGAAGAAAAACCATTATTCATTGACAAAGATTTTCTGGAAACGCTGCTGACCCCATCAGAGACCATAGAAAAAGAACAAACACCAACTCAAGACGAAAACTTCGAGCCGCAGGAACCGCAAATAACTGGAAAAAGCGTTTTCCACCCTTACGCAAAAGAGGTAGAAGCACACATTAACGTGATAGAAGACCCAACAGGCAAGCTCACCTCCAACGGAACCATGGAAGAATACCTCCAATACTTTCAAGACAGGTTTAAACGAGTTGAACGCTTACTAAGACAAAGAATTGATGTTAAAGCCGCAACACCAATATCAGAAGCAGTCAAATCGTCACCAAAGACAAAACTGAAGATAATTTGCATGGTAACTGAAAAGCGAGAATCAAAACGGAACACGATTTTAACAGTTGAAGATTTACAAGCAACCACCACCGTACTGGTGACGCATAATGCACGAGAAGAATTACACCGAAAAGTCCAGCGCCTTCTTCCTGACCAAGTCGTATGCATTGCCGTGGTAAAAACAAGAAGTAATCTGTTCCTAGCTGAGGACGTAATTTTTCCAGAAGTTGGTCAGAAACCTCAACATAGAGCCTTTGACCCGGTTTACGCGGTGCTCACCTCAGACATGCATGTAGGCAGCATAAAATTTCACAGAAAAGCCTTTGACCGCTTCGTTTCATGGCTTAACGGCAAGTATGGAAACGACAAAATGAAGGAGGTTGCTGGTCACGTCAAATACTTAGTAGTTGCAGGCGACGTAGTTGATGGCGTAGGAGTTTACCCCAATCAAATGAATGAACTAGT
This sequence comes from uncultured Candidatus Bathyarchaeia archaeon, assembly GCA_964544495.1. Classification (GTDB taxonomy): domain Archaea; phylum Thermoproteota; class Bathyarchaeia; order Bathyarchaeales; family Bathycorpusculaceae; genus SG8-32-3. The sequence continues at coordinate 2,767 of CAZJBY010000012.1, forward strand.
GATAAAAGACGTCCACAAACAATACAATCTTGCTTCGAAGCTATTTGAGCAAATACCAGACTATATTGAAATCCTAGTCTCACCTGGAAACCATGACGCTCCGAGAAAGGCATTACCTCAACCAGCAATAACCAAGGATTTCCTCGAAACTCTCCAGGAATCTGGTAGAATACGTTCTTTAGGGAACCCCTGCGTGGTTAGCCTGCACAGCGTGGAAGTTTTGATGTATCACGGTCGCAGTCTGGATGACATAATCGCCACAGTGCCTGGCCTAGACCATGACCACCCTGAAAACGCAATGAAATTACTACTACAAAGTCGTCATTTAGCGCCTTTATACGGCGGCAAAACATTGTTGTCACCAGAAAACAGGGATTTTCTGGTTATTGAACGAGTTCCAGACATTTTTCATGCTGGCCACATCCACGTACTGGGCTGCTGCAATTATCGAGGGGTTTTAATTGTGAATTCAGGTGGCTGGCAAGAGCAAACAGAGTACATGCAGAAACTCGGTTTGGTTCCAACACCTGGAAAAGTGCCAGTGGTGAACCTGCAAACATTAGAAACTAGCATTCTCTCATTTATATAAGAAAGAGAACTGGGCAATAATCTATAGAAATCTCCTTTTGTTGCGGCATTCACTGCCTTAATGTCTACTACGTACATTCTTTGAACGTAAGTTTGGTTTATATTCAGTTAGACAGCCTATTCTATTATCGCTTCCAAAGACATCTTTTATAAGCGAACGCGCGATTTCCATCCTAATCTTTTTTGTGCGCCCATAGCGTCCCATGCTCACCACTTTCGCGTTTAAAAGCCCCATCTCATCCAACTCGTTAACCAGAGTGCCTAAACGCCGTTGAGTCAGAAGTCCAACACCCAGCTCACCACACAGTTCATTGTAGACATCATAGATTTCTCCAGTGGTAGCGCTAGACTTGTTTAAATGAAATACGCTTAAAAGAACTAACTTGGAATGCAGAGTTAAGTTCTGAATAGCTTCAACAACCCGATTATGTTCTATGTGTTTTTCAGCCTCTCTTACATGCTCTTCCGTGACCAGATTTGCTCCTTGCCTCTCGGCAACTTCTCCTGCTACTCGTAACAAATCTAATGCACGACGAGCATCTCCATGCTCCGCAGCAGCCAAAGCAGAACATACGTTCAAAGCAGCTTCAGAAAGCGATTCGTCACGGAAGGATAGCTTCGAACGTTCAAAAAGAATATTATGTAGTTCACTTGCATCATACGGTCTAAAAATTATTTCTTCCTCGCTGAGTGAACTGAAAACCCTAGGATCAAGAAACTCTTTTAGTCTAAGGTCGTTTGAGATGCCAATAATTGTAACTCTGCTTTTGTGAAGAGTTTCGTTTATTCTTGTTAATTCGTAAAGGAGATGATCACCACGGTCTTTAATCAAAGCATCGACCTCATCTAAAACCACGATAAAAAGTGTTCGTGACGCATCTAAGCCTGTTCGAAATCTATCGAAAACTTCGCCTGCGGACAACCCTGTAAAGGGTATGACCAAACCCACGCTTTGGCTAAGGTTTGCGAAGATTCTATATTCCGAGCCTGTCATCCGGCAGTTCACATAACAAAACCTGACCGATGCTCCATATTCCTTTGCCTTGGCTTCTAAGTGACTTAGCACATATTTGGTTACAGCAGTTTTTCCAGTACCTGTTTTTCCATAAATGAAAATGTTAGAACACCGTGCATCCTTCAGAACAGGCGCTACCACTTCACCAAGAAGCCTTATTTGATTTTCTCTATGAGGTAATTTGTCAGGAAGATAGTCGTGCCTTAAAACTTCTCGGTCTTTGAAAAGTGTTGCCCGCTTCACGAAGTTTTCGAATACGTCGTCGAGTATGTTTGGATTTCCCATTTACTATCACGTGTTATTTTCAGAGGCAACACCGTTATTTCTTATGGAGCAGATAAAGTATGCAGTACAAAAAACTAGTTTTGGCGCACAATATTCTAAAAACTCATATCACTTGTCAACAACACTGGGCTAAAAGAAGATAGCCACACACCCCAAAGTTTCTACTGGAAATAATATATTATTATTTAAAAAAGAGTTTGATTTCCTTTTACAGAAAATATACTCTAACAGGTAAACATAATAAAATTGTAATAATAATTATTGTTAAAGTTTTTAGATAATTTTTGTATTTATTTTTTACAGCAAACTTTTCATATTTTTCCTTATTACCTTTCGAGAGGAAATTAAGGGGTGTCTGTGTGCATAACTTCGGTTCATTTTCATGACCTAAATCATGCTTTTATTCTTCAGAATTACTAAAGCTAAGACAACGTCTGCAGCATTATCCCTGCAGTTTCTTTTTTCCAACCGAACTTTCACATGTTGTGAAGACTATGTGAAATTATACTACAATTATTGCTTTAATCCCCCTCTTTTTTGCAGAATTACCCTCTTTTAGTTCTTTTTCTGTGAACAAGGCACCCCTACACTTCTACTGGAAACAGGAAACTACGCTGTAGCCGTAATTTTTTTCCGATTTTAAAATTTTGTGAAACTTGTAATGACAAACTAACTGCAATTTGCCGTCTGTTTCATTTTTAAGGGATTCTAACATATTTTTACTTTTTCTTTTTTCACCATAACAGCTATAAGTTGTGAAGTGTAAAGCTTGTGAACGTAGTTAAGGTGTACACCGCCGTGCCAGCTCGTAAAATGCGCGTAGAGCTGTTTGATAATGAAGGTAACCGATACACTATAGCCTTTGAGGGTCAAGTTACCAGAGATAAAGCTCTTCGCCTCTTAGATCTCGTAGAATTGTTAGGTGGTATGCCGAGCGAGGGGGCAAATTCTGGAGCTGGTAATGTTTTAACAGGCAATTCTTTGTCTCGCTTTGAGAAGGTTCGTTTGGTTGTTCAAAAGAATTTTCCTTTGGTTTGGTTTTCTTCAAAAGATGTGCAAGCTGTTTATGAACAGGAGCTTAAGGAACCTGTTAGTTTGAGTACGGTGTCAACTTACTTGGCGCGAATGACAAAAAGGGGACTTCTTTCAAGGGCTGGCGAAACCAGCAACTTGAAATACAAAGTAACTCCTAACATTCCACGGGCAACAGTTAAACAACGAGTTAAATGAATTTTCAACACCTAGTTTTTATTTGCTTCATGTTGTATAGCAAAGGGTAAAGCTATTAAAACGCGCAAACTATAAACGCTTTCTATACAACTTTAAAGTAAAGCCTTTAGAGAACTGCTGAAGGAAGTAACATGAATGGCCCCAAGAATCAAAACTGACTTAACCGATATGGAAATGAAACTCAAATGTTACGTGGACAAAGGTAGGGTTGCTGGTGGCGTCGAAGTGAGAAAAGAGCCAATGATATCCGTCAAACCAGACGCTTCCCTAATAAAACCCTTGAAAAAAGTTACTACGTACAATGGTAGCTTCGTCGCTGTAGACTGCTCCACACGTACTTTAAAAAGGGCCAACAACTGGGGCGTATACTTGATGCGCGCCTCGTGTGCTACGGTTAGAAAACGGCAAGTTGATTGGAGCTATTCTGAGAGAGTGTGCACTGTTGTTGGAGATGCACATGTACGTAGGAGTTACTTACAGGATTTCAGGATTGAATTAGAAAGCCAAATTGCCTTGAGTGTACTTAACGAAGCGATTTCTGATTCTTACCACGTACATTGTGATGTACGTAGTATGTACCTCCTTTTAGACGGGGGCGGATATTTTGGCGGGGAAAGAAAATTTCGCGTTTCGCTTTATGATGAATGCAAAAAAAGAGGTATTAACCTTTTAGCAATCAGTAAAAATTCCCCCTCTTTGCATGATGAAAAGGGCAGGGATTTAGTGGCTACTACGTACATACTGTCTCCATACGATGTTTGGGTTTATTACCCAGTGCGGAAAGCCGACAAGGACAGAAGTTTATACGGGGATATTGCAATTGTGAAATTATGCGTTGATAGCTCTCACGTTTTTCGTTGCGACATAATGGATTACCTAACCCAGCAGGACATTATCGAACTGCTTTCACCTTTAACCGCTGTATCTGAGGATCCGCGCTGTCTTGGTTATCCAATAAGTCTTTATTTGGCACATGAATTCTCGGGGCCTTCGGATTCTATGCTGCTTTCTTATCATGACCAGATCGAAGAAAAACTGAACGGTGCCGGGTTGCTTGAGACTTTACGCAGAGAGGAGCATTCATGCAGTTTTGCTGACGAAATTCATGGTGTAAAACACGCTTTTGAATGGGAGTGGTGGAATGACCAGTTCTGACTCAATAGGGTTTGTGTGCGGTACTAAGGGCGACGCCGTCTCCTTCTTGGTGAACAAAGATGTTAGTCTGGCTTTTGGACAAATAGTGCGTATAGACTCGGGTGAAAGAAGTTTCTACGCGAGAGTTGTCAACTCCGAAAGCAGCTCTACACTTGAAACTATAGAACAGCTGCGGGAGGCTGAAGGGAAAGAAGCTTTTGGGCCCTATTCCGCATACAGAAACGTGTCAGCAGTTCTGTTTTTAGAAAAAAGAGGTGGCAAACTACGTTCTCCCACTTTTAATCCGAATTACAGGGATAAGGTCTACGCTGCTAGCGAGGAAGACTGTTCCATTCTAAAGTTGTCTGGAGAACTTGAAGTTGGCCGCTTACGATCGGAAGCTCAGCTTCTAAGTTCCGTGGGCATAAACGTTGAGGCTATACCTCGAATGATGGGCATGTTCGGAATGACTGGTTCAGGAAAAACAAACACGGAATTGATTTTGAACGCGCAGATAATCGACAACAGCCCTAGAACCGTGGCCCTCATTTATGATTTTGCAGGGCAGCTCTTGGAAGGAAAAGAAATCAAATCCCAACAAGGCCTGAAGAACCACCCCCTATTCCATAGCAAAGTCCAATATTACTCGGCTAGAGACGAAAAGATGACCGTTGGCTTACGCACAGTAACACCCGCTAAACTATGTATGCTTTTTCCCGACATCCAGCCACCACAAAGAAGACTCGCATGGGCGTTGTACAAGCATTTTGGTGCAGATTGGATTGAAAAAGCTCGAGAGACTTACAATGTTGAAGGAAACCCTGGTGTACGCGCACAGAAAGTCGTTGTTGAAGCTCTTATGCAAAAACTTTCCTCTTTGCCGCCTGAGCTATTTCCTGCCTCTAATTATACTTTTGTTGAGAATACTTTGCAAAACATATGCAAAGGTGTAAGTTGCTTGATTGACATTTCCGGTCTCCGTTCCGAAGATCAGAACCGTGTGGTTTGCTTATCTGCCTCAGCAGTTGCAGAACATTACAAGCGTATGTGGGAAGAAAACTATGAAGAATGGCAGAAGCTTCCGACGTTGCTTATAACCCTTGAAGAAGCACATGAGTTTCTTGATCCAAACAAACAGCGGACAATCTTTTCTAACATCGCCCTTACATACCGTAAGTACCGCGTGGGTCTTAACGCCGTGACGCCTAGGCCCTCAAGGATTAATTTTGATGTTTTTGCCGAGTTGTGGACTAAAGTTATTATGAAAACGGAACTCAAGAAAGACCGGACATACTTAACTGAAAACACCCCGTACATGGAATACAGCGAGACGGAGCTGAAAATGCTTGACGTAGGCGAAGCCCTGCTTATTTCCGAGCCAAAAATCAAATTTGCTGTCCCGATAAAGGTTACCCATTACCCCGAATATCTTGAGAAACGAGGCAAAGCAAACTATGATCTTCCTGCTTCTCCCACGCTTTCAGACATGGATACGCGGCTCAAGCAATTGAGCGGGCAAGAAAAGCCTTCCTTGGAGTAATTACATCTGCTCGTTTTCTGCTCTGTTTAAGAACTTTTTCATTTCCGTCTTGACGCTGTATCTGAACGGGATTTTGCCTGTTTCTCTTTCGAGGTAGCCTTTTTCGTAGAGTTTCTTCATAAGTCTCGCTGTGTGTTCCCTGCTAAGATGGACTCTCTCCTTGATTTCAGGCGCTGTCTTTGGTCCTTCTGCTGAGAGCATTTCTAACACTATTACTTCTGTTTCAGTCAATGCAGCCATGGCTTTGTCTCTTCTTATTGGTATAACTGGTTCAGTCTTCATTTCTGGCACTGCTGATAATTTTTGCACCTGTTCCTCTAACTCTGAGATCTTGGTTGTTAGCGTTTGATGTGATTCTTCGATGTCATGCGTTTTTGCGTCAACCTCTGCGATCTTTGATAAAACGCTTTCATCATTTTCAGCAATCGCCCTAACTTTACTCTCAATAGGGGCAATCTTCTGTTCGATGCCGTCTACCCTCTTCAGGCTTGCATCCGCTTTAGCTGTGTTTCCCTCAACCTTGTACGTAACCAACTCCAGCCTATCCGCTTCTCGCTTTAGTTCACGATTGAAACTCAACACAATGTCTTCTACGGCTTCTCTGGCTTTCTCATACTCTTTTTGAGCTTTCCTAACCTGCCTGTAATATTCAACAGACGCCGCTACCGTTGCGGCGAGTAGAATGCCTATCAGCGTTAGCAGAACCTCAATCACACCATTCCCTTCTGTGATTTACACGTGATTTAACTTGTTGCATCACATATCACAGTTTCCCATGGAAAATTTAAGTTTTACGGTGATTTCCCTCTATACTCTCTTATGACGTCACAGATCACAGTTAATGTCCTTTTTGTTTACTACGTACATGCCGTAAAAATCTCCAATTTAATGGTCTCTTTTCCGATTTAACCTTATAAATAATCTTTGTTGTTCGTTACCTTCTTCAAGCAGATTTGTTATGTATGGCTTGTGTGATTTGTGACATCACACAGCGTCTTCTGATGGTGTAGAAAGCCGTTTTAGGCTTGTTTCAAGTTCATCTCGTATGATATCCATGACTTTTAGATGGTCTTTTAGTTCTTTATCCTCGTTTGGTATGTCCTGGTGCGCTTCCACATACTCCTTTAGTTTGTTGGCGATTTCGAGATAGGGGTCAAGAGTTGTGCTTTCGAAGACGCCTAAATAGCCCAGAAGCAACACTGTGTATATCGATTTTATGACGTTTTCTTTGGACTGTTTTAAAGTCCTATTAAACGATCCGCGGCTTATTTTGGCCTTTGTTAGTCTTAATCTGGCTTTTTCATCGTATTTAAGGTATTTGCCTGTCATATTTTCGGCTAAAACGTCTATGAGCAGCGTTTCAAGCTGCGTTTTCGTTAATTGGCTGTTTTTAGCCAATATTTTCACAATGGGATCGTTTAAAGCCCCGTTTAGCCATGCTTGAACGCTTTCTTTCAGCTTCAAAACCGTTTCTCCTCCAGTCACTCAAATGGATACATTTTTGTATACTGGAACTGCTTTTAAGCCTATTGGCTGTGGCTGTTACACTCAGTCTTTAATCGAACAGAACCAACTAGCCCTAAAATGAGCCATTAGAAGCCATATAAAATGAATTTAAACCATAAAAATGGCTTATTGTTAATTATGAACTAAGTTAGTGCATAAAATAGTAAAAAACCTCTAAAAAACGCTCAACCAAAAATCAGTTTTTGTGAACCCTAGCACCTATCGCTCTTTTACTCTTGCTTTTTAGCGAGGTATTTCTTATCCTTACTTTTACCAATCCCTTAATCTTCTTTCATATCAACACTTTTGTCTGCTGCTGTCCTTTTTCATGTGCTTATTTGACCTTCACTTCTCTTATAGACAGCGTTTGAATTGAAAGTAAAACTATCATGGGTGTGAGATGTGACGTCACTTATCACGGATGAATCACATGTGATTGCCTTTTAATTTGTTGATATCACATCAGACCGTGATTCGCTTGTGATTTGTGATTTTGGCTTTACAGAGGTCGTATTGCTATAGAATTTCTGACTGTTTTTTTAGTTCATCAAAGAGTTCTGGGCGTAAGTCACGGAGCGTAGGGATAAACGTTTCAACTGGTCTCATGTCGCGGTAATCAACTTCGCAGATTACGAGGTCCTCCTCGTCGTACTTTGCTTTCGCCAGCAAGTTTCCTGTTGGGCTTACCAGTCTGCTTCCGCCCCAAAATTGCAGGCCATCCTCAACACCTGCGAGGTTGACGTAAGCTAGGAAAGCTGTGTTCTCCAATGCCCTTGCCGCCGTTAGAATTTCGAAGTAGCTTCTGCGCACGGCTGGTGAAGCCGATATGCACACCATCAATTCTGCTCCTTTCAACCGGGTAAGGCGGCATACCTCTGGGAAGAAAATGTCATAGCATATGAATAACCCTATTTTTCCTAAGGCGGTATTAAAGGCGGCTGTTTGGTAGCCTGGACGGAAGTATCTTTTTTCTTCAAAGACGCTGTGCGTGGGAAGATACATTTTACGGAATTTTCCGATAAAACCCGTTGGACCTACAAAAACCGCTGTGTTGAATATTGTGGCTTTTGTTTTTTCGCTTAACTCAGGCATGCCGAAAATGATGTGTGTCCCTGTTTTCTTTGCCAGTTCCTCTATTTTTTTGGTTGACGGTCCTGGTATTATTTCAGCCAGTTCATAAATCTGGTCATGCAACACGTAACCTGTCAGTGACAGTTCTGGAAAAATTACAAGGTCCGCGTCTTGTTCCTTTGCTTTTATGGTGAATTCTTCGATTTTCTGCAAGTTTTCTTTTTTGTTTTCGCGTTTGCTGCTTATTTGTGCGAGAGCTAACTTGATTTTTTCTTTCATCCCTTTTCCTTCTTGATTTAATATGTGTGCCGCGGAAGCCTGAAATCAGTTCCCACAGTTCTGTATTCGAGTTTTGGCGTTAGCGGCAACCGCCTTTTATGTTCTACTGAGAGCCATCTGCTTTTCACTTTTTCAACAATCGGTTTTTTAACGCTTAGCTGCTGTGCAATTTCTTCCGTGGTCATGAATCTTTCAAGCCCGTAAAGGATGAGGTCAAGAGTTTCATATTTTATGCCGAGTTCTGTTTCCGCAAGCTGGTTGGGCCAAAGAGCAGGTGTGGATGGTTTTGTTGCAAGCTCATGAGGAATACCTATGTGCTCGGCGAGTTTGCGAACTTGAATTTTATACAGGTCCATTATTGGTGATATGTCTGCGGCTACGTCTCCCCACTTAGTGAAGTATCCCATCATCGTTTCTGACTTGTCTGAGCTTCCGCAAACAATCTTGTTGAGCTTATTCGCGTAATAGTACAGGTAAATCATTCTGGTTCTTGCTTTTATGTTTCCCTTACAAAGCTTGTCTGCTTGGTCAAATATGGGTATGGTCTTGTAAAAGCCTTCTAAAACTGGTGTGATATCGCATACCTGCGTTTTCAAACCGAATTTTTCTGCCACAACCTTTGCGTCATCAATGTCTTTAGAGGCATATGTTTCTTTTTCTGGGAGCATAAGCCCCGTTACACGTGATCCTCCAATTGAGAGGCTGGAAAGCGCGGCTATTGTGCCACTATCTATTCCGCCTGACATGCCAAGAACAATGCCGTCTGCCGCCGCGTTTTCAACGTATTCTCTGATGAAACGTCTGATTCTCTTTTCAACTTCCTCTAAGTCAAGTTCTAATACAGACGGGGTTAGTTTCACCTGTGTGCACATCCTGCTTTTCTATGGTTGTAGGCAAGTATTTAAGGGCAAGCATAAATAATAATGGAACATAAACTGCCATGCAGAAGAGATGTTGCAATGGGGCGAAGAAGAAAAAAAGTAGTTCGCATACCTAAGAAGCGTTTGCCAAAGTTTTTCTCTTGCCCTAGGTGTGGAAAAGAAACGGTTAGAGTTGAAATTTTCAGAGAGGAAGGTCGTGCTGTGGCAGGTTGTAGCAGTTGCGGTCTTCAGGAAGAATTTCAAGTGAAGCCTGCTCAAGGCGAAGTTGACGCATACTGCATGCTCACCGACAGCGTTTATGGTTCCTCAAGAAAGACGGCTGTAACAGACACAAAAAATTCTTAGTGGGGAGAGGTTGGACATGCTTGGGCGTGTTGAGAAGTACCTGCTTGAAAAAATCAAGGCGGAGGGATCTCTTCACATAACCCTTGTAGACCCCGAAAGGATAACACCGCCGCAGGCGTCACGAATTGCTGAATCCTCAAAAACCAGCGGAACTTCCGCTATGATGATTGGCGGCTCAACTTTTGTTTCGCAAGCTCACCTTGATAGTGTAGTTAAAGCCATTAAACGGGTCGTTAAGATTCCTACACTTCTTTTTCCAAACAATATAACGGGAATAAGCCGTTACGCAGACGCCATATGGTTCATGTCTCTTCTGAACTCTGTGGACCCTTACTTCCTTATAGGCGCCCAAATTTTGGGGGCGCCTTTAGTGAAAAAATATGGTTTAGAACCGATTTCTATGGGCTACATAATTGTGGGCGAAGGCGGCACCGCTGGTATCGTTGGCAAAGCCATTCCTGTGCCGTACGACAAACCGGAGCTTGCGGCTGCTCATGCTCTTGCCGGGCAGTACCTTGGTATGCATTTTATTTATCTTGAAGGAGGCTCGGGGGCGAAGACGCCTGTGCCCTCAGAAATGATTCGGACTGTTAAACAACTGATTGGCATTCCGCTTATAGTAGGTGGAGGCATAAGAACTAAGGAGCAAGCGTTAGTTGCAGCCTCAGCCGGTGCAGATATAATAGTCACTGGCAACATAATTGAAAGCACCGATGCCAAACGAAAAGTATCTGAAATCATTGACGGCGTTAAGAGAAACAGGGTCTGATTTTACTTGCCCTTTTTGAGTTGAATCCGCTGAAGCGGCTTTTTAATCGTGGATTTTTTTCGATTTTTATGTTAGAAAGCCAAAATAAACACGTTGTTAACAGTGTTTGGAGGGAACCGATACTTGAATAGCAAAATGAGCGCGGGCTATCAAAATTACATAGAAACTACTGAGAATCAGCTCCAGCAATTGTACACTGTAAGTGAGGCTGCTAGGTCAAAGGGACTTGACCCGGCATTGAAAACAGAATGTGTAATTGCAAAAGATATAGCTGATCTGGTCGAGGGACTCGTAGGACCAAAAGAGGTGGCGAGTAGCATCCGCGAATTAAGCACGAAACTCCAACGCGAGGAAATAGCGTTTAAGGTTGCCGAAGAAATTGTTTACGGCAAATTTGGGAACATGGAACCAGAAGCCGCAGCGGAACAAGCTATCCGCACAGCTCTCGCAATATTCACTGAAGGCTTAACTGCTGCTCCAATACAAGGAGTGGCTCAAGTGAAAATAAAAAACAATGCTGACCGTACGAGTTACCTAGCAATATACTTTGCTGGACCAATACGCTCCGCTGGAGGAACAGACCAGGCGTTAACTCTTGTTGTCGGTGATTTCGTGCGACGTCTGCTCGGGCTTGGCAGATATAAACCAACAGACGATGAGATTTCTCGCTTCCTTGAGGAGCTACGACTGTATGAACGCACTGTGGGGCGCTTCCAGTATCACCTCCCAGATGATGAAGTTAAGAAGGCGCTTGAATTGCTTCCTGTTGAAGTCACGGGCACTGAATCTGACCCCGTAGAAGTTTCTTCTTACAGAAACCTGGAAAGGATAGAGACAAACCGTGTCAGAGGCGGCGCCTTAAGGGTAGTCAACGACGGCATTGTAGGGCGTGCTCCTAAAGTTCTGACGATAATAGAGAAGCTTGGCTTTCAAGGTTGGGATTGGCTTAGAGAATTCCGGAAAAAATCGGAAAAGAAATCCGGTGGATTCATGGATGACGTAATCGCTGGGCGCCCAATTTTTTCCTTCCCTTCCAGACCTGGAGGCTTCAGGCTGAGGTACGGCAGGGCACGAAACACAGGTCTTGCCGCTGTAGGGATTCATCCAGCAACCATGCTGGTGGTGGAACGTTTTCTCGCTGCCGGCACGCAAATGCGCCTAGAACTTCCTGGCAAAGGCGGAGTCACCGTGCCTGTGGATTCTCTTGAACCGCCTGTAGTCTTATTGAAGGATGGCTCTGTAGTTCGCGTTTCTCTTGAAAACTATAACCACTTAAAGAGCAATATCAAAAAAATTCTGTTTTTAGGCGATATTCTGATCAGCTTTGGCGATTTCCTTTACACCAACAAAACGCTTTCTCCTTCAGGTTACGTTGAAGAATGGTGGGTTAAAGACTTAAGAATGGCTATAACGGAAAGGTTTGATGGAGACATAGCGAAAGCAGCTGAAACCGCCAAGATTTCGGAGAAAAAACTGGAAACTTTTTTAGAAGAATCATTCAATAAGAAGCCGACAGCTAAAGAAGCAATCGCGTTGTCCTTACACCTTGGTGTGCCTTTGCATCCGGGTTCCACATTTTTCTGGTCAAACCTGCCGTCAGTTCAAGAGGTTGAGACGTTGCAAAAATGGCTGTCAAAATCCGAAGTAACGCTTGAAGATGATACGGTTCAGAGGATAGTTGGCGCCATGGAACCGAATGTGGCTCAGGCTTTGAGAAAAATTTTTGCGCCACACAAAATCATAGACGGCAACATTGTTCTTGAAGGGGAAGATGCATGCGCCTTTGCTTTTTGCCTCGGCTATGGAACTTCTCGGAAACTGGATAGTGGCCAAGCGGAGTCCGTTTTAAAGACGGTTAGTTCGCTTTCTGGCGTTGAAGTCAAGGATAAGGCGCCTACTTTTGTGGGTGCCCGTATGGGAAGGCCCGAAAAGGCGAAACGTCGGGAGATGAGACCGTTGGTTCATGTTCTTTTTCCAGTGAGTTTAGCCGGAGGTTCCCATAGAGACCTTACGGAAGCGGCAAAAAAAGGACCCGTGTTCCTTGAGGTTTCTAAACGTAAATGTCCCAGTTGCAAGACTTTCACTTTCAAGGTGAGGTGCGTTGATTGTGGATGCGTAACTATCCCTGAAAAGATTTGCCCTCGTTGCGGTAGAGTCTTGAAAGACGACAGTTGCCCAACCTGTAAAGCCCATGCTGTGCAGTATCAGCGGCAGGCGTTTAATTTCAAGGAGCTTCTTGACAGTACGTGCAGCTCGCTCAGCGTTGCTCGTCCAAAAATCTTGAAGGGAGTTAAAGGATTAACAAATGAGGATAAGACTCCCGAAATCATTGCGAAAGGCGTTTTGCGGGCGAAACATGACTTATCGGTTTACAAGGATGGAACAATACGCTTCGATGCCACTAACGCCCCTTTAACGCATTTTAAGTCCGCTGAGGTCGGGGTATCTGTTGAAAAGCTTAGGCAACTCGGTTACACTCATGACGTGCATGGCGTAACATTGGCTGATCCTGACCAGATATGTGAACTTAAAATTCAGGATGTTGTCATCCCGAGAACTGCAGGAGAGTACTTCGTGCATGTTGCAAACTTTATAGACGAGTTGTTGGTGCGAGTTTACAAGCTTCCAGGTTACTACAACATCGAAAGCCCTGATGACCTTGTTGGGCACCTGATTATGGGTTTGGCTCCTCACACATGTGCCAGCATCTTAGGTCGCGTCGTCGGGTTCACTAACCTTAACGTCTGTTACGCACATCCGATTTGGCATTCAGCCAAGCGGCGAGATTGCGACGGTGATGAAGATGCTGTTATGCTGGCATTGGATGTTCTTCTGAACTTTTCCCGCCGGTACTTACCCGCGCAGATAGGTGGTATTATGGATGCTCCTCTGTTGCTGATTCCTTTTGTGAACACGAAAGAAGTGCAGCGGCAAGCTCATGATTTTGACGTTGCTGGTGTTTATTCTCTTGAATTTTACGAGAAGACTTTGGAGAAAGTTGAGGCTAAACAGGTCAGTTCTATGATTGATCTTGTCAGCCACAGGCTTGGAACCGAGGCGCAGTTTGAAGGTTTCAAATTTACCACGCCTGTTTCAAACATAAACCTTGGCAATTCAACCAGCGCGTATAAGCAGTTTAAGTCAATGATTGAAAAATTAAACATGCAGCTAGAGTTAGGTGAAAAAATCGACGCTGTGGATGTGCGGCACGTCGCCTTGAAGGTGTTGACAACTCATTTCATTCGAGACATCGCGGGCAATTTGCGTGCTTTTTCAACTCAAGCTTTCAGGTGTAAGTCATGTAACAAGCGTTTTCGCCGTTTGCCTCTTCGAGGCAAGTGTCCCTTTTGTGGGGGGTCCTTAACTCTGACGGTTTACCGCGGCGGAATAGAAAAATATCTGGAGGCAGCTCAACGGTTAATTGACACATATGATTTACCCTTGTATTACTCTCAGCGAATTGCGTTGATAAAAGATGAAATCGCATCTATGTTTGATAACAAAAAACCAAAACAAGTTAGCCTTACAGACTTCGCTTAGAGACTAAAGCTTTTCAACACAAACCACAATGTATTCTTGGTGAAACAATATCAAAGAACCTTTTCACCCAAACGCCTATCTGCAGCGCGTGAAAAACGTAAAAAGTGGACTCAAAGCCAGAACCAGAATACTGAACGTTCTAGAAACCCGGTCATCTGACGCAACAGCCATAGCAAAGGAAAAGTCCCTGTCATATGGCGTTGTGATGCATCATTTGCGGCTCCTAAAAAATGAAGAAACAGTTACCCGCAAAGGAAAGCGACCGTATATTTGGTTGCTGACGGGGTTAGGGCAGAAACGCCTAGTGCGCTAGAACGTGCATTGACATGGTGACTGATGGCATTTTGGGCATTTGCCGTTGTACTTGTCAATCGCAGCTTTTTCAAGGTTGATTCCTGTTATGTTGGCAAGTGACGCAAGCCATGCGATGACGTCTGCAAACTCTTTTTCAGTAGCTTCTTTGTCTTTTCCTTCAAGGGCTTCTTTCAATTCTTCCAGTTCTTCTGCAAGCCAATCATATGTTCCTTTTACCCCGCGTTCAGAATCCCTGTGAAAATATAAGCGTCTCATCATTTCCTGAAACTCTCTAATGTGCATTCTACTCACCGTTTTTAGACAGTTGTGTATGCCTTTCCAGAGTTTAAAACTTGGCATTTTATGGCTAACCGCTTTCAGATGGCGCAATTGTTGAGTAATAAATCAAAGAATGCGCAACATTAATAACGCAGAAAAAATATACGAACTTGTCGCTTCAATTAACAAACAGGTAAAATGCCATGAGCAGGAAGAAGAAGGATAGCAGTCCAATGCCCGCAGCAAGTGCAGGGTTACTCAGGTTCTTCGAGGAAGAAACCGAAGGCATTAAGATTAGGCCAGAACTTCTTGTGGTGTTTGCGGTGGCCCTGATAGTAATCTCTGTTTTAGCCAAGGCATTTTTCCCCGCCTAAGACATGTCGTTTTTGCTTCTATCGTCTTGGGGCATGCAAAACTTCTATTCTCTGAACTGAATTGAGATGGAGAAATAACTCGCTTCTTTCCTCTCGGCTCGCGACTTGAGGTATAGGCTGAGCCATTGTTGACCTTAAAACAACAGCCTCGGCGTCTGAAAGCCAGATTCCAGACGGCTCTTGCGTGACGGCTACCAGAGTGCCTTCAAAACCGTAGGCTGGGTCCAAGATGACTCTGATTTTTTTCCCCACGTTTCTTTCGAGCATTTGAAATATTGACGGGGGCAATTTTTGCTCTGTCATACGCTTGACTTCGCAGGGTCAGTATAATCCTCACTTTAAAGATAAAACAGTTGCTCCCTTTTAAGCTTGTCAAATCTATGGTACCGCTGTCAAAACAGAATTTTATCTTGCCTTACTTTTTATTTTTTTATGTTAAAACGTTCGCCAAGTTTTAAGCAAGTTATAGAAAAACGTGTTTTAATAGTAGTAAAAACCTCTCCCTTGATTTAGCTAGACTTTAATAATCCTGTCGAATTCATTAGGAACCCAATTTGAGATGGTATGCGTGGCTACTGAGGATTCACTTAATCAATCAATTAACAGCGCACTGAAACATTACTCTTCAATGTTCTTTCTTCCATCGTTCAAAAAAGCGGTCGCCACGCTAGCTTTAATATGCATAGGCGGAGTGGGGCTTTCTACTTTCGCTCTTTTTCCTTCGGTTGATGGCTTGGTCAAAAGCCTCTTTCTCGGCGTTTCCCTTTTCGTTGCGGTTCTGCTTGCTGATTACATATTAAGCAAAACTGCTCTTAGAAGCGACCCAATTTATGTTTTAAGAAGAGCAGCGGCTCTTTCTCTCTTCGGTTTGATTATCTGGCTGCTTTTCGCGGTTCTCGGGGTTGTATTTGGAGCCTTTTTTGGCTTATGGTGGTGGGTTAAACTATGTCTTTTCGGCTTTGCGGCTGTGCTGACTTTTCGTGCTGTTGTGTTCATATCCACGTCATCGGAGGGAGTGATACAACGTCTGTTTTCTTCTTTGTTTTCTCCCTTCCTTTGCATAGCGATGTTCATTGTTTTTTGGTCGTTTCTCGATGGGGCTATTCCCCTTCAGGTTCTGCCTTTTTTGGTTATTTCACCTATACTTGGGTGCTCTTTCGCTTTCTTGTTTGTTTTCCTCTTAGATCGTTTTGGCCGGCGCACATTCGGTGTGCCTTCTATGTCCCTTTTCAGGGCTTTCATGCTAAACTGGGTCGCGGGTTTGAACGCGCCTTTTGAAGAGTTATTGGAACAATTAGGTGAAAATGAGGATATTGAAGTTACCCTTCTGAAATTTGATTCCCATAAACCTAAAGCCGCAATTATAGTTCCTCTTGTTCATCCAGGCCCCTTCAAGAACATTGGAAGCAGCCTTCTTCCGTCTCTGCTGAAACGTGATTTTGAACAAGAGTTTGGTTGCGACACTTGTGTTCCTCTAGGACTCCTTGGTCATGAACTTGACTTAGCTTCACAAACCCAGAACCAGAAAATAATAACTCAAGTGATAGACTCTGCCAAGTTTTCCGCTTCTGCCGAGAGGGCAACACCTTTCGTCAAAGTTACCGAGGGCTTCGCCACTGCTTCATGCCAAGTTTTCGGAAAGACGGCTTTTCTTTCGTTTACGCTTGCTCCAAAAACCACCGAGGACCTGCCACAGGAGTTGGGTCGCATCGTTAATGAGGAAGCAGAAAAGCTTGGGCTTGAATGTAACGTAGTAGTCAACGCCCACAACAGCATTGATGACACGGTTGATGTCGAAACGTCTTTAAGCACATTGAGTGAATTGGCTTCCAAATGCCTCAAAAAAGCTGTTTCTCTGCCTTCTTACGCGTTTGAAATTGGGGCTTCTACAGTTTTCCCTAAGAACTTCAGTCTGAAAGATGGCATGGGCTCTGGCGGAATCACTGCAGTCGTGGTTAAAGTCGCGGAACAAAAAACCGCCTACATAGTCATTGATGGAAACAACATGGTTTCTGGGCTACGCGAAAAAATCCTTTCCGCACTTAAGTCTACTGGTTTTCACGAGAGCGAAGTGTTCACAACCGACACGCACGCGGTAAGCGCCGTAGTTTTAGGTCGCCGTGGCTACCACCCTGTCGGCGAAGTCATGAACCATGATGCTTTGACCAGTTACATTACGGAAGCCGCAAAAACAGCCGAGGCAAACTTGGAAACCTGTAACGCTGGATGCTTGCGCTTGGTGGTGCCTAAAGTTAGAGTCATTGGACAAGCCCGGTTAGAATCCCTGTCGCTGCTTGTTGATAAAGCGCTCCGATGGGCGAAGCGCGCAGTTGCCCCGATTTTTGTCTCTGAAGGCGTTGCCTTAATCGTGCTTCTGGCGATTTTGTAAGCCCAAATCCATTTATAAACAGTCCTCTTTCGACTTGTACAGCTAAGATTTCGCTGTTCTTCGAGGTTTTCTCTTGAGTGCCGTCCCACAGACCGAGCAAGTCGTGGATTTATAATCGGCTGGGTATTTTCTGTGGCAAGCTGGGCAATATCTGATCCACTCGAGAAGACGACGAATGCCAAAGGTCGCAAGAGAAATGAAATCTATTCCTATCTGCGTGGCAACATTCTGTATCGAGTAATCGTCTGTGACAATTTGAGAAGTGAAGCCTTCTGCTTTAAGTTCTAAGGCTAAAGCCAAGAGTTGCATGTCGGTTTCTGACAGGAAAAACGAGTCACCAACCTTGTTCGCGGAAGCTTTTACTTTGTTCCAGTATTCTTCGGAAGGCACTTTAACTTTTAATTTTCCGTTTTCCACAGCGGTTTTGAACCGTACCCACGTCATGGAATTGCCTTTTATTTCTTCTTCTACCTTAGGCACAGTGACTTGGTCTTCACTTACGGAAAATGGGTCGAAACCCGCTAAAAAGGCGGAAGTATCGAGTACCATGACTCGGTCGAATGGGTGGTTTTTCTGGATTTTTCATCCCATTCCCTTGAACAGCAATCTGTTTCGTAATCGATGGTAGAAATCGTCTTTAAACCTGATAAAAGAAGTCACATTTTCGGAACGCGTGATAGTCAACCTGTGGTTTTTTGATGTTACCAGTTGACGATAGTTTCCGTCGATTAGAACAAGCATTTCCTTGGGTCTGATAGCCTCAATCGTAACCTTGGAATCCGATGAAAAAATAAGCGAACGGAACACTGTTAACGAGCAGATAGGGGTTAAAACGAACGCGTCGACTTCTGAGTCCAAGACTGGGCCTCCCGCCGAGAGCGAATAGCCAGTGGAGCCCGTTTGTGTGGACACTATCACGCCGTCTGCTTGGCACTTTAGGATCGGCTCCTCATCCTTGCATATTTGCGTGTAAAGTATTTTTGATGGTTCTCCCGCAGAAATTACAACGTCATTCAAAGCGTCGGGCATCCTTTGTCCATCTGTGGATACTGCAAGCTTGGCACATTTTTCAATCTTGAAATCACCCTTCAGGGTTTTTTCCACGGCGGCACAAGCTCCTTTTGGCTCAACCTCTGTTAGGAAACCTCGAACACCCATGTTGATCGCCAATATTGGCGGTTCAGGCTCGGCTAATGCAAGGCACGTTCTTAAAATGGTGCCGTCTCCGCCGATGGTTATTAAGAAATCCGTTTTCATCCTCTCAAGGGGAACCATTTTAGCTGGAAAATCCACTTTTCCCACGAGAGTATCCTCAATGCAAACCTCTAACCCCCTGTTTCTAAGGTACTCTGCTAATTCCTTGGCGAGTTTAAGTGCTTGTTTCTTGTCGTAGCGGGCGACTAATCCGACGCTTTTGAACACTTTTTTTCACCATTCAGGTAAATAGCGCTACCTTAAGCTATATATGGGTGTTGTTTAAAATTGCTTTGAGTAGAATAGACCTTTGGTGAGGATATGAGCAAACCAGTTGATGTTGGAAGTTTACGTGTTGGCGGCTACATGATTATAGACGACCAAGCGTACCGTATAGTGGATATAACAAAGTCGAAACCTGGAAAACACGGTGCCGCCAAAGCGAGAATAGTTGCCATAGGTGTCTTCGACGGCGTCAAAAAAAGCTTAGTCAAACCCGTTGACGCCAACGCAGAAATCCCTATGATTGACAAGAGACCCGGGCAAGTGTTCTCTCTTAATCCGAACACCGTCCAAATAATGGACTTAGAAACCTACGAGTACGTTGACGCTCCTTATCCTGAGGAGG
This sequence comes from uncultured Candidatus Bathyarchaeia archaeon, assembly GCA_964544495.1. Classification (GTDB taxonomy): domain Archaea; phylum Thermoproteota; class Bathyarchaeia; order Bathyarchaeales; family Bathycorpusculaceae; genus SG8-32-3. Next base: position 22,108 of record CAZJBY010000012.1, read on the forward strand.
AAGACCTGAAAGCCAAGCTTACGGTAGGCACCGAGATCGAGTACTGGAAGATACTGGGCCGAATCAAAATAGTCAGAGCAAAATAGCGTTTCCCTTTTCGTCAAGGTTTATTTTCCAGTTTGGCAAAGTTGATACGAAGCCAATGATGCATGAAGAGCCGTCTGAATTGTGACGATAGCTAATGGGGCTGAGGCTTCACCTTCCAACTGCAATATATATTTAAATGCGCTTAAGCTGTTTTAAAGCAGGGAAACAAAAATGGCCATGGATCGCTTGGGGTCTTCGCTCACCAGCGCCATCAAAAAACTCTTCCGCGCAGGAGTAGTTGACGAGGCAGCAGTGAAGGAACTGGTGCGCGACATCCAAAGGGCGCTGCTCCAAGCAGACGTTAACGTTAAACTTGTTCTCGCCATATCCAAGCAGATAGAAGAAAGAGCCCTGAAAGAAAAAGTTCCTCCAGGCATCTCAAGACGTGAACACGTGATAAAAGTTGTCTACGAGGAATTGACGCGCTTCGTGGGTGATAAGCCTGTTCCAATCAAAATGGAACCTGGAAAAAAGAAGATACTAATGCTTGTTGGAATTCAAGGCTCCGGAAAAACCACTCAGGCATCCAAGCTCGCCCGGTACTTTCTTAAAAAGGGCTTAAAGCCAGCGTTGATTTGCGCTGACACTTACCGCCCTGGTGCTTACGCCCAGCTTCAGCAGTTGGCGAACAGCATAAACGTTCCAGTGTACGGGGACGTGAAGGCTAAAGATCCCGTTAAAGTGGTTAACGAGGGATTAAAGCGGTTCAGCGACAAGGAAATCGTAATCGTTGACACCGCTGGACGCCACAAAGAGGAGAAAGAGCTAATTAAAGAGATGAAGACTCTTGAGAGAAAAATCCGGCCTGACGAGGTTATGCTGGTTATTGATGGCACAATCGGGCAGCAAGCGCTGGTTCAAGCACAAACCTTTCATGAAGCAACACCGATAGGCTCGATTCTGGTTACAAAGTTAGACGGGTCCGCAAGAGGCGGCGGGGCGCTTTCCGCGGTTGCAGCAACGGGCGCGCCAATAAAGTTCATCGGCACTGGCGAGAAAACCGAGGACATTGAAGCTTTTATTCCCTCCCGTTTTGTAGGGCGCCTCTTAGGTATGGGTGATTTGGAAACTCTTCTTGAGAAGGTTCGCGAAGCCGAGATTAAGGTTCCTCAGAAGAAGGCGAAGGCGATTCTCAGCGGCAAGTTCACTTTGACGGACATGTACGAGCAGTTCGAAGCTGTGAAGGGTATGGGTCCATTCAGGAAAATCTTCAAGATGCTTCCAGGAATGTCTTATGATGTGCCCGACGACATGTTAAACATGGCTGAAGACCGCCTTGAAAAATGGCGTGTGATTATCCAGTCCATGCGACCTGAAGAGAAAGAGAACCCTAAGATTTTGAATTCTTCAAGGGTGAGGCGTGTGGCACGTGGTTCAGGAACAAGCGAGAGAGACGTTAAAGACCTTTTAAAACAGTATGCGATGATGCGCAAGATGATGAAGATGTTCAAGCGGAAAAAGAAGCTGCCCTTCATGGGTAAGGGTTTTCCGGCAGGGTTCAAGTAGGCTTTACTTATGAACGTTCTAGAAAATGCAATGGCAATGCTTAGCCCACGTCCCCTTTGTGATAACTGTCTTGGGCGGCAGTTTGCGTTGCTCGGCTACAATGTAGAAAATAAGGACAGAGGCAAAGCGTTAAAGCTCAGCTTAACCCTGCAAGCCAGCGCGTTTCACTCGGCACAAAACGCTGAAGGCGTTAAAAGGCTCAAGGTTCTTGCGGTCAACGGTTTTTCCCGCGAAGCAGAAGACACTCTTCGCCACCTAAAGAAGCGCATCCCAAAGAAGGAATCGCAAACGTGTTTCTTATGTGAAGGCAAGTTTCAGCTTCTTGATAGTTTGATTCAGATGGCTTTGGATGCCGTCGAGGACTATGAGTATACCAGTTTTTTGGTGGGCATAGAATTACCCGTTGCGGTTGAGGAGCGTGAAGACGAGTTCAAAGCTTTATTCAATGTGAGCTACGGCGAGAGCATCAGACACGAATTTGGGCGATTGCTGGGGAAGCGAATCGCCGAGTTGACGGGCAAGACTGCAGAGTACAAGAAGCCCGACATAGCGATTGTTGTCAACCCGTTCGCGGAACAAGTTCGGCTTCAAGTTAATCCGCTTTTCGTTGCTGGTAGGTATAGGAAGCTTGTGAGGGATATTCCGCAGTCGAAATGGTTTTGTTCTAGCTGCCGCGGCAAAGGCTGCGAGAAGTGCGGCGGTACAGGGAAGATGTATGCTGAGTCGGTGGAAGAGCTGGTTTCAAAGCTTTTGTTGGAGGCTGCTGAGGGCGAGAAAACTTCGTTTCATGCTTCGGGAAGAGAGGACATTGACGCTCGAATGCTGGGTAACGGCCGGCCTTTCGTGATTGAAGTTTCGAAGCCTAAGAAGCGTTTTCTGGACTTGAAGAAGCTGGAAGTTGCTGTTAACACGAATGCTGAGGGCAAGGTTGAGGTTTCTGGTTTTCGCTTCGCCAACAAGGATGTTGTTCGGCGGTTGAAGAGAGGAGAGTCTGCGCAGAAGGAATATCGCGTGCTAATCGAGTTTGAGAATGCCGTTTCTGAGAAGGACTTGCGTCTTTTGGAGGAGACGCTGAGTGGAGCCTCGATTAAGCAGCAGACGCCTCGGCGTGTTTTGCATAGACGGGCTGATTTAACCCGGGAAAGGTACATATATGAGGTTAAAGTTAAGAAGGTGTCGCTTAAGAGGGCCGAGATGAAAATCCGTTGTCAAGGAGGTCTCTACGTGAAGGAATTGGTGTCTGGGGATGAAGGAAGAACTTTGCCCAACGTTTCGGAGTTGCTTGGAAACAGAGCGAAGCCTCTTAAGCTTGATGTTTTGAACGTTATTATGGATGTGACTAAGTAAGGTGAAGTGTGGATGAAGGGTTCGAAAGGCTACTATACTGGTGCTCGTCGGGTTCTGACGAAAAAGCCTCGCGAAAGGGGCAAGCCGAAGCTCGGTAAGCTGCTTATTGAGCATGCACCTGGTTCTCATGTGATTGTCAAGATGGATTCGAGCGTTCAGAAGAGTTTGCCTCACAGGCGTTTTCATGGAAAAATCGGCACGGTCTTGGAGAAGCGGGGACGTGGGTACGTTGTAAGCGTTACCGATGGCGATGCTGTTAAGAAGATAATTGTTCGCTCTGAACATTTAGAGCCGTATAAAGGTAGTTGATTATGGGAAAAAGAGAGTTAAGCGAGAACAGACTTACGTTGCCGCAGGTTAAGAAAGTACTGGAGGCAATCGGCGAGGAAAACTTGGACCAGTTTCAACGGCGTACTTTGGATTACGTGAACAAGTTTTCTAAAGTGGACTCTACAACGGCGGAGAAGCTTTTGAAGAAGCTCATGAAGGAGTTCGATCTTGAAGAGGCTGAGGCCGTTCAGGTTGTGAATTGCATGCCTGAGACTGTGGATGAGTTGCGGGTTTTCTTGGCTGGCGGTCGCAAGATCATAGAAACCGCAAAGTTGGAAGCCATTGTCTCGCTTTTGAATGATAGCAGAGCTGCGAAATAGCCAAAGTTGACTAATAACTTTTAAGCAGTAAACGCGAATAGAAGTAAAGGGTTCAGGGACTATTATGGAGAAGCGATACGAAGAGTACGCTTACGTACTAGATTTCTTGCAACATGGCAGAGCTGGGTTTCGCGCGAGTGGACGAGCGGGTTACCGAGCGGGAGCCCTGATTCAGTGTGTGGGCGAGGAGTTTTTCACGTTGTTGGAGGCTTTGGTCAAGGAGGGTTTGATGCTTAAGCCTAACGACCGTGTGTACGTGGGGAAGGATGCACGAGAAGAAGTTACGTACATCATAGGTCGTATCGGCTTTGACGAGTTGACCGCTGCTGCGAAAGCGGAACTTCCGAGCGTGATTAGCCGTATAGTTTTGAACCGTGAGAAGTGGTTTGTGAACTTTTTTAACACGGCTCGGGCGATTACGCCTCGAATGCACGCGTTGGAGTTGGTGCCTGGAATCGGGAAAAAGTACATGTGGCAGCTCATTAACATGCGCGAGAGGAAGCCGTTTGAGAGTTTTGACGATATGCAGAAGCGAACCGAGTTGCCGAATCCTGTGAAGCTGATTACGAAGCGGGTTATGGAAGAGCTTGAGGGTGACAGCAAGTATCGGTTGTTCACGCGGGTTCATTAAGGCGTAAGGGATGAGCGGTTCAGAAACGAAGCATCTGCTTCGAAAGCATCGAATTGTTCCGAACAGGCTTTTGGGGCAGAACTTCATGGTTGAGCCTTCGATTTTTCCCAAGCTAAGCGATTATGCTTCACTGGACGATGTGGATGTGGTGATTGACGTTGGCGCTGGCTTCGGTTTTCTAACGCGCTTTCTAGCGGGTAAGTGCCGTATGGTGTTGGCGGTTGAGAAAGACCCGCGGGTCGCCGCGGTGCTGCGTGAACAGCTCAGAGGCTTAGTCAACGTGAACGTGATTGAAGGTGACTTGTTGAAAGTGTCGGTTCCCTGCTTCAACAAAGTGGTTTCGATTCCACCTTACTATCTCTCTTCACGTTTAGTAACGTGGCTGTTTGACCGAGGCTTCGAGTGTGCAGTCTTGATTTTGCAGAATGAATTTGCCAAGCGGCTGGTGGCTGCGGTGGGCAGTGACGCTTACGGGTGGCTCACAGTTGTCACTTGTCACAGTTCGGAAGTTGAGCTTTTAGATGCGGTTCCGAAATCCGTGTTCTATCCGCCACCAGAAGTCAATTCAGTTATAGTGCGTTTAACGCCTTGGAACACAGCGCACTTCGAAGTCAAGGATGAAACGTTTTTCAGGCGGATGCTGCAGTGGCTTTTCACACAGCGTAACAAGAAGCTCAGCAATGCGCTTGTGCCTTTCCTTAAGAGCACGCTTAACATAAGCAAGGAAGACGCGGAAAAACTGGTTGGCGCTCTTCCGTTCCGCGAAAAACGCGTGAGGGAATTGCCGCCTGAAGCTTTTGGAGAATTAGCAAATGGGCTCTTCCGCTAAACGAGTTTACTTCGAAGATTACGTGTTCTTGGTTGATGAAAATGTATACGAGCCTTCCGAGGACTCGTTTCTTTTCGCCGAAAACCTTGAAGTCGAAGCGGGCGAGAGTGTGCTGGACATGGGCACTGGCTGCGGTATCCTCGGCATACTCGCCGCTAAGAATGCGCAGAGCGTCATGGCGGTTGATGTTAACCCGTACGCGGTTCGCTGTGCAAAAGAAAACGCTGCGCTTAACAATGTACGTGGTAAAATGACGGTTGTGCATGGCGATTTATTCACATGTTTGAGTGAAAAAACCATGTTTGATCTGATATTTTTTAATGCACCATATGTGCCTGTGGAAGATGGTGAAGCGGTTTCTTGGCTTGGACGTGCATGGGCAGGAGGTACTTCGGGCAGACAGGTCATTAATCGTTTCGTTTCTGAAGTTTCAGAGCACCTGACGACTGCTGGAAGGTTTCTTTTGATGCAATCCACTTTGGCGAGTGTGGGTGAGACACTGCAAAGGTTCGCAGATTGTCACCTAGCCGCAGGGGTTGTGGCTGAGCGTACTTTGCCGTTCTTTGAAACTTTAGTGCTCATAGAAGCTAGGGTTTGATGTTTGTTTCTGATTCATATTTGTGGTGCGCAAGCTATTATTAACAGTTTTTTGGTACTTCCATAGGTGTTAAATGTTGGAATCTGAATCTGAGCGCATTTCATCTTCAACTACTGCCGCTCCTTCTAAAAGCCGCTTCAAGCTGATTGCGGTAGTAGCTATCGTGGCTGTCTCTGTTATAGTAGGTGCTTTCCTTGTTAGCGCTTTTATTTCAGCGCCTCCTCCCGCTCAGGGTCAAGACGCTTGGCTATTCAAGGGCGCATACGCAGTATACGAAGGTTCAGCTTCGATTTCTGCTGAGGACCTCGGAAGCTTTCTTGACATGTCAATGAGCATAGATTTCAGCGTACGACAAGAAATAGTTGACTTCAACGACACACACGTGCTAATTTCCACCGCTTTCCAAATGAGTTCGTCATTTGGGGAGGAAGAGAACAACGAAGAAAGCGCTTGGGTTCCCCTATCCGAAATGGGCTTCATGAGTGCATTCAATGACGAAGAAGGCGTTAATCTTACAAACAGCTATGAGACCACCGTAAATATTAATGGCTTAGGCACAAGAACCTGCATGGTTTACGAATATGCAATCTCAAACGAGGGTCTAACGCTGACTGTGTACGTCGACAAAGCAATCGACTGGCCACTAAAAATGTCAATGAGCATGACAAACACGGAGCTACCAGACGGCATACAAATAGACATAAACTTAACAGAAACAAACATACCCGCATTGAAGTAACACACAACATCCCCCGATTTTTCCTTTTTCTTAAAGAACCAGCCAGCCTATTTGCCGTTTATTTGGGTCCTAATAGTGGTTCGTTGCAGAAACTATAGAGGGGATAGGTTCGCATTGGCGCAGAAACCGCCCAATATGGTACGGAACTGCGTTTTAGGGATTCAACCAGTGTTTCAGCCTTTAAATAAGGGGGGTATAGACAAAAATGCACGCCAATCAGCAAGGCACAGCAGGTAACTTCCATAACAAAAAGTAACCAATTTGCTTCTGCAGTAGGCAGACAGCGTCCCAACATAACTGTTTATATTAAAACGTGCAAATAGTATAAACTCCTAAGGTGACGTTAACTGAAAGCTTTGATTCTCGCAGGCGGATTCGGCACCAGACTAAGACCGCTAAGCTGCACAAGACCCAAAACACTCTTCCCCATAGTCAACAAGCCCCTGCTCCAGTGGATTTTCGAGCGACTCGCCAAAAACAACATCCAAGAGGCAATACTCGCAGTAAACGGATTAACCGAGTTCTACATAAAAAAACAGCGCATCCCAAAAAACGGCTTACGCATAAAATACTCCATCGACCCACCCAAAACACCGCTCGGAACCGCAGGACCCGTAAAAAAAGCAGAAAAACTCCTAGGAAACTCAGAACCCTTCCTCGTCTTGAACGGCGACATATTCGAAGACGCTAACTACCGCGAAATCATAGAAAAACACCAGAAAACCCACGCCACAGCCACAATCGCCCTCTGCAAAGTCGAAGACCCAACCAGATACGGCGTAGCCGAAATGGCAACCGACAACCGCATAACGCGGTTCGTGGAGAAACCAGCCAAAGGCGAAGCGCCAACCAACCTTATAAACGCAGGTATTTACGTTCTCAGCCCCGAAATCTTCACGCTAATCCCGAAAGGGAAAAAGGTTTCAATGGAACGCGAAATCTTCCCGAAACTGGCGGAACAGGGAAAACTCTACGGACATGTCATCCATGGCTTATGGATTGACATCGGCAAACCCGACGAATACCTGCAAACAAACAAAATAATCTTGGACAAACTCGCCAAAACCCAAAAACCCACAAGCCGAAAGTATGAAACAAAAACGCCCGTAGCACTCGACAAAGGCGTAACCATCGGCGAAAAATCCGTCATAGGACCATACGCCATCCTCGGAAAAAACGTCACCATCGGAAAAAACGTCCACATAAACGACACAGTCGTCTTCCCAGACGCAAAAATAGACGATAACGCCTCCATAAACGGGGCAATAATAGGAGAAAACGCCGAAATCGGAAAAAAAGTAAAAATCACCCAAGGCTGCATCATCGCAGACCAAGCAAAAATCAAAAACAACATCTCACTCACGGATGGAACTGCGGTCTGCCCAGCCAAAGAAGTTACAGGAAACATATTAAAATCCAAAATCATCTGTTAAAAAGGAGAAACGCCATGACAGCAACCAAGCTTTTCGGAACAAACGGCATCCGCGGAACCGTCAACAAAGAACTAACACCTGAAAAAGCCATAAAAATCGCCTCAGCAACCGGAACCTTCTTCGGAAAAAAGAACCTGCTACTCGGATACGACGCCAGAACCAGTGGACCAATGCTCGCCAAAGCAGTCACCGCAGGATTAACAGCCACAGGATGCAACGTTTACTTGGCCGGAATGGCACCTACACCAGCACTGCAGTACGCGGTGAAAAATCACTGCATGGATGGCGCAGTAATAATTACCGCTTCGCACAATCCGCCTGAATATAACGGCATAAAAGTCATTTGGAACGACGGCATAGAAATTTCACACGAGCAAGAAGTTGAAATAGAAAACATTTACTTCGAAAACAAACCCGTATTCGCAGAATGGAACAAACTAGGAGCAAAACACGAAATCGCTGTGGTGAACGACGAGTACGTCGAAGCCATAAAGAAACACGTGAACACTTCGGAAATAGCAGAAAAACATTACCATGTCGTCGTAGACGCTGCCAACAGCGTAGGCGGCTTGGCAACGCCAAAGCTTCTAAGAGAACTAGGCTGCAAGGTCACAACCATAAACGCAAATATTGACGGAACTTTTCCAGGGAGAATGCCGGAACCGCGTCCAGAAAACCTAGAGGAGATAGCTGTAGCCGTGAAGGCTGTGGGTGCAGATTTAGGTGTCGCCTTCGATGGTGACGCTGACAGGTCCATATTCGTTGATGAGAATGGAGAGATTTATTGGGGAGACAAAACCTTTGCGGTGATTGAGAAGGCCTTTTTGATTGAAAATCCAAAAGAGAAGATTGTTACCCCTGTGAGTTCTTCAACGCTTATCAAGGACGTTGCCGAAGAGTACAAAGGCGAAATCGTGTGGACCAAAGTAGGAAGTGTGACGGTTTCGCATACAATGAAAGCGGAGAAAGCCAAGTTAGGTGGCGAAGAAAACGGCGGAGTTTTTTACGGTCCTCATCAAGCGGTTCGTGATGGAGCCATGACAACCGCTTTGGTATTGGGCATTATGGCTAAGACTGGGAAGAAACTTTCAGCGCTCATCGCCGAGCAACCGCAGTATTTCCTTGAAAAAGGAAAAGTGGAATGCCCAGAGGACAAAAAAGAAAAGGTGCTGGAAAAGCTGCTTGAACAGGTTAAGAGTGCAAACGTGAGCACCATCGACGGAGTGAAAATCTGGTTTGAAGACAAAAGCGCCATCCTCGTGAGACCCAGCGGAACAGAACCCGTTTACAGGTTGTATGCGGAAGCAAAAAACCAAGAAAAAGCATTAAAGCTAATCAGAGACTACAGTATAACGCTCAAAGAAATCCTTGTAACTGTTTAGCTATCCAAGCAAGTTTGTGTTTGAAACGGAGAATAATTGTTCATGCCTGCAGTCCTACACTTGAAACCCGACGAAATAGATACAGACGAAAAACGCGGAAAATACACGGTAAGTGTTATAGGATGCGAGGAAAAAGGCGTTCTTTACGCTACAGCTTTCGCCGAAGCAGGGTTCAAAGTCACTTGCACCGATGCAGATCAGGCTCTTGTGAAGCGCTTGGCAAAAGGAAAAACGCCGCTTTCTGATCGGGAAATAGAGTCCAAATTAAAGCGGTTTTTGAGAAAAGGACAAATCAGTGTCACAAGCGAGTTAAAAAACGCGGTTTCCCAAAGCGGCATAGTTGTCATGACAGTTACTGCGAAAATTGACGGAAAAAAACAGACAGACTATTCGGAAGTAGAAAGCATCTGCAAACAAGTTGGTGCGGCGCTTAACCGAGGTGCACTGTTTATTTATGGAGGCATAGCGGGTTTAGGCTTCACTGAAGGAATCATCAAGGAAACTCTGGAGAACACGTCAGGATTCAGAGTTGGAGAAGATTTTGGTCTGGTTTACAATCCTATTCAATTTTTTGACAGCCAACCCTTCGATTCAATTACAAATCAGGAGTTAAAGGTTGCTGCAATGGATAAAACCAGCCTAGACTCGGCTGCAAAGGTTCTGGCAGTGATAACAAAAAAGGGCGTGAAGCAAATTTTAAATTTAAAAACGGCAGAAGCCGCTGTGCTTTTTGCAATTGCCAGAAAAGATGCAAACTTGGCTTTGGCTAACGAGTTAGCTGTTTTCTGCGAAAGCGCAGGAATAGACTATTTTGAAACAGTGAAACTCGTGGACACACAGGAACTGAGGTTCTTGCCGACAGTTGAGGCAGGAGAAGCGGGCAGGAATGAAGTGTATCTTTTGATGGAGAGCGCGGAAAACCTTAACGTCAAGCTTAGGCTTCCTGCGTTGGTTACAAGAATAAATGACGATGTTGTTCGACACGCGGTCAATTTAACAAGGGATGCGTTGCGTAGTTGCGGTAAGACGTTGAGGAGAGCAAGAGTTGCTGTTCTTGGTTCAGCTAAACCCACGGCTATGATATTTGTTAAATTGCTGGAAAATAAGGGAGCGAAAGTAAGTCTTTATGACTCTTTGCTTCCAAAAACTGAACTGGCAAATGTGGCGCGTGTTTTTAAAAGAAGCTTGAAAGAGGCATTGGAAGGCGCAGACTGTATGGTTATATTAACAGAGCAGGATCGGTTTAAACGTTTAAACCTTAAGAAACTGCGGGCTGTGATGAAAATGCCAGCGGCAATTATTGATTTGACAGGAATAGTTGAACCGAGAAAGGTTGAACGCAAAGGTTTTACGTATCGTGGTCTAGGAAGGGGAGTTGAAAAGAAATGAAAAAGTTAGGTGCGGCAGTGATAGGAACAGGTTTCTGGGGAAGAAATCACGCTAGAGTCTACAGTGAACTGGAATCGACTGAGCTAGTGGCGGTTTGTGACGTGGATCGCGATAGAGCAAAAGCTGTGGCTGACCAGTTCGGCGTTAAAGCTTACACAAGCAGTACCCGAATGCTGAAGAATGAGGCGATAGAGGCTGTGAGTGTGTGTACGTGGTCAACGAAGCTTGCCAAAGAAGCGCTTAAAGCGTTAAAGACTGGAAGGCACGTTTTGGTTGAAAAACCTATGGCTACTCACACGAAGCAAGCGGAAAAGCTTCTGAAAACCGCTGAAGAAAACGGTCTGCACTTGACAGTGGGCTTTTTGATGCGGTTCATTCCAGGACTGCAGCATATTCGAGAGGCGGTTGAAAAAAAGAAAATCGGAGAACTCGTGTGCGCCACTGCCAAGAGAGTTTCTCAGTGGCCTGAAAGGATAGGTGACGTGGGAGTTGTCAAAGACACTGCGATTCACGACATAGACGTTATGCGGTACATTTCCGGTGAAGACCCAATAGGCGTTTACGCGAAAACGGGAAGCATGAGGCACAGAAAGTTTGAAGACTACGCGCAGATAATGCTCACTTTTGAAGACGGAAAGAGCATCTTCATAGAATCCAACTGGATTACACCTTACAAAACGCGAATGCTCACGGTCACTGGAAGCAAAGCGATAATGAGACTGGACTATATAACACAGGAACTGTGGATTGAGGATGCGAGAGAAAATTTGCAGCCGAGATTTCCTTGGAAGGAACCCTTGAAACTTGAGCTTCAGCATTTTGCGGATTGCGTGTTGGAAACGGAGAAGCCCGTGATAACGGGAGTTGATGGGTTAAAAGCCTTGAGGATCGCTGAAGCGGCGCTGAAATCTTCTGCGAAAAACAGGGCGATAAAGCTGAAATAGAACTTTGCTTAGCGCTTTAAACTGAAAGGTTTACCTTCGTAGACGATTTTTTCGGGTATTTTGGCTTTCCATTTCTTCAAAAATGGCATGTCTTCCGCTTCTTTGCGCAGTTCGTCTGGCAGCATTTCTGGAATTTCGTCGCGTATTGGGTACCAACGTAAGCATTTGGGGCAGACGATTAATCCTTCGGTTATTTCGTCTTTTTCTTCGAAAACGTGAAGTTCAAGCGGGTGATGCTTATCGATTGGGCAAGCAAGTATGTCCATTAACTTCTTTTTCATTACGGTTCACGTGTTCACAGATGGCGTAGATTGTTATTAAGATTTACCAAAGCTGCTTGAAGCACACGGCAATTATGGAAGGTGTTCGGTTGCGACGGCTATGTTCTCTATTGTGCGAGGACTGGGAAAAGCAAATTGGTAACTTTGAGTTACCTGCTGTGCCTTGCTGATTGAATCGCTGAGTGAAGTTCTGAAAAACCCAATCAGACGAGAAATTGTCCTCTT
>CAZJBY010000012.1:34248-44163 GCA_964544495.1 uncultured Candidatus Bathyarchaeia archaeon
TTGAATCGCTGAGTGAAGTTCTGAAAAACCCAATCAGACGAGAAATTGTCCTCTTCCTGTCCGACAAAGGAAGCATTTCTTACGTTGACCTGATGAACGTTGTGGAAATAACAAACACTGGAAAATTCAACTGCCACCTCAAAGTTCTGGACGACTTAATTGAGAAAGACGAGAACGGCAAGTATGGCTTATCCGAAAAAGGAAAGATAGCTGTGCAGTTCCTTCAAACTTTCGATAACGCAAAAAAGGCGGAACCAGTTTTTGAGACCCGCGCTTTCAGACTCTTTGCCGGATTCATGTGGCTGTTGCTTGTTTATCCTTTTTTGGGATTGCTATTCGGTTGGTATCTCTATTTTACTGACCCAACAGTCGCTTTCAAAGGCGATTTGACGATACCGTTGATAACGTTCAGTCTGATTATGATCCCCGCCTTTGCGCTTTTCAGCATTAACCAATTTCCAAAAATCGAGATAGACCGCGACAGCATCATTGTCAAGTGGGCTACAGGTCGCAGATTCTTCATTTTTGAAGAGGCAAAAATGGACGTTCGAGGGCGCATTCTGAGGTTAGGCGGAGACTTGATGGCGTTTGGACATTTCATTCCCTTCAAGGAGAAAGAATGCATGAACATGCTGAGCACAAAAGTGAAAGCATACCGTTCAAAGCCGCTCTACATCGCCTACATGATTCCGCCCTTGTTTCTCACCGTTTTGTTCGCGTTGGCGCGGCGACTTGAAGGATTGTTTCCGCCAGAACTGTGGACTATCCTATAGGGAGTCACAACAGCTGTTTCAATAGCAATGTTCGCTTACAGCTTTCCCGCGGAGATTCGTTTAGGCAATATGCAGAGAGGCGTTTCCGCCATGATCTACAGTGCTTTCGGTGGAGTCATAATCGCTGTCTCCATACTTTTCAGTATGCTCTAATCTGCACTACATCGCTTGGTGAAGGTTTTTCTTGCTCTAAACAGCGCCACTTACAGCTCATTCACAAAACGTGTATGTCAGCCGCGAGTTGGTACCAGTTTGGACCTGTGCTTCTCACTACACGGACAAAAGGCACCTCAAAATCTACGCCTAACGCGTCAAGTGCTTCAGCTACATTCAGCTTAGCCTTCTCGGTGGGGCTTTCTTTTTTGGCGGCGTGCTCGAAACTGTAGTAGTGTATCCAGCCGCCAGACACCTTGAGTGCTGACACCGCATAAGGCAGATACTCGCGGGCTTTTTCTGGCAAAGGCATCAAAACCCTATCTGCCACTCGTTGCAATCGCTTGTGGATGATTTCTTTTGCGTCACCCAGCAATGCGATTACCTTGCCGTAAACTCGGTTAAGCCTAATATTCTCCTGCATGAACTGCACCGCCGCGGGATTCACGTCTATGGAAAAAACTTTCGCTGGGTTTGCGTGTTTAGCGATTACTATGGAGAAGCAGCCGACGCCCGCGAACATGTTGACAACAGTTTCGTTTGGTTTCACCATTCCAGCGATTCGCGTTCTTTCGTGGAAAAGCCTAGGAGAAAAATAGCATTTTGCCACATCAACGGAGAAGGAGCAGCCGAATTCCCTGTGAACCGTGCTTGTTTTGTTTTCGCCAGCCACATGAGTGAAGCGGCGTAGCCTGAGGGCGCCAGCCACGGGGCTTGTTTGCAGCAGAACCGTTTTCGCGTTACTGTGGCGGCTCATTATTGCCTTTGCGGCGGTTTGAGCGCGCCCTCGCGAAGTGGAGGGCAGCTTGATTATGGCAATGTCGCCTACAATGTCAAAGGAATTGTAAACTTTACCTAAGTCTTCGGAAGAAAGAACATTGGAAAGTTTTTTGCGTAGCCGTTTTCTCAAGCTTCCACCTTCGTTAATTCAGAAGGCACTGGAAACATTTAAAAGCAAAATACTTTTCCTTTGTAGGACAGGTAGTTTCCATGGAACAGTCGGGAATTGTTTACGAGTGTATAAGATGTGGCGCAAGGGTTCCATCCGAAGAATTGGAACTTCGTGGCGGAGAAACAAAATGTATAATCTGCGGTTACAGGATTCTAAAAAAGGTAAAACCGCCCGTAGTTAAACGTGTACAAGCCAAATAAAGAGAGGTTGAATTAACCTCACGGATTCATGAGACAAACACTTTTTGCTTTAAAAGATTTCTCTGTCCCCAATCTTGCGCAGTGCCTTTCCTCGCAGCTTTATCGTTTGACCGATTACCTCTTCAGGAGCTTTTTCAACAGTTTTTCGTTTAACTGTTTCTCCGCAGATTCCTCTCGGCAGCAAACGTCTCTTAACGCAGAGGGCGTAAGTACAGTTCGCAACGTTACACATCTCTTCGGTCCATCTGCACCACACAGCGTCACGGCGGTAGAAAGCCGCGTTTTTGACACATTTGAAAGATTGACACGAGGGAGAACAGGTTTTTGTTTGAGCCAATAGATACACCTCTATGGTTAGTCAATAAAATTCAATGTCGCGATGCATTCCCAAAAAACTATTTCTCTCAGAACCCATATAAACTTTCTTATTCCAGACTCATTATTGCCCATTTAACTTTCACTACTAGCAGAGCTGGCTCGTTTCCTTCTATAAACTTCAATAGAGACAAACAAGATTATTGCAAGCAAAACTATGAGAAAAGTTGCCAGCACACTTGCTTCAATGAGGAAAGGCCCTAAGAGAACGTACTTGGCCAGTTTAATCTGTATCGTTGTCGGTTCTTCAATCTGGAGGTTCAGCGCCTCATAAGAGCTCTCCAGTCCCTCTGGGTAAGCGATGATCTGCACATTGCCGCCAATAACATTGCTGAATGTTGTGGTTCCATCGGCCTGCGTTGTCGCTGACCGTGTATCTGTCCCAGACCTGTAGAGTGTGACGCTTACGTTAGGGATTGGCTGCCCAAAATAATCAACAACTTTCACCGATATTCTAATGTTGTAGAGGCTGCAACGGATTTCGCTCTGCGTGTCGCTAAAAACCTCGATAATGGTTGTATTCAACAAAATATTGTTGTCTGTGTAAACGCGCAACCTGTACTTTCCGAAGGTAACTTCCATCGTAACTCTTCCCTCGGTGTCAGTTACGGCGCCGCTAAACACCCCGCTTGTCAACTCAACCATTTCGATGCGGGCGTTAGGAATCGCTACTCTATTGTAATCGATGATAGAGAGAGTCAGAGTTTCACTTGGACATAGCACTGTTACTTCGTAAATTGCTTGTGCGGGCAAATTAGTGAGCGTGTTGTTACCGAGGTTAAAAACTACGCCGTAAAGAGAAGCGTTAATAAAATAACTTATTCTCGGCAGAACAGAACTGACAATGAAAATTGCAGAGAGATCTGCTTGACCAGAGATATACCCAGTTCTGGATAAATGCTCTTTCGTCGTGATATACTGGTATGTAATGTCTAGCGTAACGAAGGGAATTAAATCTCCGTTTTTGTTTTGCACGGTTATTTTAATGTTGGTTAACTCGCATGTTAAATCAAAGGAGCTTGCTCCCGTTATAGTGGCGTTTATTTCGCCAACTTGCACATCATTCCAAAACGCGGTTACAGTATGATCACCTCGTTCAAGGTTTAAAGTAGCTATTCCGTCATCTCCGCTTGTACCGTTGTATACAGTATCTGTTGCTTGGTCAAGGGCTTCAACTACTATTTGAGGCACTGGCTCGCCTGCCAAGTTCAAGTTTCGAATCTTAACGGAATAACCTGAAACAGCGAAGAACTGTGAGTCAGTGATGGATTTAGCCGTGTTTTCTGGAGTTATGGTTATGTTGTAATCGCCAACCAACGCATTGAATGGAACTGTCCAAGCCGAGTTTATTACGCCTTCACTTGAGGCCGTCACTGGTTCAGAATGCTCACTGGCGCCCGATTCCGCGTATGTAATATTGACTAGGGCGTTTTCGTTGGGCTGATATCCTATGGCGTGAATGTTCACTGTTTGGTCTCTGTGGTACTCGCTTAAATCAGTGAAACCTACGAAAAACTGATCTTCCGCCAGATTCAGTGTTCTATTCAAGTACACTTTGTATGAACCAGTGTATGCAGTGAGCGCGCCTGCAGGTTGAAAAGTGGAGGCGGGATAGGTAACCTGCGCGGTTGCAATCGCGGTTTGGCTTGAGACATCTAGTGCAACTGCCCGCGAATAATTTGTGTTGACGGGAGACGGAAGTTCAACTGTAACATTCGCGTAATACGCCGTTGCTGGGTTCACTCCAGTTAGTGTTACATTCAAAACAATGCTGTCTCCTTCCTGCAGCTGTGTGGGCGCAGAAGGCGCAAGGGCTTCAAGGTAGTAGGCTATCAACACGTTAAAGGGAGAGGTAGCGTTAATGTTTTCGCTGACATCTCTAAGCGTTATCGTGTAGTCGCCTCCAGCGATTTGAGGAATTGTGAAATTCGCATTCACGTTGTAGCCTTCCGCGTTTTTGCTTACTACTAGGTTGCTGCCAAACCAAACTTCGTATGCACCATTTTGAGTGTCTATGGTTCCTTGAAGGCTGACTTGTTGACCTACAATTCCCGTGTCTTGAGGACTCAACAAGTATATGTTCACGCCAGCTTGGCCTCGAACTACCGAGAGCGGCATTAACAGAAAAGAAACAGTCAGCAACATAAGAAGGACAATGGTGGCAGCTTTGGTTTTCAAACAATAATTCTCCTGGATTCTGCAGACTTTCACATCTTAATGGGAAGTTACTATTAAGAGAACATTTTAAACTTTGCCTTTAAGATGAGACATCCGCGGTTAAGCTAGACTGTTTTATAAAACGGTTTCTTATAGGTCTATATTCTAAAAAGCATGGGCCTGTGAAACGTCTTGGAACATTCGATTCCATCTTCGCTGTTGCAAGCATTGAAGAAACATAAGTATCATCTCGTTGGCAAACATTCAGCGGTTAAAAGGTGTAAGTGGCTTTACGAGTCGTTAATTAACGGCCGGCACTGCTACAAGCAGAAGTTTTACGGGATAAAATCGCACCAGTGCATCCAAATGACGCCGGCGCTTTTTTACTGCACGCAACAGTGCCTGTTTTGTTGGAGAGCACAGAGTGGAGACCTGCAAATCAAATGGGATGAAATGAAACTGCCAAATTGGGATTCTGCTGAAGAAATTATGCGAGGAAGCCTGAAAGCGCAATCCAAAATTTTGAGTGGGTACAACGGAAATCCGAAGACGAACTGGAAGAAGTTCACAGAAGCCTTAACGCCCAGACACGTGGCAATAAGTTTGACGGGGGAGCCGACGCTTTACGAGCACATCGGGGAGTTGATTCACGCATTCCACAATAGGGGGTTCACCACGTTTCTTGTGTCTAACGGCACGGTGCCATCTAAACTTTCGGAATTAAGCGAGGAGCCAACACAGCTTTATGTTTCTGTCTGTGCGCCAAATGAAGCGGTATTCAGGCGCGTTTGCCGCCCTCAAGTTCCCAACGCTTGGGCGAAGTTGAATGAGACGCTGAGTTTACTGCCGAGTTTCCGATGCCCCACCGTGATCCGCATGACACTGGTGAAAGGGCATAACATGGAAGCGGTTGATGGGTACGCGGAACTTGTTGAAAGAGCCAATCCCACGTACATTGAAGCCAAGGCGTACATGCATGTTGGTTTTTCGGGGCTTCGTTTGGATTATGGGAGAATGCCGAAGCACAGAGAAGTTTACGATTTTGCGACGGATCTAGCGGAGAGGACTGGATACGCGATTGTAGATGAGTCTGTTGAGAGTCGAGTTGTATTGTTAAGCAAACGTTGGGAACCTATACGTTTTGACCGTGGCTAAACAATAGTGCATAAGCAAATAATTCAAGTTTCAGTTCTATTCTGTCACTGTTAATAAGGTGCCTATGGAAACTGTGAAAGATAGCCTTAAATAGGTTTTCAGATGACCCTATTCTTGAACTATGGATTTAATTTAACGGGTGGTGAACTATGGTTAGTGAAGGAAGAGGGCGACTCTTCAGGAGAAAGGACGGTAAGTACCTGATTTACTTGCCGAAAGACCTAGCAGAAGACAGTATGTTCCCGTTCAAGGGAGCAGACTCAATTTTCGTCAAAGTAAGCTTCAAGCTGAAAGACGACAAGCTTCTGATTGAGAAATGGGTAGAACCTGAACCAGAAGAGGAGAATAGTTAGAAGAGAGGAAGAATCCTCTCAACATCCATTTTTTTAATAGTGACTTAATAAATAGTTAGCATGTTTTAAAGTTAGAATGGTGGGAACTTGACAACTTTACAGTCTATTTTGAAAGAAGTGAAAGAAGAGCTTACGCAGAAAGACAGGGTGCGAGAAAACACGCAGCAAACCATGCGGAAGGCAACAAGCCTTTCCAAGCAGTCAATACTTCTCATGCACCAAAAAAAGTATGAGAAAGCCAGAAAAACAATTGAAAACGCGAAAGAAATCATTTCCGAACTTCAAGGTTCAGCGAAGGAAAACCCAGACATTATCTACAGCGGCATGTTCAGCGCGGCGCTTCAAGAGTACGCTGAGGCGAACATATTTCAAGGGTTAATACAAGAAGCGCGCTTTGTCACGCCTAATGAAATTAAGGTGCCTGCTTTAGACTACGTGCTGGGTTTAGCAGACGTCATTGGAGAATATCGACGCTTGGTTTTGGATGCGTTACGTGAAGGAGATGCTGAAAAAGCCGAGGAACACCTGAAAACTATGGACGAAATCTACATTGAGTTGATGGCGATGGATGAGGCTTACATGCTTGTGCCGGGGCTTAGGAGGAAATGCGACGTAGCACGGAGAATTATCGAAGCCACCCGTGGAGACGTCACTCAAGAAGTGCGGAGAAAGTCACTGGAGAATTATCTGAAACAGTTTGAACAGGCGCAGAGAAGAAAGCGCCAGTCCCGAAAAGGTTAACCAATGCACCCCACCGTTACCGTGCCACATAATTTTTCTGTTTCAAAAGCTCACAAGGCACAACTGCTCTTATCGAAGAGAATAGTTGCTGATAACCGCCTGCCCAAAAAGCTCCATCGCATCGCCGGCGTTGACGTGGCGTATTACGGCGAGGTCGCAGTAAGCGCCGTGGCGGTTTTGGATTATGATTCTCTTGAACTTTTAGAGCGGCAAACGGCAACCATTCAAGTGAAGTTTCCGTACATTCCTACTTTGTTGTCCTTCAGGGAAATTCCTCCTGCAGTCGCGTGTATCAAAAAGCTGAAAGTGCAGCCTGATGTTGTACTCGCTGACGGGCAAGGGTTTGCTCACCCGTACCAATTCGGGTTTGCCAGCCACTTGGGTGTGGCGATAGGAAAACCCACCATTGGAGTGGCAAAAAGCCGACTGATTGGTGAGCCTATGACGACCGCGGGACATGTTTTTTTGTTTCAGAAAGGTCAAATAATCGGTGAAGTTGTTACGACGAAAGCGGGCGTGAAACCTGTTTATGTCAGCGTTGGACATTTGATATCGCTGGGGACAGCCGTGAAAATCGTAAAACATTGTGTGCTCAACAGTAAAATTCCTGAACCGATTTGGCAGGCTCACAAGATAGTTTCAGAAGAAAGGAGAATGCTGCAAGAGAAACATAAAACTTTATAGTTTTGTCACACGTAAACTCGGCGGATAAGGGTGTTGAAAAGTGGAAATCTCGTTTGACGAATTTCAAAAGCTGGATTTGCGCATAGGAAAAATCACAGAGGCAAACCAAATTCCCGGTTCCAGAAACCTCATAGGACTCGTGGTTGATTTTGGGACGGAGAAAAGGCAGGCGGTCGCTGGGCTTTTACAATGGTACACTCCGCAGGACTTAGTCGGCAAAAAATGCGTGTTCATCCTTAACCTTCAAAAGCGGAAGGTTATGGGTGTGGAGTCGCAGTGCATGATACTGGCTGCTGAAGACGACAAAGGCAACGTTGTGGTATTGCAGCCAGAAAAGGACATCACGGAAGGCAGCAAGATTCGCTGAGCCTAAATTTTAGTGAAGAAACGCAGTGATTGTTCCAGCTTTTGCTTTGGTTCCAACAATGTACTCAACCATTTCTTCGTCCAAGTCAAGCCACTTTGCGATTCCAGCAGCCATGTGGACATCGTTTTTGAAAATGATTCTAAGGTAAGGCAAAACCTCCTTCGTAGCGCGAACAGCGGAGATGTGACATTTGCGCCTGATTTTAAGGCCAATGGCCTTTCGCACCGCCCGTTCAGCCTTGGACCGAGACAGCATCATAATGCGACTTGGAAACTTAAACGGAATCCACCCGCTAACTTTCGAGTTCTGCCTAGCCAAAGCCACACCCGCCGTCATGAAATCAATCACGTAACGCATGAAGCTCCAATCCTGAGAAGCGCGGATTCTGCCGCGGTAAACATCAGCCATCGCAAGAGCATCCATTGCTTGGGCTAAGTCATGCGGGTCAGAGAGATGCGCGGGAACATTCTCGTAAATCCATTCAAAAAGCATGTCCAAGTCAACATCAGCCATGCCCACAGCCTGTTTCGCACCATAAGCCGTTCTGCCATAAACAATCATTTTAAGCACGCTGAAAATTGATTCCTGCCGGTCACGGTAGGCAAGCCACGAAACATCATCATACGTTAGGTGTTTTTTCCCTTGAGCCAAAGCCTGAAGGTCATTAACCGAGGAGCGCACATCGCCTCCTGACCGTTGGGCAAGAAACTGCAGAGCGTTCTCATCGGCTTGAATTCCTTCACGCTCGCAAATGTGCTGCAAGCGCTTGGCTATACTGCTTGAAATGGGTTTTTTGAAGTCTATAAGGAGGCAATAGCTGCGGAGAGTCCTGAACCGCGGGTCAAAAGCGTTGTTAGCAATCAAAACTACTGGGCACCGAGCGGTTTTAACGATGTTGGTAATCGCTTTGACACCGCCCTTGTCAGCGTTTCCCATTAAGCCGTCTAATTCGTCAAGCAAAACTATTCTTTTTCCACCGAACAGAGAGCTGTATTGTGAAGCTAACCCTGCGAAACGGTTTATGGCATCTTCTGTCCTGTAATCGCTTGCGTTCTTCTCCACAAGCTCCATGTGCAAGTCGCGAGCCAAAACCTCAACTGAAACGGTTTTTCCAACTCCAGGCGATCCATATAGAAAAGCAGCCCTCTTTTTTGGTATGCCCTTGTCCCAAGATTGAAGCCAGTCTCTAAAGGTTTTGAGGGCGCTGGGGTTGCCTACTATTTCAGCGGCGGATTTCGGTTTGTGCTTGACGATCCATGCCGTATACAAAAATAGCACCTATTTTACTTTTTAATTTCATAACCTGCTTCGACGAGCTTAGCTAGGAGCGCGCTCAATTGCACCTCCTCGTCTGAACCCTCGACAAGACGGAAATCTACCTCGCCTGTGATGCCTGCTAACTTTATTTTCAAAGGCTCGGGGATCTCGGTTTTGAAAATCTCCCGGTGAATCTGCCGAATTATGTCGATGCCGGCTACGCCGTACTTTTGAAGCATATCTCGCAGCTGTTTCCTCGCCCCAAGAAAGTCGCCGTTGATGGCAGTGGTCAGCATTTTTTGCACGTCGTGAGGGTTGGCTTTGCCAGTAACCGAATAGACCAGCTTGGCGTCTATAGGTTTATTCATTGAAGCTGCACCTTGCAAAGTGTTAATTCCCCTTCTGAGGTCTCCGCCACAAACCTCAAAGATAGCATCTACACCATCGGGCAGCAACTGAATATTTTCGAGTTCAGCGATGTGTTTGATGTGTTTGTCGTGCTCTTCTCGGGGTAAGAAAGTGAATCTGAAAGGGGCGCATCTGGACTGAATAGGCTCAATTATTTTGCCGCTGTAATTCGCGCACATTATAAACCGGCACGTTTCAGTGTACCGTTCCATCGTGCGGCGCAAAGCTTGCTGAGCATCAGAAGTCATGTTGTCAGCTTCGTCCAGAATAAGGATTCTGAAGGGGATTTCGCCGATAGAGCGAGAACGCGCAAAAGTCTTCACGGTTTCCCTGACAACAT
>CAZJBY010000013.1:0-42275 GCA_964544495.1 uncultured Candidatus Bathyarchaeia archaeon
GTAGCCCGGGAGAGATTCGAACTCTCGTCGACGGGTCCAAAGCCCGCTATGCTTGACCGCTACACCACCGGGCTTCAACACGGGCTTATTTGTGTTCTTGATGATAAGGTTTTAAGACCGAGGCGTTTCCTAATAAGTATTTTTGCGTGTGACTGCTGATGTTGCTGCTTGTATGGGGTCGTTTACAAGGGTGAATCAGTATTGGGCCTCTTTATTCAGGAATTATGCGTGAAATATCATGATTAAAACCGTAAAGCTTATATATTAAAACTGTTCATCTGCTTAGTTTGCGCGGGTCGAATGTACTGTTTTCTCAAGTCAAAAAGGGATATGGTGACGGTTCTGCGCAAAGGTTAAATGGAGTGTAAAAAATTGAGCAAAAAAGAGGCTAGAACGCGTCAGCGCTTGGTTGACAAGTGCCCAGAGTGCGGTAGCGATAACCTCGTTCACGATTATGACACGGGTGAAACCGTTTGCGGAGACTGTGGTCTCGTCCTTTACGAGCAGATGATGGATAAAGGACCGGAATGGCGTGCTTTCACTCAGGAAGAAAAGGCGTCAAGAAGCCGTGTTGGGGTTCCAACATCCTATTCCGTTCATGACAAAGGTTTATCCACAGCCATAAGCCAGGTTGATCGTGATGCTTTCGGACGAAAGCTTCCGCTTTCCACTAGACTGCAGATGTGGCGGTTGAGGAAGTGGCAGATACGATCTCGAGTTCACTCTTCCATTGATAGGAATCTTGCGCAAGCCATGGCGGAGCTTGACCGCTTAAGCGACAAGGTTTACATTCCTCCACCGATTAAGGAGAAAGCTGCGGTGATTTACCGGAAAGCTCTCGATAAAGGGTTGGTTCGTGGCAGGTCGATTGCGGCTATTGCGGCTGCTGCGTTGTATGCGGCTTGCCGTGGCAGCGGAACACCTAGGACTTTGCGTGAGATTTCTGAAGCCAGTCTTGTGGACAAGAAGGATGTTGCTCGTTGTTACAGGCTTTTGTTGCGTGAGCTTGAGGTGCATATGCCTATTGCTGATCCGTTAACTTACATTTCGAAGATTGCGGAGAGAACTGGAATTTCGGGGAAGACGCAGGGTGCTGCGATCCAGATTCTTCGGGATGCGCGGAGGAAGCGTGCTGCTGCTGGGAAGGATCCGATGGGTTTGGCTGCTGCGGCGTTGTACATTGCTTGTTTGCAGAATAACGAGAAGAAGACGCAGAAGGACATTGCTGAGGCTGCTGGCGTGACTGAGGTTACGGTTCGTAACCGCTACAAGACTTTAAAGAAACAGTTGAATCTGGCGCTGCCAGACTAAGCGCTTGCTTCGCTGTTTTCCTCTTCTTTTTCTAGTTCCAAAATTATTGAGCCTACGTAGCCGCATTCCGGGCAAACGTATTTTTTTGGTGTGAGCCAAAGGTCTAGTCCGCTGGACAAGTTGATTTTTGGGCTGCAGCATCTGGGGCAGTAGATTTGGGCTGGTTTTCTGTGTTTTAGGGACTTGAGTACTTCACGGACGTTTTGTAGCGGTTTCATGGGGGTTTGCACCTTTCTTTGTGGCTATTGCAGTTCTATGTTTTCTTCTGGATATCCGCTTTTGATGAGGAAGTCACGGACTCTTTCGCGGTGATCTCCTTGCAGCATTATCTGGCCGTTTTTTGATGTTCCGCCGCAGGCGCAGAAGCCTTTGAGTTTTTGGGCTAGGTCTGCGAGGTTTGAGTCGTGCTCATCCATGCCGTCGACTATGGTGTTTGCTCTGCCAAATTTTCTTGTTTCGAGCCTGATGCGGATACGCTGCTGCTCTTTTTCAATTTCGCCACAAACGCATAAGTCCTTTGGAAGCCCGCATGTTGAACAAACTTCAGCCATGACACTCAGCTTCTAGCATGCTCATTGGCATATATAAAAGTTTCAAAGCCGAAATTCAGATTATGCTGAGCTTGCAGAAGCAAATTGAGAACTTTTGTTACCTCGTCGTTTTCTGTTGAGAACTGTTGCGATTTTTCGCCTATACCCCCTTATATAAAGCAGGCTGCATGGAGTTTCGCAGAGCGGTTTTTCGGCATGCTATTGGCGTGTTTTTGCTTCAATACGGACCTACCCCCTATAGGTTTCTGCAATGAACCGCTATTAGGATCCAAATATGACGGCTTGCCAATGAGGTGGGGCATAAAGAATAGCCCTGGAATGGTGCAGGATGGCTCTCTGGCGCTTCACCCCAACAACGTAGGCGTAGCGGTCGCTTAAGAACCCTCACGAAATTCACCAATTTACACGGAAATTTACAAGGTTTTTGATGTTGCGGAGCTATCCCTAGGGAAGAATCTTTATTCAACAAATCGGCTTTTCATATAGTGGAAAATCAGGTGACAAGAAGTGACCGTGACAGTCAACAAACGCGAGTTAGAGATTGTGCTGGACAAGTTAGACAATGTTAAACTTGAGCTTCTGAGGCTACGGGCAATGCTCCTGCCTGAGGAGGAAGCCAGCGAAGAAGAGAAACGGGAAATTGAGGCGGCTCGGAAAGAAATAGCGAAAGGCTCCAAGGTTAAGCTTGACACGTTAGTTAAAGAACTGTGTTGATTTTTCTTGTTTGATGTCTTATCGTGCCAAGAAAATGCTGAAAGTTATAGGCGTAGAATTGTTGAGTTTCTTTTGATTTTGCGTGAGAACCCTGTTCCAGCCGAATACTATGACGGGAAGAAGCTCAAGGGGTGCGCAGACACGTATAGAGCAAGAGCAAGCTTAATGCTTTTATATATTATTTCCTTGTATTTGCGGGTGTGCTGGGATGAAAGTTGACTGCTGAACTCGAAACCGATAACAGCCTCAGCCTTGCATTGCATGTTTTTTGAGAATGTTTTCAACTGTGTCCGATAGTTCTTTGGGGTTTGTTTCTGCGTTTGCGTACGGGATTTTAGGGTAAACACTTTGAGTATTATAGGGTCCGCTGAAGGCTATTATGGGCTTGTAGGTTTTTAGGGCGTTCTCAGCTTCCGTCTCGGATTTCACGACGGCAATTTTTGAGATTTCTTTGTTTTGCGCGACATCCTTTTTCAGTCCCTCAATGAGGACCACGTCGCTGCCCGCGCATTTCTCCAGCAGCCTTTCAAGCGACAGAATGCTCGTGTCTGTTTTTTCTACTGTAACCGTTTGGTTAGTTGCGACGCCGATGACGGTTTTGGCTCCTGCCTGCGCGTAGCGCCACGTGTCCTTTCCAGGCGTGTCAAAGACGAAGTCCGGTTCGTTGACGTGCTTTATGGCGCCGACTCTGTAGCCTCTTTGGGTGAGTTCTCTGGTTAGGTTTTCTGCAGTTGTTGTTTTTCCCGATTTCTTTGTTCCGACAACGGCTATGGCTTGCATTTTTGGTGCCTCAGGCTATTTCATTTCTTCTCTGAAGATGGCTTCGAGGTTTTTCTTGTTTATGTTCAGTTCTTCGGCTAAGTCTTTGACCAGTTTCACGTAAGTCCTGAACAGGCTTTGCAGGATTTCGGCTTTCTCCTGTTCCGTCAGCTCTTTTTCTTCGGCGAGCAGCAGCGCGAACCATCTGCCAAGATCCGTGAGCTGATAAGTTTTAACCCAGATGGTTCTTCCTTCTTTCTCGTTTTTCTCCATGCACTCGGTTAAAACGCCCAGTTGCGTAAGGGCTTTCAGATTGGCGATGATTGTTTTGTTTGAGTAGTTTAGCCGTTTGACGAGGTCTTTTTGGTAAATGTTTTTCGCGATTCCCTGCTTAAGCGAAAACCGCAGCACATCAACTCCTGCTTTGGAGCCGAAGATAGCGCTTAATATCTTGTCTTTCTGTTCGACTGGAAGAAAAACTACATAAGGATGTAATTTTACACTCAAAGGTAACCCTTTGTAAGCCATGTGCAGCTTTAACATTTAAGAATTACGCCTTCCCGGCTCTTGTCGGAAAAACAAATCAGCGCATAATCCTAAACGTCAAATCCGTTAAACGCTCAAAAGGCACACCAACCAAACCGTATCCGCGCTCCCCAAAAAACTTCCTAACATAAAATTGCACATGCGCCTTCCCAATACCAAACTTCAACTTAGCCTCACTGAACCCCGCCTCATACAGCAGCTTATGCCTGATCAAACTCCAATTCTTCGGCTCCTCCCAATCGTCAACAGCCACGCCACCGTTATCCTTAACGCGCTCAAACAACCCAGTACCAGGAATAGGATAAGGCAACGTAAAAGACAAATAATCCAAAGGCAGCCCAGAAGCAAAACGCAAGGTATCCAAAACCGTGCGGTCACTTTCACCCGGATAACCAACAATGAAAAAAGCGCCAACCTGCAAACCTGCCGCTTTCGCCGCGTAAACCGCGCGGCTAGCCTGCTCCACCGTAATCTGCTTGTTCATCAAAGCCAAAACACTGTCATTACCAGACTCGATACCGAAGAAAACTCTGACACAGCCCGCTTGCCTCATTTTAACCGCCACTTCACGGTTCATCGTGTCAACTCTGGACAGGCACTCCCAACCCAAATCAACACCCCGGTTCACTACCTCATCACAAACGTTCAAAAGATGACCACGGTTCAACGTAAAGCAATCATCTGCAAACCATACACGATCATAACCTAAGCCAGCGATGACTTCCATCTCATCCACGATGTTAACTGCTGAACGCGCTCGGTAACTCGTGCCAAACACCGGGCGGCTGCAAAAATCACATGAAAAAGGGCATCCGCGTGAAGTAATCAACGGCGTGGTGGTGTAGCCGAACCGCTTAGCGTAATAGCGCTTATAGGCATCGTTATCAAAAAGTTCGCGAGATGGAAAAGGCAAACC
Source organism: uncultured Candidatus Bathyarchaeia archaeon (assembly GCA_964544495.1). Classification (GTDB taxonomy): domain Archaea; phylum Thermoproteota; class Bathyarchaeia; order Bathyarchaeales; family Bathycorpusculaceae; genus SG8-32-3. The sequence goes on from CAZJBY010000013.1 coordinate 4,798, forward strand.
ATCCAAATTCTCCACAAACCCTCTGGGTGAAGTGACCCTGACTTCACCATCTTCTCTGTAAGCAATCCCCTTCACGCCCGAGAAATCTGCGCCCTTTTCAACGCAATTTACGAGCTCAACCATGGTCTTTTCACCCTCCCCAACAACAACCACATCAAAAACTTCAAGAAAACCCGCTGGATCCGAAGTCGGAAAAGGGCCACCCACAACAAGCAGGTCACAATCATCTTGGAGCGCGCGAGCCATTTCTAACGAGGTTTTTTTGATAGAAAACATCGAGTAAACGCCGATAATCTGCGGTTTCGAACGTCTTACCTTCTCAACAGCTTCATCGCGGCTTAAGAATGTACAATCAACCAGCTCAACGGGTATGCCTTGCTTTTTCAGCGAAGCAGCCACGTAGCCTAACCCCAAAGGCGGAAACCTGAAAAGAGAATTATCCTTTGAAGGCTGAAAATAAGGATAAACCAAAGTCACCTTTACCATTTCAACAGTTGCCTCCTAAAATTTCAATTCGATAATCAAAAACTTCTTTGTTTGGATCAACTTCGTAATCCAATCCAACCCAGTCCAAACAGTTACTCATTGTTTCATAACCTCTACGCAAAACACTACCATCAACGCTAAACAATCGATAACCAACTCTTTCCTGCAGATCCGTTAGGCGCGCCCATTCAGAGCCAACCACATCCCAAGCACCAATCTGATTACCAACCAAACTCGAATTATATGCATCGGAATACCTTCTAAAGAAAACCGCACTTTGCTCATTCAAGACAAAAACTTTTTGGGGATGCGCCCTTCGTAAATGGTGAAAATCCACTCTAACGTTCATGACGCAGTTGGTTATGCTGTAGGTTACGGCTATTTTGCCTACCGAAGCGGTTTTAACAAAGGCTGACTCCACACCTGCCTTCACGAAAAGCTCTTTCAATGAAAGAAAACGGAAACGCTGATTCTTCTGATAGAGGTCGGTGAGACACCTTATGAACCCACGGACTTTTTCGTTCTCTAAATACACATTTGCGAATTTGTTTCGAGCAGCTCTGTCCATGTTGAATTCCTTGCGAATCTTGATGGACCCGGCGGTTTCCGCCACATAAACTGTTGATGAACTTGAAAAGAACGTTTCTTTCGCATATATCAGAACTGGAAAACCGAAGCCTGTTCCTTCGCCGACTCTTTCTTTCCCCTTATAAACCAGGATTAAACCTTTTTGCAAGTTGGCTATTTTCAGATTGTGCGGTTTCGTGCTAGAGTAAATCGAAAGAGCTAAAGAATTCGAAAGAGAAAACTCGTATTTCTCCGACTTTAAAAGTTCATAATTAGCATTAAAAGCTGACCGCACGATAGAACGCATCCAAAACTCTTTCTTTTGCAGTTAATGACTAATCTTTCAACAACTTAAAAGCTTTGACATGTAGAAAGGCTTGCTCCTGCTGTTAAAAAAGGCTTAAACTGTATTTAATCGCTTGCTTCAGAGCCTTTTTTCATAATAAGCTCTTAAAATGCTTATTTTATTATTAAGACCTGTTTCCAAATGCCATTGTTAATAGGAGACATAAAGCTGCACCTTTAGCAAATTTTAAATACAAATTGCCGATAATTATGGCTTTGAGGTCAATATCATGCCTAAAGCTGCAAAAGGAAAGAAGAAAAAGGCTGCAAAGAAGAAATAAAGACCTGTGCAAGAGTATCCTCATCCCATTTTTCTCTTTTATACATAAAAAATCACAGCTTAAACATGATAGTTGCTTTCAAGATTTTTTGAGAAAAAGGTGAAACAATCTTTTTATATTTAAGTGATTACTGTTCCGTAGTTAAAGGAGACCTGATTTGTTATGGCTGTAAAAGCGACACCTGAGTATATTAGTTTGTTAAACAAGGCGGTTTCAAGAGAAATCCAAGTTTCAGTCCAGTACATGCTGCAACACACAAAAATGGAAAAACTGCTACGCAAAGTGATTCCTGAAAACATTCTCCTCGACAAGACAACATACGACGCCGTAGGAAAATTCCTGAAGGAAATCGCCATTGAAGAAATGAAGCATGCCGCCGACATCATGGAGCGTATCTACTATCTCGGAGGATCAGCAACAACAAAAGCGGACAACCCAATTGTAGGAAACAGTCTAAGCGAGTTCGCAAAACTCGGCGCCAAAGCTGAAGAAGAAGCTCTTGCGCTGTACCGCCAGATCATCAAGGCCGCACGAGAACTTGGGGACAGTACAACTCGGCGATTGTTCCAGAAGATTTACAAGGCGGAGGAAGAGCACCTTTTTAAATTCCAAGAATACGTGAACGTGCAAGACGAGCCGGAAGGAGCTGAAACGCCAGTATCCGAGTGGCGCAAGATATTCACCGACGACTATTTCGCTTTGCTGAACAAGGCAGTTGCGGCTGAAATCTCGGCGATAATACAGTACACAAACCAGCATGAAAAAGCCGTCTTGCTTGCTCTGCGGAAGAAATCTTCTGCGCTTGAAGTAGTAACAGAAACCAACAAAGCCAAAGTTGTCAGCGACCTGCTGAAAACTGTTTTCATGGTGGAGATGGATCATCTGGAGAAGATCAGCGAACGAATTTACCTGCTCGGCGGAGAATGCACCGTTGTTCCAGACCCCGTTCCACAAGTTGGAGCAAACCCTGAAGACTTCATAATGCTAGACCGACAAGCTGAAACCACTGCTATAATGCTTTACAGGCAAATCATCGCTGAAGCGCTGAAGCGCGGAGACACCACAACGCGCAACATGTTCGAAGAAATAGTCAGACAAGAAGAAGAACACTATTGGAGTTTCGACGACTTCGTATAGGTTCCTCAACCTCTTTTTTCTATACCTATTAACCTTTTCATTTTGCTCTCAAGTCTCAAGCGCTCGGAACTTATTCAGAGCTTAAGCGCTACTCTAAATTTAGAATATAGACTTCCCTTTCACAAAGTTATAATCTAATATAGCCGTTTGTAAGTTTGATGAAAATTGAGCGAACAAAAAGACCTTGAAAAACTGCAAGCAAAACGATCAGAACTTGAGGCAGAATCGCGATCTTTGAAAGAAGAACAGAAGAAACTGGAATACAGCATTAAGATTCTCGAGGAGCAAGTCGTTATTGAAGAACTTTGTGAGAAAAACAAGACTGCCAAAGACGCTATATCGAATCTGGAAGCCAAACTAACCGAGCTTGAAAGCAGAATGAAACCGAAGCCACAATCCCCTCCAGCGTGTCCTGCACCCCCACCTCCAGCCGAAACTAATCACGAAATGATTACTCCCCCTTCCGAAGAGATGGAACAAGCGCCTGAGCCAGAGCCTGAAGTTGCTGAAGCAGCGCCTGAAGACCCTGAGGAAAGCGGCGTTACCGTAACAGCCATAGACGACGAAGCCCTAGTTGAAACTCAAGAAGCAAAAGGCGATAAGCAACAGGACAAAAAGAAACACAGGTTCTTCTAAATCATCACTTGAAAATAACGCGGTTTTCGCTGTCAAAAACTAGAGATGCTTCATTTTCTCAAATTTTTTAGTTTTACCAAGGTCGCAACACTACAAACTTCTGAGCAACTGACCTCTATTCTCGAACGGTCACAACTATGACTTATCTAATTCTCTATCTCTACGGGGTCCTCGAGCACCGCAGGTATAAGGCTCACATGCTCTTCTTCTCGAGGTGAAGGAGACGGGTGCGGTTTCCGCGATTCTCTTTGGTGACCAATCCAATACAGGCACCACCCAAAAATCCACAGAATAACTATCGCGGGAAGAAGTATCGCTATAACAGCTCTGTTGCGTTTGCGCTTGCGTTTCGAGGATGTCAATGCTTCACCTGACCCACTCTAAATCAAGTGCTGTTTTAAAATAAGCTTTGTTTACTTGAAATGCAGATGTGAAATCAGTTCAGTTTCTGGATAAGCTGATTTTTGAAAAACCACGATTTTTTATGGTTGCCACTGGTGATAAAAAAAGGAGGGCGGTTGAGGCCCTATTTTTTCTTTGGTTTTGGTTTAGCTTTCTTGGTGGTTTTTGACTTAGCTTTTGGTTTGCCTTTCGCTGCTGCCTTAACGGGTTTCATCGGCGTTTCGCAACACATCAACTCGACTACTTCACAGCCACACGGGTCATCAACTACGACGATAAGTCCGCATTCTTCGCACTTGTATTTTTCACCTTTTTTACTTGCCAAAATCTTACACCTACAAAGGTTATTCTTCTCATTTATTCTAATAAAATTATCCAAAAAGGATATGCGGCGCTAGCGAAGATGAAGACGATGCAGCAGTTAATTTCTAATTCATAACGCTTATAATCAAAATTAATGAGTTCAAACTGTGAAGCAACTTGTCAGGTAACACTGCTCTCAATTTTATTGCTTCAATTTTCATGCTGACAATCATGTGCGCGATAGTCTTTCTTTCGGTCTCTGTGGTTTTCAGTAACGGTCAATTCGAGTCAGTTCTGCCGCTTGTTGGCATAGTAATTGTAACGGTGGTTACTGTTTTTGTATGGAATTTCCTGAAAAGGAAGTTTTAGAAGCAAAATATACTTTCACACTTAATTTCATTAACAGAACTAAAATTTGAAAAACAAATGGAGAAAGTGGAAACGGTTAGGTGTGGGTTGGGCGAGAAGTGTTTTTTGCCTACGTCCATGTTTTAGCTTTCGCTTTTCTTTTCGCCTGCAGATGCGGATGGAAACTCTTTGAGTTTTTCAGCCATGTCTTTGAGTTGTTTGTCTGCTCTGTAATTTACTGTTTCTTCCTCGAAGGTTCCGTCTTGGCGTCTTTCGCCGGCTTTGGTTCCAGTGAGAACTTCTATTCCTTCGTCGATAGTTTTTGCAGAGTAAATGTGGAACTTTCCCGCTTTAACCGCGTCCACTACTTCTTCCTTCAGCATCAGATTTTGCACGTTGCTCTCGGGTATCATCACGCCCTGCTGGCCTGTTAGACCTTTGGCCTTGCAAACTTCAAAGAAACCTTCAATCTTCTCGTTTACGCCCCCTATGGCTTGAACCTCTCCTTTCTGGTTAACCGAGCCAGTTACCGCTATGTTCTGTTTGATTGGCAGTCGAGAGAGCGCTGACAGTATGGCGTATAGCTCGGTGCTTGAGGCGCTGTCGCCCTCCACCCCGCCGTAGCTCTGTTCAAAAACAAGCCGCGCTGAGAGACTAAGAGGCTTATCCTGCGCGTATTTCTCGTTCAAGTAGCCGCTTAAGATTAGGACGCCTTTGGTGTGGATGGGTCCGCCCATTTTGGCTTCGCGTTCAATGTCAATTACGCCTTCTCTGCCTAAGCCTATGCTTGCTGTCACACGTGAAGGATTTCCAAAAGCGAAGTCGCCGAGTCCCATAACGGATAAACCGTTTACTTGCCCGACCTTCTCTGCGTCCGTGTCAATAAGTAGCACTCCTCGGCTGATCATTTCTTGGATTTTTTCTTGGATAAGCTTAGACCGGTAAATTTTCTCTTCAATGGCTTTTTTAACTTGTTTTTCCGTGACCACGTCTGATTTCTCTTGCACGGCGTAAAAGTTGGCTTCGCGGATGATGTCGCCGACTTCAGCAAACCTCGTGGAAAGCTTCCGTTGGTCCTCAGCAATCCTCTGGCTGTACTCTATCAGTTTAGCTAATGCTGACTGGTCAAGATGCTTCAGGTTTTCTCTTTGGCACAGCGTGCAGACAAAAGCGGCGTATTTCTTCACGTTTTCCTCGTTTCGCTCCATGGTTGTGTCAAATTCAGCTTTGACTTTGAAGAGTTCCCTGAAATCCGTGTCCAAGATGAATAATTGCTGGTAGAGGTACGGGTTGCCTATGAGAATCACTCTAATGTCCAGAGGAATCGGCTCAGGCTTCAGGCTTTTGGTGCTTATGAAACCATACCGTTCCTGAGGCTCCTCGATGACTATGTTTTTGTCGCGGATTGCCCGTTTCAAGGCTTCATAAGAAAACGGGTTGCGCAGCAGGTCCTCAACGGGAATGATTAAGAACCCGTTATTCGCTTTGTGCAGGGACCCGGCGCGAATCATGGTGAAGTCGGTGATTAAAGCACCGAACTGCGCTTCCTTCTCCGTCCTGCCAATAAGGTTTTGGTAGGTGGAGTTGGTTTCCATAACCACTGGCGCACCTTTACAATCTGAATTGTCAACAACCCCGTTTACTTGGTATTTTCTGAATCTACTCTCCCTCATCCAGGGAACAGGGAAAGGCAGCCGCTGTTGAGTTTCATCGCGTTTAATGAACTGAGACAGATTATCCAAGATATCATTCTGCACAGCCTTCAAGTATTCAGTAATTTCCGCGTTATCGGAATATTTCTCGACGATTGCCTCAACCAAGTGGCCAATGGCGTAAAGAGCAACCTCCCGGTTAAGCTTCTTGATTTCTTCACGGATCTTGCGCTCCATGTCTAAAAACTGGCGCATCGTGTTTCGAAGTTCAGCCTCAAGTTTTTCTCGTCTCTCCTGAATCTTCGATTTTGTCTCCGGAGGCAGGCTTAATAGTTCTTCCTGAGAAAGCGGCTTGCCATTCACTACGGGGATAAGCAGCAGACCGATGGGAGTGCTTTGAATTACGAAGCCCTCTTGTTGGGCCTTCGCGTTAAGTTTGTCAATTAAATCTTTCCTCTGTTTTTCCAAGCCGCGGATTGTTGCCTCTCTTCTTGAGGCGTAATCGTCGCTCTCAAAGGCTTTGGGAAGCGCCGTTCGGATGTTTTCAATGAGGTTTTTCACGTCGTCTCGGAACGTCTTGCCTTTTCCTGCCGGCAACTGAATTGCCTTGGGTTCATACTGGTTAGAAAAATTGTTAACGTAGCACCAGTCAGGCGGCACAGGTTTGCCGCGGGCTACTTCTTCCACGAAGTTTTTGACCGCTGTTTTTCTGCCGGTTCCGGGGTAGCCTGCCACGTAAATGTTGAATCCGTGGTCTTTGATGCCTAGTCCGAACTTTAACGCTCTGACTGCTCTTTCTTGACCGATTATCTCGCGGATAGGAACCAAGTCCTCGGTGGTTTCGCAGCGTATGAACTTGGCTTCACAGATTTTTCTTAGCTTCTCTGGAGGTAACTCATTTACCAAAATTAACCCAATCTCCTTAACAATTTAGTTAACGCGTCAGTTTTATAGTATTCGGTTCACGGAAAAGCTTGAATAAACCGCTGTATGACCTCTTTGTTTCTGACTTCAGGGTGAAACAGCACGCCGTAAATGTCCTTCTGCCTACGTTTTATCGCCTGAACGCACTTTGCGGATTCAGCCAGCACCTCAAATTCAGCCGAAGGCACAAGCGCATAATTATGCAACGAGTAAACTTTGAAACTTGAAGAAAACAGGATGTTCGCCTTAGATGTCGAGACCTCTGTCATTCCTATTTCCCGACACGTCTCCATGCGCCCGCTGAAAACTAAACCCACAGTTTGCATCCCAGCGCATATGCCTAAGACTGGTTTGCTGCAGTCTTTTAGCCACTTGAATCGCTCTGTTTGGTTCAGAGTCACAGTGTTCTTCAGTGCGCTTCCTGAGAGAATAATTTTATCGTAACAGTGTAGGTTCTTTTCGTTTACCTCAAGATAATGTTTAACATCGCATTTTTCCAACTCTTCAGCGACGGAAACTATGGGCAGGACAAACTCGTCAAAACCAAAAGGGGTCTCTGTGGAGTTCATGTTAACGACGAGAATCATTTTTCCGTCAACCGCGCCTGTTTTATCCTGAAAACTCCAGAGTTGCCCTGTGCCTCAGCTTCAGAGTCCAGAATTTCGATTTTCTTCTTGAACAACGGCGCGTCCAAGACGGTGGTTTCTATTTCGCCGCCTTCGCCTGAAGGACTTAACCCGTACTCCTCGCTAAGCGCCACCAGCTTCTCTATCATGTCTTGGTCGATTTGTTTTCCAAGCCACGTCCTGTCAAGAGGATAGGCAAAAACGCCCGAGATTATCACGTTGAAGCCTTCAGCCACGATTTCTTCCAGAAGTGCCTTCTGGTTTCTCTTCCAAAGCAGATTAACGCACCAGACGTCTAAGCGGTTGCATATCTGCTGGATTCGCGTGGCTTGGTAAACCGATTCCACCGCGCCCGTCGCAACGCCTTCTATTTCAAAGTCCTTGACTGCCTGTGCTATTGCCGCTTCCAGGTCTTTAAGCTCCTCTTCAGGTTTACCCGCGGTCGCCTTCTTTATCAATGGCAAACCCAAGGCTTCGGCTTGAAGCGCTGTTACGTCTATGTTCGGCGTGTGAAACATGTAGCTTTCTTTGTTCTCTGAAACAAGCGTGATTAAGCACGCGACTTCCGCCTTTTCTGCCGCTTTGTGCAACGCAAGCGTTGAGTCTTTTCCGCCTGAAAACAGAACCCCGAGTCTCATTGGTTACCCTTTAGACAGAAGCTCGCTTATATATGATGTGACCCGCTTATTCACTGAGACTGTTTTGCAGCCAATCCGATAACTGCACTTCGTTGGTGTTTCCAGATTTTTTAAGCGTCACTATTCCTCTGTTAGCTAACCGCGCAAGTATCCTGTGTGTCTTTAGCCTGCTAAGACCCGCTTCTTTTCGGATGTATTTCTGCAGGTATTTGCCATCGTGGACTGTTAGAACGTGGATGACTTTGCGTTCCTCATCCGTCAGGGTCTTCACGATGGCTTCGTAAGCCGTGGCGCCGTTTTTAGCCGAAAGCTGCTCGGTCCTCACCGTCTTGCCGCTGCTTTTGATTTCTGGAAACGCGAGAAAGTACACCAAGCCGCCAACGCTTACTATGACAAAGCCGACTAACACCACAAAAATCACGCTGAAATAGGGTGAAGCTGGGTTCTGAACTGTCATGCCTGAGCCACCCATCATGCCTCCCATGTACCCTCCAGTGTCGCTCATCCAGTTCCACGGGTACGGTGACGCTAAAACGTAAAAGCCTACAACCATCAGAATCGTCAATGAAATCAGTGAAGCGATTAATAGAATGATAAAAATGTTGATTTTTCGCATATATATCTAAAAAAAGAGCTATCCCCGATTTAAGCATATTGCTCCAACAAGCCTTCTTTCCATGATGCAATGGAATGTTTCAAATCTGTTTCAGTTTTGTTTCAGCGAACTATCATAAGACTCGGCGCCAAAGGTATAGTTGAGGTGAATCGAATGAAAGCAAGGAAGTTTGTCCTCGCCATCGGATTTGCGGTGATAGCAGTTGCCTTAGTCTCTGTCTCAGTGTTCGCCTACACGGGCGCACAGAGTTTCTGCAGTCCTTACGCAACAAACGCCCACGACGCGTATTCAAATGGAATGATGGGAGAAGCATACGGCGCTCCGCAAAGTCCCACTCAGCCCAACCCTGTAACACCCACATACCCATACCAGTACCAGTATCCGTACCAGTACGGCTACGGTGGCTGCGGCGGACGATACAGCTGGAACGGCTGCGCTGGACCAGCCTATTAAAACGCGAACCGCTAAGCGCTCATAAAGCAGAATCATGGTCAGGGGAAAACCTTTCCCCTTTTACCCGTTTTTTGTCAACAAGCTGCGGCGGAACTACACTTTGACGTTGCAGATATTGCTGATGTTTTTTAAGGTCTCTATGATTTTGGGCGGAACCTTCTTGTGCAGCACGTAAACGGAGATTGCGTAGCCGCTTTTCCCAATTTGCCTAGAGTAGTTTGCGCGAATGTTTATGTCGTTGTCAGCTAACACCTTGTCGATGTTGGCGAACACTCCGGGAACATCTCGATGGTGAATAAACAGGGTGTAGACGGGTTTTTCTTCAAGCTCAATGCTTTCGCCAGCGTTAACTGAACTGCTGAAGTCTCCTCCAAAAAGATATCTTGCAACGACCCGCGCAATTTCCGTGGATGTTTCCCGTTGTGCTTCTACGGTTGACGCGCCCAAATGCGCGCTGAAGATGACGTTGTCAAGCTCTCTCAGTTTGCTTTTGAACTCGGCACCTTCCTTTCTGGGCTCTTCCGTGTAAACGTCCACTGCGGCACCAGCTATCTTTCCTTCTTTCAACGCTTTGTACAGCGCCTGTTCGTCAACGTTGCTGCCTCGTGAAGTGTTAATAAGGTATGCAGTGGGCTTCATTAGCGCGAGTTCTTTTTCGCCTACGATTATGGCTTTTCCGCCCGTGTGGATGCTCACGTAATCCGCTTTTGCAAGAACTTCTTCCTTAGACACGTACTTCAAGGTCGATTCGGCACAGGGGCATATGTCGTATCCGATGACTTCCATGTCAAAGCCGCGGCGGACTAGTTCGCCTACTTTTTGCCCAATTTTCCCGCAGCCTAGAATGCCCAGTGTCTTGTAAGAAAGTTCGGTTCCTTTGAATTCTGCTTTTTTCCATTTGCCGTTTTTCAGTGAGTAATGCGCCTGCGGAATATTCCGTGATATGTTCAACATCAAGCATATGGCTAGTTCGGCAACTGCGTTGGTGTTTCCGTAAGGCGCGCATTTAACGACTATGCCGTTTTCGGAGGCGGCAGCCACGGCGATGTTGTCGTAGCCGACTCCTGCCCTGCCTACGATTTTCAGTTTTCCCTTCGCGCCTGCCTCAAGAACCTCACGAGTTACTTTTGTGGCGCTTCTAACAATTAATCCATCAAATTGACCTATGTCCGTAATAAGCGCGTTCAAATCCCTTTTTCGCGTGTCTGTTTCTATGCCCAACTCTTCAAATACTCTTATTCCTTCCTTTTCTAAGCCATCATTCAACAATACCTTCATTTTTGCCCTGCTCCTTTGATTTAAGTGGGTTAATGCGTTGGATTATAAAGGTTTGGTTAAAGAAAACCAAATGCGTCTGCCAGACCCGGACAAGCTCTTCAATGCCGCGCTCGAGGGCAAGCAATGGCGAGCGATTGACCTTTATAAGCGCGACCAAATCAATGAGAGCTCGCTTAGGGTCCTCGTCCGCGCGGTCGTAGCTCATAGACAAGCTGGAGCAAAAACCGCTGTCAAGACTCTCACGGGCAGAGGCAGCGCAGAGAAGAAACCAACAAAGTAGCCCAGGAGCGCGCATACAGTCTATATGACAGTTATTTTTCCATATTTCCCAGTGGAAAGCTGCAACACATTTTTGTAAGATTTAGCGTAGCCATTCTCGATTTTGACTTTATTGCCAACCATAACCTGTTTAACCTGTTCATTCCAGAGCGTTAAAGTTATTTTTCCTGATTCATCTTTAAGCGTAGCATCTGCCACCATTAAAACTCTGCCATATTTACTACGTACCTCACGGGCGTAAGATTTTTCCGTAACTTCTGCTTCAATGTTGATTTCACTATCTCCTTCTTTAATATCGCTTATTTTCACTTTATACACATCCCTTAAACAAACTCTTCCAGCCAGTGATAAGAATTCTCCTCTTCCCAAACATGAGCAACCAACTCAAAAGTTTTACGTCTTAGAAAATTACTTTTAATGTATCTTAATGTAATTCAGTGCTTCTTCTACGTTTTGGAAGCCGTATTTCACTTGGTTGAAGTCTTTCTTCCAGGCGATGACGCTTTCTTTAACTTCTGAAGGTTTACGTTTCCCCGTCATTACGCTGATCATCAGGTCGCATAAATGCTTAACATCGCCTTCCTTGAATCCGCGTCTTGTTACGTCTTGGAAGCCGATTCTTAAGCCAGAGGGATTGTCACGGTCATCTTGGTTATCGTAAGGCAAGAGGTTCTTGTTCAGAATTATGTTAGCGTCTTCAAGGTCTTGCGCTACCTTCTTACCGCCTCCGAAATCGCAGACATCCAAAGCTATTTGATGAGACATGGTGAACCCTTTCGAGGCGCACATGACTTTGACGCCATTCTCGCAGAGATACTGCCCAGCCGTCTGCGCGTTCTTCACTATCTGCCTCGCCAATTCACCGCCAAAAAGCTTCATCTCCAAAGCCGCTATTCCAAGGGCTGGCAGTCGACCTAGATGTGTGTTTGAAGCGCTCAAGGGAAAGATGGCGAACTGAATCGCTTTTATCGCCTTCTCCGTGCGTTTGTCCCGAGCGTTTCCAAGCACGACGCCGCCTTGCGGTCCTGGAAAGGTCTTATGAGTTGAGGAAGTTATGAAGTCTGCGCCTTCGTTGAACGGGTCTTGGAAGACGCCGCCTGCAATAAGCCCAAGAACATGGGACGCGTCATAAGCCACGTAAGCTCCGACTTCGTCGCAGACCGCTTTCAACTCTTTGACTGGGTGTGGAAAGAGAAAGAGGCTTCCTCCGAACGTCACTATGCCCGGTTTTGCTGCTCGTATCACGTCGGCGGACTTGTCGGCGTCTATGTTGAATTCATCTATGCTGTAAACGTGATTTATATTCTCAAGCCCAAGAACCGACCCAGCTAGACCCGCGTAGTCATGAGATATATGGGCTCCGCAACTTAGCGGTGTGACTACCATCTTTCGGTTTTTCGCCGCTGAGGACAAGCCTTTGAACGTTGCAAGGTTTGCGTGCGTGCCCGAAACCAGGCGCAGGTCGCCCCAGTTGCATTTGAACAGTTTTTTCATTAGGTCTGTGGCGTAGTTCTCGATGAGTGTCATGTATTTCTGGCCTTGGTAATACCGTTTCTTCACGTGTCCTTCTAGGTCGTTTTCGCCTTCCGCGTATCTGCCTTCCAAGTCTGAGGAGAGGTCGAGCATTTGCTTGACGGCGGGCGACTTTAGCCCTTCGCTTGCGATTAGGTTTATGCACTCTGAGTCTCGATAACGTTCATGGTTGCCGCTAGCTTCTATTAGTTTATCGAATAGGTTTGCGAAGTCTTCCATCTTGATCGTTCCCTTTCTTGAATACAACCGAAGATAGGGTTGGGTGTATTTAGCAATTACTGGAAACACAAACTGATTTATAATATGTGTGGATATTTTTGAAATCAATTGCCCGTTCAAGTTATGTATGGAAAAGAGTTTTAAACAACCATTTTTTGAGGTGAACCTGTTGGCTCATATCTTGCAGACATAGTGTAGACAACCGGCAGGTAGTCAAGAAATGTTGACTTGGCCAAGTCAAGAAACCTTGACCAAAAAATTTAAATCACTTAAAGATGTACTTTTATGTGCAGCTTTGGTGTAAGCACAAAGTTGCATATAATGAGGAATAAAAAGTGAACAGAAAAATCACTTTGATTCTTGGCGTACTTTTGTTTGCGTTTGTCTCAGTTATTTATCCAACGCTCTTCGATGTGAAGTCAGCGGAAGCATATAATTTTGTTGCGGTAGGATAGGGTCACTTAGCCTCTGGATATGATCCATACGAGTATCAGTGGGAAGATATGGTGACAGGTTGCATCATTGATGACTTCTTTTCTTCGGAAGGTTGGGGGTATCTGAACGCTTACTGGGACTTAACAACTGAACCCAATGTTGAATATGCGCTCTCTTGGATGCAGGATCCATTCAATTATGTGGATGGGGCGACAACATGGTGGGTGGGAGAGTTTATTTCCGACGATTACAGTGGAACACAGCACTATGGACTTAATGGCTATGGGAACCAGCATGTTTGGGACAGAAACGTGTACAGTTCCGTCACTAGTTATACAAATAGTAAACAGTACTTTAATTTCATCTGGACATGCGTAAATGGGGGATACTATTGGGACACCCTTTCTGGAGGTCAAACCCCAATTGAGGGAATTGATTACCCAAAACAACCTCTTCCTGGTCTTCCACCGGTGAATTATCACCAATATTATGGGTACCATGATTCTATCCATATAACTGGCGCTGTTGGGATGCCTTACGCATGGACAGGCAGAACTAACATGGGTAATGATTACTGTTACATTGGGTTTGAAACAACTTCGCCATATCTACAGGATTCACCCCCAGGCAGCTGGACTATTACAGACTACGCGTATGGTTATTTCCCATACTACTTCTATGAATACTTGTTAGGCAGGGATGGAAGTGTAGTGCATCATGACATAGCCGATTCTCTTGATTATGCAGCAAGGGAAACGTTTGGCACCAAACAAGGTGAATATTATACATACGAAGATTCAATACTGAATATTGGGCATTGGTTCTACACTAATTTGGAAGGAATGGAAGGATGGTGGTACTGGAGGATGAGGGTGATTGGCTACGAGGACGGTGTTTTGCCATAAGGAGTTGTGGATGAAAATGGATAAAAGCAAAATTTGTACAATGGGATTCTTGTTGGTGCTATCGTTTTCTTTCTTGTCCGCTTGTTCGGCATCCATCGCTGTTTCTGATACTTCTGCTCAAGAGAAGCTGCCAGCGTTCTTGAATGACGTCTTGAGAATTGACCTGACAAAATACACCATAACCAACGAGGGCTATGGCGTCAAATATCCTTCTGAGTACGGTGGCGCAGTCAAGAAGGAAAGCATAAGCTTCATCCTTAATTCGACGAACAGTCGAGTATCAGTTGGAGCTACTTTTCACAATGGATACATATTTTGGTTTCACGTTACCTTAAAACAAGGTTCGATAATTTATTATCAGCAGCCGTCAACTAGTGCGGTTGCTGAAACGAAGAATATACTTGAAAGGTACAAAACTTACGTTGCAAGATACGGAATGGACAACGCTCATGTGGCTTCAGCGTTAAGTTTGCTTGATGAAGCTTCAGACAAAGTTACTCCAAGCGAAACACAAAACTTTTGTGGCATAAGGGGCTTTACTCTCACAACCGCGACTTTAGACAACATGAAGATGACAACTTCTCAGACAGGCGTTGGAGTAGTCTATACTTTTGACGGGGTGGATGTGCCTAACAAAAGTGTTGGAATTAGTTATGCAGGTGACACTTTCACTTTCGGTGACACGTGGGGTCTATACACTATTGCGTCCGGCAGCGTTATAAGCGAAGAGGAAGCTTCAGCTATAGCTTTTCACGCAGCCAAAAACTACAACGTGGCATTAATGAGAGATGACAACTCTTCGTACGTGGTGAATCCTGACTGGTCAAAACCGACTATGGAAATCAGCCTTAACATGATACCTAGACAGCAATTCAACACTCAGCTTAACCAGAATCTGAACGCGGTAAGCTCAAGCAGCAAAACCAGAAATCCACTAGAGCTGTACCCGTTTTGGTCGGCAACGGTCTACTTCACTAGACCCATCGGCAACATTGGTGGCGTGCAAGTGGGTATCTGGGGGGACACAACAGAAATCGCTTACGTGCGAACTTAGGGTCATCTTGGCGGTTCTGGCGGCACGAATGATGATGCGTCGCCTCAAAATGCGGAACTGTTCAAGGTTGGCTTCGCGGTCGCATTGGCAGCTGTTGTAGTATTAGTGGCTTTGGCGACGGCGTTTGTAGCTGTCAAGAAAAGAAGAAAATAACAATACTTTCCTCTTTTTTGTTAGTTCCCCTTTAGGCAATGCTGTGTCTCTCGCCCATATTTAATTTGTTACAAATATGTCCGCTTTGTCGTTTAGTTTTATTTGAAATTTTTTGTTCGGCTATGAAGCGTGGTTATGCATGTTCGGATTGTGAGAGTTTAATGAACGATAATTTTTAGGCGCGCCTAAAAGTTTATTAGCGCGGTTCCCATCACGCTTAATTTAGGCATACCTAAAAACGTGGTGGGTTACCATGGCACGAAGAAGTGTTGAAGACTACCTCAAAACAATATACGATTTATCCAAAAACGGAAACGCTGTAAGCACCACTGAAATCTCGCGAACGCTCAAAGTGGCTCCAGCCAGCGTGACTGAAATGCTGAAAAAACTAGCCGAAAAAGGCTATATCGCGCACTCCCCCTATCACGGAACCACGCTTACAAGCGCTGGCATACGGATCGCCGAAAAAACGGTTCGCAAACACCGCTTGCTGGAAAGATTCTTGCATGATGTTCTGAAGATTGACAATGAGAAGGTCCACAAGGAAGCATGCGAAATGGAACACGCACTTTCAGACGACGCCGAAGAGTCGTTGTGCAGGTTTCTAAGACACCCCGACCGCTGCCCAGACGATGGAAAAATAATTCCGCCGTGCGACCTCAAGATAGGCAGCTGCGCCGAATGTATCCGACTGCACAGTCAAGGCTTGGAGGAAGTTGGGAAATACGGTCAAAGCTTGGTTTCAGTGAGTAACCTCAAGAAAGGTCAGGTTGGCAAAATCGCGTTAATCAGAGGCGGTCATAACGTGCTTCAGCGTCTTTTAGACATGGGACTTACACCTGGCACCGAAATACATGTTGTAAAAGTTGGGCCGCTCGGCGGTCCTGTGGAATTGGCGGTTAGGGGCTCAAAGTTGGCTCTTGGAAGGGGCGTTGCCTCAAAGGTTTTCGTTGAAATAGAGAATCAGTTGGTCGCCAAGTGAATTCAATGTACGTTGTTTTCACGATTTTTGGACGCAAAAACCAGTAAGAGCACACCAATCAGTTTGCAATACCGTCTGAAAGAGTGATGGCTACATGAAAAAGGAAAACTCGGAAAAACGTGAAGTCGCGCTTACGGCGCTGAAAAAAGGAGAAACAGGCACAGTTAGTTCTATAAAAGCGGGACCTGGAAAAGGCAGGATATTCGAAAAAAGGCTGATGGATATGGGTCTCACCCCCGGCACAAAAGTAAGTGTTGTGAAGTCAGCCCCGTTTCATGGACCTATAGAAATTCGCGTCCGAAGCTCTCGCCTCGCCCTTGGCAGAGGTATGGCGGAAAGAATTTTCGTGGAGAAAGAAACGGAATGAACGAAAAGAAACTGCTCATCGCCTTAGCTGGCAACGCCAACGTCGGAAAATCGGTCATTTTCAACTACCTGACGGGGCTGCATCAGCACATCGGCAACTGGCCTGGAAAGACGGTTGAACGTGCAGAAGGAACGCTTCGGTTCAGAGGATACACCATAGACATTGTTGACTTGCCAGGAATATACTCGCTTTCCACGTATTCTCTAGAGGAGTTAGTTTCGAGAAAATACATAGCGGTTGAGCGTCCAGACATGGTGATAAACGTTGTTGACGCTTCGGTCCTTGAAAGAAACTTGTTCTTCACTCTGCAGTTGATGGAGCTGGAAACGCCGATGGTGATCGCTCTGAATCAAATGGACATCGCGAAGGGAAAAGGAATCCAAATAGACACGGTAACCCTAGAAACGGTGCTGGGAGTACCTGTCATGCCAACCGTTGCCGTAAAAGGCATAGGCATCGACAAGCTTTTGGAGAATGCCATCGAAGCAGTCGAAAAAGGACCCGTGAAAAAGCCGCCTCAAGTCATGTATGGCGAGGAGGTTGAAAAAAGGGTTGGCGTTCTTGTTGGAAAAATGAAAGGCGTCCAGCTCGTGTATCCGCCGAGGTACGTGGCGATTAAGCTTCTGGAAGGCGATGAAGAGATTGAACAAGAAATCGGAAGGATCGCCCCTGAAGTGGTTTCCGTTGCGGAGAAGCTTGCAGGTGAAATTGAAAGCCTTCACGGACACGGCTGCTCGACCGTCATAACTTCAGAGCGGTATGAGGCTGCTGGCTGCATTGCCCGAGCGGCTCAGAAGCTGGTGCCTCCAATAAAGCCCACTTCAGCGGAAAGGCTACATGACCTTACAACTCACAAGGTCACGGGATATGCCATACTGATTTTTTCACTGCTTGCAGTTTTCTACTCCATTTTCACCTTTGGCGACTTCACTTCAGGGCTGCTGAGCGGTTGGCTTTATGGGTTTGAGCCGTTCTTCACTGGGGTGTTTGGAACAGGGATTGTTGGCACTCTGGTGTGGGGCGGCATCGTGGAGGGGCTTATAGCTGGCATCACCATAGTCCTGCCGTACATAGTTCCCTTTTACATCATACTGTATTTCTTGGAAAACTCAGGATACCTCAGCCGAATCGCCTTCTTGATGGACAACGTCATGCATAAGATGGGCTTGCACGGAAAAGCGTTCATTCCCATGATGCTGGGCTTCGGCTGCAACGTTCCCGCCTGTTTAGGCTGCAGGATAATGGAGACTAGGAGAGAAAAGCTGCTCGCTGCGTTCGTTACTACATTGGTTCCCTGCGCAGCATGCACCGTCATCATTCTAGGTTTAGTGGGACGATTCTTGGGCGCGCAATGGGCACTGGCGATTTACCTTTTCGACTTGGTCATAATTTTCGCTCTCGGAAGACTCGCCTTCAAGGTCGTACCTGGCGAATCAACCGCGTTAATCATGGAGATGCACGATTACAGGTGGCCTCACACGGAGACCATTCTGAAGCAGACATGGTTCAGAGTGGCTGAGTTCATAAAAATCGCGTTTCCCCTGATAATTGTTGGAAGTTTTGTGCTGAAGCTTGCGGAAGTTTCAGGTGTGCTGGAAAACATAGCGGCAGTGCTCAGTCCCGTAACTGTCGTGTGGCTGGGATTGCCCGCTATTACAGGAGTAACGCTGATATTCGGCGTGTTGAGAAAGGAGTTATCACTGGTTATGCTTGGTGCTCTGCTGGGCACAACCAATTTTGCCCTTGTGCTATCCCCCGTTCAGATGGTAGTGTTCACCTTAGTGGCGATGCTGTACATACCCTGCATAGCAACCATTGCGGCGTTAATCAAAGATTTCGGCTGGAAAAAATCATTATTCATAACGGTTTTTGAAATAGCTTTTGCCGTACTCGTGGGCGGAATCGCTTTTAGACTGTTAACGTTACTCACATAATACACTTGAGAAATTGCGGCGAGCCACGACAAAATCATGACTAAACATTGAAAACTAAAAGAAAAAATTAGTTGTTAAGGTTAGGCTGCTGCTGGTCCGCTGGCATCATTTCAGATTTTAAGGTTTCAAGATTATTGAGGGTGCCTTTCTTTCCGAGGCTTAGTTGCCTTTCGCCTTTGAAGGTTGATGTTCTTGCGTTTTCGATTTGTACTGTTGCTCCAGCTGACACGGCATCTATCTGATCGTTCCATAGGCAAAGTTTGATTTGTCCAGTTTCGTCTTCTATTACTGCTTTAGCTAGACTGGCGTAGTTGCCGTATCTGGTGAAAACCTGCTTTGGCTTGGTTACCTCTAACACTTTAGCCTTCAAATTAACATGGTTCATTCCAGCTCTCAAATTTCCAATAGAATAAGAAACAGGAAATTTAGTTTTCTTAGCCAAATGTTTACGAACCATATCAGTTTCCATGAAATCTCTAATGGGATTGCCCTTCTGCGACAGGAATTTTTCTGACACCGCTAGTTGCGCGGCAACTTCAGAATCTTTCTTAATCAAAAAGATTACTTTGCCTTTTGTTTTGCCGCGGCATTCTATTGAAAGGTTGCCACATTTGGCTTTTCGATTTTCTCCAGCTGAGAGTAAAGCACAAAAGAGCGTGTCGCAGTCAACTTCGTACTTTGCAGAAAGAAAAGCGAGGTACTCGCCTGACGACTTTTTACGTTTCAAGTTTTATCCCCCTTCCTCACATTTTAAGGTAACCTTTATTTCTAAGCCATTCCGCCTGATTTCTTCTGTAACGCCAGAAAATGTCGCCGCGCTTGTCCGCCTGAAAATCCCAAGGAGAAACCAAAACAATATCGCCTTCCCTGATCCACACACGCCTTTTCAACTTGCCACGAACCCTGCACAACCGCTCTTTGCCGTCTTGGCACTTCACCATCATCCTTTCAGAACCAAGCATCTTGACAGCCGTGCCCAGCACATCGTTTTCACTAGGCAACACCATGTTTTCAAGGTTTGACTCGTTTTTGACTTTTCTTTTACCCATTTTTGTTAACATCTCAACAGGTCGCAATTGGAATGCATCCATCATCCGTCAATCAGAACAATCCGGAGAAAAAGCAAAGACTACGCAGCACGTAGCCGCCTAACTCTTCCCTTGAGATTCCGACCTTTATATATAAAATGAATTGAACACTATATTAGTATGACTGTTGAAAAACCTTTTTTTCTATGGTATTTCACCAGTTTTTGGCGTTTTTAAAGCCTCTTCAGGACAAACTTTTTCACCCTGTCGTACCTGTTCAAGTAGTGGATGATTTTTTTTGACGCCTTAACTATTTGTTTGTCAAACAGCCTAGACACGACAAGCGCGGCAACGAATACGAAAAATCCCAAGAAAGCCGCCTGAAACGCGTCAATTGTCCCAAAATACAGGACCACAGTGAAATAGATCAAAGCGCTTATCAAAGACATAAGCACTGACCTAACGACAAAATAAAGTCTTTGTGTATGGACCGATTCAACAAGAACAGTCGTCACAGCCTGCCGTGTTCTCGCAGATTGTGAGTCTACATTGCTCGGCTCTTCAGTAAGTATCCTGTCGAGGTCTCTTTGCATAGCTCGAATCAAATAGTCTTTATCATCTACACCTGTTTCAGACATAGCCGGCTCACGCCTCTCTTTTAGAGCTAATAGAAGCGCATTGAGGAATAAAACTCATTCCCAAATACACACTAATAAACGGCGAATCTGTTTTCCCTATCCGCCGAGATGTGGCAAGCAAAGAACGAGGCATGACCAGATATGTACTTCAGATGTAGAGACAGAAAACTTGCAAATATTCATATAAAAGTGGCAATACTCTTATATTGTCTCTGAACTCTATTGGGTGGAATTTATTTTTCCATTCCTCGGTTGCGCGGAGTTATCCATATGAAAAATAAAGGAGAAGAAATCCGCCGTCGATTACCTCGGCTAGTAACGAACGTGATAATGGCAATTATCTTTTGGCTGGTAAGCGTGTTTGTTCCTCCCACACTTGAGTCCTTTACTGTTCCAGGGATTAATATTGCAGCCTCTACGTTGGTGTGGATTCTCACTATAATCATTCTGGGCATCTTTCTGATACGTGCGTTATCTGACGCCTTAGTGTTAGGTGATGTGATAACAGATGTGTTTGTGAAAAGGTTAGGCGTTAAAGAAGAGCGGTCTCCTAAGAGGGCTGCAAGGGAATTTGCTTACATAATAATTATAGTGCTTATAGTAACGGCTGTAGCCCCGCTTTTAAATGATATTCAAGATTTCGGATTTTACTTATCAGCAGCAACAGTTTACATTGGACTTGCTTTGATCATCCTTTTCCTCTACGACATAGGAAGAATCGTCTACACGATTATCGAAGAGAAAGCCGATTCGTTTGCTGACCGCTTCACGCAGACGAAGCAGAAGAATAAAAGTAGTGAGTAAAAATGGACACAATCGTCCTGATTTTACTCATGATTTATGTCCTGATACTTCTTATCTCAATTCTTGAACTCACTTCGTTATCAGTCGCCGCATTAGTTGGAGCTTTACTGGTTGCGTGGTTTGGAATCCAGTATGGTGCATTCACCTACAATGACGCTTTAAACTTCATAGATTTTAGGCTTCTCGGGCTTTTAATCGGCACCATGATTGTTGTAGAAGTAGCCAAAAGAAGCGGCTTATTCAACGTTTTTGCCTTGTACGCCATAAAATTTTCCAGAGGCCACCCTAGCAGGCTGTTTGTTGCCATCTGTGTGGTTGCCGCTCTCGTTTCAATGTTCCTCAGTGACCCAACGGCGATGTTGCTTGTTGCCGCAGCTACAGTTACGATAACCAAATTTCTGAACTATAATCCAACGCCGTACTTCTTGTCCGCCGCTATAATGATAAATCTTGGCGGAACCAGCACGCTAATCGGTTCAGTGAGCAACATGATTATTGGAATCGAATCAACGTTAGGCTTCATGGATTTCCTAGTCTTTCTAGGCGTGGCTGAAATAATCTTGTGGGCGTTAACTATTGGCGCGCTCTACATCGTTTTCAGATCAAAACTAGGTGAGAAAAAAGAGCTACCTGAATTCAACCCTAAGGAAGGCATAAAAGACAAGACGACCTTTTACAGGTCTGTCTTTGTTCTTGTACTTCTAGTTGTTCTCTTCTTGATGTCGGATACGTTAGGCATAGGACCCGAAGCCGTAGCGTTAAGCTGTGGCATACTTGCTCTATTAATTGGCAGAGTGGACCCAGCCGAGATCTTTAGAGAAATAGACTGGGAGACCGTCTTTTTCATCGCCGGATTCATGTTCATCATAGGCGGATTAGAAAGCACGCACTTCCTGAGCGATATATCCATGCAGCTCTTTAATTTTGCTGCGGGCAGTTCCCTCATAGCAACTCAGATGACGTTGTGGGTTAGTGGATTTGCGAGCGTGTTTGTCAGCAACATAGCTGTGGCTTTGACTTTCACACCGATTATCGGCGCTCAAGTGGGTTTAGGCTTAAACTTGAACGCCATATGGTCAGGTCTTATCTTGGGAACAAATCTTGGAGGTGCCACTACGCCATTCAGTGGCGCTGTAATGATGATGGCGATTGGCACGCTCAAGCGAGAAAAGATTTCGGTGAAGTTTAGTGAATTCGCGAGGATAGGTATAATCACGTCGCTCATTCAGCTGGGTTTTTCCAGCGTCTATCTTGTGTTCAGGTTTGGATTATTAGGGTAAGTGAGGTAAATGTGGAAAATCAGAAAGTGGTTCGAAAAGAAGTCAGTATCAAAGAAAGAATATGACGAGGAAAAACGAGAATTCGAAATGGCAATCGGAAAACCTTTCATAATCTTAAAAATCGAGTTGCCAGAAGGCTTTGAACATCAGCGCAAACCGTTCTTAAATCTGGAAGGCGACAGAGAATTTCTAGATGAAGTTAGGGACCTTGTCAAGAAGAACCTGTTGTGCAAGCGGGAAACTGAAGAGGCAGCCTCCGCCGACAAATAAGGTTTTCAGCGAAAAAACACCTGAAACGGTAAAGTATTGCCGTAATCTTCGATCAAAATAGCTCACAGCTTGGTGTTTATCCCTGCTTCTTTGAAACTGCGAGTGCGGACTTGAACCTCAAAAGCCCTTCTTTTCACAAGTGGTTAACGGAATTTTGTGAGAAACGTTTCTGCTGCTTTTCTTAAGGTTTTTCTTGGGCTGTTGACATAACCTTCTACGAAGGAGAGCACCTTCTCCTTTTGCTCGATTTTGTCAAAGAACAGGCCAAAAGACTTGATGGCGTGCTCGACGATAACTCTCTTGCATTCCTCTGTCAGATGAGGTGTTGTTGAGAGGTTTTCGACTTTCAGAAGCTCGTTTGTGATTTTTGGAATCATGTATGGTTTTGCCAACGCGATTTTGGCCGAGTTGCCCACAACGTTGGCTACGGTAACCATGTACGCGTCGTTCAGGAAGCCGTAGTACTTATCGAATATAGCGTCGAACTTTTTGTCCGCGTCGGCTTTCGCCAGGTTCGCTATTATAGCCATGGCGTTCCAGGTGAGGATGCGGTATTTGCTGTCTAGCATGTTTATGAACGAGTTCATGTGCGGATAGAGTTTCTCCGAGTACTCTTCACTTAGATCCATAAGCACCTTGGCGCATCCGTATCTTACTGAGGCTTTGGATGAGGAGACGCCGTTGAGAACTTCGGGAAGCAGATTGAAGTTCTGTTCTATCGTTTGGCGAAGCTCTTTCTTTGTTATCGATTTGTTTGCGAGTTTCTGCAGGAGTTCAGATTCCATATTTGCCCTATCTCCTAAAAGCAGAATTTTTCTGTTACTCAGATTTTCGACTTTAACCATATAAATGCTACCGAAGCCGAGGGGCACTGCTGAGTCCTGCATCAACCTAAAGGAACTTATACGCGTGCTGGGATAGGATAGAAACATGGTTTCATCTCTGACAAAGGCAACAGCTGTTATTTTGTTGTCAGTTGTCTTTGCTTCCTTGTTGCTGATAGTGAAATCGTATTTCGTAATAGAAGTATTGAGTCCGCAGCTGCTGTACTCTGTTTTTGCGGTTCTAGCAGGGATTATCATCTATTATGTTCTGTCACTGTTGACGTCGAGGATTGAGGAGCCAAAGCTGCGTTTCACGTTCGCCAAAGTTGCCTTGGTTATCGCGGTGGCAGTCATCCTGATAAGCCTACTTGTGGTGTGGATTCAGCAGTTGACTTTTCTGGCCATATCCTTGGGGCTGGTTGCTGCGGGCATATCTTTTTCGCTTCAGCAGCCTATAACGAGCATGGTGGGTTGGCTTGTTTTGGCTTTCGAGAGGCCTTTCTCGGTGGGTGACAGAATAGAGATAAACGGGGTCGCGGGCGATGTTATCGACTACGGTTTTTTCTTTGTGAAGGTTATGGAGATTCGGCAGTGGACGGATGCTGACTTGTACACAGGCAGGATTCTTCTTGTTCCAACGAACTGGATATTGTCGAACACCATTTACAACTATTCGAAGGATTTTGGTTATATCTGGGACAGGCTCTGGGTTGGTTTGCTGTATGGGGCTGACTACTCGAAGGTGGCTAACGACATAAGGGAAATGGCGCGTCAATGCACTCAGGAGATGGTGGAGCAAGCGGTGCAGGTCTATACTAAAGTTGAAAAGAAATATTTTCTGAAAGACACTTCGTTTGAGCCACAGGTCTTTGTATCGTTTAACAGTAACTGGGTGCAGATTGACCTGAGGTACATAACAGAGATAAAGGTCAGGGCGAAAACGCACAGTGAGCTTTCAGCGCTGATTCTGCAGTATTTGAGCCAAAACGGGATAAACGTTGCTTCATCCAGCATGAACGTCAGTGTCACGGAACAAAAATAGAGATGAAGGAGTTTGGTTCAGACGCGAACGCGCTTTTTCTCTTTAAGGTGCCCGCCGCAGCCGTTATCCTTACAGCTTTCACTAACCCCATGGGAAGGGCCGCGGGAATGTTAAACGAGCCGCTGATTTGCACGGGAATTGCGGAAGATATTTAACAGGGTGGCGCAACCTCAAGAAGAAGGAGAAGGGATTCTAAAGTGCATAAAAAAGAGAAAGCGCAAGCTGACCCTAAAGCCAAGCTTATCTCCCGTTCTCCTGGCGTTTTAGCGATTGCGCTTCCCGCTATATACGTTATAGTGCTTGCCATTTTCTGTCTCACTTACAACGTGATTCCTGGGCCAGAGCTTCTGGTGTTGTGTTTCTTCATTTACGCGGCTTATAACAAGTGGAGCAGACGCTTCGTGAAAGACTGGATTCCGTTTGTGACGCTGTTCATATCGTATCAGGCGATGTACGGGCTGGTGGGTTCGGTGGCGGGCATCGTTCACGTTTCTGAACCCATAACCGCGGAGCTTCAAATGTTCGGTTCAATCCCCACGGTTATGCTTCAGCAATTCTACAGGATGCCCATTCTTGATTACATTGGCGCTTTCTTCTACTCTATTCACTTTTTTGCGCCGACAATTTTCGCGTTTCTGTTGTGGAGAACTGCTCCAAAGGACTACTCCAAATACACGATTGCCATGGTGCTTTTAACTTATAGTGCGCTGATCACGTTTCTGGTTTATCCGGTGGCGCCTCCATGGTACGGGGTGCATGGCGTTACCCGCGTCCTTTTTGATGTTGACAAAAGTATGGGTGTGCCCGTTTACCGCACCATTTATGATTTCATTGAGCCTAACCAGTTTGCGGCGTTTCCAAGCATGCACTCGGCTCTTCCGTGGCTGATTAGCTTGTTTGCGTTGAAGATTGGGAAGTGGAAGGCGTTGCCCATTCTGGTTTTTCCTTTTGGCGTGTGGTTCAGCGCCGTGTACCTTGGAGAACACTACATAGTAGATGTGCTAGGCGGAATCGCTTACGCAACCATCGCCTTCCTTATCGCGGAAAAACTTGTTCCATACATCCAGCTTAGGCGCTCGAACGGATTAAAGCCAGAGGAACTGGCAAGTGGCTTGGAGCCGAGAAATCAACCAAGATAACGATTACATAGCTGATTTTTTGTGGTGGCGTTGCTGGTACGTGAAAGAGTTCAAAGTTATGCTGAACGGATCAGCTTCAATTCTCCTTTCAAAAATTCACGTCGCATTTCGCTTTTCTAAACTTTGCAAATCGCTAAAGTCCACTTTGCAAAAAAACTTAAGTAAAAATCTCATCCTAAAGGCGAGGGAGATGCAGTGAAGAGAGAAAGACCATGGCAATCGTGAAGGAGATTAGACTCATTTTTAGGTGAACGCGAATGTTAATCGTATCTATGTTCATTATGGTTTGCGCCGCTTTTGTCTATGTCGCGCTTGCAAGAAGACCCCGCAAAAAACCGAATATAGAAAATCAAACGACCAAGCGGTGCCCCTACTGCGATTGCGATTGGTGGATAGTCTTCAAGGACTTAAACGATGAGGTGCGCCGACTGTACAAAAGACACTATTCAGAGATGCATAAAGCATTGCCGAAGCTAAATTTCGAAGACGTTGGAGACTACCCGCTTGCCCAAGGTCAACTTTTTTTGGTGAATAAGGCTAAAAAACCACGTAGCTAAATAACTGGGTTGAATTTGGGTGAGTGGAAATTATGGTGAGGTCGCCGAGATTTGACCCCAATCCTCCAGGGGATGTCTTCCGCGTTCCATTTTTTTCTTATTTGATGCTGCTGCATTTTTGGCAAATCCCATAAACATCCACGCGTTGTCCGGTTGGCTTGAATTTTGTGGATGCAGTAACCTTGCTTGTTATTTCTTTTATTGTCTTATCGTCTAGGTCTGTGATGGTGCCGCATTTTAAGCAAATCAGGTTTATGTGCGGCTTCATGTAAGAATCAAAGCGCGCTTGTCCTTTGGGAAAATTAATCTCCAGCACCAAATCTAAATCCCTAAGTACTTCTAAAGTTTTGTAGACCGTCGCCAGACTCACGGTCGGATGGATTTTCTTAACCTCATCGTACACTTGTTGAGCTGAAGGGTGGGCTCTGCTGTTCAGCACAATTCGGCAGATGGCGATTCTCTGCGGGGTTGCCTTGTAACCTTTACTTCGCAGAGCTTCAATTGCGGAGGCGTCTGATTTAAGATATGAGGTCATGCAGATTATTAGATAATAATAATTCTTAAATAAACCTTTTGCGCTATTCTATAGTAGACGAAAAGGAGTTTTTCTGAAGATGAAAATCAAACACCTTACCACAAAACAAGGAGTTGTATTATTTTGAATGATAAAAAAGGACTTAATAGCCGCACGCGTAAGTCAAACCGAGACTGGTGGCCGAACCAGTTAAACCTGAATGCTTTGCATCAGCATTCTCCCCTGTCCAACCCGATGGGCAAGGAGTTCAACTACGCTGAGGAATTCAAGAAACTCGATTTTAAGGGCCTGAAGAAGGACCTATATGCGTTGATGACCGATTCGAAGGATTGGTGGCCAGCTGATTACGGTCACTACGGAGGCCTCTTCATTCGGATGGCGTGGCACAGCGCAGGCACCTACCGCAAGGGCGACGGCCGTGGAGGTGTATCCGGGGGCGCGCAGCGTTTCCCACCTCTTAGCAGTTGGCCGGACAACGTTAACCTCGACAAGGCGCGCCGTTTGCTTTGGCCGATCAAGCAGAAATACGGCAGAAAAATCTCCTGGGCCGACCTGATGATACTAGCTGGCAACTGCGCGCTTGAGTCGATGGGGTTTAAGACCTTCGGTTTCGGCGGCGGACGCGAGGACATCTGGGAGCCGCCACAGGACGTCTACTGGGGTTCCGAAACCACTTGGCTAGGTGACAAACGCTATTCAGGGGAGAGAGAACTCGAGAATCCGCTTGCTGCTGTGCAGATGGGGCTAATTTACGTCAATCCGGAGGGTCCGAACGGCAACCCGGATCCGCTTGCTGCTGCCAAGGATATCCGCGAGGTCTTCGCTCGCATGTCGATGAACGACGAGGAGACGGTGGCTCTCATCGCGGGCGGGCACACCTTCGGTAAAACCCACGGCGCTGGCGATGCGTCAATGGTGGGTCCCGAGCCTGAAGCCGCCCCCATCGAGGAGCAAGGTCTTGGCTGGAAGAGCAAATTTGGCACGGGCAAAGGCGATGACACGATTACCAGCGGCCTAGAAGTCATCTGGAACCCGACGCCAACTAAGTGGAGCAACAACTTCTTCCGGACCCTTTTCCGCTACGAATGGGAACTGACCAAGAGCCCAGCTGGTGCGTACCAGTGGAAACCGAAGGGTGACGCAGGCGTCGGCACCGTGCCAGATGCACACGATCCGTCAAAGCGTCACGCGCCATCCATGCTGACAACTGATATCGCTCTGCGGGTTGACCCTGTTTACGAGAAGATTTCAAGGCGCTTCTACGAGAATCCTGATCAGTTGGCGGATGCCTTCGCTCGAGCGTGGTTCAAGCTTACCCACCGCGACATGGGTCCCAAATCGCGCTATCTCGGTCCTGAGGTTCCAGAGGAGGATTTGATCTGGCAAGATCCCGTGCCCGCGGTAGATTATGAGCTGATTGACGCGCAGGACATCGCCGAACTCAAGGGCAAGATCCTCGCCTCGGGTCTGTCGATCTCGGAGTTGGTTTATACTGCTTGGGCGTCGGCATCTACGTTCCGTGGCTCGGACAAGCGCGGAGGTGCGAACGGTGCTCGTATCCGTCTTGCTCCGCAAAAGGATTGGGAAGTCAACCAGCCTGCTCAACTGAAGAAGGTGTTGCAGACCCTTGAGGGAATCCAAAAATGGTTCAACGGTGCGCAGTCGGGTGGGAAGAGGGTTTCGCTTGCCGACTTGATTGTGCTGGGTGGATATGCAGGTGTCGAGCAAGCTGCGAAGAACTCTGGTTACGACATAATTGTTCCTTTCACGCCGGGACGCACGGGTGCGTCGCAGGAGCAAACCGATGTGGAGTCATTTGCCGTTCTTGAACCGGTTGCAGATGGGTTCCGTAACTACCTCAAAACTAAATATGTCGTGTCGGCAGAAGAACTGCTGGTTGATCGTGCGCAACTGTTGACGCTGACTGCTCCTGAGATGACGGTTCTCGTTGGCGGGTTGCGCGTTTTGAATGCCAACTTCGGGCAGTCCAAGCACGGCGTCTTCACCAATCGGCCAGAGGCGCTCACCAACGACTTCTTCGTGAACCTGCTCGACATGAACACGACATGGAAGGCAACCTCGGAAGACGCAGAAGTGTTTGAAGGCCGTGACCGCGCAACGGGCAAACTCAAATGGACTGGCACCCGTGTCGACCTCATCTTTGGTTCGAACTCTCAACTTCGGGCTTTGGCGGAAGTCTATGCGTGTGAGGACGCTCAGGAGAAGTTCCTGCATGACTTCGTGGCGGCGTGGAACAAGGTGATGAACCTTGACCGCTTCGACCTCGCCTGGTCATAGCAAGAGGTAATAGCGGATAATATGATAAGATACTAGGCTTAATCGGTTCGAGCCCAGATTTGAACCCCAACCACACAACTTCCCTTTTTTTACTTCGCGATTGAGTTTGATAGAAATGTAGTGTATTTGTGTTGAGCGTTTTCATGGTTGCTGAATAAAAAGCTTGCCCTGTCTCGGACAACCTGTTGTACAGATTAAACCTAAAGCCGAATAGGTTTGTTCTTCTGAAATTGAAAACTTCTCTAAATGTAGTGGAGGTGGTAATGTTACGCTGGTATCATGGCCTCTGCGATTCGGGTTCTTAGGTCGAAGTACGTTTCTTCGATTTCGCGTTTGAGAGCATCAGTTTCAGTGCTGAGTCTTCTTTTTGATTCCGGTACCAGATCTTTTGATTTTGTTATTTGTTGTTCAAGTTTGTCAATTTCGCGTTCGATGTTGTGTCTGTTCTCTTCTGTTTTTTTCAGCAGGTTGACTTTGGTTTTCTCGAGTTTTGCGAACTCTTTTCTTACATCGCATGCCTTTTTGCTCATGTTGTCTCGCATTTTGGATAGTTTTTCCGAATATTCGCGTTCTGATGTTCCGCCCATTTTGGCACCTAAGTTGTATATGTTATCGTAATACTTAATAAACATTTTCGTATACATGGCAATATCAGTCGCACAAACTCTGATTGAGGAAAAACAATTATGCTCATTCATTCCGAAAACGAACCAAAACGAGGGTTTATTCTACCCTTCACCACTTCAACCGCGAAAAGACTTCACAAAAAACATGGAAATGGCAGCCATCCTATACCTAGCTGAATCCGAGAGAAAAAAAGGAGAAAACCGCGTCTTAAGAAAAACAGACGAAAAACTTGTCTTCGTAGCTAAAGCATTCTACCCCATCTGGCTGATTCCTCACAGAGGAGCAACTCTGATATTCGATGGACGAAGTTACACTTCACACACGTTCTTCTACGACATAATACCTGACATTGAAACATTCAACAAGAACCTCCGAAAAAACCGAAAAACAACCGAATCCTACACCGCAACTCTCATCAGAAACAAAGACTATTTCAAGAATTTCAACGGCAAAGAAGAAATATGCATAGAAGGTTTAATCGCAAACCCCGAGCTTATAGAAGACTTCAAAACTTACCTCCACAAAATGAAGAAAGCAAAAAGGCACCTAAAAAACAAATCAGTCCTATCTAACACAATTGGCGCCCTTGAAATTAAAGAGGGCATCGCTCAGCTCTCAAACCTAAGAAAAAGAACGGATAAAGACATACAAATCATAGAAAACAGCATGAAGCTTCTGAACACAACTTCTTTGCGGGAAATCAAAAAAATTCGGAATGAGATAAGAGCAACCCAAAACAGACACCGCAAGCAAGTTGAGAGAATCAAACCTAAGGTCAAGAAAAAAATATGGCGAATCCAAAGTGGATACAATCGAATAATCGCCCGAAAATCCAAAAAATTCAAGGAAGAACTCCAGCGCCTTCGTGAAAATCAGATTAAGCTACAGAAAACTCTGAGATACTTAAAAGCAGAAGCCAGACGGTGCAAAACAAGAATGCGTTCTAAAAAAAGTGACAAGAAAATCCGATGGAGCTTAAAGCTGAAAAGGATAGAGAAGAAGCTACCGACCGTCAATAAGAAAATCGAAGTGAAACGTTAAAAGAAGCCGAAAAGTTGAGTCTGCTTTGAAACTTGAAATGTCCCAGCAAAAATTGGCGTGCGACGAAGAAGTTGAAGCCGCTAACAAAATATTTCTGGAAATTCAAGCATCCCGAGACGCCGGGATCACCGTGAAACGGCGAGAGATAGTCACGTTGGAAACGCTCAGCCGCGACATCACTAGCTCAATGCGTGACATGGTTCACGTAAAAAGAGTGTTTCTGAGAGAGTTCAACACGACAACCATGATTGGAAAAAGACGGTCGCGGGAATTGGTGTGCATCCCGTTTTACATCGCACGCTACGAAAAAGGCGGCATGAAGAGGTACGCTGTGTACCCCCCAGCCTTGGTGGAAGATATGGGGATCCTGACGAAAATGAAGGGGGCTCTTGGTGCTGCGAAACTGAAATCCGTACTTCAGTGCCGTTCCAGGGCGATAACGGTGTTCTTGAATAAACTCCTGACATTTATCGAAAGAAATCCTGTGCTTGAAAAAGACATAATCGAGGCAGGGATTCAAGCTAGCATACTCCTGAGAAAGCGGCTTCGAGTGGGCATCAAGAAAGGACTAATGGAACTAGAAAAACAAAATCTGATATCAAAAAGCGAGCTTCAAGCCTTCAGCAAAATTCTGTATATCTACACTGACGCTGCATCAAAGTATAGTTTGGTACATTGAACTTGCTGAAATGCTTAACGAAGTTGCGCTGAAAACGGTTTGCTTTTGTCTTTATCTTGAAGACGCCAAACTCTTCAGAAAACGCAAATAACACTAAACCCGAATGAGCCTCGGGGTTTCGTGGTGGGGTCGCTGGGATTTGAACCCCCACCGAGTGGAGATGTCACCCGCACAACCCCCTTTTTATATTAAAAAGCGATAATATGTCTGTTGAACTAAGCGAAGACTAATAGTTTCTTGAAATGGCATATCTACTCCACATTTTTTCTCCTTTTTAGGTATTGTTGAAAAAGCCTCTGGTTTTCTATTTGACGATGGCTTTGAACTTTATCATAGTGGAGAGAATTAATCAAGATAAAATTGGAAGTTGCTGAGAGTCAACAATAGCCAAAATGTCGTATACTATATAAGAAAGCAAACCAAAAGTATTAAACGATTTAAGAGGATTCAATCTAATGAAAATCCTCAATCAATTAATTCTGAGAGTGATGAAAACTAATGGGAGTCTTAATGCAAGCTTTCTATTGGAACTGCCCTAAGATAGAAAATGTAGAATATAACTGGTGGAATTTCGTTAAGATTAGAATCCCAATCCTAGCTGAAGCAGGATTCACTGCTTTGTGGCTTCCCCCGCCGAGTAAGGCAGCTAGTAACCCTTCAATGGGATATGATATATATGACTACTTTGATCTTGGAGAATTTGATCAAAAGGGTACAAAGCGAACTTGGTTTGGCTCAAAAGACGAGCTTATAGACCTAATTAACACTGCCCATAACAACAACTTGCAAGTTTACGCTGACATCGTCCTAAATCATAACAGTGGAGGAGACGAGCAGGAAGTAAACCCTATAGATCATAGGAAGAGATGGACCAAATTCAACCCAAAAAGTGACAAATTCAAACGAAGATGGAAAAGTTTTCATCCTTCACCATACGAGAGATGGGATAACAAAGAGTTCGAGGACATGCCTGACTTGTGCCACCGAAACCCCCTGGTCTTAGGGTATCTGCTCAGGTATGTCCGGTGGCTCATCGAAAAAATCGGTTTCGATGGCTATCGCTACGATTTCGTTAAAGGTTACGGTAGTTGGATGGCAACTTCGATACAGGATCTTCGCGTTAGAAAGAATGGAAAATTTATCGATCCCTTTGGTGTAGGCGAATGTTGGGACGAATATTCTGTCATAAAAGATTGGCTCATTGAAACCAATGAATTATCAGATAACCCCGCGAGTGCCTTCGACTTTCCCCTTCACTATAGACTTAAGGGACTATGCGATACCTATGGCTACAGCTTGAAAAACCTCAGTCAACCTGGAACGCTGCTGAACGATTATCCACAGAACGCTGTCACCTTTGTCGATGACCATGATACCGCGGATAAAGAACCTATTATTAATGATAAGATTTTAGCTTATGCCTTCATCTTGACCCATGAAGGGTACCCCTGTGTGCTATGGCAGGATTATTTTAACTACCAATTAGCCAAAAAAGGCACTGCAAACGGCATTGACGCATTAATTAAGGTTCAT
The DNA here is from genome assembly GCA_964544495.1 of uncultured Candidatus Bathyarchaeia archaeon. Lineage (GTDB taxonomy): Archaea > Thermoproteota > Bathyarchaeia > Bathyarchaeales > Bathycorpusculaceae > SG8-32-3. Next base: position 37,646 of record CAZJBY010000013.1, read on the forward strand.
GAGGAATATGCTGGGGGTACAACCGATATTCTCTACGTTGACCATGATCTTTACATTATGCAAAGGAACGGACAAGGTCACCAAAACGGGCTTATTTTTGTCCTCAACAATCGTGGAGACGCATGGAACGGACAGTGGGTCAAAACAAAATGGAAAAGCATTAAGTTTAATCCCTTAGCTTGGGGAACCAACAAAAGCAACGTTCAGGCGCCGGCAGAAAAATGGACTCAAGATAATGGCTATGGAGAATTTTATGCCCCACCAAGAGGTTACGCAATATACGTGCCCCAAACCGCATAAGATTATCTTCAGGGAATTGAAAGCAATAGCAAGACACTAAGCGTGTGCCACTACTACAGCAAGTTCGCCTTCGACACCATGATTAGTGACGAATTGAGCATACCCGAGTCTGTGGCTGACTTCATAGAGGGTCGAACACCCAAAAAGTCGGAGCAAGTCGCCATACGAGACTTCTAAAGTAGGCAGACGGCCACCACCAAAAATATGTAGACTATTTTAATAAGCTAAGAGACAATGCCCGGTGATGAGCCATAAGACTGAATGATTTCATTTTTCTGAGCTGATGTTGAATCCTTTTGCGCTCAGAAAATCACCCAAGTTTTTCCGCTCTTCTGTAGATTTTGTATCTTATGTAACTACCTTCATGGATTTGATTATCATTATAGCGTGCGCGTCGCGCCGAGAAAACCAGGAACGCCTTTATTGCAGATCACTCGAACCCATTACAGGCTCGGCCATTATGGCAAAACGCCGAAGCACCACAAAGGCAAAAATAATGCAGTATCCACATAATATTTTAATACATGTAAGGTGTAAAGCAGGTGCTCGGGGTATTTTTAGCATGATTTAAACGCAATTTTTACTTCGTTAGAATTTTGGGTGGTACAAGAAACAGGCAATAAAATATTAATACTCAAAACCACCATGTAGATAGTGAGAAGGGTGAGTAAGGGACTGCAAATAGTCTCGTAAAAAATTTTGCTTCTGTTCTGGTGAGTTTGATGCTAGTGGATGCTAGCCTAATCCGCAACGATTTGGTTTTCACGAGTGACAACAAGAAAATTGGGACCGTAATCAACGTAATTCTGACGTGCAGTTCCAAGTTTCCAAAAGCTTCGATACTAGTGTTTCCACCTGAACAAAATTGGCTTGAAGGCTATCTCAAGAAACATTGGGGAAAACTCACAATAGACACAATTCAAAGGGCATTCCCTGCCGAAATCCCAAAAATAGCGGAGGACATAAAGGCCAAGGGTGCAGAGGAAGCAGAGCGAATATGGAACGCGTATTCTAAGGACAACATCGCCAAGGCACAGCTGGAACTCAAGAAGTGCTACCTGATTCCTAGCCTGGCAATTAACGGAGCAAAGCGCACTAAGAAAGAAGTTTTTCTGAAAATAGATTTGGAACGAGTCGAATCCAAGTACGGTTACATCGGCGAACCACCAGTTTCCTCAACTACTCATGCGGCTTTTTTTTCTGCATCCAACATAGCGTTTAGAGACGTAGAGAATTTGCTGCCGGTGACCTTGAATCTTCAGCCAATTCAAGGTTTGGAGGTGCAAGACTGCAATGGTGACACGGGCATAATCGACGATATTCAACTTGATTTTGAACGAAATGAAATGGTAAACTTGGTCGTGCAAACTTCAGGAGCTGAAGCGGCAAATCGCATCGTGAGCGCGGACGACATAGACCTGTCAACCTTGACATGTAATAAGGAATTTGGCAGTTGCACTGAAGTGTCCTTCGCCTAAAAATCAAAAAAATCAGAATTAGCTGAAGGGAGGCATTGATACAACTATCTGTATTCAACAAATCTAATTTCAACAAAGTTGACGTTTCGAATATGGGGAGCGTTAAATGGAGAAGGGAGAGAAAAGGGCGTGTATCCGCTAAAAAACAAAAAACCACTTTTATTACTTCTAATACTTACTCTTCCTATAGGCATCACTGCATTATTTGCTAACCAATCATATTGTCAAACAAGCGATGTTGAAACATTTGCCAGCATACAAGCATATCCTCCTGAGCTAATAGGCGTTGGCCAAGAGATTCTCTTTGTGGTTTCTGTTTCTCCGGTTCCTCCATCGTCGGATATTCCCAACGAATGGAATGTTTTTCATGATTTTCAAATCACCATCATAGGACCAGATGGCGCCTCGGAGAATATTGAACCATTTGATTCCGACGCTACTGGCTATTATCCTGTATTTTACACGCCTGATCAGGTTGGCAATTACTCGTTTGAGTTCTTGTATCCCGGAGAGACTTTTGATGTGTCTCCCCCCGTGAGCTACCTATCAAGTTCTAATTACACATCAATTTACGTCCAAGAAGAACCAGTTATCATAAAATATCCTTCTGTTGATGTGACTATCTCTCCAGACCCTGTAGGGGTAAATCAGATGGTGGAAATAGATATTATCTTTTCACCGCCACCTCCAAGTGGCACAGATGTTTTTCATGATTTTCAAGTATACATTGAAGACAGTAGCTATAGAATAGTGCGCTATTTTGGACCGTTTGATTCATCTACTGATGGGGAGTATCATCTTCGTAGCACCACCCCCACTCTAGCTGATAACTATTCTGTACAAGTTTATTATTGGGGAGAATGGTTTCCTGTTGGAGATAATTACTATGGTGAATACTACTTCCCAATTTTTGGATATCCCCCAGGGCTTCCATTTGTTGTGCAAAATGATCCAGTATTTCTGCCTTTAACTATTAGCTCCTCTGGTTCTGGTTCAACAGATCCAGCTGCTGGCGTTGTGTATTATGAACCTGGAGATGTCCCTGTTTCTGCTTCTCCTGCTTCTGGGTGGAAGTTTAGTAACTGGATTTTAGACGGATCCGACGCCGGAACCAATCCTGAATACATAGTTGCAATGTTTGACAATCATGAGTTGACCGCTGTTTTCCAAGAGGAACCTCCTGAAGAATTTTATGACTTAAGAATTTCAATTTCTGGTTCGGGCACCACAAATCCTCCAGCTGGAGTTCAAACGCATCTATCCGGCACCACGCTTACTGTTTCTGCTTCTCCTGCTTCTGGGTGGAAGTTTAGTAACTGGATTTTAGACGGATCCGACGCCGGAACCAACCCAAACTATTTAATCACGATGAATGCGGACCATGAATTGACCGCTGTTTTTGAGAATGGCGAAACGGAGAGAAACGATCCTCCTACTGCAACGATAATCTTCATAAAGCCCAGTTCAGGGCGAGAAAGTGCGGTTGAAGGTGAAAGGGTCAGTTTTGAAGGTTCAGGATACGACTCTGACGGTTTTATCGTAGAGTACAGGTGGAGAAGCAGCATCGATGGTTTGCTTAGCGACTCCAAGGATTTTTCAACCTCAGGCCTCTCGGTTGGGACTCATACAATCTATTTTGAGGTCCAAGACAACGATGGAACGTGGTCGATGATGGCGGCTCAGACTTTAGAGGTTGTGGGGGCTGTCTCAGTAGGCGTTGTGTTAACAGTAACTGGTGTTGGATTTGCAGGTACAACAGGAGCAGGAGCTTTAATTTACTTTAATTCTAAATGGCATTCGACGGTAAGGATCAAGAATAAGTTGCAAAGGAAATTGAGGAAGGAAACTGAGAAAGAAAAGGAGCAAGAGGAAGAAGAAAAACGGGAGAAAGATAAAGGCAAACCGTACTTGAAGTTGAAAGCTGACTTTCCATTGAGGATAATGGAAGCTACCGCTTATGAGCCAAAACTGGAGATAACGAACACGGGAATTCGTCCAGCCGAAGGTATCGTGGTTTCGTCTGTTTGTACGTCGGGTTTGGTTCTTTGCAAAACTTCCGCGAAAATAAAAATGCTTCAACCTGGTAAATCGCGGTCGCTAACTTTTCCTATGGCGGCAAAAGAACAACTTCGCAAAGGCATCTACTCAAACAGGTTTGAGGCAAAAAGCAGAAATGCGTTGAGCAGGGCTAAAATCTATCATACTCGTGCAGTGAAGATTGGAGTTTTGTCTGGCACTGGATTGCCCGATTCTTCGAAGCAAATTAAGAATTGGTTGAGGCGCAAATCATATGTTTTCAGCGAGCTAGACGATGCTGACAGTTTGGTGGGCGGGCTTTTGAATTATGATCTTTTGGTTCTCACTCCCGATGTCAAACTTCCTAAGAAGTGGATTCGAAATATTTCTTCTTTCGTTAGAAACGGGCAATCACTCTGCGCTTTTGACCGGATAGTTACGGAAGAGAAGAAGCTTTTAACCGATTTGCTTGGCTATTCTGGGACACAGTATAAATTGATTGAGTGCAACCAAGCTGTAATCAGAATTGGCGAAAATGAACTTTTGGTTCCGCGAGAATTTGCTTTGGGCGAAGAGTTTCAAGTTGGAAAATCCTGGGGTAATTTTTGCGTGGCTGGATTGAATACTGGAAAAGTTCTGGCATGGTACGAAAGCCTTGCGAACGGGACCAAAATGGATTCATCTGGGACTATTCCTGCGGTGACAACGAACGAGTATGGCAAGGGGAGGGTAATTCACTTCAATTTCCATGCTGAGGCGTCTGCAGATCATATTGACAAGATTCTGAAGAAAACATTCGATTGGTTGCTATCTTAAAGCGGACGTTACCATGCACA
>CAZJBY010000014.1:0-41634 GCA_964544495.1 uncultured Candidatus Bathyarchaeia archaeon
TCCTCAGTTTACGTCTTGCTTCAGTCAGTTACCCTTAATTAATGTTAAAAGGCTGTTAATATTTGACTGGAAGTCTACCGACTATGTTTTCAAGTTTCCAATTAAAATGTGTGTGCGATAAAGCTCAAAGTTTAACGGTTACTGAGTGTTTTGCCCTTTCAGGTGGCAAATTTGCTTGGTGTTTTCTCTTCGGCAGCGGGTATCCTAAGAAAATTGAAGCATGTGGGAAAACCAGCAAAAGACATGGGGATTGCCGCTTCTTTCTTAGTTTCAGCAAGAACGGATTTCTCCTTAATTAGACGGTTCGTACTTTTTCTTTCAACATTATTTTTCAGTTCGTTACTCTTTTTTCTTAACATTATATTTCTCTCCAAGATGAGACCGCTCTCATAATCACTCGTATCTATTGAGGAACAGGGGTTTTCGGGCTTCTTTTTTTTTCGCATCCAAGGGGATGTCTGCTAATGTTGCTTTATCCAACTTATCAGAGCCGGCTTTTTCTAAACGTTGGTCCAACACGGAAACATTTTTTTTCATCGTCAAAACGGCGGTTTCCGCCGCTTCTTTTGACCAGAGCAAGAGCCTCCTCTATGTTCTGTAGTCTTCGGTCTATGTTACCCAAACCGTATCGGTTTCATAGCCTATTCTTCGATTTTTATGGTAAAGGTAAACATGCACCCTGTAAACCCCTTCTTCCTCAGGTTTCATCTGCACTACTTGTCTGGCTGTTTCTCCAGCAGACATTTTCTTTATTTTCATCTTGCCCAAATCTTCAACTCTTCCCGAAGGGTGCTCAAGCCAAAACTCTAAGCTTAATCCAGCACTTTCTTTGTTGCTGACCACGGTTGCTTCACACGTCAGAGCCTTGCCGAACTGAGGATATGGCTCCGTTAACACAAATACGCTTCTAAGTTCAGCAACCTCCACACCAACTTTGAATATCATGCCTAAGGATTCCCATCGAAAATGAGTATCATTCTCTTTTCCGCTGATTGTTACGTATAATCTCGCCGTGTTATTAGCTTCTATTTGGAAAAACATAACTTGCTCTGCATTAGGGCTTAGAGTGGGGATGTACCTTCCTCTTCCATGGATGGTGATTGCATATGAATCTAGAGAGTTCAGCCGTACATCAAGCGCACTTAAGATTTTGCTTCCAATATTCTTCAGAGTCAACGTGACCCAATATGTTCCGGACTGCTCAACCATCTGTGGGCTCAAGTTGAATTCTATGGGGGTGTTTAACAGTCATTTGTAAAAAAAAACTTCGTGTAACTTTAAATTTCAAATATCAATGCGGGATTGTTTAAGTTCAAACTGGAAATATGGTCACTTATTTGGACATCAGGTTCCTCTAAAAACGGCTTTCGAAGGAAAGCCATACTGTGTGTGCTAGCTGGGTCTAAGCCTTAAACATTGTCTGGCCCGTTGAAGCTCCGTTTTTGTCGCTTGCCGATCTTTAGCCATTTTGATCGGTTTGCTCGTTGCTTCGTCGCAGTTGTTTTAAGCCTGCTCCCCAGCTAAACACTACTAATATTCTCAGCATATCTTATAAACGTTGGTTCCACACAAAAAATGCACGCTATAGAATCACATATTCGCAAATTGTTTTGACTTTGGGCTTTGTATAACTTCTTTTTTTTATTAACGATTATTTAAAATACAATGAGTGTGTAAACAAAAACCGTGTTTTTGAGTTATTTATAGGAAAAAACCTATTTAAAATGCCGAAAGAACATAGTGAATTGTGATAGTATGGTCGAAGCTGTCGTCTTAGTAAACACCGAGTTTGAGTCACCACGAGATTGAGTTCTCCAAAACTTAAAAGAGATAAACGGTGTGAATAAAGCTTATACCACTGCCTACGGCGTCTACGATTTCGTAGCAGAGGTCCAAACAAAAACGGTTGCCGAACTGAAAAGCAATATTCTTGAGCGCATACGAAAAATCGATGCTGTCATGTCTACAACAACATTGGTTGTAGCTGAAAATAGCTTTGAAAGTGCAAAAAATGAATGTTGAAGAGAAAAGCAATGAAGAATTGAAAATCCGTAAAGAGACGATTGAAGCTTTCGCGACTGTCCATGCTGAAAGCGGACCCGAGTTATGCACAGACAAGCTTGTTCCAATCTATGAAGAATATGGCAAGCGTAATTCGTTAGGTGAAGAGAAAGCTTTTCGAATGGTTCCCAGAAAATTTGCGACTAATCTTCTCAAGTTTGAAAGAAACTCGATGATCCCTGAGGAATACTTCAACGAATATGAGAAGCGGGCTCTAAACGATTTCGTTAAAAAGAGCTATGTTAAATCTGCGAAAGTTGGTGGGAAAACGGTTTACTTTGATCTTAACCCAAAGATCAGTCAAAGACCAACACAGGAATGAAACCCAGCCAACACCACGTCTTTTCCGCCAATCCATAAGCAGTGCCTTCTGCTTTCGCAGTCCTCAAGGTAAACTTTTACCCGTTGTTTCAGCCAAGGGTCGCTGAAGCTAAAAGTTTACTCTCTCGGAACAGGCACACGAGAAGGGACACATATCAATCCCAACAAGGAATGACAAAAAAAAGGATAAGTCAGAAAATGATGCATGAAGAATCTAAATGCACATACCCAACTATCTAAAACACGAGAATGTTAAGGAGGTGAAAACAATAACAGAAGAAATAAATAATAGACAAGAAAAATTAGTTAGACCTAAGGCGGGTGAGTGGTGTCTCCCACCCGTTCCGCCACAATAGAAAACCCGGGAGCAGGGAGGCAAAATGCAATTGAAAATACGAAGTACTGATTTAGCTTTAATTGGGGTATATGCGGCGCTTTACGCGGCGTTAGTTGTTGTTCTCGGAGGCTTTTCTTATGGACCCATTCAAGTCCGCCTCGCAGACTCGCTGGTTGCGGTTGTTCCTTTGCTTGGTTTGCCTGGAGTTCTGGGTCACACGCTTGGAGTATTCACCGCTAACTTGTTCTCGCCCGCTGGTTTGCTCGACTTGCTTAACACGATACCTTCGTTTGCCATGTCCTTCGTGGTCTTCTACGTTTACAAACGGACTAAAAGGGATTATACTGTGATCGGAACCTGCGTCGCTTACTCCGGTGTCTTAGGCGTAACGGTTGGGTGGATGCTGTCTTACGTTTACACGTTGCCCCTGCTTCCCACCATGGCTTACGTGGCCATCGGAAACGTCATTGCAAGCGTGCTCATCGGATGGCCCCTATTCAAGGTAATAAAAAGAACCAGTGTGCTCCAAAAATGGCTTGCAAAATAGAGGCAAACAAAAAAACGAAATCAGGTAGATAAACATGAAGGAAACAAAAAAATGCGTGGTTGTCCTCAGTGGCGGACCCGACTCCGCGACGGTAGCGTACTGGGCTAAAAAGCAGGGATATGACCTTAACGCCATAGCGTTCAAGTACGGTCAAATGGCAACCAAAGAAACCGACAGCGCCCAGAAAATCGCTGAGAAACTCGGTGCGCCCATCAAAGTCATTGACCTGTCAACGTTAAAAGAGGTCTTCGGCGAAGTCACCTCGCTCTGCAACCCCGACATCCCCATGACGTCAAATTTCAGCCAGCCCATAATCGTCCCGTTCAGAAACGCGATTTTCCTTTCCGTGGCTGTTTCGTACGCCGCGGCGATGTGCGCTAACAAGATTTTCTACGGCGCCCAAGGCTCCGACGAGCCGTTTTATCCAGACTGCAGGCGTGAGTTCTACAAGGCTTTTGAAACTGCTGCGTGCCTCGGAACAGGAATGGAGATGTCTATTGAAGCGCCGTTTAGCGGCAAACCCAAATCCGAAACCATCAAGATAGGCGCGGAGCTTGGCGTGCCGTTTGAGCTTACGTGGTCCTGCTACTTTAATGGCGCAAGGCACTGTGGAAAATGCGAGGCATGCGTGAACCGCAAAAGAGCGTTCAAGGAAGCGGGCGTACGTGACCCAACCGAATACGAAGAGCAGGCTACACGAGTGTCTTCTGCTTTTCGCCCTTGACGAAACTTGAGACTCTGACGCCGATTAACCTGATTTTGCGGCCACGTTTAAGATAATCGTTAAGCAGCTGCCTTGCCGTTTTCTGCAGGTCTTGCTGGCGGTTGGTTATGAATGGTAGGGTTTTGCTACGGGTGTGCGTTTCAAAGTTTTCGTAGCGTACTTTGACGGTTACGGTTTTGAAAAAAAGCTTTTGCGTCCCCACTTCCTTGGTGACGTCTGCGGCAAGCGCGTCCAGCGTCTTCAGCACGGCTTCGGCGTCGTCTGTGTCTTCTTCGAAGGTGGTTTCGTGGCTTATGGATTTCATTTCGGTTCTCTCTTCCACCTCGCTTCGGTCTATACCCTGCGCCATCAGGTGCATCTGCGTGCCCATCACGCCGAAGGCCTCCGCCAGCACCGTGGGGTCGTAACGCGCCAAGTCGCCAATGGTGTTTACGCCCATCTTTTTGAGTTTAACCTCGGTTTTGCGTCCCACCCACAGCAGCCTTCGAACAGGAAGAGGCGCCAAGAAAGCCTCCGCCTCTGCCTCCTTAACTATGGTCAAGCCGACGGGTTTCTGGTAGTCGCTGGCTACTTTCGCGATGAGCTTGTTTGGCCCCACGCCCACAGAGCAGGTGAGGTGCTCTTTCTCTTTTACCTCGTTTTTCAGCTGCTTGGCGTACGCCTCCGCCTCGCCGTAATCTTTCACTCGGGCACTGACATCCAAAAAGGCTTCGTCTAGGCCCCACTGTTCAAACTTGTCCGCATACTTCCGCGCTATCGCCATGATTTCGTTGGAGACTTTGATGTACAAGGGAAAGTTCGGCGGCAGATAGACGGCTTCTGGGCAGAGCTTCCAGGCGCGGCTGATAGGTATGCCTGACTTGACACCTGCTTTGCGGGCTTCGTAGTTGCTGGTGCTGACGACGCCGCGTCCTTTGCCCTCTTTCGGGTCAGCGCCGACTACGACGGGTTTGCCTTTGTACTCGGGGTGTTCGCGTTCCTCCACTGCCGTGTAGAAGTGATCCATGTCCATGTGGAAGATTATTCTCGTGGAGAAATCACCCGTATATTCATTTCCCATCCTCTCCTTTTTTGTTTTTTGTACAAAAGTGGTCGAGGTGAGGTAGTTTAGCTGTTCCCGCAAACGCGCGTTAAAAAAAAGGGAAAATTGTTGATGTAGCAATTGCTTTCATGGCACCATTTTACGTGTTTGGTGGTTGTTTTGGAGCCAATCTATCCTTTACTCCCGTTATGTCCGATAGTTCGTGACCTACCGAATCAACTCCTGCGCCTGAAAGGAACGCCAGAAAATACTGCACAAGACCTATTGCTTGTCCTGCAGGCATCGTTGCTGGCAGTCCGACAACTATTAAAGCAACCGTCACAATCCCTCGAAGAATTGAAGAAACAAATTTTCGTGCGGCAAACGATTGACCCGAGTTTAACCATCCAAGAGTTGCGTTAAGAAGCATACCCAGAAAAGCAGCGATTGCCAATATTGCAAGTTCGGTTTCCGTCATTGTTAAAACCCCCTTTTGCTATATTGGCGCTTTGATTTTTAAGGTTTTAATTCAGATATCTCGGTTTGTTTTAGAGCCCCTTGCAACCTTTCCCTCTTCACTGGTTAAACCATTTAAGCATCTTGGTGTTTAGTTGCATTTAGAAAGTTAAGTATATAGAAAACTCCTAGACAACCACTGAGGCTTTCAATAAAATGAAGCTCAGGTAAATGCACACACGTTTCTTTTCGCTCATGAGCCGTCACTTATGTTTTGATGTGTTCATGATTTAAAATCTAATGCTGGAGAGCTAAACTGAATCGGAATCAGAATTAAGCGTTCATAACGTTTAAGGCTGGGTGTTCTAAAAAGTACATACCTAAGAGAAATGATTTGGAGTGTAAAGAGTTTAATGCCTCAAACATCAAAGGAAGCCGCCAGCCAGATAGCAGTTGAGTTTCTCAAGAAGCAGAAGAGCACAGACAGGATTGATGTTGCCGTTGTTGAAGAGCACAGCGACGGCTGGATGGTCAGGGGAACCTGCCCCATAGATCTGGAAGGGCACCCGTGGGTCGAAAAATTCGCCGTCGTCGTGGACTGGAAAGGAAAAATAAAAGACATAAACGTCGGGCTACTCTAACGCAGATTTTGATGTTTTACTTTCTCACGCAGCGGCACCGTTTGAATTCCACCGCAGGTCGCATAGAAATATGAATGCATTGATTACTTAATGAAGCCTGCAGGTGTTTTTCCTTGCAAAAATTTCACGTGCAAGCTTAATTTGACAAAATGTTTTAATCTGTAGAAGTCGATAGATTATTTGAGGAGATTGGAAATGCCGAGAGCCTACGTGTTAATAAACGTGGAGTCAGGGTCAGAAGACGATGTTCTAAATGAACTGAAGTCAATAGAAGGAGTAGAAGAAGCATACTTCTCATATGGCGTCTACGACCTAATCACGAAAATCAAAGCCGACACAATGGATAAACTTAAAGAAATGGTAACCCGAAGGGTCAGAACCCTCAGCAAAGTCAGGTCAACCCTAACATTGATAATGATGGAAGAGTAAGCCGCATTCCGCAGATGCCGCAGGAACTGCCTTAAACTCTTAATTCCTTATTTCTTACCTTTTTCATTTCGGGAAATCAAAGAGTAGTTTGAGAAATACAAAAACTGTGTTTTTTAAAAAAGGAAGAGGGATAATTGCGACGCGCTTTTATATGGCGTCGGAGCCTTTCTCGCCGGTTCGTATTCGGATTGCATCATCGATTGTGGATACGAAGATTTTTCCGTCTCCTATGGTGCCTGTACACGCCGTTTTCACTATTATGTCTGTGACTTCTTTGACATCTTTGTCTTCGACGACTATTTCGATTTTGGTTTTAGGCAGGACATCAACCCTTATTGTTTTTCCGCTTACGGTTGTGATTATTCCTTTCTGTTTACCGCGCCCTTTTACTTCGTAATCTGTCAGGCTTGTGTATCCTGCCGTTGCAAGGGCATCTTTGACGTAGCCGAACATTTCAGGCTTGATTATTGCTTCTATTTTCTTCATATTTTTCCTCTCTGTGAGATCCGCAATTAAAGCCATTTCTTGCCGGACATCTTCATTTTGAGCTTGGCCACTTCCAACTCGAGATGTTGAACTCGCTTTTTCAGCTTTTCAATATCTTCGAGGGCAGTTTCGGGTAGTTCTGGCATTTTTTTTCTCCTCCATTTTTCCTTTTTTGTTGTTTACTCACGGGAAGTCTTTGTCCATCATGTCTTCAGGGTACGCGTATGTCTTGTGGTCAGCAATATCCAAGCCGAACAGTTCAGCGTCCTTGCGGGCTCTCAGTAGTCCAGCTTTGTTGATCAGGAAGAAGAGCACTAAGCCCGTTCCGCCCGCCCAAGCTATTATGGAAAGCCCGCCTACCGCCTGAATTCCGATTTGGCTGATCCAGTCACTGACAGTTTTTGCAGCGTATATTGGGTGTCCGCCCAGGAACGTTGCGCCGAATAGCCCTGTAGCGATGAGGCCCCATAGACCGCATGCCGCGTGCACTGGAACGCAAACTGCTGGGTCGTCTATGTGGAGCTTAAACTCTAGGAGGCCTTGAACGAAAGTCATTATTAGACCCGCGATGATGCCTGTGATGAATGCGAACAGCGGGTGCATCATTGCTGCGCCTGAGCAGATAGCTACTGCGCCTGCGAGTAAACCTGTCATTGATGTCAATGCGTGTCCTCTTGAAGTTACGGCTGCTCCGAATAAGCCGCCTGCCATGGCCATTGCTGTTGTAACTGCGACCCACGCGAGTTCGACGTTAATCGTTTCAGGGCTGTTTGCTACGCTTGAGCCTACGTTGAAGCCGAACCAGCCGAACACTAGTAGCCATGCGCCGATTGTTGATAGAGGCAAACTGTGACCGAAGAAGGCTCGTGGCTCCTTGTTTTTGCCGCCGAACTTGCCTAGCCTCGGTCCAATGATAAACGCTGCCGTCAAAGCGAACATGCCGCCTGTTAAGTGGACAACGCCTGAGCCTGCGTAGTCGATGAAGCCTATTTGGCTGAGCCATCCGCCGCCCCACACCCAGTGTTCTATTACGGGATATAGGAATCCCACTACGACTGCGGAAGCTATTACCCAGCCCCAGAGTTTGTCGCGCTCTGCGGTTGCGCCAGGAATTATCGCTATTGCAGTTATAGCAAACATTGCCATTTTGAACCACAGTGCCAAGTCTCCGTATCCGAATGGACTTGCGGGTATGCCGTAGGCTCCAGTTGTGGATAACGCGGCAGGCAGTGGGTTAGCAACGGTTGGCGCTACTGAAGGTAAACCCAAAACTGGGTTTGTTGTGTAGTAGGCTATTGGAAAGCCTATCAGGAAGTACATTACGAAAGCCAGTGTCCAGCCGATGTTCAGCATGATTACAGTGTGAGCAACGTTCTTTTTTCTGACTATGCCAGCGTAGAGTAGGGCGAAGCCTGCGGTGGCCATTATTAGTATGGCTACTGGCGCCCAGCCTACAGCGAATGTTTGCTGTATAGACGCGAAAGTTTCGTCAGCAGGTGTTACCATCTGCATCACCCTACAGTTTGCTTGCGAACCACACTGGTTTCAGCGAGATTGGAATCTCTTCTACCGACAATCCGCCGCTTTCGATGTTAAGCTTAAGTATCTGCGGTTTTAATGGGCAGCTTCTTGATTTTCTCAGGATGAAAACCCTAGTCCAGATGACGTCGTGCTTATGGTAGTCAAGGTATATCAAGTGGTCAACGAGGTATTCTGTGATGTTGGGGTCTTTCGGGATGCCTTCTGCTGAGAATAATGTGGTGGCTCCACGTTTTTTGACTTCGAGCAGGAGTTTCATGAAAACTTCACGGAAGTCGGTGGGGTCAACGAGACGTCGTTCTAGTGATGAGAGTGAGTCCATGACTATTCTGGTGGCGCCTGGTTGAGCGTCTAGGCCTTTCATTAGCATGTCTACTGCTTCTTCCTTGCTGATGAGTGCATATTCGCTTTCGTATGATGCGCCGATGGAAAGGTCCACTATGGCTACTTGCCCGTTCTCAATCATGGAAGGAAAGTCGTTCCATAGTTCTCTTCCGGTTCTCATGATTGTTTGAGGGGTTTCTTCGGTGCTGATGTATACGCATTTTTCGCCTTTTTCTGCTCCTGCGTGTGTGAACTGAAGGCAACAGATTGTTTTGCCTGTGCCTGGTTCGCCTCTTACGAGTATGGCGTCACCTTTAGGTAAGCCTGGAATGAAGTCTGTTAGTCCTTCGATGCCCATGTCGATCCATTCGATTTTTCTTTCTTTTTGCAACTCTTCTAATGAGACTGCTTCTACTTTTTTCATATAGATGTTCACCTTGTTGGTTTTTTAACGTGTAAGTGTAGAGTGTTCTATATAAGTGTAGTTAAGATTTGTTCATACTATTTATGAAAAACTAAAAACATGTATGGAATAATGATTAAAAGCTGCACACTTGTCACATGGACTAACGCTTAACAGTGACCCTGAGTTTAGCCAGGTTTTCCTTTATCTCAGCCTTAACACCCATGCCCGCAAAATATTCCTCAAGAAATATCTTAACGAACTTCTTCGGAAGCTCCGACCCCAAAACTAAAGTAAAATCGTTCTCCGAGTTTTTAATCATCCTATAAAAGTTGCAAGCCTCAAGCCGCGTTAAAAGCTCCTCCGCCGTAAGCACTTTAGTCTTCAGCTGCTCCGTATGGGACCTAGCCACATCTCGATGTTCCGCCCAGAACCCTTCCGCACCCGAAGCCTCAGCAAGTTTCAGAAAAAGAAGCCAATGATCCACATCCAAAATTATGTGTTCGCCGCCAAGCAATAGGTCCATATACGTGTAAATTTTTTTCCGAGTTGCAGCATCTTCTAGTGCTTGGTTCTCATGATAAAACCGCAGAGCACGTCGCATTATTTCGCTCTGTGATAGTCCTTTCGTCTTGCTGATTTTTTCAAGTAGACTAGCGGTTGGTTGGTCAAATGCCACTGTTATTCTTGTTGGACCCATGTTTTTCTCTCCTTAGCAAACAATATGTTGGCTCTTTGTTTAAGGTTATAGTTTGACCCCTTGATCTTCTTTGATGACGTTGAGGGCAACGTTCGTGACGGTTCTTTTGATATGGGGCATGGCAAGCAGGTTTTTTATAAAAGAGTTTAAGCTGGCCCTGTCTTTGAATTTGGCTATAATGGTGGCGTCGTAGTCTCCTGTGATGTCGTAAACAGCGACGACATTAGCGGTCTTGGCAATTTCATTTTCCACATCAGCAAGGTAGCTGCCTTCAGCTTGAACCATAATTATGGCTGTTAAGCTGTAACCTAGTTTGCTGGAATCGAGAATCGCCGTGTAGCCTTTTAGTATGCCTTTTTCCTCCAGGCTTTTGACGCGGTTGAACGCCGTGCCCACTGATATTCCGAGTTTTCTTGCTATTTTGTTGAAGCTCAAGCGGCAATCTTCCTGCAGAACGCTTAGAATTCGAAGGCTTAAGTCATCAATCTTTTCGGTAGGTTTTTTTTCCAAGTTTAAACATCTCAGGGCGGCTTTTCCCAAAGCTTATTGCTAAAGGCTTGTTCAAGAAGGTAAATCTTATATAAACATTTCTCCATTAAAACAGAACGTTTGTACACGCAAGACATATTTTTACTGTTGTTATTGGACAAACGTTACAGAAAAAACCAACTCATAAAAGCTAAAAATTCAGTGAAGCTGCTTTTTCAAAAAAAGTTTTATGCAGTGTCATTGGTGGGTTCAACCACAACCGCGGTGCCGTAAGCCGAAAACAGAGTTGCCGTACCCTGAAGAATGTCGCTTGTTTCAAAATCCGCAGCAATCACCGCGTTTGCACCCATCGCCTTGGCTTTATCAATCAACCGCTGCAAAGACTCTTTCCGCGCCTTTTCAGCCTCAGAACTGTAACTGGTAACTTCACCGCCGAACATTCCTTCAATTCCAGCCATAAATTTTCCGCCCACACCCCTAGTTCGAACCGTTAAGCCAGTAACGACGCCTAAAACCTTTACGATGCGATAGCCAGACAAAGTCGGAGTAGTTACAACCATCATTTGTGTCGTCTGCTGTGCTGATTGAGTATTAAGTGGCGCTCCGCAGTTAGGGCAGTACACCGCGTCAGCAGGCGCTTTGCTTCCGCATTTCGGACAGTGTATTTCGCTCATAACAATCCCAAACAGTTGTAACAAACAGCGCATCTATGCCTTATGCACATGTAGGATATTGAAGCGCAAATCATATAGCGCTACACAGCTAATACCACACGTAAATGGTGAACAATGCTTAATGCAGAAGTCATATTCTCGATTATTGGGTGCAATCGGAAAGCCCAACACGGGCAAGTCAACGTTTTTCAGCGCCGCAACTCTGGCGCCAGTTGACATCGCAAGTTACCCCTTCACCACGATAAAACCCAACCGCGGCGTCGGCTACGTCCGAACACCCTGCATCCACGAAGAATTCAAAGTGAAAGACAGCCCAAAAAACAGCCTCTGCCTTGATGGGATAAGACTTGCCCCCGTAGAGCTAATTGACGTTGCAGGTCTCGTTCCCGGCGCGTGGGAAGGACGCGGACTGGGCAACCAATTCCTTGATGAGATACGCAGGGCAGACGCTCTCATTCACATTGTTGACGCTTCAGGCGGAACAGACTGCGAAGGACGCATATGCAAGCCTGGCGAACATGACCCGCTGGAAGACGTGCAGTTCTTAGAACATGAAATAACCATGTGGATGGCTTCAGTGCTCAAAAAAGACTGGGCGAAAATCGCGCGGACAGCCGAAGCCGAATCAAAAGAAATTTACGGCGTGCTTGAAGAACGTTTAAGCGGCTTGTCCATAAAACGTAACCACATTTTCGAAGCCATCACGAAAACAGGTTTAAACGCTGACAAACCAACCGCGTGGAGCGAGGATGACTTCTTAAATTTTGTGGACAGGCTGAGGCGAATTTCAAAGCCTATGTTGATAGCAGCCAACAAGATTGACTTGCCCGCTGCTGAAGCAAACTTGGAAAAACTGCGAAAACTCGACTACACAGTCATCCCCTGCTGCGCGGAAGCTGAACTTGCACTCAGACGGGCGGCAGAAAAGCGGCTAATCGATTACAAGCCTGGCGATTGCAACTTCAAAATACTGCATCCAGAAAAGCTGTCCCCGAGTCAAGGCAAAGCTTTGGAAACGATACGCGAAAGAATTCTGATTAAAAACGGTTCCACAGGCGTCCAAGACGCCATAAACATGGCTTACTTCAAACTCCTAAATATGATCACCGTGTACCCTGTTGAAGACGTGGAGCATTTAGCTGACCACAACGGTCAAGTCTTGCCTGACGTGTATCTCGTGCCTTATGGGACAACCGCGCGTCAATTCGCTTATCTGATACACACGGAACTTGGCGAAAGCTTCATTTACGCCGTGGACGCCCGAGGCAAAAAAAGAATCGGAGAAGACACTGTGTTGAAGGACAGGGATGTCATTTCTATTGTAAGCGCAAAAAAACGCGCCTAAAACTGTCACGTGCCATAACGTCGCTTACGGGTTTGAAAAGTTCGGATTGCACGCAAGAGATCTATCAAACGGAAATCAGGCCAGTAAACGTCTAAAAAGGCAAGTTCACTGTAGGCGGATTGCCAGAGCAGAAAGCCACTTAGCCTTTCCTCACCGGAAGTTCTTATGATCAAGTCGGGTTCTTGATTGGGCATGTGCGCAGTGTACAGGTACTTTTCAAAAGTTTTTTCGTTTACGTCATCAAGCGTTAACTCGCCGTCTTTTACCTTCTCGACGATTATTTTAGCTGCGTCAACGATTTCGGCTCTGCCACCGTACGCAAAAGCGAAATTTAAAAACTGGTTGTCATAGTTTTCGGTGGCTTTCTCCACATCCGCGATGAGCTGCTGCAGGCTTTCCGGCAGAAGGTTTGTTCTGCCTATGACTTTAACGTGAACTTTATTTCGGTGTATGCGCTCATCAGTTAAGAGTTTACGGAATTTTTCCTCCGCAATCTCCATGATCTCTGCGATTTCTTCTGGTGAACGCCTAAAATTTTCTGTTGAAAACGTGTAGAGCGTTACGAACTTCACGTCGAGTTTCTCGCACCAGTCTAAAAGCTGCTCAACGGTTTCAGCGCCTTTCTTGTGACCTAGCCAAGGGTTCAGCTCTTTCTCCGAGGCCCACCGCCTGTTTCCATCCAAGATTATGGCGATATGCTCAAGTTTCGCGCCGTTCTTCACTTGATACCACAGCCATTTTTCGTAAAGTTTGTAGGCGCCGATAACATAGAGAAGTTTCTTAAGCACTCACTGAGCCTCACATTTAAGGGAAGGATAATTCCTTTTTTATCAAAGGTAAAGCCTTGATGGTTCAATTAAAGCTTGCTGTATTCGGGGTGAAAAACGTCTATTGCTCTTTTTCCGATGTCGCCAAAGCGGTTTCTCCAAACTCGTCAACGTCACCTTCAGATTCCCGGAAGAAGCCTCTTGTTGATCTGTGGATTATGATCACTAACAGAACTGAAGCAATGGCTATGAGTATGCCTACTACTATGGCGAAAACTAAGTTGGAGAAAATAGGGTCCTCGAATCCTACACCAGGCTGGATAAGGATGTTTGCAGTTGCATCCAGAATC
This sequence comes from uncultured Candidatus Bathyarchaeia archaeon, assembly GCA_964544495.1. Classification (GTDB taxonomy): domain Archaea; phylum Thermoproteota; class Bathyarchaeia; order Bathyarchaeales; family Bathycorpusculaceae; genus SG8-32-3. The sequence continues at coordinate 13,615 of CAZJBY010000014.1, forward strand.
CAACGGAACCAGACAATAGACACAACTAAGGCAATGTTCCGCAGTAGTCGCGGGTCTCGTTCAAAGTACAAGCGTATGCTTCTTCCAAAAAGCACGATGCTTATGCCTACAACCATAAGGTCCATGAATCCTTTGATGAACCATGCCGCTACATCGGGAAGCACACTGATCCAGCCAGCCAAATCAGGGGTTAGTGGAGTCACGTTATTGCTGGCGCTTGATGCTCCCAGATACGTGCTGACGGCTATGCAGAGGATTCCGGCGATTATGGAGTAGTTTGAGATTTGCACGGGCAGAGGCGGAGGCGAGTATTCTTTTGCCCACTTGTATATGTTTCTGGCTTCTCTGTCAACTCCGAAGCCTTTGACGAGCAGTACTCCGCCGAGAATAAGGACTATGGATATGAGATAGTAGTTAACGGCGCCGGGTATTATGGAGAGGATGCCGAAAAGGAAAAACAGCAGTCCAGGTATGCCTAAGGCTATGCGGGCGTATCGGGGGTTTTCCCATATGAGCCTGAAGTAACGCGAAAAAAGCGCTGCGGTTTCTTCAATGGACTCACTATGCTTCACGACGATTCTTCTAACGGATGAAACCGGCACTCTGGATTCCACAAGTGGTAAAACTGCTTCGTCTGAATAGCCGTCTGTAACCAAAATAATTTCATTTGCACTGAACGAACCCAGCAACTTGCCTAGTTCCGCGACCAGCTTTCGGTCTGCGCCTACTCCTCCCAGTTCTGTGCCGGAGATGGTTGCGACTTCAAAGTTTTCTTCAGGTTGTTTTTCGCTTTGTAGACGGTCGTAGAGGCGGACGGCTTCGAACATGGCGTTGGCGTCTGGTTCCTCTGGGTCTCGTAGTGCTAGGGAAACGGCGGCGTCCAAGTTTGCGGTTCTTCCCAGAAGGGGCGTTTTTATTCCTGCTTTTGTTTCCAGATCGCCGTCTCTGTCAACGCATAGAATTAGGATGTGATTCTTGATTTGCTGTTCCGTTTCTTTAGTCATCTATTTTCTGTTCCTACTTTTCGTTACAGGTTTAACTTTAATCTTGTGTTTCTGGGTCTTGTGATTCATCGTCTGCAAGCAGGTTAAACTCGTCCCAACTCAGTTTTTCGCCGCGCTGCAGCTTATCCCTTGCTTGAGTTTCAAGTTTCTCTTTAAGAGCTTTTTTGGCATTTTTCTTTATTTTTTCGTCTTCTTCGCGTACAGCGTCTTGTAATTTTTTCCTTTGTTCTGTCAATTTCTTGATTTCTTCATGTAAAGGTCTAGCTTGCTCTTTTGCTTGGATATAAGCGCCGTGCATGCTGTCGGCTTCGCCTTTGATGCTTTTTGATTCATTGATTTTGGCTATCATTTTCGCGTGGATTTCTTGGCTTTTTTTGGCTGTTTCGGTTAGTTCTTGGTGGGCTGTATCCGCGTTTGCTTCAAGCGTTTCAATTTCTTTCCGTAGTTCGGCAATTTTCTTGGCGTGTTGATCAATCTTCTTGTAAACGTTAAGTTGCGTTTCGAGCTGCTTGACTTTTTCTATTAGCTCTTTCTCTTCTTGCCTGTCAAGCGGGGTGGTTTGGATTTTCCATTCGATATCGTCGAATTCTTTTTGCAGTTCTCGGCGGCTTGTTTTTGGCGTTTTCTTTCTTAGCTCTGTGATTTTTTGGCTGTGCGCCGTTACCTCTTCGACGTTCGTTCTGATTTTGGCGCGTGCCTCGTCACGTTGCTGCTTCAGGATTTTTACTTTCTCATTCAGGTTGTCACGTTCGTTTTTTAGTTCGCGGATTTCCAAGCGTATTTTCTTGAATTGCTCGTTCAGTTTGTCTCTTTTTTCGACATGCAATTTTGTTCCAGCGGTTGCGTTGCTGACTTGTTTTCTTAACGCGTCGATTTGCTGGGTGATCTTGGCGATTTCGGTTGTTTTCTGCTGTTCTGTCAATGTTTATCCTCTGTGTATGTTGCAATAATAAATTTGTGACTTTCAAATTAATATTGTTTCAGTTGTGGCTTTTGCATGGGGGTTTCTTGAGTGGCAAGTGTTAAATAAAATCGCTAAAAATGATGCGTGAATAACAAGCTCAACAAGCTTTTCTGAAAAATGAGTTTTCCATTGATAGAAGCCGTTAAAAACAATTTGGTGCGATATAGTGTTTTTAAGTGAAAAAAATGACGGCAGCTACAATATCTATGACAAAGTTTATCGCTGGAATTGTGATTGCAATTTTGGCTGCGAGCGCAATTTCCGTTGGCGTTTCCACGATGCTGATAGCTGGCCAGCAGGGTCCAGAGGGACCCCAAGGACCGGAGGGACCGCAAGGCGAAACAGGCGCTACGGGTGCAGCTGGACCGGCAGGAGCCACAGGATCAACAGGATCAGCGGGAGCGACTGGACCAGCAGGCGCGCAGGGTGTGCCTGGACCGCAAGGGCCTTACTTGCCGGATTATGACAGCGGATGGATAAACATAACCGACAAAGCAGGACAATACATCACCCTAGACCACGATCTAAACTACGATGATGTTCTTGTAGACGTAACTGGATAGACAGAGCTAGGCGACAGTGTGCACCAGAGATACTTCGGCTTAACATTCGTCTCCAATCCAGGATGGAATCAGACCTACGGAGGAGCAGACTACGATTATGGGCAGTCGATTGTTCAGACAACAGATGGAGGATACGCCATAACAGGCTACACAAACTCGGCAGGCAATTACGATGCATATTTGATTAAGACGAATGCAGGCGGAGTTATGCAATGGAGCAAAACCTACGGAGGAACAGGCTCTGATGTTGGGTATTCGGTTGTTCGGACGAGTGATGGAGGATACACCATAGCAGGCTACACAAACTCGTTTGGCGCAGGCCTCTCCGATGCGTATTTGATTAAGACGGGAGTTGAAGGCGAATTTGGTTTGGCGAGAGTGGGCTCAACATCGAATACTCTGACGTTGTATAGAGGCCTCAACGACATTTACTGGAACTACATCCGAGTACGCATATGGAAAATCGACTAAACACAACCCAGCAATCTTCCCTTTTTTCTTTGTTCTCTTGAAAGCGCGAGCTTCGGAAAAATCTGGTTCTCTCGCCCTGGCTCGGCAGACCGCATAGACCCGCTTGCTACGCTCGCTCCAAGGCTTTGTTGCGTGTTCTTTCAGGTTTTGGCTAGCTCACAAGAAAGACAGGAAACTGTTTAATGTTTTGCGAGTTTGCTTACTTCATCAATTTCTTTCTTAATGTATTCAATTATCTGATTCATAGATTCTTTTGGCCAATTCTTATCTCGTTTACAAATATCTAACGCTAGTTCAAGGTTTTCCTTAGCTGTTTTCGTATCTCCCAGTTCTTTGCTAATCAAACCATACCATAGGAAATGATTGTAATGTCCTTTATCAAATTGAGTTAGAAAATTGCAGTAGAAACCCGAAGTCTTCAAGTCTTTCATTCCTAAATAATAAATGATAAGAGAATACAGGTACATTCTAATGTTTTCTCTTGTGTTCTGCAATTCGATATTTGACCTTGGAGGTGGAGGTACTTTTTTAACATATCCTGTCCCTTGAAAAGAAGGGCGTCCGTGAAACTGCTCAATAGAGAGGTAGGCTTCCATTATCTTTGTTATGAAATCAAGATTTCCTTCTTTTCTTCTCTCCAAAATACGTGACCTATTCAATTTGAAGTATACTGTATCAGTAGTATCTCTAAAAATTCTATTAATAAGGTCGTATCGGTGCTCTTCAATTGGCATCCAAGCACTCGTCATTGTTTTCATCATATACAACTAAAAATACTGGAAATGGTCGTGTAAGCCAATACTGAGTTGTTCTTTTTTTAATGGATGCACCCCAATTCTTATCAAAATATTCTGTTGCTTTTGCCTGAACATAAAATGGAATAGATGGCGAATCTTTTTCTAGTAACTCACAATAAAAATCAATTCCAACATCCCTTTCATACTTAGTCGGAATTGCAAAATAGCGTAATCTGCTTTTAATTACATCTTCACCTATATCACCCAATCTAGTTTCCCAAGGAATCTTAACGCTGGTTGCCAAATTTATGCCTCAAGAATTAGTAAGGCTTTTTTCTATAAAAAACAATGTTACGCGCGCGTTAAGCGGTCCTATTTAGTTGAATTGATTTAACTTTTCCCATTCTGCAAAGCAAGAGTTTATTTGCTCAACAAAAAGGTCAAATGCCCATATTGAGACGTCAAAATCCTACAGAATAGCTTTAACGAACCCCAGAACCACCCATCTGTTAGGTTTTAGCTCTTCTCCCAAGAGGTTAATCTGTATCAAATGTGTTTTAGAACTGCAAATGGACGTTATCAAGTCGGAGAGCGCCTTACGGAACTGTCCTGAAACATAGAAAGCCTTCTTGCGAACACCCAACACATAGCCAGCGTTATCTTGCCTTTGCGGTCGTCATGTTGGTATTCAGCGCATTTCACAGCTACATACTCATAAATGCCAGCGTTAGAAACCCAATCTTCCCTTTCATGACATAAAACATGTATTTACCCTCTAAAAGCCAAGCCTCATACTTGCTAACAATATCCTCTTTTGCATAAATTCCATGCCCCGCAAGTTTACGGAGATAACCAGCAAGAGAAGACATACACCGAAGGCAAAGAGATGTCTATACTATCACAACAAGAGAAAAAGGGGAAATAGCGCGGGAGATATATCCACTAACGGAAGTTCTAAATAGTATGTTACCACATGTTTTGGCGAGAGAACCAAATGAAGTACAACTACGATGAACTGTTGAAGCGTGCGTGCTCGCAGATGCCAGAAGCTTCTTTGAAGCGTGAGCGTTTGGAACTCCCCCGTTTATACATCCAAACAATTGGCATGCGTACAATAATCTCTAATTTTAAAGAAGTAGCTGACGTTCTGAACCGTGACCCACAGCACATTCTGAAGTTTTTGACACGAGAGATGGCTACAGCCGCGACGTACCATGACTCTAGGGCGATTTTTCAAGGGAAATTTCGGCGGGACAGCTTTGAAAGGTTGCTGCAGCGGTACATGGAAAGTTTCGTAACTTGCCCTGTTTGCAAGCGTCCAGACACGAAAATCGTGAAGGAGAAGCGCTTGTCATTTCTAGTATGTAATGCATGCGGCGCGAAGTCATCTATTAAACAGCTGTGAGAGCGCGTTTAAACGTGGAAGCCTACGTTAACCTCAAGAAGATTGGCAGAAACGTGCTTTTGGCGATTTGCGACTGCGAAATGCTTGGCAGGACTTTGCGGGAAGGCAAGATTGTCTTTCACGTTAAGGACGAGTTTTACAACGGCGGCAAAGTCAGCGTTGAGGAAGCGGTGGGCATGATTGAGAACTCGACGATTGTGAACTTGGTGGGCAAGAACTGCGTGGAAAAAGCCATATCCAAAGGCTACGTGCACCCCGAAGCCGTGCTTCACATCGAAGGCGTACCACACGCCCAAATAGTAAAACTTTAAGCACGTTTTTTGTGTGGTTTACTTTTGCGAGGTATCGTGTGCCGTCTGGGTCTGAATCAAAACTAAAGCGTGCGCTCCAATTCTTCCAGTAATTTGTTGTACTGATGTATGCCAACCAAGCTTTCGGAAAAATCACGCCTATTTTACTTGCCGTCTAAGTTTGGTATTCGCTGAACCAAGTTGCCCCAATCTTCGACCATAATCTTTCTCAGAAGCGGTTTTAGACCGGCGAAAACCTGCGGCGGCATCAGCTTCATCCAACCCTCCGTGACAACGACACGGTCGTCAAAGTCAAGCAATGGGAGTAGCCACTGAACCAGAGCAGGAAACCGTTCAGGAGGCACCTTCCTCGACATAAGTCCAACAATTGAGGCTTGCTCACTCTCCGTTGTCCGCTCCCTTAGAATCGGATACAGATGAACATCCTCCTTGTCCAAATGAATCCTCAAATGCGATTCCAAAACTGCCGTCGCTCTCGCCGTTATTAGAGGGTCAGGCGTTTTTCGCATCGCTTCCAGTCCGTCAACCATGGTGTCAAGCTCCCGATGGTCCAGAAAGTAAGCCCGGGCCACCAAGGGTGTTAATTTGTCCACAGCGGGAAAAACCGCCGCTTCCTCACCCTGCGCATGATAATCCAAAACCTCCCCCACCGTGCGCAAACGGTCAAAGACAGGCGTTAAATCACCGCCGTCACGCGCCAGCTTAAAGGCTGAAGTGTCAATTTGGAAAAGGTCTCGGCGAAACGCGTTATGGATAGAACGCACTATGTCAATCGGTCCAGACACAACATTCACTTCCACCCTAAAAAAGTCACAAGACGCTATTAACGATGTGTTGTTGTGGTTCTACAATCACAAAAAAGAGAATTATGCGGTGCCAAATCACTGTGGTTGGGGTTAAATTCCTATCCCCAGCTTCTGGTTAATTAAATATGTATTTTCCTCTTATGTTAGCTAGTTCTCAGGTTTAAAAACGCTTGGTAACTTTCAATTTCCTAAACGTAAGTTAAATGAATATCTACCTTTCTTATGATTTTGGAAAACTTACATAAGATTCGTTCTGAGCTGGGCTGTAAAATAGCTATTTGAAAAACTATTTTGAGGTTTTTTCAATCTGCTGCTGGATATAAACTTTTATTCTTACACTTTCATACAGAAAAGTTGAGGCGTTGGTTCGCATGCGGAAAGCGTGGGTGCCCATATTGATACTAGCAATTCTTCTTTGTGCTAACATAACAGTTCCTTTTGTGTGGGCGGACTGGCCTATGTGTCATCATGATTTGGCTCACACTGGAGCCGTCGGTCACCTCCCCGTTGTTCCCACCCAAACATGGAACTTCAGCACCCTAGACGTTAATGTCGGATATTCTTCTCCCGCTGTGGTTGACGGCATGGTCTATGTCAGTTTTGACGGTGTTTACGCCTTAGACGCTGCCACCGGGAAAGAGATCTGGCATTACCCTGGAGGTCCAGCATTATCTTCGCCTGCTGTTGTGGACGGCGTGGTCTTCGTGAGTTCGCTGGACCGCCACGTTTACGCCATCGTCACTAACCCGCCTCTATGGCTTCTCGAATTGTTCCCGCCCCTCCTTGCCGCCCTGCTGGCTATAGCGATAGTCGTGGTCATAGTGGTCTGGAGAAAGCGTTTGCGTCCGAAGACGACCGTTGGTTAGTTAAATAAATATTTTCCTTTCTTATGTTAGCTATAACATTTAGGTTCCAAAAAGAAGAAAAGTCGGCGGAACAGTCACCCTTTTTGAAAACGCGCCCAAATCGTAAAACTATGACCGCGTGCTTTCTGCGTTTTTAACCTTTCAAACAGTGCTGAATACTAAAATCCAACGTAAAGTGGAGAAATTTCTAGAATCCTGTTCAGCGTTTTGTTTTCTTGAAGTAGACCGTTAGACCTACAGCAACCCCTACCCCACTGTTATGGTAACAGCACTTCGCAGAACCCATGCAGTTTAGTTTATATAAGGGGGGTATAGACTACGCCAAGCACTAGAGAACACGAAGCTTCAAGTAAAAGTTTAAGAGGTACATGTATGTTTTATCTGCGTTAGGTGCATAGAGCATGCCAACACACGGCTCACTATCCAAAGCTGGAAAAGTAAGATCGCAAACGCCCAAAATTGAGGCTAAAGAAAAAATTAAGCTCAGCCCAAAGACCAGAAGCAGGCGTAACTATAAAAAGCGCATAGTTCTGCAGAGGAAAACTGGGCAAAATTGGATGTAACCAGCAAGCTTTCTCAGGGCAAAAATTAGTTTTCAGCCAGCGCAGTTTATGTACCACTTCTCCGAACCTTAACATGGTACATCAACATTGAACCCGGACAAGGCAGCCAGAGAAATCATAGAAGCCCTAATGCTTTTACCGTCACCAACCCACGACGACGTAAACCGCACAAAAACCCAAATAGCAGCCAAACACCATCTAAACCGCATACCCTCCAACGCCAAACTTATAGCAATCATGAACCCCAAAGAAAAACTTCACCTTCTAACCCTTCTACGCAGAAAAACCACACGCACCATCTCAGGCGTCACAGTAATCGCCGTCATGACCAAACCGCAGCCATGCCCCCAACGCGAACCGTGCGCCTACTGCCCAGGTGGTCCCACACAAGGCGTCCCACAAAGCTACACTGGCCATGAGCCAGCAGCCATGCGCGGAAGCCAAAACAGTTATGATCCTTATCTGCAGGTGCGCAACCGCATCAGTCAGCTCACTGCGATTGGGCACTGTGTGGACAAAGTCGAGCTTATTGTGATGGGGGGAACTTTTCCAGCCACGCCGCTTGTGTATCAAACGTGGTTTATTCAACGCTGCCTAGACGCGTTAACGGGCAAAGCATCCGCAAGCCTTGAAGAAGCAAAAGCAAACGCGGAAACCAGCATGGTCCGCAACGTCGGCGTGACCGTGGAAACCCGACCAGACTGGTGCAAGGAACCGCATGTGGACGCCATGCTGGGCATGGGTGTGACGCGCGTGGAAATTGGCGTCCAAAACCCCGATGATGAGCTTTACCGCTATGCGGGCAGAACGCACACGGTTGCGGAAGTCACCGAAGCCACACGCGTAGCCAAGGATTCTGGCTTGAAAATTGTTTATCATCTAATGCCGGGAATGCCTGGTTCAAACCCACAACGGGATTTGGAAGCCTTCCAACGGGTTTTCACTGATCCCGCGTTCAAACCTGACATGATAAAAATCTACCCTTGCCTTGTGATAGCGGGCACGAAGGCTTTTGACTGGTATCGTGAAGGTGTTTACAGGCCTTACACTACTGGGGAGGCCGTGGAACTGATTGCCGAAGTTAAGAAGATGTTGCCGCCTTGGGTGCGGGTGATGCGGGTGCAGCGTGATATTCCGGCAGGGCTTATTGTGGCTGGTGTGGACAAAAGTAACCTGCGTCAGCTGGTTCAGCGGAAGCTGGCTGAGCGTGGAGAGAGGTGCGGTTGCATTCGGTGCAGGGAAGTTGGGCATCGTTTGGCAGTGGATGGTGTGGCTCCAGATTTGGATAGGATTCGCGTTTTAACCGCGTGTTATGAAGCGTCTGAGGGAAAGGAGATTTTTATTTCAGCGGAAGACCCTGAAAACAACGTGCTAATCGGCTACTTGCGTTTGCGTGTTCCATCAGCGAAAGCTCACAGGCCGGAAATTAATGCGGTGCGTTCTGCTGTTGTGCGGGAGCTGCATGTTTATGGTCCTTTGGTGCCTGTGGGTAAGCATTTTGCTGGGGCGTGGCAGCATAAAGGTTACGGCGCAGTTCTCTTAGGTGAAGCGGAGCGTGTGGCGCGGGAGGATTATGATGTGCAGAAGTTGTTGGTTATGAGTGCGTTGGGTACGAAGCAGTATTATGCGCGGTTCGGTTACAGTCGTGATGGCGTGTATGTTTCGAAGATGTTGCGGTGAGCTTGTGCAGGCGTTGAAGAAGCAAATTGAGGCTTTTTTGTGCTTTTCGGTAATTTTTTGTTGTTTCTTGAATGGGGCTTCGGTTAGATGATTAGTATGAGGACAAAAAGTTCGATGAGAACTGCTATGGTTAGGAATTTGTTTAATCGTTCTATTCTCTTAACCATCTGCTCACTGGTTTCATCCATTTCTTTGTCACCTCTTTAGAGGCTTTTTTTGGTTTTTCTATGTGTTTACACGAAGGCGATTCCTATTAAGACAGCGAGAATGGCGATTCCGAGACCAGCTGCGGCATAGCTCAGCAGTTCGGTTCGTCTCAGCGCTTTCTGCAGTCGTGCAGACAGGTTGTCTGGTGAGCCTTGTGGGGCTGCTTGCGGTTGAGATGCAGCTTGGGCGTTTATGGTGGTTCCGCAGTTGCTGCAATGAGCTGCGTTTTCGGGAACTGTGGCGTTGCATTGTGGACAAGTTAGCATTCAGTTTTTCCTCCTATGATTAGAACGAACGGAATTATTTGTAATTAAGACTTTCTGCCAGCTTACCGCAAAAAATAAATCGTTAGTGAAACAGTTCCTCAACTGTTTGCGCTTCTGCGACCGTATGGAGAGAGCCAATGAAGTTACCGTTAACCAAAAAGACGGCGATAATCTTTGTTGTTCTTTTAGCTGTACTGCTTAATTTCAGTGTTTTTCTTTTCGCGTATCCTCAGACGTTTGTGCCTCAGACGGAAACGCTTGCGCGGGATTTTTCAGCGTACTATATTGGGGAATGGCGGTTGTTTCATAATCCAACTAAGGTGTATTATGATGGTGCTCTGCCAAGCGATTATCCGATTGTCGGGGAATCGCAACCTTTCAAGTACACTCCGAATTTCTTGATACTTTTTGCGCCCTTTATCACTGTGAGCTATCAGATTGCGCTTAACGTTTTTGATATAGTGCAGTTTCTTTCGATTATGGGTTTGGCTTTTTTTGTTTACAGGCTTGTTGAAGAGCGGAATCTCTTTCTTGCCGCTGCGGTTGCGGTGATTGTGGTGGTTGATCCGCTGCTTTTTGCGCCTTCGATAGGTTACGATATGGCCAGTTTTTTCCATTATCGTATTTTCAGCTTGCATGTTCAGACTGTATCGCCATGCTACTATGCTGGATATCTCTTGGCGAACGCGCATATTCTTCAGAATGTTTTTCTGGTGGGCGCTTTGTATTTTGGGTTTGCCAAGAAGCCGTGGTTGTCGGCGTTGTTTTTCGCGTTTGGCGTGTTTGACCCTAGGTGTGGGCTTTTTGCGGTGCCGCTGCTGTTGTGGTATAATAGGGAGTCGTTATGGAAGTTTGTTGGAGGAACCGCGGTTTTTCTTGCAGCCACGAATCTTCCATTCTTCTTTTATTACGGTGTAGGCGTTGCGTTCTTGCGGTCGGTGGTTAGTGGCGAAGTGGTTTCGCAAATGTACCTGTATGATTGGATTCCGCTTCATTCAATCGCTGCATTCACCATAATGGAAATAATAGCGGTTCTTCACAATCGGAAGGTTAGCTTTGATTTCGTTTTACTTAAACTGAGAAATAAGAAACTGACTGAAGCATAGCAGAATATGTTGCTTTGTGGACAAGAGCTTGTTCAGGGGAACTGACGTGCTATTTTTGACTATACCCCCTATATATAGCTTGAACTTCGGGATAGAACCTACGTTTGAATACGTTGCATAAAATTTAATACTCCATGCTCCCACAACATTTTGGTGTTCACGGGGACTGTAAGTATGCGCGTTTCTGAACGCAGCGTCATCGCCGTAATGTCGGTCATGCTGCTGGCTTCGTCGCTAGTTTTGCTGTTGCTAGCCCGAGCAGACGTTGATTGGAGTCTTCAGGTTGTGGATGAAAAAGCAACGTTGCAGGGCGTGTCTTTGGCTGTAGACTCCGTTGGCAACCCGCACATAGCCTACAGCGACCGCAGCGACACAGGCCTTATCGTCATGAAGTACGCCAGCCTGGCAGGCACCAACTGGAACATCCAAACCGTGGATAACGGTAGCGCAGGCTCCTTAGCACTGGATTCAGCTGGCAACCCGCACATAGCTTACGCAGGGACAAGTAGCGAGTTGAAGTACGCCAGCTGGAACGGGATGAACTGGGTGATCCAGACGGTGGATCCACCATCAGACAGCCCTCAAACCTCACCTGTGCGCGTTTCTCTCCAGTACTTGGCTTTAGACGCAAACGACCGCCCTTTCATCGTTTACGACGTTAACTCAGACGTGAAGCTGGCAACCGAGGAGACTTCAAGCTGGAGCATTCAAACCGTGATTTCGAATGAAAGCATCAGCTTGGGAAACTTTGTTGTGGATTCCCGTGGCTACCCGCGTTTCACATACGTTTTGGATGGCACGCCTGACTCGCTGATGTATGCAAGCTGGAACGGGTCAGCCTGGAGCACGCAAACCATAGACAAGGTGCTGAGCCGCAGTAAGTTCATCGCCTTAGACTCCAACGATAACCCCCATATTACTTACATCTCCAAAAATTACAACCTGTCGCGGCCAGTAACTTACGCAGTGTGGAACGGCACCGCCTGGGGCTTTCAAACATTGAATCAACTGGGAGCCGGCTGGTTGTTTGATTTCTCTGCCCCGTTAGTGCTGGACCACCAGGGCAATTTTCATATGGCTTATTTGATGGTACGCGATACGGGCTTTCCTTACTATGATGGAACGTTGTTTTACGCCAGCAATCAGCCGGTGCCAATCGTACTCCTGTTTGCTCTGTGGACGGGGTTGCTGGCATTGGCAGTCGCACTCGTAGCCATCGGCATATTCGCTTTCAAAAAGAGGCGCAACCTCAAAACGGAGCCAAAAAACGAAGCTGGCGCATTGACTTGATTGGTTTTCAAATCGTTTGATGCCTTGAACTAATCTGCAGAGTGCCGAACTCAAACGGAATTTTACACATGCCCAGTTTGTTCAGGCAGCAGCATCCTTATTCATTTTTCATCTTCGGCGCTCTTTACCTTGTTCAAGGCTTCTTTGCAGCGGCAATAATAACAAGAGCTTATTGGTGTGCGATAAAGTTAAAGCCCTAAACCGCCTTCTTTCCAATGAACTGTTGGAGAACCAGAAATGAGCGAAAAAGCGGAAAGTTCAGGTTACAAGGGCGAAGCATTAAGCGCCCTCATGAAAGCAGGATGCCAAGTCGGCGACATCATACGCGTCATCAGCAACGGAAAAACGTACGAGGGCATCCTTATTCCCCGCTCAGAAACAGGCGACGACAAGCACGTCGTAGTCAAATTGAAAAGCGGCTACAACGTCGGCGTGCAAGTAACGCCAACCGTGAAAATCGAGAAAACAGGCAAAGGCGCCAAACCCGCGTTCGCCTCGCCACCGCTTCCAGAGCAAAAACCTGAGTTGCCCAAAGCCGTTATCCTGAGCACGGGCGGAACCATAGCCAGCCGCGTAGACTACCGCACAGGAGCCGTGCGCTCCGCGCTTTCAGCAAGCGACCTTTACGGCGTGGTTCCAGAACTCTCAGACACCGCCCGCGTGAAGACGGAAATCGTGTTCAGCATCTACAGCGAAAACCTAACCCAGCAGCACTGGACTCAGCTAGCTCAAAACGTCGCAGAGCACATAAAGCAGGGCGCAGACGGCGTGGTAATCGCCCACGGCACAGACACCATGGCTTACACCGCCGCAGCACTCAGCTTCGCACTCCAAAACCTCCCAGTCCCAGTTATACTCGTTGGCGCGCAACGCTCATCGGACCGCCCAAGCTCTGACGCCGCCACAAACCTCATCGCCGCGGTTCAAGCTGCAACCCGAGGACCATTCGCGGAAGTTGGCTTAGCCATGCACGAAGCGCTTTCAGACACTTCAATCGTGGTTAACAAGGGTACAAAAGTGCGAAAATGCCACACCAGCCGCAGGGACACGTTCAAACCCGTAAACGCCACGCCCATCGCCCGAGTAAAAAACAACGAGGTTATAATGCTTACAGATGACTACCAAAAGCGCGACGCTACGAAAAAGCTTGTTCTGAAGCCTAAGTTCAGCGAAAAGGTTGCACTTGTGAAGTTTTATCCAGGACTTGACCCCGCAGTCATCGACTGGTATGTAGAGAAAGGCTGCAAAGGCATACTCCTTGAAGGCAGCGGCTTAGGCCACGTCAGCAAATACTGCTTCAACGCCATCCGTAACGCGGTCAAACAGGGTGTGGTTGTTGCGTTGGCTTCTCAGTGCATTTGGGGTCGTGTGAACATGAACGTGTACGACACAGGACGCGACCTGCTGAATCTGGGAGTCATCCCGCTTGAAGACATGTTTCCCGAAACCGCGCTGGTCAAGCTCATGTGGGTTCTCGGTCAAACCAGCGACCCAGAAGAAGCGGTAAAGCTTCTGAAGACTAACGTTGCGGGCGAGTTTTCGCCGAGAACGCTGCCGCAAGAAATCGGCGTTAAAGGAGAAGAAGAAAATGGAAATTGACTACGCCAAGGTCGGCTTAAAAGTAGGCTTAGAAATTCACCAGCAACTCAACACCCACACGAAGCTGTTCTGCGGTTGCCCCCCCGCGCTGTTCAAGGAAGAACCTGAAATCACCTTTCTGCGCAGGCTTAGACCCACCCAAAGCGAGCTAGGTCAAGTGGACCCAGCCGCGTTTTTCGAATTTCAGAAAGGCATAAAGATTCAGTACGAGGCAAACAGGGATACGTCCTGCCTTGTGGAAATGGATGAGGAGCCACCGCACCCGCTGAACAGGGAAGCCGTGGAAGTGGTTCTAACCGCAGCGCTAATGATGAACATGCAGCCTATTGACGAAGTGCACGTCATGCGCAAAACAGTAATCGACGGCTCAAACACCACCGGGTTCCAGCGAACCTGCATCATCGCCTCAGACGGCTGGATAAAGGTCGGAGAAAAAACCATCCCAATGCAGGCAGCAAGCCTAGAAGAGGACGCGGCACGCAAAACAGGAACCTTAGACAACGGCAAAACAATCTGCTACCGCATCGACCGTTTGGGAATTCCGCTTATTGAGGTTGCCACTGCACCAGTGATTTACTCGCCGACGGAAGCGCAGGAAGTCGCGTTAGCCATAGGCAGAATCCTACGGGACACAGGCAAAGCCATGCGCGGCTTAGGCACCATACGGCAGGACTTGAACGTGTCTCTGCCAAACGGCGCACTGATCGAGATTAAAGGCGTTCAGGAGCTTGAGCTGATTTCGAAGGTTGTTGAGTACGAGTTTCAGCGCCAGCTCGGACTCATACAGGTCAAGGCGGAACTGCAGAAAAGAGGCGTCAAACCCGAAGCGCTGAAAGAGAAGTTCGTTGACGTTTCAGAAGTTTTCAGGCAAACACAGTGCAAAGTCATCCGCAAAGCCTTAGACAAAGGCCAGAAGGTTGCAGCCGTCAAGCTCCCAAAGTTCAGCGGCATTCTGAAACGGGAACTCATGCCGGGCTTTCGTGTTGGAACAGAGCTGTCTGACCGTGCGAAGTTTTGGGGCAGAGTCGGCGGAATATTCCACACCGACGAAATGCCCGCTTACGGCGTCACCGCTGAAGAGCTGGGCGCGTTGCGCGAAGCAGTAGCCGCCGGCAAGGAAGACGCGGTGGTTTTCGTGGCCGACACCTCTGAAAACGTGCACGACGCTTTGAAGGCGGTTGTGGAAAGAGCGCAAGAAGCTGTAGAAGGTGTGCCTGCGGAGACGCGCACAGCAAAAGATGACGGGACAACGCGGTATATGCGGCCTAGACCTGGCGCAGCGAGGATGTACCCTGAAACGGACATTCCGCCAACACTGATAACCGCCGAGCTTGTGGAGAAGATTCGAGGTAACTTGCCTGAGCCAGCAGAGAAGAAACAAGCACGCTTAATGAAGCAGTACGGCTTGAACGAAAAGCTGGCTAAGCAGCTTCTTGATTCAGAATACGGTGTGCTGTTTGAGGCTATCACAAAGGAAACTGGTGTTGCCGCCACAACAGTTGCCGTGTTCTTGACCGAAACCTTGAAGTCGCTGAGACGCGACGGCGTCGCAGTTGAGAACGTCACAGATGACCAAATAATGGACGTTTTCAGAGGTGTCGGCTCTGGAACCCTTACAAAGGAGGCTGTGGCAGACGTTTTCAGTTGGCTTTCCGAGCATGAAGATAAAGACCTCCAAGACGCGGTTGACGCTCTTGGGCTGAAAATGCTATCGAGAGCAGAGTTGGCTGAGCTTGTTGACCGGATGATTGCGGAAAACCGCCAGTCTGTTGACCAGCTAAGAAAGAAGGCTTTCGGAATGCTCATGGGAATCGTGATGAAAGAAGTTCGGGGAAAAGCTGACCCCGCAGTTGTCACCGCGCTTCTGAAGGAACGATTAAGCTAGCGGCCGAGTCTGCTTGCGTCTTTGGCCATTACCATTTTTTCTATTTTTTCGATTTTTTCTTGAAGAGTTATGTTTTCGCCGCAGTAGGGACAAAGCTTGAAGTCTGGTCGCAGCATCTTTCCGCAGGCTGGGCAGACTATGGTAAAGAGAAGTTTTTCTTCGAGTGTTTTTATTTCTCGCTTTAAGCTGCTTAGTTCGGTTCTTGTTTTTTCCATTGTTTCTTTTATTGGTTGTATATCCTTGACTTCGGCTCGCATGTTGCGCATCAGGTCTTTGACTTGCGCGAGTGTTTCGCTGTCTGACTCAATGGTTTCGTACATTAAGTCGAAGACTTCGCTTTTGCTTTCCAAGAGCTGAGCTTCTGTTGTGGTTTGTTTTTTTGCGTCTGAGAGAATTTTGTTCAGGAATTCCTCTACAGGATTGTCGAACGCTACTAGACACGTCATTGCCCACAGTACGGCGGTTGAAGAGGCTGCTGCGTAGAGGTAGAGGTCTGTTGATATTTGAAGCTGGTTTATGAAAGGGTAGAGTTGGAGAATTTGTATGGGGTTGCTGAAAAATAAGGCTGATGCGGCGTCGATCAGATGCATAAGAGATATGAAGGTTAAAGTGGTGAAGACCCAGATGGCTATTCCTTTTTTTCTCAAGGGGAAATGCTCCTAGTTTGCTGTGTTCGCGTGTGAACTTGAATAGCGTATCTTACTATATAATAGTTTATTCCAATTCCGAAATATTCTACAGACGCAAATCCTAAAAAGCACAACATACGTGTATAACCGAGGGATAACATTGCCAAAAAAAGCAGTCAAAGAAAAACCCAGAAACTTCGCCTTCCGCCTCAAAATAGGCGAATACGAAGTCGAAATACAAGGGAACTACGAAGAGGTAACAAAAACCCTCAAAGACCTTACCAATCTAGTAACCAACGTTCACAAAGCCTTTGAAAACGTAAAACCTAAAACCGTCGCAACTCTGACCGTGAAAACGGAGCCAGTAACCAAAACCAAAGCAGCATCCAAAACGCCTGCACAGACATACCCGAAAATAACGTCAGCAGGCAATTGTGAAGACGCGGTTCTTAAGCTCTTGGAAACTGACTGGGGCAAATGGCGACCGAGAACAATGGAAGAACTAAACGACGCCATGAAAGCAAGCAAAATCACGTACACTCAGCGCACTTTAGAGAAAACCCTGAACAAGCTTTCCGACAAGGGAATGGTGCGGCGCTGGAACACGAACACAGGTTTTGTCTACATACTTGCTGACGAGAAGCCTTCAAGTTCTGGAGGGAAAGCAGCGTGAAGCGAATCGAAGCGCGCATAAAAACACCCTTCGGCGAAGTCGTCATTGAAGGAGAGAACCCTAAAGAAATCCTAAGCATGCTAGAGTCTATGCCGGAGAACTTTGTGGAGAAGCTTTCCGACTTCGTTTCGAACAGGCTGATGCCTTCAGGAGCACAGTTGAAGGGCATCGTTGAGCTAACAACCGAGGGCCCAGTGGTAGTGACGCGGGAAAAACTTACCCATTACGAGGCAGTGGGTTTGGTCCTGTACGCCTCAGAGGAAAGAACTAACACGGCTGCGCAAATAACTAGGCTGCTGGAGTCCAGCGGCATTAAAAGCATGGTTCCCGCCCGATTAAATGAAATGACCAAGCGGGGACAAGTGTTCAAGCCTGACCCGAACAAAACAGAATTTAAGCTGACAATTCAAGGCGAAAAATGGATTGAAGATGAGGTTATATCGAAACTCAGAGGAAAAATGAGTTGACAGAAAAACCGGCTAAGGTTGAAGTCCACATTAAATACAAGGATTTAGAAAAAACTTTTTCTGCACCTTTAGAAGAAGCGTGGCTTCTGTTAAACAAGTTTTTCAGCGAGTTCCTTCCCTCCTTTGAAATCGCCGATAAACTCAGGCTCAGCGTTGACCTGCAAAACCTCGCCAAAGACTGTGAAAGCCTGATTGCCTTCTCAGAGGAAGGCGCAAACTTGCTGGTGCCAAAGAACAAGTTAACTGACAACGAGACTTTATCGCTTTGGCTCTTGGCAGCCTACCTGGGGCATAAGCTGGGCATGACAGACAGCGACGCCCTCTCAAAAGAGGAGTTGCAAGCAAAACTTGGGAAAAGCGGCAAAATAACCAGCACCCGCTTAGGCGAACTCGTGAAAAGCGACCTGGTAACGAAGGCGGCTGATGAGAAGTTCAGGATTACAACGTTCGGCGTTGTTCAGATGCAAAAAGATATCCTTCCAAAAATAAAAACGAAAACAAGCACCTGAAGCGCTACACGCCTCTTTTTCTGGAAAAGCATATTACCATCTAGCTGCCTCTTTGTTTTTGAGGAGGATTATTGTGAACATAACTTTGGCGTTGGTTTACGCAGTCTTGGGCATTTTTGATTCCATTCCCCAGATCGACATAATTGCTCTTGTCGTCCTCGTCATAATTGGCATAATAATTATATTGCTTATCCGCTTGCTTCTTATGCTCATTCCCGCGGTGCTTCTGGCACTTGTGGTGTGGTTTTTCACAGGTAGTCTGTTTTGGGCTGGAATAGTGTTTCTCGTCGTCGCCGCGTTGTCGATACTGAAGAAGCTCTGAATAGCTAATTAACGGCAGTTAAGCGCCGCCTAAGTCCTTTTCTTTTTCCGCCAAAAAAGGAAGCCAGCAAACCCCACCGCAGCAACCACAACCACTACCGCAATCCATATCCAATATTCAATGCCTAAAAACGTAGTTCCAGCCGAAGCTGCCGCCAAAACCACTTTTACCTGATGCATGCTATGCACGTAGGTATAGACTGCTCCGAGAACTAGAGAACGCGTACTTTCACGAAAAGCAGGTTAAAGTTCTTGAATCTCGCATTTGAGTTTCTTGATGACTTCATCAGCGTTAAGAGGTTCCACTTTTAAAGTGTAGAGTGTGTTTGGTGTGCGAAGTTTTAGCTTCACAGTTTCTTTTAGTCTTTTAACCGAGCAGTATTTGGCGTTGGCGCTCATCGCCACGAACTTTTCTACATCAAAGATTTCAGACGGCATATGCAACTCTCACGTTTAATGCCTTTTTGGATGTGAAGCGAGTTTTTATCTGTTTTGGTTCACTCTATAGAGTTTAGAACAGTTTAAATCTGAAACTGCTTAAAATAAGCTTGAGGCGGAAAACGTGAGCGAAGATAATGTGTTGGTTGTGATAACTGCAAGCAGAGAGAAAGGAGAAATCGTGTACCGTGTTGAATGTTCCAGCGATTTGTCGAATGAAGAGTTTGAGTACTACCTTAGCGAAATAGTCAATGGCTTATGCAAGTGGAAAAAAAGTATCTGCGAAGAAAACATCAGCAGCTTCAAAGGGCCAATTAAAGAAAAGAAAAAGTGAGAATACTATTGTTCCTTAGCTTTTGGTTTGATACCTAACTTCACCGAAATTTCAACCGTATACTCTTTTTCCGTTTTTCCAACAGTAAAGTTCCAGTCTTTAACGTCTACTTCCATATCCTTGAAATGGTTAACTATAGTGTCCTTGTATTCTTGGACAGTTTGCCCGATTTTCTGCAGCCTTTCGGTGATGTTAACTTCCGATTCAGACATTCACGGCACACCTCCTAAAACACATCGTTGATTAACACATACTGCTCAATAAATGTTTTTAAGAATATGTGACTGTGCAGCCACAACAGCAGTTGGATGCGCCGCACTTTGAACGTAATTAGTTAAATACAGGCGAAGAATTGGCTTTTATTCAGGTGAACATAATACCTGAAGGAATCGGAGACGCGTTTCAGAAAAACACAAAACACTCCCGGGAAAGACTCATCGGAGGTTACATGGACTGGACGAACAAACCAGAGTTTTACAAGAAGTATCCGTCAGCCAAAACAATGATGCTTTCCAGAGAAACTCCCACCGAAGCACTGTCCATAGTTGACACTTTAAAAAAGCGCAGAAGCGTACGTTCATTCTCGCCTAAACCGTTGTCTCTGGATGCCTTGTCTTTTCTGTTATGGGCTTCCAGTGGCGTTCACAGGAGGGAACAAGGTTACGAATTCCGCACAGCACCATCAGCTGGAGCACTGTACCCCATCGAAACGTATCTTCTTGTCAACAACGTGGAAAACTTGCAGAAAGCCTTGTACCACTATAACATAGAAGCACATGCACTGGAAACATTGAAGGTTGGAGATTTCGCAGAAAAAATGGCACGTGAGGCGTTAGAACAGAAGATGCTAATCGAAGCGTCAGTTGCGCTGATTTGGACCGCTGTGTTTGAAAGGTCAAAGTGGAAATACGCGCAAAGAGCCTACCGATACGTGTATTTAGAAGCGGGACACATAGCGCAAAACCTTGCCTTAGCCGCAACCAGCATCGGCTTAGGCTCTTGCCAAATCGCAGCCTTCTTCGACGACGAAATCAACCAAACCTTAGGCGTTGACGGTGCAGAAGAAAGCGTGCTATACCTCAGCGTGGTGGGTCATCCGCGCTGATAATTTGAAACGTGCACTTAGCGAGAAATGTTCGATGTACGGCGGCATTCCGCTGTTTCGTGATGTAACAGCGCTGAAGTTTTAAGGCTGTTGTGCTCGGCAAAACAACGGTTGAACCTCTATAATAGAGGGGGGTATAGACAAAAAATCGCAACAATCTCTAAGCTGTTTACCAGTTAGCATGTGGTTTTCCCTATAGTCCTCTTTTTCAGTGTTTTGCTTTCTTCTTTTCTTATTCTTTTTCTCCAACCTGCTTCTTGCTTAAGTGGATTATGAGTTTGTGGTTTTTCTTGACAAGAACTACATTTTCTTCTGCAACGTTATTTACAACTACTTCTCCATTGTACTTCATTCGACCGTCGTAGCCCAATTCTCTAAGCTCTTTTATGAGACGTTCGCGTAATGTTCTCAAAAGTTCGCTTGATGTTTGTGGGCTTCTATTGAAGCAAAAAGTAATAATTTTCTTGTCAGGATCATAATTCGCTTTTGTGCCTTTGCCAAGTTTTTCCACCTGACCCCACATGCTTTTTTCATTGGAACTTCTCAAGGTTTCACCTTTTCTATTTCTCCCTCGTAAAAGACCCCTGTCCACCCGCCTTGCTAATGTTCGTAATCACACTTTCGCTTACCTTTTCGAGAAGCTCTTCCGCACGTTTCCAATTATCAGCTGAAACTTCTAAACTGTATCTGGGAGCAGCGATTACGTAGAATTCGATTTTGGTGTCCTTAGCTTTATGTGATTTCCCAGCGCTAATTAATACCTCTTGGATACATTTAACACCGTTGGGCTTCATGCAGCGAATTTCAAGGACGCCCCTGATTTTTACCATCTTAATCCTTATGCGTTCTTCTGCAACTTGGGCAATGACTTTTGCGAGATCTTCAGGTATGTCGAGCTTAGTTAGGACTTCTAAGCCTTCTTTCACTACTTCTTCCAACCCTTCGTATAAGCCGTATTTTTCTTCGAGAATTACTCCAGCTTTCTGGTAGACTTCATGTATGGGTAAACCAACTTTTTCTGCTACTTCATTCAGGAGCGCTTCGCCTTTGCGGTTTTTTTTCCAGCTTTTGTTTTTTTCAATTCTTTCGCGTTTTGTGACGCGTCTAAGCGACAAGTTAATTTGGCCTTTTTCAACGTTTACACGGATAACTTTGAGTACCATTTTTTGGTTCTCTCGAACATAGTCGCGGATTTTTCTTACCCGGCCGCTGGCAATTTCGGAGATGTGAAGTAAACCTTGTCTGTTGTACTCTTCAAGGTTAGCATAGGCTCCGTAATCCACCACTTTTTCTATCGTAGCTATTACAAGGTCGCCATATTCAGGCCACTCAGGTTTATGTTCAGACATTATTTAGGTCCTGCTCAAGGAGAGCCTTCTTTTTTTAGTTCCAATTTCGTCTGTCTAAGAGAAAAAATTTTCCCTCTTGACTGACGCAGAAACTCCTGCAATAGATTTGCCTTGTTGAAGATAAGGGTTTCTACCTGAGAAAAAATGAAGGTTGGACTAATTGAATAGTTTACGGTAATAATTGAATGGTGGAAGAAAATCGACAATAAGCGAGAATACCTGAATGACACAACAGGGCAGAATCACAAGTTAAAATGGAGTTCTGCAACAAACCTACTTTATGTAAGGGGGTATATCTTTTTCCGAGCATAACAGTTGGTTGTTTACCAGTTTGCGTGTGCTTTTCGATATGGTCCTCTTTTTCGGAGTCTGGCTTTTTTCTTTTCATCTTCTTTTTCCAAGGCTTCGTCTTGTGCTTCTTCGGCTTCGTTTACCGTTTTTTCATCGGTGTTTTTTGTCAAAAATTTCATGCCTCCCATGCTGTGTCACGAGTGTGTGATTAGTTTGCTGATTTCTTTTTTGTCGTCTAGAAACTTCTCGTACTCCTTGAAGTTTTCGAATACGCGCATGAAGATTATCCGCATGTTTTTGTCCACGCAGTAAACTATGTGCATCCCTTCCGTTTTAGCTCTGAACACCATGCACCCATCAACATGCTTTTCAAACTTATGCAACTCATAAAAATCAGCATTGGAACAGTCAAGAACGTCTCGCACAATCGCTTTCGCCTTCTCTTCATCCCTCAAATCCTTAAAAAACCGCCTAGTAACAACAACACCCTGTATATGAGGTCTAACCGCCATGAAATGGCTATGACAGTTAAGGCATTGGTCTTTCTGTTCCCCACAAGGATTCTTAAGTTCCACATCAAAATTAGAACCCACCACAGATATCAGCAACCACTCAACACTTCTAGATGCAACCTTCTGGTTACTTGGCTAACTTGTTTTGGGCTATTTTTTGCATGTTTATTTCGAAGGCAGCCATCGGATTCTCAAGTTTCCACGCCTGCAGCACCTGCGGATTAACCTCACCCAAAACACCCACATCAACACCGTCAACTACTGCTGTGCCAACTCTGCCCTCAATGAAGCTTGGATGCACTGTTTCTTTTATCTGCCACTCCACGCCCAAATTCATGAAAAACGCGTCCAAAGCCGACTTGATTTCACTGAAGCTGGCTGTTGGATGCGTTGTCGCGGCTGCAAGCCAATCTTCATCCCTTGTCTTCGTTTCTCGTGCCTCGTCCAGAAGCGTGACCTTACCTAACTCGAAGATTTTCTGAGGAAACTCCACCGACTGGTTACTGCCAAGAAACTCCATCAAACTCGGCAAAAGCCAGTTCCGCAAACACGACATGGTCACCACTTTCGGGTTAGCAACCTCCACAAGTCGCGATTTTTCACGGTTCATCTTGTCGAAAAGGCTCTCTGGACTCGTCAAAGTGTATGTTAAAACCTCCTGAAATCCCAAACCAACCATAAACTCGCGCGAAACGTCAAACAACCGCTGCTCAGGTCTCACGCCTCCAGTTGTGGGCAGTTCACGCCAAACAGGCTCAATATTATTGTACCCATAAGCAATAGCGATGTCCTCCACCAAATCCACCTGATGCATCACGTCAACACGGTAACACGGGACCATCACCGCTACGCTTTCTTCGCTGACTTTTTCCGCTCCGAAACCCGCTGTCAAAAACAGATCTACCATCTGTTCTGCACTGATCTGAAGACCCAAAATCTTGTTCGCGTATTCCACGCTCAAGTCCATCCGCTTACTGCTGAAGTCAGGAGTCACCACTGTTTTAGAATCGTAAAACGAGTCATCAGGATACCGTACGTTCGCAGAATAAGCCTTGCCACCTCTGTCAATCAACGCCAAAGTCACAAGGTCCAGCGTGTTAAGCACAGTCTGGTGCATGGTGCCTGTGACTTCCACAAGCAGATTTCGCGTTTCCTCCGTGACTCTGCCAAGGTCATTGGAGTTGATAATTGGCGGAAAAGACAGCACTCTCCGGTTTGAATCCAGCAGAATCGGGTAAACGCTGTGCTTTTTGACTATGCGACCGTATTCTACGCCTTTCGGGTGCCTCTCCAGAATTTCCGCTAAGTTCAGGTTTTCCTCGAAGCCAAGCGGCACGAAGCTGATTTTGGATGGCTCTGTAACCGTGTAGCTCAACGGTGGAGAAATCAAGTTGTAGTCGTAGATTCCGATGGATGTTTTCTGCCTGCATCGCCCGTAAGTCTGATCAAGCTTATCCTGCAGGTGCATAAGCCCACGAATGACTGCATCCGTAAGTTTCACGTCTTTAACAACCGAGCAGCAGATAAACGGGCGAATCGTGGTAAGCTGAGCATCAACGTTGACGTCCAAAATAGGCTTGTCAACCTCATAGCGTCTTGAGCCTTTCTCAAGTTCGAGGAAGCCACGCAAAGCTCTGGCTAAGCCCTCAACACCCCACAAGTCAGGACGATTCGTGTCCTTAATCTCAATGCTCAGAACGCCTTCTTGACCGTCATAAAGCTTCACTTCACTTTTGACCAGCGCAAGGATGTCATCGAGTTCATCCTGTTCCTTCCTGCTCATTTGCGCTGGGTGTCCACCAACATGTTTTGAAGGCTTTTCAAGCAAACGCATGAACTCGGCGTAATCAACTTCAATCGTCGGCATTTTACGCCACCTCTTTCCTCCTCAGCCAATCGAGGTTTTGACTGAAAATGCATCTGATGTCATCCATGCCTGCACGCATCATGAACAAGCGGTCAATGCCTAAACCCCAAGCGATAACAGGCGCTTCGATGCCTAACGGCAAGGTAACTTCTGGCCTGAAAATTCCTGATCCGCCAAACTCGACCCAGCCGTAACCTTCTTTGTAAGCGCTTAACTCCACGCTGGGTTCCGTGAACGGGAAATAGTCTGGTTTGAAGCGCACTCTGTCTGCACCTGCGATTTCGAGGGCGAATTTTTTCAGAACGCCCAGCAGGTCCTTGAGCGTGAGCTTATCGTCGATGACTATGCCTTCAACCTGATTGAATTCGCTGAGATGCGTCTTGTCCACAACTTCGGGTCTGTAGCAACGTGCGATGGAGAAGTGTCTGCTTGGAATCTTCAAGTCTTTGCTCAACAGGGTTCTTGCGCTGAGGCATGTGCCATGTCCCCTCAAAATCAGGCGTTTGGCTTCTTGTGTGGAATACTTGTATTGCCATCCTGTTGAGCCAGTGCACCAGCCGTATTCATGTGTAGCCTTAACGTTCTCAACCGCGGTTTTGTAGGCGCTTACGTCGCCGAACATTGGGTCTTTTACGAAGTAGATTCCGACTTCTTCGCGTGCTGGGTGATCCTGTGGCGTGTACAGTGCGTCAAAGTTGAAGAATGAGGTTTCAACGTTGGTGCCTGTCATCTCTTTGAAGCCTAATGTGACTAGTTTTTCGCGTACTTCTTCGAGGAAGCTTAGGTATGGGTGTTTCTTTCCAGGCCACGTTTTTGCGACTGGCGCTTGGATGTTGTATTTCTGCAGTTTCATGGTTTGCCATTTGCCGCTGATTATAAGTTCTGGCGTGAGCTGTGTCACTTTTTCAGCGGTTGCTGTGCGTTGTTTTGCGGCTTGTTTGCCAGCGGCTGTGATCTCGAGGATTCTGTGGGTTTTGACTTCTGTTGTCAGTAGTTTTCGTTTTTTCAGGGTTTGCACGGATGGTTGCAGCTCAGCGCTTAAGACGTTTAGGGATGCTTGGTTTTTGCCGTGTAAGTAGCGAAGCAGTTTTTCGTCGTTTCCTTCTGGAACTGCGACTTGGTGGAGCAGGTGGTCTGCGATTAGTAGCGTGTTGGTTTTTGAGTCGTAAACTGCCCAGTTTTTCCTCAGAATCCAGCCTAATGCAATTTGCTTAAATTTCAGGTCTAAGCCTGCTTCTGCAACTGCCTTGTCAAGTTTTACTTCTCCGCCCAGCGCTGCTAAGGCTTTCACGAGTCGCCTTTCTGGCAAACCGTTTTCTGCGTGTGCTTCGCCTTCAGCGGCAACTTTGATTATTGTTTGTGGTTCGGCGTGTATTGTCAGGAGCTTTTTTTCCTGCAGAGTTAACGCTGCGCGCATTACGGCAGCGTCGGATAATTCGGCTTCGCTGATTAACTGTTCTACTGAGGCTTTTCCGCCTAACCGCTCTAACGTGGAGAGAATTTTAAGTTCCTGCGCCCTGAGATTCACCATTGTCCTTATGCCTTCGTTAATGCGATACAGTTTTGCTATTGTAGTTCTAACATCGCTAATAAAAGCATGTCCTTGACAGATAAAACTAGCGTGTTCTCTAGTGGCTCGGTGCAGTCTATACCCCCCTTATATATATTGAACCGCATGGTTTCCGCGAAGCGCTGCTTTTGGGCGGTTTCCGCGCCAATACGGACCTACCCCCTACTGGTTTCTGCAATGAACCGCTAATAGGAGCCAAATAGACGGCAAATAGGCTGTTGCGTACTAAGATTTACGTTGTTGAATTTCAGTAGGTTATTCTGGCTTCTTCCTTTCAGTACCAGCAAGGTATTTTTCGATTTCTTTTTCTGCGTTGTCCGCCTTGATGAATATGGGCACGTTCTCAATGCCCGTGGCTATGTAGCTGCTTAATAGCCATTCGCCAGGCGCAAACTCCAATGTCTTCTCCAATATGCCTTTGTCTATCATGAAGGTGTCGCTTATGAGCAGGCGGTCGTATGGTCGCGGCAGTGTACCCACAAAGTAGGTGTGCAACTGTTGTAAGGCATTTGTGTTCAGGTAGGCGATGCGTTGGGTTGCTATGCAGGCGCCTAAGCCGTATTTGCGTCCCTGCCTGAGCAGTGTTTCTACTTGCGCGGAGCATTTGCCGTCGATGCCGCCTTCTTTACTGCTAATGAACTCCTGTGCTTCGTCGAAGACCATGAGAATGTAAGGTTTGACGGTGAAGCGGCGTTTTCTGCGGACAAGCAAGTCTTGTGTTAACGCAATGGCTAATTCTTTGATGGTGTAGGGGTCGCTGATTGAAATTACGACAAGGTTTGTGTCGTCGTCTTCCAGAAGCCCACGTATGCCCTCAACTGTTAACCCCGCTTTGGCTTTGTCCGTGTCTTGCTGTCTTCGCTTGAACAAGTCCAGTATTGTACTTCGCGTAGTTGCCCAAGCGTATAACCCTGCCTTTTCGTTAACCCTGAAAGTCTCCATCGCGTTCCTAGCTACCTCGTCGATGTGGCTGACGAAATCTTCAGTGACTTCCTGGTTTTCGCTTAAACCTTGGTTCTCCACCCACATTCTGACCTCTTCATAGATAGCGTCAATAGCGTTAACGTAGTGAGGTCTGCCACTTGACTCTTTTCTTTGGTCGCCCAGTTCCGACATGAACTGAGCGTAAGTGGGAATCAGCTGCTTCGGCTTAGTGTAGTAGGATAGCTTACCTTGGTTAACGATTGCCTGCAAACCATTTTTCGTGCGAAAATCACTTTCATATTCACGTGGTTTAACAACTGAATTATAGAATTGGTCTATCGCGTTGATTCGGTGTTCCAGAATTAACTTGGCTTTCACAGCGGGGTCAGCAAGCACATCCAACAAAAGAAACGCGTATTCGCAGCTGATGTCAAAAATTACAATCTTCTTCTCGTTCATATGAAGCATTATCCGCCGCAACATGTTGGACATTAAGTTGCTTTTTCCACCGCCAGTAAAAGCGAAAACTCCAAAGTGATAGCGAATCAGTTTTTCGAAGTCAACGTAGATGGGAATTTTGGTTTCGCTGGCTTCAAACATCTTAATTACGCCCACCCGCGGGTCAAGATGCGCGGCCTCAACCGTGTTTTGGGGGTCAACGCCCATTTTGGCGGCGATTTTCTGGTTATACATTCGGTTAATCATGGCGCTGTTAAGAATGTAAATTGGGCTGCCGACAATCGGGTAAGAGAAGCCCTTGGCAAACTCAAACTTGCAGTCAGCACGTACAATTAAGTCGTAGTTGATGGGGATGGCGTCGATTTGAATCATCATCGTGGACTTGTCATCTGTTTGCCAATCCTCTTCGCTTTGCTCGATTATTTCAAACTGCATCGGGTAATAGCCGTGGTCGCTTAATCCTTTCAAGCCGAAGTGTTCAGGCCAAACACGGCTAATCTCCATAAGCGTAAACCGCTCCGAGGCTTCCTCGGCATGCTTGAAGTTCCTCACCGCCAACAGCATGCCTTCTTCAAGCAGCCCCATCAAATCCTTCTGGTACTCTATTTTCACTCGGCAATGGTACCGCGCACTGGTTCCTGTGACTTTGGAGTCTCCGCCGTCGCCTCCAGCGTACCGCGGCATAACCGCCGCTAACCTAGCGCGAAATTTGCCTTCAAAATCGGTGAAACATTCTTTGTTAATGGCTTTCTCTTCTTGTCTGCTCAATACTTGCTCGCCTCTCCCTGAAAGTACTCATGTAAAATATGAACTTTCGCAATTTATGATTATTCAAAATCCAAGTCGCCG
>CAZJBY010000015.1:0-41266 GCA_964544495.1 uncultured Candidatus Bathyarchaeia archaeon
ATACTCGTTTGCAGGTCAAGGAGACTTAATGCTATGTTTTTCTTGCTATCCATTCCCGAGTAAGCTTCTGCGCTTCCTCCAGTTTCGTCATCACCGCATCAGTTTTTCCCTGCATTACATCCCATTCAATATCTTTCAAGCTGTCGATTATCATCTGCTTTATGTTTTCTTCAGATTTTGTCACGCTTTTCGACAAGTTGTTTCCTCAAAAGAGATTAGTTCAGCGAACTACAAATAGTCTACTGAATAATGCGTTATCTTAGACTCCGCCCTTCAAGGCCTTAGTTCTCTGTCCTCATTATAGTCTCTGTCCTCATGGGCTTCTTCTTCGTATTCTTCTTCCGCCTCTTCTTCACGCGCTCTTTCTCTTGCACCTGCAGCTCTTGCTTTGTCTTCTGCTTCCCCTGGCGGGGGAAAAGCATCATCCAACCATAATTCAAACTGTTTCTTGCTTTCAGAATTGGAAAACGCCCACGTGCATAATTCATTCATGACCTTGTCAAGGCCAACCTGGTGATCTTCGGCCAAACGTTTCAAGTACTGTTCCCACTTTGAAGGAATAGATACTGTGAATTTAACCATCTTTTATTTTCACCTCTCTGTGCCATTTGAGCCATTTTCAAGTTTTAGATATGCCTGTTCATTGTTTATTTTAGTAATTTCATGCTTTCTTCCAGACCCATTGCCAATTTAATTTCACTTGTGTTCCAAGCCATCCATTTTACCATCTCGGGATCCATGGAGAACTCTTGCAGCGCCTCCGAATTGGGTGCTTCATAGACCCAAACCAGCAGGTGCTCTGGTATTACAGTCCACGCTCCAACCCTCTTAATTCCGTATTTCTTCTCCAACCCGCCCAGCTTGCCGGGTAATTCCAAGGTCAGCTTCTTCATTTTCTCGTTGTTAATCGGACAGTTCTCAGGAGAATGTTTGGATATTATCAAAAAAGTAGGCATAATTACCACCTCAAAAGAAAGAGTATGGGAAAGGTGCATATAAATCATGACATTAGCAGGTTTAAGAGAATCTAATGTTGCACATTGCACGAAAATCAAACAAACGAACGTACATTGGATTAGCGTGCGCTAGCGTGTGTGCGCATCCAAATTGTGGAAGAGTCCATTTTCTCGTTTTTCTTTGCTCTAACTTCTAATTCCATTATTCACAGAAATCTTATTTCCTAGCTCGAAAGGCCCAATCTATGTATGTGCGTAAATCCCATGAAAGCACAAGAGACGGCTCCACATAGCAATGGAGACTGCATTTTTGGCAGGTCATTGCTTCTTTCCAGTCAACTCTAGAGATTGCAGTCTTGATGCCGGTTTCTAAAACAGACACACCCGCCGCGTATTCATTCCGAACATAACATGGCAGGACCAAATTTCCCTCTGGATCCACATTAACCATCGACCAAGGTTTACATGTCCAGTTTTTCTGTTTTGCAATGACTTTAAAATAACTGATTGAATTCACAAGAGGATAACCCTTCTTCTTCATCTCGACAAGTTTTCCAGCTATCTCTTTGATTTCGTGACTGGCAGGTGCTGATGCTTTAGCGTTGCAGTACTCATGAGCAACGGCAACGGATATTCTTACATCCAATCCCTTTGCTAACTTCACTAAATCTTCAATCTCATGAATATTTTCAGCCATTATAGTCGTGTTGATTGTCACTGAAACCTTCTCTCTTGATGCAATTATTCCTCTTACCGCTTTTCTAAAACAACCGCTAACGCCTCTAATTGTATCATGAGTTTCCTCTAGACCATCTATCGAAACGTAGACGACGCCGTTAATGTGTGGGGCTATCTCGTCTATTTTGGATTCGAGCAGAGTCCCATTAGTGATGAGACTAGTGTGTAAAGGCAGCGACCGAGAAAAAGCAAGAATTTCCATCAAATCATTTCTCAAGAGCGGTTCTCCGCCTTCAAACGCGATCCCGCAAGCACCCGAATTGTAAATCTGCCTTAGAATTGCTTTTTCTCTCTCTGAGCTCGAATCATTGCTTTTTCTCTTCCAGAAAGGGCACATTTTACATTTGAGGTTGCAGTTGTAAGTTAGTTTGTGCCCACAAAACAGCGGGACCCTTGCTCCAAACATGTTTGAGAGTAGCCCACGGTATATCCTCAGGCCCAGCCACAACGTTTCCAAATGGTGGCTTGCGTTCTTTTCTCCGAGAGAATAATCCTGAGCCACTCTCACTTCCCATGTCACCTAAAGATTATTTCTAAATCCGTTTAATAAAACGAGTTCGTTTCTCAACCCCAAAGTTGTTTTGCTTTTTTATTTTGCTTTAGCGCTTCTTTCAACCGCGCGCGAATCACTAGTCTGAATAGATTCAAGACAACATAACATGTGTTCTTTTCCATTGGCTGTCCGAAATCTGAAGCTGCGACATAAGCTGAAAACAAGGCTGAATCAAGAAAAGTTCAAAGAAATCACACGAAAGCATTGAGGTTTCTGTATGCGCGCGCTTTCTTGCTAACTAAAACCGATGCTCTACAAATGCCAGCAATAAGCTCTGGAACGAGGTACTCCAGCATTAATCTATTGAGCTGTTTTGCTTTCCATTTGCTTTCCGTTTCTGCTTACCGTGGGCTTCTATCAACCTACGATATAAGCCCTATTTTCTCGGCCCATTTGAGATCTGTTTTTGCTTCTTCGAGTTTTTTTTGGCCGTTTTTGCGCGAACGTGTCACACTCGGTGGGTCGGTGTTGATTTTGCGAGCTATCTTATAATCGCTCAGTCCTTGTCGGGCGAGTTGCAGGATTGTGCGCCAGGAGGCGACTAATGAGGAGTTAAAGTCAGCTTTGGAAGAGGTTCAGTCTAGCAATGAAGAACTGCAGAGCGCAAACGAGGAGTTGGAAACCGCCAAAGAAGAGCTTCAATCGACAAACGAGGAGTTGAACACTCTTAACGAGGAACTGTCCACCCGAAATCAAGAGCTTATGCGTGCGTTAAATGATCAGAATAATTTGTTTGCAAGCATGAAAGTGGCCGTTATTATGGTTGACGTCAATCAAAGAATAAGGCTGGTTAATCCCCTCGCTGAAAGCATGTTTAACCTTATCCCAGCGGATGTTGGAAGGCCCATAAAGCAGATTAGGCTGAGGATAAACGTACCAGACCTTGAAAGAATGCTGCTTGAAGTTGTAGATAAACTGGTGTCAAAGGAACAGGAGATTCAAGATGAGACTGGTCATTGGTATCTCATGCGCCTTCGCCCATACATAACCGAGGAAAACAAGATTGATGGGGCTGTGATTTCCTTTGTGGACATCGATAACGTTGTTCGTGCTAAGGTGGAGTTGGAGAAGGCTTACGGTTTCTCTCAAACGGTGTTGGCAACAATGGCGGAGCCTTTGGTGGTGCTGGATTCTGACCTCGAGATTGTTTCGGCAAATCTGGCTTTCCACGAGTTATTCCAGGTGAAGCCTGAGGAAAAAGTGAATACGCCGATTTACGAACTGCCGATTATGCCGTGGAAGGATGCTCAGTTCAAACGGCAGCTTGGAAAGGTTTTCTCGGAGGGAAAAACCATTGACAGATTGGCTGTAGACCAGGAGTTCCCGAAGGTAGGACTTAGAAATCTGCTGATTAACGCTGTACCGCTAAAGGCGTCAAATGAAAAAATTGAGAATATTCTCATCACTATGGAGGACGTTACTGAACTAAGAAGGCGAGAAGAGGAGTTGAAGCGTTTTGCTGACGAGTTGCAGTTGCTTGTGGATGAGAAAACAAAGGAGTTGCAGGATGCTCAGAGATTGGCCGTCATCGGAGAAACGGCGGGGATGGTTGGGCATGACCTTCGTAATCCTCTTCAATCTATAGTGGGCGAATTGTACTTGGCGAAGTCTGAGCTAAACGACTCGACTGGCGAGGAGATGAAGGAGAAACTGGGTCAAAGTATTGAATTTATTGAAGGGGAGATAAGCTACATCAATAAGATTATCGCGGACCTTCAAGATTATGCAAGACCGCTTAAACCGTCTGTTGTGGAAGTCAATCTCGCAGAAATTATTGAGAGCGTGTTGTTTAACAATAATGTTCCAAAGAACGTGAAGGCTTCTTGTCGTGTGGGAGATGATGCAGAGGTGATAATGGCTGATGCTGACTTGTTGAAGCGTATTCTGGGTAACTTGGTGACGAATGCTGTTCAGGCGATGACGAATGGTGGAGATTTGACGGTTCAAGCTTGCCGTGATGCGGGGGATATTGTGTTAACAGTTGAGGATACGGGCGACGGGGTTCCTGAGAAAGTGGCGGGTAAGCTGTTTACGCCTTTGTTCACTACGAAAGCCAAGGGTCAGGGCTTTGGCTTAGCGGTTGTTAAGCGTTTGACCGAGGCGTTGGGCGGGAGCGTGGCATTTGAGAGCGAGGCTGGCAAGGGAACGAAGTTCATTGTGCGTTTGCCCCAAAAGAGTTAGACAGTAAACAGGTCTTACTAGAAACAAGAGTTAGCCATGCCCTGCTCATCGGGCGGCAAAGGCATAATATGTACATAACATGATTCTGAAAAAGCCCGAACTATCGTATTTTCTATCAAAACGCGACGGAATCATAGCTTTTTTAATGGCAATCACGCTATTCCTTAATAGCAAACTGATAGTATCCGAAAAAAGTTTGAAGCGAATGTTTGAAGCTATCCCGGGCTACATCAAACCCTAGTCACAAGGCGACTTTCAAAATCTCGGGTTTTGATTATCTTTTATTTCATTTCAAGTGACCAGCCTTAAATAGCAGGCTGAGAACTTTATCTTAGTAATAAATAGAATTCTCAAAAAATGTCTGCCTAAGCCAAGTTTCTATTTTGTTACAAAATGTTGAAAGTGTATAATGGAGAGTAGAGTATAACATGGAAGCAGTTTCAGGAACAATTTTTAAAATGGAACAGAGCATTAAGGCTAAACTCGTATCAATTGGCGCTACTTCGGCAGTGAAGGCCGTTACGATTCAAGAGGCTGGTCTCGACATGCAGGAGGAGAACTGGATAGGTTATGTAGCGGGTGGCTTGTTTTCCATCGTAAAGAAAAAAGGAAACAAGTATTACGTTGTAACTTGACTCAGGCGCAACCGAGATCAAGTTCGGTATAGTGTAAAAGAAATGAGGCTTTTTTGTGACTGACGACAAAGTAGTTTTAGAGTGCCCACAGTGCCACTGGATATTTGAGGTTAAAAATCCAGATATTTTGCTTTCAACCGCTTCTGTGAGCAAACCTCAAGAGAGCCATATGGACGGCAAGGTACTAGAAGTCGTGCATATTTGCCGAAACCCGAAATGCAAGAAAAAATTTTCTATCTATGGGTTGCCCTCTGAGTAGAGGTTCCCGCACGAGTTTTGGGCTTAATTCTGCTCTTACACTTGAATAATATAGCACTGTTTATATATCGTTTCAACATTGTTGCAATGCAATCTGGTGATTGAATATGCCTAAGAGCAAGAAAGACAAGGTTGCAGGTCTGGAGAAACATAAGCAGCTTCAAAGAGAGAAGGAAATGAAAAGGAAACAGAAAAAACAGGTTTCGCTTCCTGCAAAACATACGAAAAAGAAATAATCAACTAAACAGGTAAGCAACGATTAAACCATCCATTTCCCACAGTCTCCTGCTCATTTGCAATAATATCAACCGGTCTTCTTAAAGTCTATCAAGTGCCGTGAACTTACGGCATTTTTCAAAGCTTCAAGCATGTAGTTTATAAGCATCGGTGTAAATGGTAGGGTAAGCGTGTGAGAAGCGATTTTTGCACAGCAAAATAGTAGGAGTTGAAATAGAGTATGTATAGAGACCGAGAGATGCACAAGGCAGTCTGCGCTGATTGCGGCCAAGAATGTGAAGTTCCATTCAAGCCCGACGGAACCAGGCCAGTATACTGCCGAGAATGTTACTCAAAAAGACGCCCGCCTAGACGATACTAAATAGGCTAGCGCCAATAACTTAAAAACATATTTTTCCATAATTTTTTTCAGTTTCAAGAGATTTTTGCCATCTTTCGAAACTTGCGCTCTGGAATCAGAGTAATTGTCTGATCATTATCACAATCTTGAAAGAAACAAGATAATTTGGCCGCAACCAAACAAAAAAGAAAACATGCATTAATTGTTAAGTCGAAGCATTTAGTAACTTCGTAGATTGCAGTGTGGGGGTTTGGGGACTTCTTTGTTGAGCGTTCCTTTTTTTCCAAGGTTCAAAAATCGTTCGCCTCTAAACATGGCTACTTGAGCATTCCTGATTTGGACGGTTTCCCCTACAGAAACATCGTTTATTTGCCCATTCCATAGACAAAGTTTAATTGATCCAGTCTCATCCCCTATTAGCACCTTAGCAACGCTGGCTGGGTTTCCATATCTTGTGAAAACGCGCTTTGGCTCTGCAACTTCCAAAATCTTGGCCTTCAGATTAACATTTCTCGTTCCTGGTCGCACATCTCTTATTGAATGCGCAGAAGACAGTCTCTTTTTCCTTGATATATATCTGCGGATCCGTTCGGTTCCCATGAAATTTCTAAGTTGATTGCTGGTGTTCAGGAGAAATTCGCTATCCATTGGGAATTGGGCTATGACTTCAGATCCCTTCATAATTAAAAAGATTAATTTCGTTTTTATTCTGCCTCGACACTGGATTGAAAGTTTGCCGCAATTGGATTTGTGTCCTTGTGCTGTGCGTAAGGCATGCAAAAATTTTTCAGGATTAACCTCATATTTCACTGAAAGAAAAGCAAGATATTCGCCAATTGACGGTTTATGTCTTATATGCCTTCACCTTTTGCCTCTACATTTTAAGGTAACCTTTATTTCTAAGCCATTCCGCCTGATTTCTTCTGTAACGCCAGAAAATGTCGCCGCGCTTGTCCGCCTGAAAATCCCAAGGAGAAACCAAAACAATGTCCCCTTCCCTGATCCACACACGCCTTTTCAACTTGCCCCTAACTCTGCACAGTCGCTCCTTGCCGTCCTGGCACTTCACCAGAACCCTCTCGCCACCCAGCATCTTAACAGCCGTGCCTAACACATCGCTTCCACTAGGCAAC
Organism: uncultured Candidatus Bathyarchaeia archaeon; assembly: GCA_964544495.1. Lineage (GTDB taxonomy): Archaea > Thermoproteota > Bathyarchaeia > Bathyarchaeales > Bathycorpusculaceae > SG8-32-3. The sequence goes on from CAZJBY010000015.1 coordinate 7,032, forward strand.
AACATGTTTTCAAGGTTTCCTTCATTTGTAATTTTTCTTTTACCCATATTCCAACACCAAATCGTGGCCGCACTTGCAAGCCACTCATTTGTCGATTAGAATAATTCTGGAGAAAAAGGATAGCGCGAGCGCACTTGATTTGTGCGTATAGCCGATCTGACTCTTCCTCTAAAGAATTCTAATAGTTAACGGAGTACGCGACCACCTATATTAGGATAACCGCGCCAAAACGCGTTTCTCACGTTATTTTAGTTTGTTTTCGAACTCCGTTTATCGTATGCTTAGATTTCTTAATTGGCTTCCTATACTGCTTTGTGTAATATGCCTTTATTAGTGGGGCGACCCACTTCTATCTGAAGAGTTTCCCTTATCCTTTGGGCTGACCCTATCGAGTAACTGGACCTTTTCAAATTAAACAATCAAGGGGTAAATGCTATGTGTATATTGAGAGTGGGGTTAGTGAAAAACTGTAGAAGATGTAAATCATCCGTTCGAACCACCTGCACTTTGAAAAAGAAGTCTAAGAAGAAATTTTATGTAAACACTACCAAGAAGGGGGCGACAAAAACATAGTCACTGTAGGGGATTACGCGAAATGCCCCGAATGCAACAGGATGGGACACGTCGTGTGGGTTTCTAAAGACGGGAAGACAGCGGGAATTCAATGCCCAGCAAGTCACCGCCAAACAAGCCGCCCTGCTTCAAGACTCGGCACAGTCAAACGCCCTCAGTCTAAAACTAGCAAAAACATGGTTTTCATAACTGAAGTCACATGAGACCGCTGTACCTTTCATTAAACCAGTAGATGCTTATGTTAGAAAAAACCTTTCTACTCACCAGCAAAATGAGAATAAATACTGACTACGAGAAGCTTGAGAGTTTCTCCCGAAACCATGTTAAGTTTTACTTGAAATACTCTTCTTTCGTATTTAGAGCCTTAACGAAACCCTCATTCCAAAAGTTCCTTCACTGGATGTTAAAAAAGGAAAAAATAGAAGAACATGCAGTCAGAGCCGTACATGTTAAAGTTCTTCCATTAAGGAGGAAGAATGGAAAAGGCATAGCTGGAAAATGTGACACTGCCAGAGGAAGAATCCAGATTTACCCAAAAACGCTGAAGTTTTGTCAAGTATTCAAACAAAAATTTGGGCGAAATAGTCTCCTCTTCTATGCTGGGAACAGGGCAAGGGCTGCACTAATACATGAACTCCTACACTTGAAATATTCCGCGGACGAAAAAACGGTTAGAATACTAGCCGAAAACTACTTTTTCATCTTCACGCAAAAACACCCTGCTCAGAGTTCCAAGGCACTCTCCATCTGCAAAATGATATTTAATGCGAAGGTAAGCGGAAAGCCAGCTCCTCTAAGTGGCTCAACCGAGTCACGTGCAAGGTTAGGCCTGAATTGAACATGTTTAAGAGCGAGTGATGCCTTTAAGTAAGCGCTATCAGAGGTGAAAGTTATGTCTCAATCTGTTTATGGAAGAATACTGAACTATCGAATAGGCATCAGAACACAATCTTCACGCGAATGTCTAATTCAATTTAACGGCGTAGATTCTGCCGCCCAGGCAGGACGCTTTATGGGTCAAAAAGTGGTTTGGAAGGGCGAAAAAAAGAAGCTTATTGGCAAAGTCATAGGTTTCCACGGAAAGAACGGTACTGTCAGAGTCAAATTCAGGAAAGGAGTACCTGGGCAGGCGTTAGGAACAACAGTCGAGTTAATCCGTTAATGAATTTTGCTGAGTCAACTTTTCGGTGAATCCCGCTGCTTCACTTTCTGTCTCATTTTTTAAACATTTTCCTTGTCGGGTGCGCTGTAAGACCATTGGAACACAATAGGATTGTCCGACTCCTGCTTTCTTTGCCCATTATCTCTTCGCCGTGCCCACGCTTGTTTAGGGTCAAAACCGTTTGTTTTGCTGTCACTTTCTGACAGCTTAACCATGTGCTTTGAAAAGCAAGGTTTACAGTAAGCTGGTTTGCCCGCTGTGGGTTTGAAGGGAACCATGGCAGTTTTGCCGCAGTCGGAACATTTAATCTCGAACATGCTTTTTCGCATTGTGATAATCGCCTCTAGCAGGTCTGAGGTATAATTGAAAGAAGTAAATTTCCAATTACCACAGTTACGAGGTCTGCTGATGACTTAAAGGTTGTTATTGTCCCAGATTCAACAGTCTATTTGTTCTTCGTTGCCGTGAATCTTTTCCTGCATTTCGGGCAGATTTTTTGTTTAAATGTTTTTTCTTTTTGCGTTTGAAAGAATTTTTTGCAGACACGGCATTTGACTTGAGTGACAGGGTTGGTTTCAAGTAAGTTCAACCTTCTCTCTATTTCGGCTTTGATTTCAGAATCAGCCTCTTTCTTCAAAGCCTTAGTCAATAATCTTCTCGCAGTTTCTAAGCTTTTGTTTCCGAAAAACTTCGTGAAAGTACTCGGTAATTTCCCCTTAGAATCTATTCTCATAGGCAACACGCTAACAAAGTTTTCCGGATAGCTTTTGGACTTGTTCAAGTCTATCACAGCGAATCGCAAATGGTTCCACGCAGAAAGATTGTTAGTGTAATCTCTCCTGAAAATTTTTAACTCAAATTTCATATCAATCATAGCCTGATAAGAGGAGACCAAGGGAAGTTAATCAATATATCTATTCAAACGTTAACTAATAGGCAATAGTATAAGTGAGTCCAACATTACATATAGACGTTAGCGGCGAAAGTTATGATTTTGAAATGCGTAGACTGCGGAAACACGTTTAAAATTGATGCTGTTAACGATGGGGAGATAATAATTTGCCCTATCTGTGAAGCAGACTATACGGTAGTCGTCAAAGATGGAAAAGTCCAATTGAAAGAATTCATGTATGAAGGCGAAGACTTCGGCGAACTGCTATAGTAGCACAACGCGGTTCCGACCCTATTTTGGCAAATCCCACCGGTGTCCTGAAGTGACACCGTCTAATAGTAAGAAGACATCGTTTCCGTCGCAATAAGGCTATTCCTCAATAGCAAATTGACAGTATCAGAAAAAAGTTCGAACCAAGTATTTGATGTTTCCCCGGGTTACCGGAACCTGTCTCGTCCGCGTTCGCTTAAGTCGCGTGGTTTCGGCGTTAAAGTGTGTGATTTGTGGCGAATAGGTGGTCTTGGACGTAATGCTTTTGAATCGAATTCTGAATATGCGTGATTAGTTGTAATTACTCAATCTTCACAGGAGTTAAATATGATAATCGTGGAACCGTTTCTTAACGCAAACACGACAAGGAAACGGCTGAACAAAATGTTGCTAGAGTTGTTGCTACTATGTTTTTGGCTTGCTTTAGCAGTTTACTGTTTTTGGTACTTTTTCTTGGCGAAAACGTTTCAGCCGTTAACCTTGGACGACCTTGCCCTAATATGGAGACTGCACAAACTCCAGACAGGCTGCAAGTCGCTGCGAATCCATAGCTTACTTGAAAACAAAAACGAGATTATAGGATTCAAATGCGACTGCGGCTACGAGTTCAAGCAAAAGCGCCTGATAACACAACGAGCCATCAAAAAATATAACTATGGCAGATACACCACGACCGCTAATCCTTCACAAAGCCCTGCAAGGGAAGAGGAGGAAAAACAGTGATCATAGCTTTGCACTCCTACAAAGGCGGAACAGGGAAGACGTTGCTCTCGGTAAACTTGGCGACGCTGTTTGCAAAAATGGGTAAACGAGTCTGTCTTCTGGATTTGGATCTTCGTGCTCCAAGCATTAATTCTTTTTTTAAAAACGGAACGGATTATTGGGTGAACGACTATCTAAGCAAAGCTTGTCGAATAGAAAAAATCTTATCAGACTGCACTAGCGGGGACATGGGGGAGGGAAAGCTGTTTGTTGGTTTTGCGAACCCTTCAACTGAAGCCATTCGTGAGATGGAATCCAAGGACCGAAAGTGGGAGATGGAGGCGTTGGGTCGGCTTTTCGCGCTTAGGGCCTCTCTGCTTAATGACATGCACTTGGATTACGTGTTTTTTGACACGAGTCCGGGTCTGCAGTATTCTGCCGTAAACGCCATAGTCAGCGCTGACATCGTGTTGGTGGTGCTGTCGCAGGACAAGTCTGATGTTGAAGGAACTCGGCGGATGATGCGTGACCTGTATGAGCTGTTTGAGAAGAAAACCGGGATCATACTTAACAAAATACCGTTTGAGCACCTTGGCGCAGCCCAGAAAAATGATTCGATAAAGCTTGCGACTAACCAGTTGCCGATTGTGGGAGCCGTGCCTTGTTCTTGCGATATTCTTGCGGCTGGAGGAAAATGCTTGTTTGCCTCCGAGAAACCTGAGCATCCTTTTACGAAGACATTGGAGGAAATAGCGGCGAACTTGTCGGTTATAACGAATTATCCTGCACGTGCTGTGCAGAAGTGCGCTGTTCCTTCTACGTGAACGTTATTGTTGCAGGATTAGGCTTCAGGCAGGGTTTCGGTGCTTCTTATCCCTTCGATATCGTTTATTTTTGTGGTGACCGCTCTTAACTCCTTGTAATCTGCCACGTCAACAAAGACGGCTATGTCGAATCTGCCGTACGTGAAATATGTTTTTCTAACGCCGTCAATCGTCTGGATTGCGGATAGGATGGCGTGGGCTTTGATGGGCACGATTTTCAGAAGTATGCAGGCGTTCAACATTTTTCTTCCCCTCTGCTTTTTATCTCCACGAGGGTTTCGGTGAAGACTACCCCGGCGAATTTTCCCATTCTCAGCACTGCGGCGTCCAGAGCCTGAAGGTCAGGGGCTTCAAGGTCTACGACAACGTCGTATCTTCCGAGCGTGGGAAAGATTCGTTTAACGCCTTCGAGTTGACGTAGAAACTTGACGACGTCTTCAAACCTGCCGTGTGTGGTTCTTATCAAGACACATGCGGAAAGCACTCAATCAACCTCAACAGTATATAGCGCGGTGATTGTTTATAAACAGAAACTAGTCAGCGCGTGTTTTTTCGCCGTTCTGGAACAAGCAAACTTCGCCCATGAAAGATAATGCGCCGTCTTCGTAAACAAGCGCGGCTCGTTCGGGTATGGCGTATATTTTTTCTTGCTGCGACAGTTTTTTCAGCGCTTCATCTTTGGAGGGCTTGTAGTGTGCTGTCACGGCGAAGTCTACGAGTCCGATGCCGCTGATTATCCTGGGTGTGGGGCGTCGGCGGTTTTTTGTGACCACGCATTTTTTGCCCAGTGCCAGGGCGCCTGCGCTTCTTCCCACCACGACGCCTTCGTACTCGCGCAGTAGTGTGTCTACGTTCTTGTTTTTCAGCCGCTCAATCAGGACGCTTGTGAGTCCGCCTGGAAGGTATATCAGGTCGGAGCACGCGATTTTTCGGGTGATTTCTTGCGTTGTGTCAGAGTAGTCTGCGAAGTCAACGTTGCACGCGCCGAGGCTTCTAAAATATTCGAACAGCCGCTTCCTACGTATGTATGTTTTGTCAAATGAAGCCCGTGCCCAGGGAAAGACCACGACGGCTGGGGCTTCGCCTGCGTCGCGGAAGGCGGATTCGTTGATTTCTCTGGAGTCGCGTTTAGCTATGTTTTCTCCGCCTAGAAAGTACAGTTTTGCCATAAAAGTAATACTGTGGTTCGCTTACTTTAAGTGCTCTGTGCGAAGCGCTGGGTTTTCCAGTTTTTGTTCACGAAAACATTTATGCGCTGTCTTGCCGATGAGAGTTGACAGGTGTTCGGGGTTTGGCTGAAGCGGAAGCAGACGAGTATGACGAGATATTTGCAGCGTTGAAGCATCCGGTGCGTCGGCAGATTTTGCTTTTCCTTGAGGAGCGGGGCGAGGCTTCCTTTACGCAGGTTCAAAGTGCCGTTGGCATTGAGGACACGGGGTTAATGAGTTACCATTTGAAGGAGCTTGCGCCCATGGTTGAGCAGTCGGAGAGGGGGAAGTACAGGCTTTCTGAGGTGGGCAGTGCTGGGGTGGCGCTTTTCCAGAGGGTTGAGCGGGAGCGGCGTGGGACCCGCGTTACGGTTCGCAGTGAAATGGATAAGTGGCTGGGCGAAACTTTCGTGAAGAGCGTGCTGCTGGTGTTTTTGTTGGGGTTTACGTGGGGTTTTCCGGCGACGGTTGATATTCTCTTGTCAGTTCAGAGCTTTACGAGCGTTTCCCTGTTTCAGTTGGCGGGCATGTTTCTACTCAGCTTTTTCGGAATGTTTCTCGGCGTTTCCCTGTTCTCGTTGTATTACAGGCATTACCACTCCAAAGACGCCAAAGCGAACATCAAGTACACGACGCTTTTCGCCGCGGTGGTTGCTGTAGCGTCTAGTTTGGTGTTTTATCAGGTGTACCTTTTTGGTGAGGGCTCGTTGACTGGTAGCGGGTTGCCGTGGCTGTTCGGTGCCTTGCGAGCCGTCGGCTTAATGGTGAGCGCTCCTGCTGTTGCTTATGTGATTGGGAAGTCAAAAAGAAGACGGTGACGCGGGGTTTCACGGTTCTTGTACAAGCGCCAGATACTGCGTCAGCATCGGCGTTGAGTTCTCGTCCAGCGAGTAAATGTTCTTTAAGCCTTCGTTTGTTTGGGTGATGAACTCGGTTTTTCCTAGGCGTTTCATCTGCCACGTTAACGCTTGCGACGTTATCGAAACCTCACCCGCCAGTTCGCCGTGTGACAGGTGCTTCCTGTGCAGCAGCGCTTCCAGAATTCGCTTGGCGGTTTCGTGTCGCAGCATGGAAATCGTGAGCATTGCTTTTTTTGAGAATTTTTTGGCTGGGAAGAATCGTTTGTATCTGCCGTCGCGGATGAATGAAACGAGTCCTGATTTGACGAGGACGCCTAGGTGGTATTGTGCCAAGCCGACTGGGAGGCTTAGTGCTGAGCATATGCCTCTGAACTGGATGCCGGGGTTGGCTTCGATGTAGTTGTAGATTTGGGTGCGTGTGCCGTTGGTGATGGGCGCTTGGTCGTTTGTGTTGATGTCGGCGCTGAAGGAGGTGGTTGGCAGGGCCAGCAGGCAGTACGGGTCGGTTGTGACTGCTCGGATGCTGGGGAGTCCTGAGTAGATTTGGACCTTGTGGAGCGCTGTTGGGGTGAAGCTGAATGTGAAGTTTTTCTGCTGGTACATTAGCGCGGCGGCGGAGCCTATGATTATTGAGGCTAGTACCAAAGCGATTAGTGCTCTTTTCATGGCTGGCTGCATGATTTTCCGCCTGTATGAGGCTTTGGCGTTTCTAGTTTTTAACAGTATTCGTAAACGAATGTACTAGTCGCGGCGGTGCGCTGATTATTTTGCGATGGTTCTTGCAGTGAACGCTAGAATTACGCTTGCCCAGCCTATGCTGCTGTGCTGCGCTATGACCGCGGCAACCTGCCCCGTGGTGACTAGGCTTACAGCCAGCATGATTAGCCATGGAATGCCCACGCCTGCGCCTAAACCGATGAAGAACTTGCCGGTGCCGACGTGGTTCTTGTAGATCAGGAGGGCGCCCGCGAGGACGCTTAAGCCGCCCGCCAAGGATATGGCTATGAGGATTACGGCTACGGTGTTGACGATTTGGAGGACTTGCTGGTTCTGGATGAACGTGGGCAGCTGCTCGCGGACTAGCTGGTAGGTTCCTACGGGACCGCGGATTCCCGAGATTAAAAGGAGTACGCCTGCAACCGCGGCGAGCGCAACTGAGACCCAGCGTCTTGCGTCAGACATTGCCGTGATTCACCTGCTGTCTGCTATGCGGAACGGGAACATTAACATTTAGCTTCCGCGCGGCAACTTCCACAGCGCAAGAAAGGCGGGTTGAAGAAAAAAGGAAGGGGATTTGATGTTTCTGCAGAAAACGTCTATTTTTTAATCGCCTTGTTGACTTTCTCCATAAAATCTGCTGGATAAGGCGGCTTCATGTTATGAACCTTGTTTGCGTGCTCTGAAATCTTCTTCATAAGCTCTTCTCTTGTGGGCGCTGAGGCTTCAAAAGGGCAATCCATTCCAATATCTCGACACTTAAAAGAAGGCAAAAAATCACCCTACAGTATAATCCGCACACTTTTATAAAAACCTGCTGAGAGCAGAGTTACCCGTCAAACCTCTCCAAAAACGCAAGATGCACCCTGTTCTTTTAGTCTCAAGGATTCTTATCGAATTCTTGACTTGTAGAAATGAACTAACGGAGAATACAAACAAGTTTCCGGCGAAGTTCCCGATGTGCAGTGGAGAGTTTGAATAGCGAGCTGGCAGTTGCGTCTCTTGAAGTAGATCAGAATACCGACGCACACGGCAGCGGTTGTAGTGATTACAGAGGTTGCCACCAGCGTGGTTGGGAAGGGTTCTATCTGCACGGGTTCGGAGGGTGGTGCAGGTTCCTGAGGAGCGGGTAGTGGAGCAGGAGGAGTTGTTGGTGTTGGTTGCTTTGGTTCTGGCTTTGGGCTTGGCGTAGGACTTGATGTCGGTGAAGGCGATGTAGTAGGCGAAGGTGGCGGTTGCAACATATCCCCTATCAAAAAAACTACTGTTTCTGATGTGTAGACATTTCCAGTTTCACCCCAAGCGTAGACGGTCACGTTGTGCTCTCCAAGAGATAATCCAGCCAATGTGGTGTTTCCATCAACCGTAACGTTCTCTCCTCCATCAAAACTGTAAGCTATTCTGGAAGTAGTCTAGTTCACTCTGAATTTTAATGCCACATCAGATGTGTTGTACGCTTTTGCTTCTGGAGAAAGAATCGAGATAATGGGGGGGAGTAGTATCAATCGTAAAATTAACCATTTCCGAAATACCTGAGGCGGGAGAGGGGTCCCAGGCATTGTAGGAGGCAACGCGCGAATTTGCTCAAAATGGGCGCCTGCCACCACATAAAGACTGTGTTCGCCCTCTGGCAATGTTGAAAGAATCAAATAATATGAGTAGGATTTGGGTTCTGAACTGCTTGCAACACTTGACGTTTCAACATAATAAAATGGCTTTCCATCTAAGTAGAATCGAATGTCATTAACCCTTAGCCTGAAATATGCCCAATTGGGGTTGATTAATGTAAAATTGACTGGAACGATTTTCTGTTTATATATCTTGTTTTCTAGCGGTTGCAATGTGACTCCGAGGGCGTTTGAATACCCTGCTGCTTCAAATACGGCTGTGATGTTAGTTGAATAATTTTCAATTATTATTGTCGCGGGATTGAAGGGTTTACCGTTCAAAGGACCAGTCCAGCCTCTGAAAGTTAAGCCTGAGGCGAAATCGGTTGCCATGAGCGTCACCGATGCGTTATAGGGAACAGCTCAACTATGCTCTTGACCAGGAAGCACAGTAAAGGCTTCCCCGTTGTTTATCGCGGAAGATTGAACAATCACCGACCCCCCTGCACGTGAACCAATCGTTAAAGTTGGACTCGCTTGGGCACTAACAAAAATACACAACCAAGATAAAGCTGAAACAAACAGAATCAGGAGGAAAATAGTGGCAAGCGCTTCTTTCTCTTTCATGTGATGCCCCACGTTAACCGGGTTTCTTCAGGGGTAAAAGGTTTTTTATCAAGGTTTCTTGACTAAGCTAAGTCAAGGTTTCTTGACTAAACAGGCGTTTGCCGAAAATCTTCTTAGTCAACATTTCTTGACTAAGTGCTAACAAACCTATTTGGAGCCTATTAGCGGTTCATTGCAGAAACTATAGAGGGGGGTCTACCCCGTATTGACGCAGAAACCACCCATGCAGATTCTTTATATAAGGGGGGTATAGACTGTGCCAAGCACTAGAGCACACGCATTCCGTAACAAGCCATTTATGCGTACCATGTCGTAACTTACCGCAAAGGATGGTTAGTCGCGCTTGCCACTTACTCCCTTTCATTACCCAGTTGCCTACGTCATCCACAAGCTTGGAGGAAACCTCAGCCTCCCAGCGCTGATTATAGGCTCAATGGTGCCAGACCTTGAAATCCCAGTCATGGTCATGCTGTTCGGAACCAACGAGCCCAGCCATTTGCTGCTGCACAGCCTTCTTGGCGCTGCCACCGCTGGAACCGCCATAACCGCAGCAATCACTGCTCTAATCTACCCAAAAATAGCAAGCGCCATCTTCCCCATCGACAAAAACAAAGTAAAAGAAAAATGCAGACTCACGCTTTGGCTTGCCTTTTCCTGCCTTCTCGGCGTTCTCTCCCACGTGCTGCTGGACATCACAAATCACGCTTACAACCCAGTCTTCTGGCCTTTCCTCGCAGCACAGGAGACACCAAGCCCAATTGTTCCACTTCTAGGCGGCGAAGCAACAGCGTCCCTGTTGATACACGCGCTTATGGCTGCACTTTTCATAGGCTTGTTCGCCACCAAACGCAAGAACTTCTGGAAGCAACTACTCGTAGAATAGCAAGCGTTCAACAACCCTTATTAGCCCTAAGCCACGAGTAGCACAACGATGAAAAATGCCCATTGAAGGCTTTACGGAGTACAAACGCCGAGAATTCTGCAACGACGTAAAATGCCCAGTACAGACGAAACTGAACCGCCTGGCGGAAAAACCCGAAGAATACGAGAAAATCAGGAAAACGTGCAGCACCGCCTGCGTGCACACCACATGGCAATTCCACCACTGGCTTATAGAAAAAGGTTATTTAATCCTTAGACCAGAAAGTTCCGAGGAGAAATAAACCATGGAATGGGGAATGAAAAACAGGCTATCACGCCTAATCCAAACAGACGGCAAAGCACTCTTCCTCCCAATAGACCACGGATACTTCCAAGGACCCACCCACATGTTGGAGAAACCAGCCGAAACCATAAAACCCCTGTGGCAGTACGCAGACGCACTGATGATGACACGCGGCGTACTCAGAAACTGCATAGACCCCGCAATACCCAAACCCGTCATAATGCGCGTCTCAGGCGCAGCAACCGTAGTCGGCGAAGACCTAGCCAACGAAAACCTCGTAACATCCACACAAGAAATCATCCGCCTCAACGCAAGCGCCGTATCCATGTCCGTCTTCATAGGCAGCAAATACGAACACCAAAGCCTAACAAACCTCGCGAAACTAGTGGACGAATGCGAAGACTACGGAATTCCCGTGATGGCAGTCACCGCCGTCGGCAGAGAACTCGAAAAACGCACCGCACGCTACCTAGCGCTGTGCTGCCGCGTAGCCGCGGAAATCGGAGCCAGAGTCGTCAAAACCTACTACTGCAAAGACGGCTTCGAAAAAGTCGTTGAAGGCTGCCCAGTGCCAGTGGTAATCGCAGGCGGACCAAAAACCGAAACCCAACGCGAAGTGTTCGACTTCGTCTATGATGGCGTACAGAAAGGCGCCATAGGCGTAAACTTAGGCAGAAACATCTGGCAAACCGACCATCCCGTAGCCGCCATCCGAGCGATACGCGCCATAATCCACGATGGTTACACGCCACAGGAAGCGGAGAACCTGTTTGAACAGGTGAAAGCTGGAACCGCATAGCGTTTCGGGTGAAGCCATGCTCGCAGCCGTTTACTACAACAACCATGACGTTAGAGTACAGGAGATGCCTAAGCCTGAAATCGCGGATGACGAAGTGCTCCTGAAGGTCATGGCAAGCGGTATATGCGGAAGCGACGTCACCGAATGGTACAGAATCCCAAAAGCGCCGAGAGTTCTGGGTCACGAAGCAACAGGTGTGCTTGAGAAGGTGGGCAAAGCGGTTTCGCGGTACCGCGTTGGAGACCGCGTTTTCGTTTCGCATCATGTGCCCTGCGGAAATTGCTGCTACTGCCTGAAGGGACATGAAACGGCATGCGAGACTTTGCACACCACGAATTATTTTCCTGGCGGATTTGCCCAGTACGTGCGCGTGCCCAAAATCAACGTTGAACACGGCGTTTACAAGCTTCCTTCGGACATGTCTTTTGAAGAAGGCACTTTCATCGAGCCTTTGGCTTGCGTGCTCAGGGGGCAGCGGCTTGCAGGTTTTCGGGAAGAGGATTCGCTGCTGATAATTGGAAGCGGCGTTTCTGGGATACTTCATGCGCAGCTGGCTAAGTTCAAGGGGTTGAAGCGGGTTGCGGTGGCGGACATAAATCCGTATCGGATGGAGCTGGCGGAGAAGTTCGGTGCGAACTACGCTTTAGATGCTAAGGGAGACTTGCCGCAGAAGTTAAAGGAAATTAACGACGGACGATTAGCAGACAAGGTGGTGGTGTGCACAGGCGCAGCGCAAGCGGCGTTAACAGCGTTGGACTGCGTGGACAAAGGCGGAACAATCCTGTTTTTTGCGGTGCCCGAACCCTCAGTAACGGTTCCAGTGCCCATAAACCAGTTCTGGAGAAACGAAATCACAATCAAAACCTCTTATGGCGCAGCGCCAGGCGATTTGGCTGAGTCCTTGGCTGTTTTGGCTCAGAAAAAACTGAACGTTGTGGACATGATTACGCACAGGTTTGGCATTCGGGAGGCAGCGGAAGGCTTCAGGGTGACGGCTGCTGCTGGCGAGTCATTAAAGGTGATAATTGAGCCCAACAGAGAATAACCTCAGAACTGTTGCGGTTTTTTGTCTATACCCCCCCTCTATATATAGCTTGAACTGGTAGTTGACTCGTGGCTAGCGCCCTGAACTGAATGTGACTCGCTTGCTTAAAGAGGAATGAGACTTCACTGTGGGGGTACGCCAAGCTCAGTTACGTTACTACTCCCATGCGTGACAGCTCTTCTTGGAGGCTATCCTTGACTTGTTTCAGGCTCAGCCTTTTTTGAACGTACTCATCGCCGTCTATTTTCTCGCTTCTGAAATCTTTATCCAACTGCTCCAGCTGAACGCCAATTTCCTTGATTCTCGCGCGCAACTGGTCCACGTATGAAACGGCTTCTTGTTTAACGATGACTTCGGACGGGATTAACGTCTTCTTTATGACGCCGTCTTCTATGTGCAGTATCCTGCTTGCGGCTCTGGCGACGTTCTGGTCGTGAGTAACCATCACTATCGTTTTACCCAACTCCTTATTGGCCTTAACCAAGTAGTCAACGACAATTTGCACGTTCACCGTGTCCAACTCGCCAGTGGGTTCATCGGCTAAAAGGATGGGCGCATCGTTTGCAAGCGCAGCAGCGATTGCTATCCGATGCTGTTCGCCTCCGCTCATCTCATCGGGCTTGTGTTGAGCGCGGTCAACCAAGCCAACTAGTTCCAGAAGCTCCTGGATTCGCTGCTTCCTTTTACTTCTCGAAGCGCCAAGGGCAATCATGGGCAGCTCGATATTTTCTTCGGCAGACAACGTAGGTATCAAGTTCAGGGTCTGGAATATGTGCCCTACGGTTTTTCTTCGGTAGTCAACAAGTTGTGTGACTGAAAGAGAGGTCACTTCCACCTCGCCGACCTGCACAGATCCTTCTGTGGCTTCGTCTAGCGCCCGATGACGTTGAGCAAGGTGGTTTTTCCGCTCCCGCTTGGACCTATGATGGCGACAAGTTCGCCGCTGTTTATGTCCAAGTTTACTCCTCTAAGCGCTTGGACTTCGATTTTTCCTGTTTTGTAGATTTTGACGAGATTTCTGATTTTTATGTCTGTTTTGTTCATCGCAACCTAATCATCCTTTCAAGTTTAGTAACATACTTTCTTGACATAATTACAATCGGCAGAATTGTTGCGGCAAAAATTATGGCAATACAATCAGCCACCAGCAGAATTGAGCCCAGCGGAAAAATAAGATGCTTTACAACGAGTCCTGAGGTTTGGGCGTTAGAAGAGGCTATGGTTCCGTAAACGCTGATTAATCCGATGGAGACGCCCAATACTATGGCAAATGTGACGAGCGCAAAGCTTTCTGTGAGGAACATGATTACAAGCTGCTTGTACGACAAGCCTTTCACGCTCATTATGGTGGCTTCGCGGCTTCTCTCTCTCATCGAGACGCTGCTTATCAACGCGGTTCCCACAGACGCGGCTAAAACCGCGAAGACTATGCCTAACTGCATAATATCCAAGGCGCCACTTGCGACTGCGTCGGTCTGTGATTTTTCCAGCTCATTAGCAACCGAGTCAACATAAACGACACTATCGTCAACGTTTCGAACATTCTTGGCAACGGCAGCGCCGTCTGCCTTTGCATCTATTTTCATGAGTATTTTAGCAGCAGCGCTTGTGAGGTTACCTGGATATGCGTATAGGTTTATGGGGACGAATGACCAGTAAGCCGAGCCTATTCTGGGCATGAACCCGATGCCTGTGCTTGTTTGGTCTTGAGGTTCAGGACCGAAAAATGCGACAACCCTCAGGGCTTTTGTGCCATTTTCAAACTCCACTGAGATGTCGTCTCCAACAGTGAGGTTGTATGACTTGGCTATGGTGCGGTCAAGTATGATTGTGTTGTCGTCAGCCGCTAACGCGGCAAAAGCGTCCTGTGCGCTTGCTCCGCTGAACCACTCAGCTTCGTAATAAGCTGTCTTAAACCACTCCTGAGGGGCAATAGCCTTCAAGGTCAGCATGCTTTGCTGCGCGGAAATGGAGTATTCCACAGTAGCATCTTCCACTCCTGAAACGTTTACAAGAATGTTGTCTAGAACAGCCTGCACCTGTGAAGTGTTGGCTACGTTGACGATTTCTGCTGTTACGTCTGCTCCGACCTTGGCGTATGTTCGGCGAATAGTGTAGTCTCTTTCACTTGCCAGCTGACCAGTGACCAGCACGCTGTACCATACAATTAGAGCGATCAAAAATGCGACGGCGGCTGCGCGTGCTGGTTTTCTTCTAACGTTTTTAGTAGCCAGCGTTCCGATGTCACCAAGGAACTTGGAGGCTCGAACCGTGAGTTCTTGGAACTTCAGTGAGCGCTGAACGAAGATTTTTGCGAAGCCCTAGAAGAACAATAATGGTCCAATTAGGTTAAGGACGCTATCAATAAAAATCCAGATTTGACCTATCAGAAAAATAATGATGTTTCCACCCGAGAACACGACCCTATTCAGCAGCACTGCGACATTTACGCCGGTAATGAACACTACGATTTTATACGTTCCAAGAATTAACGCCAGCCAAGCAAGCCTCTTATGGTACGTGCTCCCAGGTTCATTAGGCATATATTCTCTGAGAGCTCCAACAGTTGGGATTTTAGTAGCTCTTCTGGAGGACGCGTATGTTGAAAGAAACGCCATGATTAGCCCGAATATCACGGTGAGAGCTATGGTGGAAGGACTTATTGTGTGCGGGTCAAATTGGATTCCATTGGAGGCAGGCGCGAAGAGGGGGTTAAGAAGAAACCAAGGAGCACGCCCAGAAGGCTGCCTACGACTCCTGTGAGGATGGTTTCAAAAAGGAATATCCTTGAGATCTGACCTGTTGAGAACCCTTTTGTGGCTAATAACCCTATTTCGCGTCTTCTTGAGTTGAATGACACGTCGGAAACCGTTGTTCCCGTGTACCACGCCATGAAAAAAACAGGCAGAGAAATGACAATGAAACCAAGTATCATTACGGAGGCAGTGATCTGAAGGCTCTGAACGCTTGACAGCAGGTTGTTTTGAACATTAACCTGAAACCCAAGCGCTGAATTGATTTTGTTGCCTATGTTATTTTGTATCACCTGCAGGTTGTTAACTGACCCTGGAAGGTCCCAAGCGCTGATTAATGATTCACGATCTATGTAAACGACGATGCTCTGCTGAAAAGGCATGAAATCTGAGTTGCTGGAAGCTTCAATGAAGGGTTTCACGGTTTTCTCCTAATTAACAAGCATGGAATCCGGGAAGACGGGATACATTTTGCCAAGGTCTATTATGCCAATGGGTCCTCTTTGTGGCCCGTAGCCAGTAGCTATGTTGTATGCTTCGTCATCGAGCTGCGCGAATCCCTTTACGGTTAAATTAAGGGGCAGCAGCGTGACCGCGCGGGTTTCAGGATTAAAAATCGTGAAATTAATGCTGACAACGTCGCCAACTTTTAGCTGGCTTGTACCAAACTGCACGTTCTCGTTCTCAGTGATGTAGGTTTCGTTTTCGCCCAAGCCTTCTGAGGGTTTGTTCAGCCAGTCATCATAAACCCTTGAATTATCAGAAATGCCGACCAAGCTAGCGTAAGTTGTCGTTGATTGGTTAGTTCCGTCATAAACTACTGCTTGTGATGAAGCTCTTGCCATAACCTCGAAACTCTTGACGTTTCCATTGTTCGAAAGCTGCTGCTTCACAGTGTCCAGATGTGCCAGATTAAATGGGGGTGAATATGAAGTGATTTCAAGGTCTGTGTAGATGGTGCTTAGTTGCTGGTCGAGAGCTTGCTCAGTAACACGGTTTGCTTTGATATTTAAGCCAGCGAAAAACGTTGAGGCAAGCATTATTCCCAGCAGAAGGGCTATAAACAGGTGCCACGACCGAACAACGTGTTTAGCAGCGTACAACAGTGACATTGAGCATCGACTACTGTTGTTGGGTTTATCTTTTAAAACTATTTGTTAGAACACTGGAAATTGAAGTAAAAATACGTTCAATCCTACATGGTAAAGTGTTTAGTTTCAAATGCATGTCCTTCACAAATGGCTATTGAGAGTGACGAATTATATTCTTTGAGGTACGTTTCCCTACCTTGACAGATGGTAAGCGCATGTACCATAAATCTTATCTCACCAAAATAGTCCCTTCAAAGTATGGACTTAAGGTTTTGGCGAAAAAAACGGCTCCTCGCCGCAGTAATCATCATCATTGTTCTAGTGGCGGCCTTCGCCTTCCTCGCGACACTGAAGATTAACTACGACCAGGAGAACCAAGCTGTAATGCAGTACTTTTCGAAGCAGCCCGGCATGCCTGACGCGTTCGCGGCACTGGAGAGGTTGACGCCGTCTGACTCGGTTGTTTTGTGCTGGTGGGATTACGGGCTAGCAGTGAGAGAATGGAGCCACCGAGAAGTCATCGAAGCTTACCCGTCAAGGGAGATAGCGGAATCCGTAGGTTCCATGAGGAGTTTCTTGGGCAACTTGGAGGCTCAGCTTTTCGACAAATGGGGTTCAAACGAGAGAATCCAAGACATCGCCTTGGCTTTCATGCTTAATGAGGAGCAATCTTTGCAGGTGCTGGGAAAATACAATGCGAAGTATGTTCTGGTGTTTGTGCCTGATGAGCTGCAAAAGTTCTACTGGATTGCCAAAATCGCCGGTTACAACTCACTCGGCTATCTGACTTACAACGACACAACACAAACCTATGAACCAACAGCACGGGCCCAAGAAGTTACCCTGCTACGCCTCATATACGAGGACACATGGCAACCCCTTCACTTCACCAAAATCTTCAACAACGACAAAGCCAAAATATACAAAATCAACTACTAGCAAAAGGCGGTTGGGAAAGGAATAAATCCCCTCGCCTTCCACTATAGCGCATGGATTCTTTTCTTGATTACCAAAACGAGCAGAACATGAGCCTTTTCACGGATTTTTACGAGTTAACCATGTGCGCAAGCTACTTCGACAACCAAAAGTTTGAGCCAGCCACCTTCGACCTGTTCATAAGACGGCTGCCCCCGAACCGCGGCTACTTACTGTTCGCGGGGCTTGAACAGGCTCTTCTCTACCTCAAAAGCGTGAAGTTCACTGAGACGCATCTTACGTACCTCGAAAAACAGGGATTCCGCCAAGATTTCCTCAATTACCTCCGAAAATTCAGGTTCACAGGCGACGTCTGGGCGGTTCCCGAAGGCACCGTCGCTTTTCCATGCGAACCGCTAATCAGAGTTACTGCGCCGATAATAGAGGCTCAGTTGGTGGAGACCTTCCTGCTCAACACCGTCAACCTGCAAACCATGATTGCCACAAAAGCCTCGCAGGTCGTGAACGTCGCCAAGGGCAAAGCAGTAATCGAGTTCGGCTTGCGAAGAGAGCACGGCGTCGACGCGGGAATGAAAGTAGCCCGAAGCAGCTACATCGCCGGGTGCCAAGGAACATCCAACGTTTTGGCCGGTTTCGCTTATGGCATTCCAGTCTTCGGCACCATGGCGCACAGCTTCATCATGTCCTACGAAAAGGAGATTGCCGCGTTCCGAGCGTTCGCAAAAACCTTCCCAACAAACTCAACGCTCTTGATTGACACTTACGATGACATGGCTGGCGCGGAAAAAGCCGCCGAGGTCGCCAAGGAACTTGAAGCGAAGGGCTTCAGGCTTAGCGGGGTAAGACTGGACAGCGGCAACTTGACGGAGACAAGCAAAAAGGTCAGAGAACTGCTGGACAAGAAGGGCTTACGCTACGTTCGCATCTTCGCAAGCGGCGACCTAGACGAATTCAAAATAAGTGCGCTGCTGAAGAACGGCGCAAAAATCGACGCGTTCGGCGTCGGCACCAAAATGGGCACCTCAGCGGACAAGCCCTACGTTGACGTAATCTACAAACTATGCGAAACCATGACTGCCGACGGCACTTACGCGCCGATAATGAAGCTCAGCGAGGGCAAAGCCACGCTGCCCGGGCGAAAACAAGTTTACAGGTTCAAAAACGCCGACGGCAATTTCGAGAAAGACATGATTGCACTAGCAAACGAGAAAGTTGCTGGGGAGCCTTTGCTGGTGAAGGTTATGGAGAAAGGCGAAGTCACCTACGATTTTCCCTCTCTCAGCGACATACGCGCAACCGCGGCGGAAAACTTGTCGTTGCTTCCTGACAAACACAAGAAGGCAACAGGCGCACCCGAGTATCCTGTGGAGTTAAGTCGAGAGTTGGAGAAGCTTATCAGAACACTGAAGGAGAAAATTCTGAAAACTGAGGTTTTTAAAAGTCATAAAGTAACGTACTAACCTAATCCTTATTTATATCTACATGATAACGACTGGCCACTTCTCTATTCATTGGAATTTGCCTCAAACGACAGACAAGCTTAAAAAATCAGATTCCGAGGTAAAATAGAAAAAGGGCGAGATTTATGGCAATCTATCCTCGTCCAAGATTTTGTCCCCTTGACTTAGCGTAACCTCGTAAGTAATGGTCTTATCCAATGGCACATTATAGCCAAGAGTGACTCCCATAGTATAAATTCGTTCATATCCTGAATTAAATGTAGTGAGCTGCGTCGTGTCCCTTCCTAATTCAGCACCATCGCCGAGAAATCTCAGCACTAAATTCCATCCACTTACGTCATTACTACCTATATTCGCAATCTTAACTCTGAAAGGCCAATACATATAACCGTTATTCTGGTCTTCGGCAGCTAATTTAGTAAACTCTGTAATCCGTACATTGTCAGTCTGGTTCGTATTACTATTTATCAGTACATAACCAAGGGCAACAGCTAAAACTACAACGATTAGAACCAGCACAAGCAGAGTGTTTTTGCCAACTCCGTTTTTATCGGAACTTGTCATGAAAACACCTTTAGAGGTAACATTAGGGTTAATTTAGCATTTAAAACTTGCTGTCCCGCAAAAACTTCATTGTTTGTTGTTTAGTTATAGAGCGTACATCATCTGCAAGATAACCCGATTTTTGAATTCCAGTTAAGCATGGTCTATTCAAGTCAAGATGCAAAGGTTATCAGCAGGTTTATGAAGCCGACTTCCATGACCGACGCCACGAAGAACACGCCGTAAATGTAGCCGAGTCCCCTCATCGACATGGTTCTGCTGAGTGTTTTCTTGATTGTCAGGTAGATGCCGTAGCCCTCAACTATGCCCACTGGCGCGCTGATGAGCAGAATCAGCGGCAACGTCTCAAAGGTTACCCCACCGTTGATCAACGTGGCTCCGCGCAGTATGCTCAGAAAAACGACCATGCACGCGAACACCAAGGCGAAGGTCCGCGGATGCGATATCACCACATCAGCGTATTTTTCTCGTTTAAAGAAGTTCAAAACCACCAAGTTAACGTAGAACGTCATGCCAAGCAGAATCAGTGACACCACGAGAACGTTGTGCAGGAAAAGCATGCCAACCGCTAGGAACTGGTTTTGCAGGACAGTACTTAAGATGCTGAAGAAGAACAGGTTTTCCGCGTATGAAAGCCCCAGAAGAATGACGAAAGCCAAACCCAAAAGCGCAGTGTTTTTCTTAGCGTCCAAGGCTTCCATTGCTCCGGTCAGTTTAGCCCTTGTATTCAGACGTGTGCCATAAAAATTTTGTGAACTTCTGCTTGGTGGTGACTCTTGCGTGCCTTTACAGCTTTCTTATCTAACAGTTACGCAGCTGTTCAGGATGTACGATGGCCGCTCCATGCTTATGACAAAACTGAGCAAATATGGCAAACACTTAATAGGCTTCCCAGAAAAGGATATGTGCTATCAAAAGAGGGAGGATCATGCAAAATCGCCCAGCTATAGTTGCTGTTGGCCGAACCAAGTTTGGAGAGCACTATGGAAAAAAGCCTGAGCAGCTTATTGAAGAAGCCTGGCTCACTGCTTCACGAGAATGCAATTTAGAGCGCAGAGACTTGGAAGCATGCTATCTCTCAGACTGTTTTCTCCCAATCACCAACAAACTAGGCTTAGAGGAAGGTTTCCTTTCAGAGCTTACGGAACTTCACGTGCCCATGGAAGTTACGCGTTCCGTCAGCGCCGCCCTGCTAACCGCCTGCCACGCCATCCAAGCGGGTGCGTATAACACTGTGCTCGTGGGCGGCATAGAGAAGATGACGGATCGCTGGGATAAGATCCGTGATGACCTCATGCTTCTCGAAGACCCTTGGAGCTACTATGCTGGAGGCACGCCAGAGGCGAATCATGAGCTGATGCTTCGGGCTTACATAAAGAAGTATGGGCTGACAGGGGAAAACGTGGAGAAACTGAACTTGGCTCTGGCGGAAGTAGCGGTCAAAAATCACGCGCACGCCTTGAAAAACGAGTATGCCCAGTTTCAAAGAAAAATCACGGTTGAACATGTCCTGAGTGCAAGAGACGCGGTGCATAAACCTCTGGGGCTTTACGATTTCGCGCCCATATCGGATGGCGCATCGGCGTTGATTCTCACAAGCGAGGCGTTAGCCAAAAAACTAACTGATAACCCCGTGTACGTTCTAGGCTGCGCTTCAGCCACGGACTACTTGGACTTTCCGACAAGAGATGACTTAACGCATTTCACTGCCACCAGAATCGCCATGAAAAACGCCTCAAAAATGGCTGGAAAAAACCCAGGGGATATATCAATCGCAGAAGTGTACGACCAGTCCACCGTGATGGAGCTCGTTTCCATGGAAGACTTAGGGTTCTGTGAGCCGGGAACGGCTTGGAAAAGCATACGCGGTAACTGCGAAGACTACGAAGGTTACTACGACATAAACGGCAGGAAACTTTTTGTTAACAAGAACGGCGGCTTGAAAGCTGACGGAAACCCGTTAGGAGCTACAGGCGGCGCTCAGATTTTCGAGATTTTCAGGCAGCTACGGGGAGAAGCTGGCGAACGGCAAATTCCAGAGCCAGCCTCAACTGGTTGTGCCTTAGAATTCGAAGGTTTCGGCACCAAAGCGTACGTCAGCATTTTCGGGAGAGACCACGATGAGTAGTGAACCCATAGAGCGCAGGGTTTCTTATCTTGGCGACAGGCTTAAAGCTAGTCGCTGCAAGATTTGCGGAAAAGAATACTTCGAGGTGCGTGACTACTGCGGGAACTGCGGTCGAAAAAGCTTCGGAAAAATGTCCAGTATCGACCTTTTTTATGAGAAAGGTGAGCTTGAATTGTGCACTCTTGTTAATGAACCGACAAACAAGTTCATGAAGTTAGGTCGCTATGTCTATGGAATAATTTCTTTCCATAATGGTAAAATTCGGGTTCC
The DNA here is from genome assembly GCA_964544495.1 of uncultured Candidatus Bathyarchaeia archaeon. Lineage (GTDB taxonomy): Archaea > Thermoproteota > Bathyarchaeia > Bathyarchaeales > Bathycorpusculaceae > SG8-32-3. The sequence goes on from CAZJBY010000015.1 coordinate 28,685, forward strand.
TGGCAGGCTCACCGACCAGATTTTGAACAATGGAGATGCAATTGATTTTGCTAGCTTTGAGGGCAGAGAAGTTGTTCCCCGTTTTAGAAGACGCTATCAGGTGGGCAGAAATGATGTGGTTCCAACAATTTCTTTGGCGTTCACTTTAGCCGACGAATATTATCCGCATCAAGAATATACCGTTGTTAAACCTACCAAAGAGTACGATTTGCCCGGAGTCGTGGGTTACGGCGTCTACACTTCCCGGTTCAGGATAAAGGAAGGCAAGCTTGAGCGTTCTGTTCCGTTTATTGATGAGGATGCGGTGACCGCGGCGGTTGAGGCTGGGAAGCTGGCGCTGATTCATTCTGGTGTTGACAGTTCGCTGGTTGGCAAAGTCTATGTGGGCTCAGAGTCCAATCCTTACGCGGTTAAGCCCATAGCGTCGAAGGTGGCGCAGGTTCTGAAACTCGGCGAAGAAGATGAAGACGTGCAAAGCGTTGATGCCGTGGACACGGAGTTCGCTTGCAAAGCCGCTTCAAGCATGTTCAAAGACGCCGCCGCGCTTGTGCACTATCCTAAATCTGGCGTGGAGTACGCCATGGTTATTGGTGCAGACAACGCTCAAGCAGCGCCCCGAGGTTGTCCAGGCGGCGAATTGGATGTTTTCGTTGGGTTCGGTGGTTCAGCTTTCCTTTTCGGAAAACATGACGTTATCGCAGAAATTGAGGGCTGGTACAGCTGCACTTCTGATACGCCTGACTTTTGGCGCAGAGACGGCGAGCCTTTTCCGATGCACGGCGGCAGATTCACAGGAGACCCCGCGTACTTTAAGCACGTTAGAAAGGCAACTACTAAACTCATGGAGCAGTTGAACCTGCAGCCAAGCGACGTGGACTATTTCGTGACGCACCAGCCTAACCCGCAGTTTCCAGTTAAAATCGCCAAGGAGCTTGGCTTCAAAGAAGAGCAGTACGCGGTTTCGCTTCAAGTAAACAAGTTCGGCAACACTTACTCGGGCTGTTCACCCTTAGGCTTGGCTGCGGTGCTGGACGTCGCGAAGCCCGAAGAACGCATCTTGATAACAAGTTACGGGTCAGGCGCGGGAAGCGACTCGTACCTGCTGAGGACCACGAGCCAGCTTATCGACAAGAGGAAACGCCAAAAGATGACTGTCAAATTCCAAGCTGAAAACCCTTTTGTGCAGCACGTGGATTACACTACATACCGTCGGCTCAAGCTTGGAATGTAACGAATGTTTAATATAATGCGACCGTTGATTTGATAAAAGGAGCTTGGCAGATTGGTAGCGAAAAACATCCTTAGAGTGCTGTACGCGCCTCATAAAGTGTTCAAAGACATAGTACAAAAACCTGGGTACCTAGGTCCTTTCATTCTGCTACTCATTTTCGTGTTGGCGCAAGTTGGCACCTTTTACGTGAGCGGCTCAAGACTGAATATTGAAACGACTGCGCCTGCAGGTACGGACGCAGACGTGTGGACTGAGAATGCCACATTGTGGCAAGCAAATTCTGGGGTACTTATAAGCGATAATTTCGTTGACTTCATAAACGGCACTCAAGCTGTTAGCGGGTTCCCAGACTATTATGGAAACAGCAGCATCGAATTCAAAGGCAATGACACAAGCACCCTTCAGATGGCGTTGAACGATTTTGGAAGTCAAGTTAATTGCGGTGCCGACGGCTTCACGGACGTGTTCTTTAGAGTAAAGACGGTAACTCCCAGTGTTCAGCCTGAAACTGTAACTTTAACCCTGTACTCGTTGGATGCCTCCAGCTTCTTCTATTACGATTTAACCAGCGCATTCTCTGATAACGTTGCAAACGTCTGGAACAACATAACCGTGCCTGTTGGCTCTGGAAACTGGCAAAGCAGCGGAAGCCCCAGCTGGGAAAACGTAACTGGCTTACAGCTAGTTTTCACTTGGTCCACCAATTCAAATGTTGACCTGCTTTTGGATGGTTTATTCTTTAGAGGAAAGTTCGAAAATCAAATTGAACTTGTTGGGGGGGCTCTTCCATACCTTGCAAATTCAGTGTTGAATGGGTTTGCTCCGTTCCTGTTTGAATGGCTCATTTTGACGGGAATAATGTACTTGCTAATTAAAGGGTTGAAAGGCAATGTGATCTGGCGACCATTAATGGTGGCCGTCGGGTACGCGCTGGTAGTGATAGTTATTCGATCTTTGCTGGTCGCTGCAGTTTACACGACTTTACCTCAGCTATACTACCCGCTGGAATTGTTGACTTACGTTCCAGGAGAATTCCAGATAGCGCGAGACTTCTTACTAAACCAGTTAGCCACTGTTAATACGGCGGAGTACATCATTCAGGTTGCCGTGTGGATATGGACTGTTGCCTTAGGCGTCTTTGTCACGCGTGCCATAACAAGTGACAAGCAAATTGCGGAACAAGTAGGCGTGGGAAAAACTCCTTTGGACGCCGCCAGCAGCGGTGAACCAGCAGCATTAAGCTGGATGAAGTGCCTGCTAGTGTCAGGTGCAAGCCTGTTCTTGACAATTATCATACTAGGCTTCCTCGGAGTATAGCCCTCAAGTGAAACAGAGCAGGCGGTAAGAGTCAGGAACGCTCCAAAACACTCAGTTAGCGGTCTGCACTGGCTTTTGCGATGGTTAGCAAGGTTTATATGGTTTAAGGGGCAATTCTGCTGTAAAGCCTTGACCAAGCCCCTGTGCAAAAAGGAGCATGCGGTTGCGGTGAAAGGCGCTATGGAGAATGAAAAAAGTGAACATTACAGATTTGAGAAATGGAATGAAACGGGTCACTGTTGAAGCAGAAGTTAAGGAGAAAGGTGAAACCCGCGAAGTTAGGTCCAGATATAAAGATGAAACTTACATGGTAGCTGATGCCGTGGTTGCTGATGAAACAGGAAGCATAAAACTGACGCTTTGGAACGAGCAGATAGAGCAGGTGAACGTCGGCAACAAGGTTAAAATAGACAACGGCTACGTGACCAGCTTCAAAGGTGAAATCCAGCTTAACGTCGGCAAATTCGGAACCATGACCGTTGAGTAAACCGCTCCAAAATAGAGCGCGCTTCAAGAACTCAACGAAGTTGAAGAAGTGAGCCGAAAACGAAGGCTAAGCACAACACATTTGTAGCTTGCACAGTCGATTTTTGGCAGAGCAACCTTTTAGGTTGTTTTCAGGTCTTCCATGAACTCTGTTAAGTCTACATGGGACAATCCGTTTTCACCGCAAAGCTTCTGTTTCGCCGGCGGTCTATCCATGTAAAACGGTATCCTGTCCACTAAGCGCTTTTCGAAGGTTGGTTCTAACTCGTTCTTGTAAAAGACGCCGATTGGAATTCTGTCTCCCCATTCTCGCGCTTTATCCATAGCCGCCACTTTTTTGTTGAAATCCTCTTTCCAGTCATGCACCACAGGGTCGAAGCCTGTTTCCTCCAGCTTGTACAGCCGAGACTGCGGCTTTCCGTTGTCGTCTTTTCGGTCTTCTCCCGAGTACCACGCTTTCGTGGTTATGTTGTTGTAACTGGGGCACGGCTGCAAGCAATCGATGAACGCTAAGCCCTTGTGCTGGATAGCCTGTTTTATGGTGTCTCTCAAGTGTCTGACATCGTACGCGTAGGACCTCGCCACGAATGTGAAGCCAGAAACCACCGCCAACTGGATGCTGTTCACCGCCTCGTTGATGTTTGGTTTCGGCAGTGCCTTGGTTTGCAGTCCAAGTCTGAGCGTGGGAGACGCTTGTCCCTTAGTTAAGCCGTAGACGCCGTTGTTGTGAATTATGTACGTCATGTCCAAGTTTCTTCTTCCCGCGTTGACGAAGTGTCCTGCGCCTATGCCTAATCCGTCGCCGTCTCCGCCTATGGCGACAACTTCCAGTGCTGGGTTGGCAACTTTGATGCCCATCGCAAAAGGTAGGGTTCTGCCGTGCAGCGTGTGGACGCCGTACGCTTTCACGTTATGTGGTTCCTTGCCTGAGCAGCCTATGCCTGAAACCATCACGATCTGGTGTGGTTCCAAGCCCAGCTCCGCGAAAGCCATCTGCAACCCGTTCATGATGCCGAAGTCGCCGCATCCCGGGCACCAGTCGGCGTAGACATCTGGCACTCGGAAGTCTGAGTGTTTAAGAACCAAACATCAACACTTCCCTTTTACTGGCTTTGTCAGTTAATATCGCCTTGAGTGCGTCGTACACTTCCGTGGTGGTCATGGGGCGTCCCGTGTACTTCAACACGTGATGGCTGGGCGCGATGCCTGTTGCCTCTTTTATCACGCCGCCTAGCTGACCCAAAAAGTTGTTCTCCACATCTATGACTCGTTTTTTGCCTTCCAACGCTTTCTTCACTTGTTCCGTGGAGAGCGGGTGAATCAGCCGCACCTGCATGAAGCCTATGCTGAAGCCCTCCTGTTTTAGCATGTCAAGTGATTCGAGTATGGCACCTTTGGGTGAGCCCCAGCTTACCACGATGTTTTCTGAGCTTGTGTCTCCGTAAAACTTCAGTTTATCCTCCTCTGGCACTTCTTTCTTGACTAATTCAAGCTTTCGCATTCTTTTTTCAACCATTTTTCTCCTGTTGAAGGGTTCCTCGCTGATGTGCCCCGTTTCGTTGTGCTCGTCTCCAGTGTACCAGTGCACGCCATTCTTGGTGCCCAGCGGAACTCTGGGGGAGACGCCTGTTTCGGTGAATCGGAATCGCCTGTACTCTTTGCCTTCCAAATCTTTTTCGGTGAGCAGGTCGCCGCGGTCAATCTTGAATTTGCCGTAGTCAAACACCTTGTAAGTTTGCGAACAGTTCGCCACCGCCTTGTCCATAAGGTGGATTACGGGCATCTGGTACTTCTCAGCCAGATTGAACGCTTTTGCCGCGTCGTAGAAGCATTCTTGAATGTCTCCTGACGCGAGGATTATCCGCGGGAACTCTCCGTGCCCAGCGTGCATGACAAAGCGCAGGTCGCCTTGAGCGTGCCTTGTGGGCAACCCTGTGGCTGGAGCGCCTCGCTGATAGTAGGTTATGACCACTGGCACTTCGTCGTTTCCCGCCCAGCTTAAACCTTCGACCATGAGCGAGAAGCCTGGTCCCGAGGTGGCGGTTGCGGCTCTTGCACCAGCTAACGCGGCGCCTGAGGCGGAGTTTATGGCTGCAATCTCGTCTTCGGTTTGGATGACTACTATGGCTTCGTCTTCTCCGCTGCTTGTCTTCATTATCTGGTGCGCTTCCAGGTATTCGCTTTCGTCAGCCGCGGGCGTGATGGGATAGTACGTTTGCACTCTGCATCCGCCGAGCACTTTGCCCATGGCAACCGCCTGATTTCCCGTGAGAAACAGCCGCTCCTCATTAACATCAACTTTGGTAAGGCGGTGCTTAAAGCCGTCTTTGAAGTTTTGCTCCGCATAATCATACGCCATGTTCAACGCTAGCACGTTCATATCGGCGATTTTTCCTTTCGCTGCAAAAGTGTCACGCACTGCTTTTTCCGCTAGGCTCCTGTCGTACTTCAGCAGCGCGAAGGAGACGCCTATGGTTAAGACGTTTATCATCCGAGTGATTTTGCTTATCTGGGCTATGCCAAGTTTTTCTCCGATTTGGTTGAGCAGGTCAATGTAGGGCACAGGGAAAACGTGAACGTTTCGCTGTTTCGCGTGATTTAGCCAATCGTTCAGGGTCTCGCCGACGTTGTTTTCCTGCATAAACTTCTTTGTTACTTCTACGAATTCAGGGGGAAAAGTTGGCACATCAAGAACCTTCGTGTTCGTGTCCTTTGAGTCCACGATTACGCCGCCTTCGGGGACGACTTCGTTGATGTGGCGCACCACGGTTTCCGCGTCGAACGCCGCCAGCAGATCAACGTCGTTTATGTTGGCTAACACCTCTTTCGAGGATATGCGAAGGTGGAAGTAGCTGTGCAGTCCTTTGATGTTAGAGTGGTACTCGCGCCGTCCAAAAACGTAGAGCCCGCCGTAGCCGCATGCTTTTCCGAAAATGTTTGCCGCGGTGTCCACGCCGGCTCCCTGCTGTCCGCCTGCCATCCAGTTTATACTATCAATCACCATTTTGTTTTTTCACAACCGAAATAATTGCGGGCGAAGAATGAAGCTTTTTTTATCCGCCTGTTGCTCTACCGTAGCCTGTGCAGCAGTCGCAGCCAGAACTTGTGCCGCAGTATGGGCACACACATTTGCAGTCATCGATGAATTCGCCGCATCTGTCGCAACGAGGCAGGTCACTTTCTTCTTTTACCATTCAATTCGCCTCTGCCGTATTCTACTTTCGTGTGCTATCGAATTAAGCTTTCGGAAAATTAGCATGCAGAACGGGACAAGACAATATTTTGTGTTAAAAAAACGCTACGCTACTTATGCTCACAAATTAGAAAAAAGGAGTTGTAGGCACTTTACACCTAAGTTGGTGCAGCAGCCGACATTGCTGGTTGGGTCTGTTTAGGTTTTAACTGGAAGAAGGCAATTGCAAGCAGTAGCGCACCAATCCATATCAAGAGCAAACCTATGCCTAACGCTATGATTAACACTGCACCTATGAGTAATAGCAATCCCGCGGTTGAGAACAAGCCGACGCCTGATTTTGCTGAAAGCGAAACTAGTGAACGCCGTGCAAAGAATGTTGCGATAATAGCGAACACCCAGAGGATAATGAGCGTTGCGAAAAGCCCTGCAAGGAAAGGTCCGATGGCCTCGAAGGAGATGTTCGACGGGTCAGGGGTTAACCCTGAAAGCGCTGTCCAGTCACCATTCCAGCCGGGATAAATCGTTTCTATAAAGTCCGTTAGCGAAGTTAGAACTGCAAAAAAAACTGTCCCTACCGCAGCGACAACGCCAACTATGCCTGCTATCACTCCGTAAAGCGCGTTGTTGAAAATGCCTCCTTCAGCGTAGTAGCTGGCTAAATTGTACAAGGCAACCATGACAAGTATTAGACCTAAAAGTTCAATGACGCCATAGGAACTGACGACGGGGATAACTCCAATGAACATCAGAATCGCACCGACACCACCCAAGATTTTGCTAGTCTCTATCGACATTTCTTTTTCCTCAGAGCAAATGTCTCAGTGCATTAAAGATAAAAGCTTTTTCCCGCTCTGACATCCGCCGATTCTCTAAACACTGAAAAATCAGCTCCTAAAATCATAAAGGAGCCTCCTCATACACACTAACGCAAATGTGTTGCCCGTGACTCGCTTACTGGGCGCCGACAAGAGTGCTGGTCTGCTGAATCTCTGCCATTTGTCGTATGTCCGTGACTATCTTGTCAAGCTGCCCCAAACTTTTGGCTTCGATACGCACAACTATGTCGTAAAGGCCGTAGGTTACGAGGACTTCTGTAACCTCTTTTGTTTTCCTGATTTTCTGAGCTGCGTCATGCTCCTTGCCGCGCTTCACGGTGGCAATCACATAGGCTTTCACTGTTTCCGCCATAACACTTTACCTCTAACCTTTCTTTATTCGTGGAAGAGTCTTTAAGTGTTCTTCTACATGCGGAAACGCGGGATAAAACAAGTTTAAGGCTGTTTAAGGTCTGCGCCTTCAATTTGCTCCTTGAGCACGTCGTAATAGCTTTGAAGGTACTCTTTACCGTTTGTTGTTATGGAGTATACCTTTCGTGCCCTTCCGCCTTTGGTTTGTTTTTGGCTTGTGAGAAAGCCTTTTTGTTCTAAGCTGTTGAGCATCGGGTAAAGGGCGCCGTGTCTTAATTTTATTTGGAAGTTTGTTTCTACATTTTTTTTGATCTTGTATCCCCATAGGGGTTGGGCTTGAACCATCCGTAATATTTGGATGTCGAGCATGTTTTTGATTATGCGTTGAACAATTCCTTTTCGGTAGGTCTCAGCCATTATTTTTTCACTTTTTTTGGCTCTGTCTTGACTTGTTTATGTTTTGGTTTATTTATCTTATGTTATGCCACAGGGTCCTGGTATTGCTGTGTTATGCTTTTCTATGTTTGCTGTGAGTGTGAACCTTTATATTCCCGTTTGTTCTCTATAACGATGTGAGATATGTCCTATAGTGGACATATCGTACACAAGTAGAACAGAAAAACTGTTCAACAAAAATACACAAGGAAAAAACCAAACATGGCAAACCCCCAAAAAGAGGTCCAAGTCAAATTAATGAAAGGCTTACTAGACCTCATCGTGCTTCAGTTTCTGAACACGCAGCCTATGCACGGCTACCAGATACTCACGAAAATCCGCAAAGGCTTCGGCGTCTACTTCGGACCAAGCACAATCTACCCGTTGTTGGCCACGCTTGAAAAGAAAGGGCACGTAACCAGCGAGTGGAGCATGAAAAACGAAAGACCCAGAAAAATCTACAAACTCACAACCGAAGGACGCAACCTACTGAATTTCACTGAAGACTCACTTGACTTCATATGCAGAAAAATAAGTACACCAACAAGCAGCGGCATAAAAGTTGAATCACCCAACCGAGCAACACTGAACCCAATGCTGAAAAAAATCAGAACACAGCAACCAATCATCTAACTTAAGTCGCACATAACACAGGAACCTGCGTTCTCAGCGCTACTCTGTTTTCACTCGCAGAAACGGCAACACGTGCTGAAAAAATATATCTCTCCCCTTACATTTCTGTAGTATACCCTGCAGGTGACGATTTGAATAAAGATTCTTGCAGCAAAAGCGACGACTTCCACAATCAGATTTTCGAGTTTTGCAGACACATCGCTGGCTCAGCCTCAGTCACCGCCATAAGCCTGCTCGGTAACTATCCTATGGCACCATCAAACGCGAAGGCAACATCCGAGGTAGTGGCGGTTATTCATAATTTTCAGCCGCGAATCATGAGCTACGTCAAGACTATCGGCACAAAAAACATCGTTTTCTTCGCTGTTGATCAATGGGTCTTCGAAAGAGACGTTGACCGCAGCTTCTTGGGCGAAGCATTAGCCGGCACCTTAATTTTTCCTCACACGGCACTTTCCGGCGAAAAATATTTGCATACACAAGAAATACTGTTGAAGAAGCGCCTAATCCTTGAATTATTGGAAAACTTGGTTCTCAGCTTTCCAGAGCTTTCCTACAGCCTCCACATCAAACCGCAATATTTCATGTATGAGGTCATTCTGAACCGCGTCAGGATTTTTCCTCCGCTGGCATACAGCTTATCAACCTTCATGAACGGCGCGGCTCCTAAAAAAGAAGTTGAATCGGTCTTCCAAGGATACATGGAAGCCTTGAAGCAGCTTGAAAAAGAAAAGAAACTCATTCTATCCGACGGCTACGTTCTTATCCCCAAGAAATTTGTGGTTGAAAGCCAAAAACCCAAAGTTCGCTTAACAAACATAACAAAAAACGCGCCAAGAACCCTGTTCACTTCGGTGTTCGCGGCTTTCCCGCAGCTTCTAAACTTCTTCTCGCAGAACACTGAAGCCCTGCTGAAACTTCAGAAGTTTACCCTGAAAAGAGAAACGGATTTGACACGTTGTTTTGTTGACCCGCAGAAGTACCTTTTTGTGCCCACAGCCGAAGGCTTAGTTTCGTTGGCGGACAGAGTCAACATCGACGCGTTTGCCCGAAAAATGCTCCTAAACGGTGAGAACGCAGAAATCAAGTATGAACCCGTCGGCGGCGTCTTGAACGACATATACCTGATTAAAGCGTATCCGAATGGCGAGGAGAAAAAGGTTCTTGTCAAGCGGTTCAAGGATTGGTCAGGTTTCAAATGGTTCCCGTTGTCTATGTGGTCCTTTGGAGCCCGAACGTTAGCTGTTATAGGACGGTCAAGGCTTGCGAGGGAATGTACAATAAGCGATTTTCTGCGCTGCGAAGGATTCAACGTGCCCAAGATTTTGCATGTAAGCCACAGTGAACGCCTAGTTTTCATGGAGTACATAGAAGGAGAAAACCTTGTCAACGCCATCAGGCGAATCGCAACGGCAAAGAGCGGAAAGAAAACCGAGCCGGACCTTGCAAAAATAGAGAAAGTAGGCGAGGTGTACGCGAAGGTGCATGCGCTTAATATTACGTTGGGCGACACGAAGCCGGAGAACGTGATAGTTGCCCCGGACGACAAGATTTACATGCTGGATTTCGAGCAGGCTTCTCACGATGGCGACAAAGCATGGGACGTAGCCGTGTTCCTGTACTACTCTGGGCATTTTCTTCAACCGATGTACAGCAACGGAAAAGCCGAAGCCATTGCCAACGCGTTCGTAAGCGGCTACCTGAAGGGCGGCGGCGACGCGGGCACCATCAAGAAGGCTGGTGCCTCTAAGTACACGCGGATTTTCAGCGTTTTCACCATGCCATCCATAATGTTAGCCATGTCAAACGTCTGCAAAAAAGTCGAGGCGCAACGGTGAAAGCACATGGTGAAGAACAGCACAACTTTGACCTTCTACGGCGGCGTTAACGAAATCGGCGGAAACAAGATCCTGCTCCAAGACAGGGGCACGCGGGTGTTTTTCGACTTCGGCATGTCCTTCGCCATGAAGAAGCAGTTTTATTCGCCGCCGTTCCTGTCGCCTAAAAGCGAAAAAAGCCTGCAAGAACTCGGAATCCTCCCAGAGATCAGTGGTGTTTACAAGTTTGACCGAAGCCCGCCAGAGGTTGATGCGGTTTTCATCTCGCACGGGCACCTGGACCATTCGGCTTACTTGTCGTTCATAAAACGTGAAATCCCGGTTTACTGCGGGGAAACAACACGCACCATCTTGCAGGCGCTGAGCGATGTTCGCCGCGCAAACCTGGAGTTCAGCGTCTCCGACATCGAGTTCAAGGCGTTCCGCACGGGCAAGAAAATCACTGTTGACAGCTTGGAGATTGAGCCGTTCCACGTTGACCACTCGGTTCCAGGCGCCTACGGCTTTGTCATTCATACTTCGAACGGCGCGGTTGTTTACACTGGCGATTTTCGTGATCACGGCGCCAAGCCTGAGATGACACGGGATTTTGTGGAGAACGCCCAGAAAGCGGAGCCCACGGCGATTGTCACTGAAGCCACGAACATGACGGGCGCCACGGTTTCCTCCGAAGCCGAGGTTGAAAGTAAATTGAACAGCATTGTTGCGGATGCTGAGGGCATTGTGCTTGCCGAGTTTGCTTTTTCGGATGTTGACCGCTTGAACAGTTTCTTTCACATAGCCAAAAGGAACGGGCGGTGCTTGGCGGTTTCACTGAAGCAGGCGTACCTGTTGGATGCGCTTCGAAAGGACAAGGGCTTGACGGTTCCAGCGCTGGATGATGAGGGCGTGTTGATTTTTCGAAAGTCGAAGAAGCGTTTTGACAAGTGGGAGAAGCAGTTGATGGAGCGGTACGAGGGGCAAAACAAGATTTTTGACGTGTTCGATGTTTCGAAGCAGCAGTGTAACGTGATTTTGGCTGTTTCGTTCTACGACTTTGATGAGCTTGTGCCACTTCAGCCCAAGGCGGGCAGCTGTTATGTGCTTTCTACTTCAGAGCCGTTCAACGAGGAGATGGAAATCGACTATGAGCGGCTTGTGAATTGGCTGAGGCACTACGGCTTGCCGCAGTACCACGTGCATGTGTCGGGGCACATGATGCCGTTGCGGCTGAAAAAGGCGCTTAAACAGATAAACGCGAAACGGATTTTCCCTGTGCACACGGAAGCCGCGGATTTGTTTGCGCGGTTCATGCGGGACTTGAAAGGCAAGGTGTCGCTGGTTGAGAAGGGCAGGGAGTACACGCTGTAGTTTGCGAGCGTTTATATGTGCTGTTTAGAGAAGGTAATTTGTGAGCAGCATGAGTGTTGGTGAAATCGGATATTATAAGGGCGTGCATAGAGTGAAGGTTTTGACGGAGAGCGAGGGCTACTGGATTGTTGAGGCGCTGGAGGAGTTTGAGGATTCGGTTGACGGCGAGAAAGTCACGGTCAAAGTCGGGGAAAGGCGCATCGTGCCTTGCGAGTCGGTTCATAAACAGAAGTATCTGCCGCCGCCGGTGAAGGAGCATGTTTACGAGTTGCAGATGGAGAAGAAGCTGAAGCAGCTGGTTGCGAAAGAAGAAAAAAAGCAGGAATAATGGGCGCCTGCGGTTTAGTTGCGATTTTGAGTGTTAATCTTTAGTTTTGATTCTGTTTGTTGCTTCATAAGCTATAAGCTTTGAAAAAGCGCAGTTAGCGTTGACCGCCCATGACTGTTTTGCCGTCGTTCAGTCGCAGGATGCGCTTCGTCTTCCACAGCTTAGGCCTGAGCTGCCTTGGCGGAGCGATATTCCTGCAAATCTTGGTTTTCGCGGATATCCTGCAGCACGGGTACTTCATGGCGGTGGAGCAGAACCCAGCCGTACTCGCGTTCGAAGTGGCGCTCACGGTTTTCGCCGCGTTCTACTTCATCTACATTTATCAACGCCTGATGCGCCAAGTCAAATAGCCATTGGAACCCTTTTTTTGTGACTCCGGCGAGGCGGAACCTTAACGTATAAAAAAACATCAGCTTGCAAAAGTAAACAGCAACCAATTTACGAAACACAATTTTCAAAAGCTATGTTAATTGGGCTTTGACGTTTCTGCTAATGCTCTCCTTGCTCCTCCAGAAAGGCAAATTCTTTTCTTAGGAGGTGATCCGGCCGCAGGTTCCCCTACGGCCACCTTGTTACGACTT
>CAZJBY010000016.1:0-39301 GCA_964544495.1 uncultured Candidatus Bathyarchaeia archaeon
TTATTTCGTCCGCCAACGGGAACTTCTTGTAGAGTATGGCGTTTTGTTCGGTGCAGACGCACACCGTGCGGAAGCCTTCTTCCTTGGCGCCTTTAAAGATGTTCAGGGCAGAATGCGAGCCCAGAGTGCCTATGGCGAGCTTGTCTAAGTCGTATTTTTCCAGCATTTCGCCTGTTTCTTTGCTTGTTATCAAGTTACCACTTCCGCAAGCCGCCCCTCTTTCACCGCCTGCTTTATCTCCATGGCAACGCGTCGTCCCGGACCCACTTCCACGCCGTACTTGTACTTCATGTAAGGCGACGTCGGCTCAACGCACGGGCAGCCGGGAACGCGGGGGCTTACGTCGAAAACGTAGAATTTCAGGTCTTTGGTCACGGCGCCTTGAAGCGCGAAAAGCCCTATCATGCCGGGCGGGTACTCCTTTTTGCAGGTTTCCACGAATTGTTCTGCAGCCGTGAAGATTTTTTCTATCTGGCTTTCCCGCATGGTCGCGCCCATATGACCAATCTCAATGTTCTGCGTCGGTATCTTGAGTTCCAGCTGCTCGGGGGCTGGCAGGTCCAGCACGCCGTCAAGGTCGGTCTGTATGCGGCGGTCGAAGCCCAAAAGGTCAATCTCGCCTGTAAGCGGCGACCAGAAGAGGTTGGCGTTGAACTTGGCGCCGATGACGTATTCTTCTATGATGGAGTCTTTCAGCGCTTCGTCGGTGATTATTCCCTGCTTTACCCGTTCCGCAGCCGTTTTCTCGAACTCTTCAGGATTGGAAGCGTAGAAGAAGGCGCGTTCTATGGCACGTTGTTTCTCGGGAACCTTGGCGATTACCAGCCTGTCTATTTCGCTGGGTGACTTGAAAATTTTGGGAGTGTGTATGCCCCCTTGCTGAAGAAGGTACTGCTGGTTCCGGGGCGTGTTACGCTCTTCGGTTCGGAGCATGTACCTGTTTCCAATCATTGGCACCGTAAACTTTTCTTCGATGTTCTCGTAGCCTGCGTACACCGAGAAGGAGCGGTTGGGTACGAAAACGGTGCAGAGGTCTTGCAGTTTTTGCACGTTGGTTGGGTTGGTTATGTCTGCGAACTTGTCCAGAAGCAGGGTGTGGTCGAAGATGTTGCGGTAGTACCTTGTGTAGGTTTTGTCTCTACCCTTTTGGCACACCACTACGGTTTCGAAGCCTTCCTGCTTGGCGCCTGAAGCGATTTCCAGCGCCGAGTGCGAGCCTAAAACTCCTATGCTGATTTTTTGCGGGTCGTATTGGCTTATTACTTCTTTTATTTTGGTTTTCATCATTTCTTTCAACTCGTATATTCTCGGTATTGCTTAATTATTTCCGCAAGTGAGGGTGCGTCAAACAGGCTGCGGCGTGTAAGTTCGTTGGCAGCCGCCATGTACATTCTGCTGATGATGGCTTTTAACTGTGCGTCAAGCTTCGGAGGCTGCGACCGGCACAGCGCCTTCCAGTCTCGGACGCCTCTGGCTTCAGCGGCCTTCTTGGCTTCTTCCACGTCACGGTACCAGCCTGTTTCTTTGTAAAATTGCCTTGCGACTTCTTTGCTTACGTGAACGCCATCATAGGTGAAGCGGCACTCGTCCAGCGTGCCCACCACGTCCACGACCATGAGTTTTCTCTGGCTGTCGAATGATAACTCGATTTTGCCGTCCTCATTCTCCAGTTTCGCGTGGCAAGCCAACTCAGTTATGGTGTCGTCCACTTTTGCGAGAACCGTTTTCACCGCGATTAGTTCGATGTTGGTTATGCCCGCGATTTTTTTTGCTTCTTCCCACGTGACGTAGCGGTCAGCCTCTTCCAGCTTGGTGCTGACGTCGAAAATGGCTTTCGCCAAGCGATCGCCAGGCTTAGGCGTGTGGTCTAGCCCCAAGTCTTTCACGGTGATTTTTCCCTGCTCAAGCCGCTTGAACACGGAGGAGCCTTCGGGCAGCCCGTTCCTGTAGATTATCTCAAGCGGGATAAGGCAGTTTTTCAGGTTGGAAGTGTACATGCTGTAGTCGTAGGTGACTTTACCTTTGATCTCGCGGGTTTCTGGCTTGTAGACGTTAACGAGGTTGACTTCCATGGTGCTAGTGGGCTGCCTAAGCTCTCTAAACGTGACTAACTGCCCTGTAGGGTCCACTAAGCCCCTGTAGTGGGTTTTAACCCCCTTTTCTGCGAGTTTTTCAAAGCAGTAAGCACCTATGAGGCACAGCGCCGCGCCTTTCCCGTCTATGTGGTCGGGCATTTCGCCCCAGTCAAAAACCGAGTAGCGGTCGGAAAAGTGGAATCTGCCTACACCCATCGTGTCTGCTGTCGGCTTTTTTATCACTTCTAGGTCTTTTACGCTGCCCATGATCTTGCACCTCAATTCTAAAAAGAATATTCCACATGAGCTTATATCGCTTTTTCAGCGAAGGGGACCGTTACTTCAGTTTCTTTATGGTATCATTGGCTTTTTCTACAGCCTTCTTTTTCGCCGACTGGTGGTCTTTCACGCGTTTCTCCAGCGCCTTGTCGTCTAACGCTAGAATCTTCGCGGCGGCGATAGCCGCGCCTTCAGGCTCAATAGTTACTGTGGAGCCTATTCCGCTTGGCACTCTGAGGGATGAGTAGATGTCTGCGCCGCCGTATTTTTCTGAGTAAGGCGGGCACGCGATAACGGGCTTCGACGTGTTGGCGTCAACGAAAGCGCTTAAGGCGTTAGATCGCCCAGCGACTGCTATGTAGACGATTTTTTCTTTTTCGAATTCTTTCAGAACTACAAGTGCTTGTTCGGGGGTTTTATGCGCGGAGGCAACGCGGAAAACGTATTCTACTCCTAAAAGCTTCAGGTATTTTCCTATTTCACGGCAGAACTCCAAATCCCGTTCTGAACCCATCATAACTATGACTTTTCCGTTCACTTTTTCACACCGAGATTTGCTAGCGCTTAACTTACTAATTAATTTTTAACAGCCCCAATGAAGCATTATCTTTAGCACTTGTTTTTCGTTATTTATGCTTCGTGCAGAACCGCGTTTGCCGCTTCACCAGAACTAGCCGAACATTCTTGGAACAGGCAAAATGTTTTCTTCAATAATTATAGCGGATGATATTTCCTCTATGCCATCTATACACCGTAAATCTTCCACAAAATTCGACTGCTCCCTGAGGCTTCCGAATCTAGCTTTTACAATTAAGTCGAAATCAGCTGCCTGAACCTCGATTATTTCTTCAACCTCTTTGAAACGACTCAAAGACCGCAGGACATCTTTCTTGGGGATGTGCCCTTTTCCCGGAATCACTTCAGCCAAATTCACCATCAACAATGTCCCTATGGGCCAAGGTGTTTTTTCGAAGTTGATTATAGCTTTGTAGCCTTCGATTATTCCATCATGTTCGAGTTTCTTAATGCGCCTGTGCACAGTGGATATGGGTATTTCAAGCATTTTTGACAGAGATCTGCTCGATAAGCCTGCCTTTCTGCTCAGAATCTTTAGTATGGCTTCGTTCTTCTTATCCATCGCATTGCCCAATTATGAGAAATATTCTCAATTTAATAAGTATTTCTGAGAATTACTCCCAGAAAAATGAGAGAAACTTTATGATAATCTGTGAGTATTTCTCACAAGAGCAAAAAACTGTGAGGAGGTGAAAAAACGGAGCCGAGAGAAATTAATTGGAAACCGTCCAGAAAAATAAAGGGTTTGGCATTAGCGCTAATAGCGATGCTGCTGGTATCGATAATTTTTGGGTTAACCATGGTAATCTCCGTGGGCGTGGGGCATACTGTACTGCTCGTTGACCCGCTTACGAAGTCAACAAGCGACCCGATAGTTGGACCGACCTACGTGGCAAAGGCGCCTTGGGTTACATCAGTTGACGTGTACTATGCTACTGACTCTTTTGAAGACACAATCGCCTGTTTCTCTTCAGACCAGCTGGAGATGCAGATTCAAATCCTGTTAAGGTGGTCTTTAGAACCTGACAGATTGAGAGCTCTTTACCAGAACTATCCGCGATTAAACTACAAACAAGCGGCAATCGAATCGATTATGGCTGAAACAATACGGCTTGTGACTAAGAACTTCACGGCATTGCAGACAATAGAGTTTAGGGACGTTGTAAGAAACGAGATAGAAAGTGCCGTGCGGGAAGAAGTCACGAATGAACCCTCTTTGGCGGGGGCACTGGCACGTTTCGAGTTTGACCTGCGAAACATTGGTTACCCCGCGAAGTACACCTCAGCGATTGAGGATAAGCTGGTTGCTGAACAGCAGAAGATTCAGGCGGACTTTGAGAGACAGCGGATATTGGTGTTGGCAAACGCCACAGCCCAAGAGGTCATCATTAAAGCTTCAGGTGAAGCCGAAGCAAAGGTGATAGAGGCTAACGCCACAAAACAAGCGATTGAATTAGTTTTGGAGCCCGTTGGGCAAAGTGGAAACGAAACGAGAATTGCTGAACTCTATTTGTGGGTTCAAACGTTGCAGAAGATAGCGCCAGACATCGACATACTGCTGGTCGGCACGGATGGCACTCCTGTGTTGATTCCGACGAACTCAGCAAATCCCTAATTTTTTTGCATGCGGCTGTGCCTTAAAACAACTTTTTGCTACTTCTTTCGCTTTCTTTTCATCTTTGTCAACAGCATTACGGCGGCTATGTGCGAGCATTTTGCTTTGCTCATGAAACCTGGACAGGTGCAACTCCACTTTCCAGTGTAGTCTTGAGCCACCGTGTAGGTTCCGTGGTCTCCGACGACGTTGTAAACTCCCTGACTTAAAGCTTCGACCCTGCGGCTTTCCACAAGTTTCTTTGCTTTTTCAAACAGTCTGTTGATGGGCGTTTTATGCAACTCCTGTCTTCGGAGACACCATAAAAGATGCCTGACACAGAGATAACCTGTAAGTTCCTAATAAGCCCGTGGCAGTTACCCAAAGAAGTTCTGTTGGCGGCGCTATTTCTTGAAGCTTACAGCGGCGTAGCCAACGACGCTGGAATACTCATTAATTATTTCTCCACTGGTTCTGTGAGCGAGAAGCGTTGCTTTGGCGCCCACGCCCTTGGCAAACTCGATTAAAGCGGTTATGGGACCGTAACCGCACGCACTTACATTTTGTTCTTCAATGGTTGAAAACAGCAGTTTCGCATCCATTGCTTCTACAGCTTTAAGCACAGCCGTGTCTTTCCTTTCAGCAGCTGCTTGCGGTTCATAATGTGTAAGGTCTGAAGAGGCTATAACTGCGGCGTTTTTATTGGCGAGAACTTCAACTAAGGCTTTTCCGATCTCCACGGCTGACTGTAAATCCTGCATCAGGAAGGATATGGGCACAAACTTGAACGCGTTACCATAAATGTACTGTAGAAAAGGCAGTTGAACCTCGATTGAATGTTCAAAACGGTGCGAAAGGTCATTCACGTCCACAAGACGCGTTTCCTGCACTATCTGGTTGGCTGTTTCCGCGTCTATTTCCACATCGCCCAGAGGCGTACGCCAGAAACCCTCATTCATTAAAGCTATGGCGCTACCGTAACCCGTGTGGTTTGGTCCCAGAATCACCAAGGTGTCTGGTTTGCCGTCCTGAGCCAATTCGTAATAAGCGTTAGCTGCAACCTGACCTGAATAAGCGTAACCCGCGTGCGGGCAAATTAACCCTATCACTTTTCTGGGGCCGTTCACAGCGACTTTCGGGGTCTTTTGTGGACCAAATTTGTGGAGAAAACAGCTTTTAATTTGAGCGTTTAGCGATTCAGCGTTTCCTTCGTAGAAGGTTCCAGCTACGTAAGGGCGCCGAATCTTCTCCATAGGTTTAGGTGTCTCCGTCGTCGTCTCTTGAGAGCTTGGCTTCGAAGTCCTCGATTGGCACTGCCGGGTCTTTGTCGAGTGACAGTTCGCCTCTTTCACGTAGGATTTGCCTTGCGAGGAGCCAAAAGACAACTGCTAAGGCTCTTCTGCCCTTGTTGTTTGTGGGGATGACTAAATCAACTCCAGCGAATTCGTTGTCGGTGCTGCATAAGGCAACTATGGGTATTCCTACTATTGCCGCTTCTTTGACGGCTTGAGCGTCTGCTCTCGGGTCGGAAACCACTATCACTTCTGGGTCGATGCGGTTGGCGTACAAGGGGTTCGATAGAAGTCCTGGAATGAAACGGCCTATTACCGGTTTAGCGCCTGTTAACATGCAGAATTTTTTAACTGGCTCGTGAGCGTAAAGTCTGCTCGCTGCCACCGCTATTTTTGCGGGTTCAAAGCGCGCTAGGAATTTTGCGGCGACTCTTATGCGCTCGTCGGTTTTTTTGACATCTAGGACAAATAATCCGTCTGGTCTGACGCGGTATATGAAAGGTTCCATGTCTCTGGTTTTCATTCTTGTTCCGATGTGTATCCCTGCTGAGAGCATAGTGTCTCGCGGTAACAAGAGCTCCTCAGTCGATGTTGTTTCTTGACTTGTTTCAACTTCGGGTTCGAAAGGTTTTTCTTCTTTTGATTCGTCTTCTGCCATTTCTTTTTTTCTCCTTTACATGATTTTTAAATCAGCCATTTTGGCTCTGTTTCCTAAGAAATGTTCAATTCTCACTAACTCGTTTATTTTCGCGATGCGTGCGCCTTCCACAACTCCAGTTTTTATTATTGGGCACTTGAAAGCCACTGCAAGTTGGGCTATATGCCAATCGCAGGTGTCGCCGGAACGGTGTGACATTACCGTTGTATATCCGTTTCTTTGCGCGTTTTCGATTGTTTCCGCCGCGTCTGTGAGGGTGCCGATCTGGTTGACTTTGATTATGATCGTGTTTGCCGCGTTGAGCTCTATTCCTTGGCTCAGCCGTTCGTTGTTGGTTGTGAAAAGGTCGTCGCCGCAGATTAAACAGTTTTTGGCTTTCTTGGTGAGCTTCGCGAAGCTGTCGAAGTCTTCCTCGTGGAAAGCATCTTCAACATAAACAAGATGATACTTTTCAATCAGGTCTAAAAGAAATTCGAGTTGTTCGCCAGCGTCCAGTTTTTTTCCTCCACGCTGGTAGATGTATTTTCCTTCTCTTTCCTTCCATAGTGAGGATGCGGCAACATCTATGCCGAACCCACATTCAAAATCCAGTTCGTTACCCACTTCTTCGCAGGCTTTGGCTATAGTCTCAAAGGCGGTTTCATTGTCTATGTTGGCGATCCATGCACCTTCGCTGCTTTTTCCGCCGCTGAAGAGCTTATCCTTCTTCTTCAGGAGTTCGCCGATTTTTTTGTGAATTTGAGTGTTTGCTGTTGCGGCTTCTAAGAATGTTTCTGCGCCGTGGGGAAGCGCAAGGTACTCCTGAATATCAGGGGTTTTGCCGCGGGTGTGTTGTCCTCCGCTTATGGTGTTTCCAAGCGGGTATGGGAGTGTGTTGACGGTGTTTCCGCCTAGAAATTGGAATAGGAGCAGGCTGTGTGAGTTTGCGGCTGCTTCTGCGTTGGCTATTGAGACGGCGAAGGCTGTGTTTCCGCCTATGTTTTTGAAGTTTGTGGTGGCGTCGATTTCGTGGAGTGTGCTGTCGATTTCTTCTTGGAAATCGGAGTTTAAGCCTGCGAGTTCAGGCGCTATTAAATCGTCGACTTTTTTTAGTGCTTGGTCTACTCCGCCTTGCGGGTAATAGGCTACTTCGGTTTTGCCGCGGCTTTTTCCGGCTGGAGCTGAGGCTCTTCCAAAACCAGATGTTGTTACGATGTCGACTTCGATGGTTTCTTCTCCTCTGTTGTTGAAGATTTTTCTGGCGATGACGTCTTCGATGATTGCTGACACGCTTTTATCCTCAGGGGCTATACCTTTTGTTTAGCTCTTATTTACTCTTTCGGAAAAGAATTCGCTAACTTTTGTGCTCAGCAAAGACTATGCTCCCTTAATATAGTGAACTGCATGGAATTCTGAGCGATGTTTTCAACATGCTATTGGTTGCGGAAAACGCCATTACGGGTAGCCCCCCTCCTCGTTTTCTGCAATGAACCGCTATTAGGATCCAAATAGACGGCAAATACGATGGTCAAAAAAATCTTCTAAAAAATTTTACTCAGGTCCTAAATGCTACTCAGTATTGAATTCCACATTTCTTTAGTTCTTCGCGGATTTTGTTGTCTTGTGAAGTGAAAGCATAATACACCTAGTTCTTTACATGTGGAGATGTTTCTTGCTGAGTCGTCCACTAGCAGTACTTGATCAGGAGAAACGCCTGACTTTTCTAGCACGTGGGCAACCTGTGCTTTTTTGCTTGGATACTTTTCTCTCGTCACTATGTCCTTGACGTAAGGTGTTAGGTCGTTTTCGCTGAGGAACTTTTTCACCACCAGAGCGCTTTGCATCGACACCATGTACGTGTCAACGTGTCTTTCAGAAAGTTGCTGCAGGAATTCCTTGACAAACGGCTTAGGCTTCGCGTCCTTTAGCGCTTCCAGTTCAAGTTGCTCTATCCGCTTGCTGACCGTTTGGAAAATCGGCTTTCCATAGGAGGCTTCATAGAAGGTGAGCAGGCTTTTTATGTCGTAACCAACTATAGTGGATGCCGTGCGTATTGCAGCTTTCCAGTCGATGTTTAGGTTTGTAACGACACCATCGAAGTCCAGTGCGACTACCTTAATCTTGTTCACGTTTATGCTATTCTCCATGTGGTGTTATCGCGCTCAAGAATTACACCCGCGTCTAGTTGCCTTACGAGGTAATGGTTGGTTGGAAACAGGTTGAAAGGCGGCAAGTCCCCATCCGCATTTCCGTGTAAACCTAACATAAGATACTGGTAGGCGATGTTCAACTCGGGCTTGTTTAAAGCCTTAGCAAAAGCGCAGCCCCACAGCGGCGCAGTCGTGTGCCATTTTCCATCAACTTCCGTCACAACAGGCTTCCCCTCGGCATCCTCTTTGACGTCTACAGAAAAGAAGCCATGTGGCTCCTTGTCCAGCGCTCTGATAGCGTCCACGCTGATTTGATTCAATTCTTCGTCTTCCACGGTTTTCGCCACTGTTGGTGTGCCCGTGATACCAGACAACGAAATATGCTTCAAGATATACTGCAGCCTTTCCCTTGCGTAAGAAGTGACCAGCCGTCCTCTATGCCATAACGAATCAAATGCTAAGTCCCTGCCTGGCAAGAATTCCTGAAGAATAAAGTCGTCCATTGTGGCGCGGTTCTGAAGCGCATTCAGCATTACCCAATGTTTCGCCTGCTCAGGGGTATCGACTTTCAAGCCCAATCTTCCTCCTGCACCGCGTTTGGCTCTTATCCAAAGAGGAGAAGCAAGTTCTGAAAAAGCGTGGTCGATGTCGCCGATGGAACCTATCGGGAAGGTTTTAGGCACAGGAACGACTTGTTTGGAAAGCGCATTGTATATTTCAAGCTTGTCGGGAAGTATAGAAGTTGGCGTAGGCAAATACGTTTTCACTTTTTCTTTCTCGAATACTCTCAAGTTTTCGGAAACAACTCGTGCTTCACTGCTGGGGTGCGGATGCAAAAACTCCGCGCGGTACTTCTTGGCAAGCTTAAGCAGCGTAGGCACAAAGTCTCGGTCGTCGTGTCTGGGCGAAATGAATCTGGCGTCTGCCTGTGGGAAGTTAAGGAAGTGCGGGTTGTGGTCTGTGCACACCAAAAAAAGGTTTATGCGCTTCTGCGCTTCCGCCAGCCTTAACGCTCTGACAAAGTTGACGCCGCCGCTTCCGCCGGTGCCCGTTACTATTATGCTTGTTGTGTCACTCACGCCGTCTCACCACATTTAATGTGTACTCTGCCTCTGCACAAGTTCAAAGGCATCAATTCCCTTTAAAAAAGTTACATTCGAACTGGAAGCCAGCTTCTCCATCAAAGCAGAGTAAACACGACCGCCCTTCATCAATATCGAGTTGTCATGCCACAGCAACGTCATAATTTGCACGCCAGAAGCAAACAGGCTGCCCATCGCTTCAATGAGAAAATTGACCACCGTTTCTTCCGTGAGCCCCATATATGAGAAGAGGTAAGCGTCCATGAATGTGACGGGGAAAACAACCAAGCCGTTTTTCAAAAGATAACCCGCGTTTCTTGGGTCAATTTTCTCCTTTTCAAAGCTAAGTGATGAATCGTACTTTATCTGGGCTTCAGCAAGGTTCGAGAAGGTGACGGGGGAAACTCTCAAGTAATGCGCCCTCGACCCGAACACGGACTTTCCCAAAGCTTTTTCCAGCATCTCCTTTTCCCTGGCAACCTTTTCGACTGTTGAAGTGTCATTCGCGTGCAAGCCCACTTCCCAACCTTCCTGCGCAAGCGCCTTCATCGTGTCCGCGTACTGCTGAACTTTACTCCCATCGTCATAATCAGGCCTAAAGAAAAACGTGGAACGCATGCCGAGGCGCTCCTCAATCTCCATAATGGCTGGGACACCAAAATACGGATTGAAACCTTCCTCCTCAACCTTGCGCATTACGTCGTCGTCAAATCGGCTTCGCCTAGCCAAAATATGCGCAGCTCCAGGACCATTTCGAGGCCAATCAACATCATGAGTTACAATCAGAGCACGCGTCCCATCAGGCAACAACCGCGAATACATCTCCAATCCAAGTCTCCCATACACCTTACCGATTAGTGTTTCAAGTCTGTTGGTGGGCCGGGCCGGACTTGAACCGGCGACCTTTGGCTCGTAAAGCCAATGTCCTAACCAAGCTAGACGACCGGCCCATCCTTGAATCTTGCTTTGTGTAAACAGCCTTTAAATCTTTAAGTTTTTGGTTTACATCCCTTTGGTTTAGGTCACTATGTTGGTCAATCTCCGGGATTATGTATTTGAGTTTCTCTATAAGGTATTCTTTGCTCTGGGTATGATATTCAAAAACTGGCTTCTTATTTTCGTTGAGTCTCTGGTAGTGCCTCGCTCTGCCATAAGATACCTCTCCATTGCGTTTAAAGAACACTTGGATTGTTGAAACTTGATTGCATACTTCACATTGAAACTTAAAACATCTGATTTTCACCATTTTTGGTTTTTCACCTCACTACCTAAAGTTAGGCAGTGCTCTTGGAGCTGTTCAAACTTATAATGACCACTAAAGAACAGTTTTGGAGCGTATAGAAAGCTTTAGGGAAACTAAATAGTCATAGCAAAAAATAAAATAGAAAAGAGAATGTAGATTTTGGAGTCAGCTTTATGTTTTCAAAAGGTATCCTGTCGATGGAGCACCTGGATATGGTCCTGCTCGGCTTAGACATAATGTTTGCCCTTCAAATGCACCAAACCCCTGAAGCACACAATGCATTCTAAGTGTCCAATCTGGAGTAAACATTTCCTCTTGGGTTGTTTGCAGGTTACCTCTAAATCCACCTTCTGGTGTTGAGAAGGACATAACTGAATCCATATGACCCACGGCAGTCTTTCTATCAAGATCGCTTATGATATTAACGTTGCTTACAACAGTTCCAACTAGAGGAACTCCACCATCAATAATGAGCAGAATTGGGTCGTAGGTAACTATGAGGTTTCTTTCTATTTGTATTCCACCATTGTTTACTTTGATTCTGTAATCTTCACTTGGAACTTGTGAAAATCCCAAGACATACATTTCAGCTGTGACTTTTTGTCCTTCCGTAGGCTCTGCCATCACTGGAATTGCCAAAATCGCTACGGCTAACAAGAAAATAGCGATTCCTAAAATTTTTCTATTCATTCTTTCACCTCCTTCCAAACCAAATCTGTCATGAGGTAATAGCAATCAAAAAATTATGTAATCATTTTTTCTGATTTTTATTGATTTTTTATGATATGCTTTGCAATCCAGAACACGACATGGAATAGGAAAACTGCAGTGAAAGATAAACTTAATCTGATACTTGATTAATGAGTCATGAAGGTTGTAGTGTAAGCATGAAAGGACCTAGAAAAGAATACACACCCATAGATGAATATATCGCAGGGTTCCCAAAAAATATCCAAGTTATTTTAGAAGCTGTAAGACAAGCAATTAGGGAATCTGCGCCTAACGCTGAAGAACAGATAAGTTATGGAATACCTACATTTGACCTCAATAAAAGGCATCTAGTGCATTTTGCAGCGTATAAGAATCACATTGGCTTTTATCCCACTTCGTCAGGTGTTACTGAATTCAAAAGCAAGTTGTCACAGTATGAAGTATCAAAAGGCACAATCAGATTTCCATTGGACAAACCAATCCCATTTGGCTTGATAAAGAAAATTGTAATATTCAGAGTGAGAGAAAATTTGGAAAAGATGTGATACTTACCTTTCTATCTATTTTTAGTCGGTGCTCTTGGAGCTGTTCAAGCTACTGACAATTAGAACATTTTTGGAGTGTTTAGAACTAAAGTATGTTACTCAGTTTTGAATAATCCTTTTATATAGTGTAGATCTCGCTTGCCGTAAGGAAAGAAGAGAGGGTTGATCTAGATCATCTCCTTTCTGAACTCTCTCCTTTCCTCTTTGTGTATGTTAACATTTTGGAGCACCTAGAAAACTTTACTTTGTATTCATAAAGATCAAATATTAATTGAAATAACTGATTTTTTCAGGAAAGATAGAAGTGAAACGTTCCTTAGCCCTCTACGGATTACTTTTCATCTTAGGAATTATATTGTTAACATTGGTTCTTGTGGGTTCATATTTGGATGGTGCAGACGCTCTCAGCATTTTAGTAATCTTATCTCCAATGTCTCCACCCAATCTTGGACTTTGGTTTGTGTCGGGCGGTATCATATTGCTTACAGTTGGAATGGTTGGAATCGCAAGGCAATATTTTAAAAATTATAGAAGATTGTTTACAGCACTTGCCGTTATCTTAATTCCACCATTAATCTTTTTCCCCTTTATTGGTGGTTGCAGCTATGCATTTTTTAATGCTCCAATGTTTCCTATGAGGAGTGAAATAACCCAGGTTACAGTGGTTGATGATAGTCCTCTTGTTCTCTCTGTGGGTGTAAAAGCTATTACAAGTAGAGATAGTAGAATTGAAGGTGCGATTATTTTGAATGGTGATGGTGAACCTGTTGCAGAGACTCCTATTGATGACAGAGTATGGACTGAAGGCTTAGCTTTGGCTGTACTGCCAGCTGGTTCGGAAATAAAATTAACTCTAAATTTTAACACCACTCTGCCTCCAGGCAAGTACCGTGTAAGGCTTACTTGTTGGCATGAAAATCACGGCAATTCTCCTTTTACTTTACCATAACTAAGTGTTGAAACCAATAAACTATGAAAAACTTGGTCATTGAATTCCGAGTATATGATTTCAACGGGCAAATAGGCTCTATAATCAGTGTCATAAACCTTGCTCCACAGTCATACGCGATAGAAACAAAATAGACCTAAAACAAAATATAAAACCTGAATCAAGCTTTTGTTCAAGTAACAGAGATTAGTTATGTGAACTTCGAGGTGTAAAAATACTCCAATTTTTACATTCAAGCGCTTGAAATTGCTTGTTGTCTACGATAAAGACTGAGGGTAAACTGATTTTCTCTTTTTTCTTGTTGAAGTGTTACAGAGATTATTTTCTGCCATACTGCTTTTGTCTACATTCTGAGCAAACTGTCTGTTTGTACCTACCTTTCCTAGGTTCAAAAAGGCTTTCACATATTCTACATTTAACTTTTTCAATTGGCTTTGGCTCAACTATCCTCAAGCGTTTATGAATTTCTTCTTTAAGCTCTGGGTCTTCTACAGCTTTCAAGCCATTAGATAACAGCTCTTTAGCCAAGTCCAAGCTGTCATCTCCGAACAAGCGGGAAAACTTCGTATTTGGACCTAATCTTTCTGGAAGCATACAGACATAATTTGCAGGGTAATCTTTTGCCTTATCCAAGTCAACAACTACCAGTCGAAGATAATAGCCTTTGGAGTAATCTTCGACAGAATCATTTTTTATTGCTAACAATCGCAGATTCATGGAACCCTACACTTGCTTCAATAAAGCCCAGCAACTTAAAAACAGTTTGGATTAATCCCAGTTTTTAATTCTAAAACAAAAAAGTGTTAATTTACTTGAGAGAGCCGTATTCGATTACTTATCTTTTTTAGGTTTTATAGAAAGCTTGAGATTAACTTCTAAGGTGTATTCTTCTTCTGTTTTTCCAACTGCAAATTTCCAGTTTTTAACATCAACTTCCATGTCCTTAAACTCATCTACGACTGTATCTTTAAACTCGCCTATTTTCTTCCCTATTTCTTGAAGTCTCTCAGGAACATTGATTTCTTTTTCAGTTATGTCTTCCACCCCCATTCTCATTCTAAATAGCTTCGCAAAACAACTTCATAGTACATTGACACGATGCTATTTGAACTTTCTGAGCTTTTTATAAGAAAATAAGCTGTGTATGACTTTTCGAAACTCCAACATGCTGTAAAATAATTGGAGATCAGTTCTGGGTCGTAGAGAAAAATTTACTGAAAAATAGAAAAGGGGAAATAGGGAAACGTGCAACAGATTGCTGATTTAACTCCTTATAAACTTCCTATAGGTTTTCTATGTATACTTCTTTGTAGTAGACGCCTCCAGCCATTACAACATAAGCGACAAGAGCAGCATGATCTGGATCAAAACCAACACTCAACAGTAGTTCAAAGAACAAATCTTCTGAAAGGAGATTCCATTTGTTTGTAAGTATTTCGTTGACGCTAGATGGAACAAATGCGTTCTTAATCTGGAACTCTGTTGCGCTCTTAATTAGAAGATGGTGTACGTTGTCTACTTGATTGACCCATTCATTCAATGCTCCAGGTTGAAGATGAATTAGAACTCCATACCAGGTGAAAAGCAGGTTTTGATTGTTACTTTTTTCAGCGTTCATAGGTCCTACAGCCATCACGGGAGCTACCATCATAGCTACAAACATTAAAGAAAAAGCGAAAGCCAGTATTTTCTTATTCACTCTTTATCACCTCCTTCCAAACCAATCTAATCGTGATTTGACAATGATCAAAAAATTATGTAACTATTTTTTCTGATTTTAAATGATTATTTTGATGAAGGCTCCCAAAGAAGCCATGAAGGCAAACTTAACACTCCATATGAATGCCAAAAAGCCCTAGAGTTTGTTGCTGGTTTCATTGATAGACTTGAAGTAATCAATGTTGCTCAAGAACAGATTGATGATTTCAAGAGTGAAAGTGAGGCAGTTGAGTAAAACACATTTACATATTATCATTCACTTATGCACGATAAAAATTAGTCAATGTAACATATGTACTCTATTTTCATTGAAATACACCGTATATACACTGAAACATACTCTGTTTCCCTAAAATACACTCTATAAAACCTGAATCAAGATTCGTAATGCAATTTGCCTGTCTGCCCGCAGCAATATTTCTTATATAGATGTTACATCTTGATAACTTTGATAATCCAACGAATAAGTCCCTCGTTCTGAACTCAATTGAGACTTGATAACCTCCTCTTCAGGGAAAAGGAATTTCTTGTGTTGAGTAACTTGCTTAACAGACTACTTCTATTGTATGATACATTGCGCTTTAGGAATACTTCTTTAAAACCATGCTGCTCACATAGTTTAGTGGAGAAGGGAGAGGGCTTCATACGAAATTTTTCCATAGAAAAAGCAAAGCGGTCAAGAATTGGCGTTCAAGAGCTTGGAGCATTGACCCAAACAAGACAAAACTAAGTATAATAGACCAGAAGGATGAGCTTTCGCAACATGTTCCTCCATGGATTCACAAGGAACGCTTTCAATAGAGGAAAGGATAAGTTGACTTTTTGATGGTTCAAGAATTTGTACCATTCTGTTCAAAACTATTGTTCTATATTACAGTTTGACTATCTATTATGTGAAAAGTGTTGTCAACTGATTGCAATCAAATCAAAAAGGAATTGAAGAGAAGAGGCTATTCGAAGAAGGCGATTGAAGAGATTATCAAATGGTATTTTTAATGCACTTTGGGATAAACAACTTGGTGAAAGGCATAAATATACTCTTAGGAGCCTGGAAATGCCCAGAACTACCATGTGTCTTTCTGCCGTCAGTGTATTTCTTATAAGGAAATTTTGTCCAATAGAAACTTGGGTGTTTCAACATTTTAGATTGGTCAATGGTGTTTCATTGAAAATTAGGGACCATCAGCTTCATAGGCTAATGTCCTTGATCAATGTGATAACATCCACTTGGAAAATCTGTCTTCTGGAAACAAGAATATACAAATTAACTCATAGCTTCATTTGACGGGATTTCCACTAAAATTCTACACTACATGCACTTGCTACGTTCCTGTTCACTCAAAAAATGAACCTTGTAGTCGTTGTTTCCAGATAATGGTTTTTCCTTCTCCTTGACGCTCTCTATCCAAAGCAAATTCTTCACAAAAATCCGGTAAAAAAATGTTTCAAAGTAGCATACTTAGGGACATAGTCCTTCAATCGACCATCTATGAATAAAGAACCCTGATTTGCAAGCTCTGGCCTGAAAAACGCAAATTCTTTCTCAGAATTCAATTGTGAAAGTGTCTCTATGATCTCTTTGCCGCTAACGAGGCTTAATCTTCTAATGTCCTTAGTTATTAAATAAGCCAAA
This sequence comes from uncultured Candidatus Bathyarchaeia archaeon, assembly GCA_964544495.1. Taxonomy (GTDB): domain Archaea; phylum Thermoproteota; class Bathyarchaeia; order Bathyarchaeales; family Bathycorpusculaceae; genus SG8-32-3. The sequence continues at coordinate 16,486 of CAZJBY010000016.1, forward strand.
TACGCCCCAAGAAGACTTGCCAGCCTTGGGTTCTTCAAAAGCTTGGCAACCTGTTCATCCCTCTCTCGCATAACATCAACGTCTAATTCTTTATAGAGTATCATTGAAGAAGGAACCTCCAAATAACCATTAAATATCCCCTTTTGAGGATTAACAACAAATCTCACTTGTGAATCCCTGAAAAATTTTGAATAGTTTTAGCTAAAGCCTTAAAGCATTTTTTATTACCGACATCCATAGCTCTTGAGTCAATGGACTTTTCTTTCCCAAAAGTGTCACCATTTATGTTTTTAGTGATGAAATCCCAATAATATACAAAAGGCAAAAGTTTTCTGTTTTCAATATTCTGTCGTTCTTCTTCAGTTTTATCAAGACCCATGGATTAATAAAAGAACTCTCCAACTCCGAATTCTGTAAATACAGAATTAATCCACACAAGGTGGGACTAACCATCTTTTTGAGTGTAGGCATAAAACTCTTCTTAAATTTCGCAGTAGATGCTTTCAGTTCTGTTTTGACCAAACCTTTGCGCTCAAGTCTTTGGACTATTTTGTAAACAAAGGACCTGTGATACTTTATTAGCTCTTTCAGATTTGCAGTCCATACTTCTATCCATAGAGCTTAACAAACTTTCAATTCTCTTTGTTTTAAATTCTTGGGCTGTTTCTGAAGTGAAAAAAGTTATGGGACTGCCTGCTACTTTAGTTTTCCATGTGAAGCCTTAAACTTGACTTCATATGTTCTCTTTCCTCTGGCATCAACCACATAAGGCACATCTGAAGTGAAGGTAACTCCAGCCAAACGCCTGAAGGACTCATCTAAATCCTCTATTTTATCGTCAAACCAGCACATCACATAATGGTCTTGTTTTCCTTCAACTGAAGAAAGACAGTCAAGATTGCCCATAAGAGGGAAGAAAGAGTTGATTTTTCCGATGTAATCTTTATCAGATTCAGATACTTCCAGTTTCAAAGCTTTAACAACTGTAAAGGGTTCTTTCTCCATTGGTATTCTTTCTCTGTACAAAGTCAGAACTGGTTTATTCCAGACAAAATCCACACGTTTTTCCTCCAAAATAACTATGTCAAACCGTTTAATGAATTTTCCTAAACAGAGAGAAACGAAGGCAACAGATAATGTAGTGGATGGTGATAGCTAATCACTTTTTTGAATATTGTTAGCAGCAGCACATTATCTGGTTGCAACATAGAAGTGGACCTTCACTGGGTGTTGTGCAAATTATTTCACATCCACAAGAATCACAGACATAAACACAGTTCTTCTCAGCCTTTTCCATCTTCTTCGTAGATTTTTTTTTACTCATCAAATCACCACCTTTAAGATACAATCTTATAAAGAGCGAGTTTAAGCTGGTCTCAGATATATATTTAATTGCTTCATCGAAACTTTTATTTCAACACCCTTATTTGTGCAACAAGCCATGCCTTTTTCTAAAGCTGATATAGCTATTCTGTTAAGTACACTTTTTCCTGCTCCAAGTATTTCTTCAGCCGCATCTTTAGTGAGTTCGACTATAAGATGAGTAATTTTCCACTCCTCTGTGTCTATTACAACATCTTTTACTTTTGCAATTTTTTGATTGTCAACAAACACATCTTGGTCTTTTATTTCGCTAAAATTCATTCGTTCATTTCCTCGCTAAGATTTAGTTTAATATTTTCTTTTAGCGTGTATAAAATGCTATGTGGTTGTTATAATACAGCAACATTAAGATAAAAGGTTGCGATTTCCAACATGACCCAAGTGATTTAAAAATGGGGTTAAGAGAGTAAGCTACTCTCTATTGTGTCCAATGCCTTGAAGATTCTAATGCCTATCTCTTTCAACTTTGGACTTTGGCAGTGATGAATTCTGTTTGCTCTTCTGGAAATGTTTGAAAAGTGAAAGTAGAAATAAGATGTTACTACAATATTGTTTGGTGTTAGCTAATTGTTGATTGAAGTTTTTGATGATAAGCATCTAAAGAACCTAATCTCAGATAGTGGGTTCCTACTGAACATTGATTATCCAACAAAAAATGTGAAACTACACAGAATTACGTGCATGCACTGCAATCCTAATAACTCTGTGGCAGTTAAGCCATCCAGCAAGAGAAGGAATAAAACTGGAGAAATCTGGTACTCAGACAAACGCCGAGGAGCAGATTCAAAAGCTATTGAAGTTTCCAAGAAGAGAGGCTACCGATATTCGTTTTGTCATACATGTAGACCGTAAACTGTGAATGATTTTTTATGAAGAAGCACTCGATATATTGTTGAATTTGAAGGTTTATTGATAAAGGTAAAGCCTATGCTGTTTTGGCTAGTGGCGTCACCTTTGGACTGTCCAAAATGCAAAAATGAAGTGTTTGTCAACTTGGGAAATGATACTTTCCAATGCACTATATGTGGCTGGATAACACAAATAAACAAACCTGTTCAAGATAGAAAGAACGAACAAGTCAAAACAAAAAGCAAAAGAAAACTTCATTTCTTCTGAACTTAGTATTACTTGACTTATGGCCATTTCCTTCTTAGAATCATCGCTCCAATAATTACTCCTATGAACACAGAAGTGAATGTTGCAATATTAAAAACTTGAATTTGGCTTTCATCAATTAAGCATCCTAAGATGTCGGAGATGTAAATTGAGAGTATTGCTCCAACTATGATTAATATAAGAATTATGCCGATTGATTTGCGTGTTATTTTACTTACCTTTTTCGCTTGGATAATACCATGCATCCTTTTTATTACTTTTGGGCTTTCGTGTTCAAGTTTTAAGAAATTTATTTACAGACAAGAAAACAGAGTTAGAAGAGTAAATCTCGCTCTATTATGGCAGTAACTACTGAAACTTGATCTTGCTTGGAATGTTTGTAAAGTAAAAAGATTTAGGAAAAACTCAAATATGCAACTGCTTAGTTTAATATCAAGGTGTTTTAAATTTGAAAGTTAGTAAACTGAACGGAATGAGCGTAATCACTGATGATGCATTTACCCTCGGAGAAGTTAATGGAACTCAAGCTAGTACAGTAACTTGGCAAATAACACATTTGGAACTGGCTTTAACAAAGGAGGCTACAAAGGAGCTTGGATTCAAAAAGCCTGTGCTTGGTTCTGTCACAGTCTGTTTGCCTGTCACTGCAATCAAGAAAGTTGGTGATGTAATTACACTTAACTTTTCTCTTAAGGTATTCAAAAGCATTAAAGAATGCCAAATTGAGTGATGACCACCTTTTTTGGCAATCTTTTTTTCTAAAGGAACCAAAAACTAATAACAGGGTAATTTACCCTTATTAGGTTGGAGGCATAAGTTATGACGAATTTTAGTGAGTTAATGAACAAAGATGTTTTTGTGGAAAACCAAAAAGTCGCAAAGGTGAAAGATGTTACCATAGATACTGATGAATGGAAGGTAACACACCTCATTGTTGAATTGACAAAGGAAGGCGCTGAGGAGATACTTGGGGCAACGCCTGCAATGACCAAAGGAGTGCTCAATAAACTAGCTATTTCATCCTTGAAGAAAGGAACGGCTTGTTGCACACCCACCGGAATAGACATCAAAGTTTCAAAAGGTCAACTGCACATATACCTTCGTCCAGTATAAGCATAAAAACTCAGTATAACAAATCCACTTTTTTAATGAAATCTCTTTTTTCTGATTTTCAGGATTGCCACTTCAATGGCTATTCCTAATAGAAGAACTGCTAAAATTATTAATTCAAAAAATGGTATAGGTAAAGTGTAAAAAACACAGCCTAATATGTCATATATGTATATGGAAAGAATTGTTCCTGCTGCAATCAGCAGAAGAATTTTTCCAACCGTTTTTCTTGTTATTTTGATTACCCATTTAGTTGGTTAGATAACAATTCTATTTTGATCTCTTTTTAATATTGAGGATTAAGTTTTGCCTGTCACTAAGAAAAGTTCTTATTTCCTGACGAATTATTTCTTCAGTAATTGGTTGTTGAATAATCTTTTCTGTTGCAGGGCCTTTTGGAGTATCCTTAACTACTTTCAATACACACCCCTTTTCAACAAGCAGCAACTCCATTTCTAATCTAGGGAAAATGGGTTTATCGCTTGACTCAGTTACTGGAACAACTAGAGTGTATCCGTTTTTGTGTTGATGCAGATGTGGTTGCAACGTTTTTGTTAATCCTTCTTCATTAAAGACTCCCACAACAGGTAACAGTAGAGATTTCAACAGTTTCCTTAGCTTTCTTTCACTTGAATCTGAACTACTTTTTGCTTTTCTTTTGGTTTTCGTTGTCTCTTTATTAAACTCTTGTTTCAATTTCTTTAGTTCGTCTTCCCAGTTCCCTGTCATCTTAAAAACCTGAGAATTGGTTTATATAATCAACATATTTAGATGTTCGCTAAAAACTTGATTTACAATTGAAAAAAATATTAGGAGAAAGCTTACTGCTCTATTGTGTCTAATGCTTTAAAGATTCTAGTTCCTAGCTCTTTCAGTTTTGGACTCCAGTAATGCCTTATGAAGATGTCAACTGGGATTCTTCCTTGGCACAGGTTTATTTCAGCTTCTAAAATTCTATGACTTAGCAAGTGTGTTCCGAATTTATCTCTCAACTCATTAAACCTTAAGCGCATATGCTTCCTCTCAAGTCTCTTGCGCATCATTGTATAAGTAACCGGCTTGGATTCTGCTATCCGCTGTAGAAACTCTGGCGGTATGAAAGTGATGTAGCAATTCTTTGTTCTGCGAATGAACAGCTTTGGATATTTGAAGTGGCATAACACTTGAAGCTCTGAATCATAATACTCTGGAAGCTTAGCTTCCTTTGATATCTGAATGATTAGGTTAAAGCTGTTTATGGCTTCACTAGTTCTTAATCCTGAATGCAGCAGAAACTTGGCAAATAATCTCTCATTATCTTTAAACAATGGAACAGCAGAATCATACCAGCTCAATACATCTGAGTTTCTAGCATTGAAGATTCTGAGAAAGGCATTAGAGAGTCAGTTCTGCTAGGTTTAATGTCGAAGCTTTTTAGCCTTTCAGAAAACTCTTTATGCTTTCCCAGGAATTTTGATAACACGATTAAGCTCTTAATGGCATTGTTCTTTATTGTGGCTGGAAGCAAATCTAAGTCTCTAAGATTCTCCGCAGTTACAAAATGACAGTACTTTTTAGAATAGCATAGGATTGTGCTGCTGTAGCTTTTAGCGTATTTAGATCTGACCCAATCAGAAAACTCCGCAAAATCAAATGTTAAGTAATGGTTAAGGTCAACATACTGGCTTGCTCGTAAAGCCAATGTCCTAACCAAGCTAGACGACCGGCCCATCCTTCCCTCTGATTAAATCTGCCTTGCTAATCTTTAATTTTTCGTTTGGCACTTTTTCTCGTTAAGCTTTCGACGCCGATTTTATTTGCGCCACAACTTTTTCGATTATGTCAACTGGGTTGTCAAACTGCGCAAGCTTAGCTGAAACATCAACCTTGTTTCCCAAGTGCTTTTTAGCCAGCTCCAACACTTTTGATGAATCGCCCATGAATATCGGGAAGCCCTTGCGCGCGAGATACCTGTTCACCTGTGTTTTCCCCAGCTTAGATGTTATGATACTGGGGACTCCTTGAAGAGCCGCCTCCCTCGCCATGGTTCCGCCTGCGCTTACAACCAAATCCGCGTTTGCAACTATCCGCGCGGAATCCACATACTCTCCCTTGTCGCTGTAGCGTCTGAGAAGAAGAACATTGCCGAGAGCTTCAAGTTTCTTAGCGGTTTCCAATGTGCGGTCGGCTGTTTTAAGCGCGTAGGTGGCTTTGGTTTCGAATTCCCTGATTACTATCAGCGGCTTCTTCAAGCCCGATTTTTTCGGCTTCTTCAAACCTTTAACCCAAGCAACCTCGTCCACGCCCCTAAACCGTATGGCGTTGTCTGGGCAATATTTTGACAGAAAGCTTTTCGGCATCGCTTCTGAGACCACAAGCGTATGAGCGAAGGGAATTGTAAGTTTGTTCACTGCTTTAGCATGTGGCGTGTCAGCGGTCAAAATTATGGGAACACATAAGCCGAATGCGGTCCGGCACAGTTCAACTGACTGATGAGAAATCGCTACGTCGGGTGGATTATCCTTGAACAGTTTGGAAAACTGGATAATGCGTTTTGCGCTTCCTTCAAGCCTTGAAGAAAGAGTGGAGGGACTGTATTTCCCGACAACAATTGGATTTTCGCCGAGGATACGCGCTAATGCCAGCGTGTCAGGATGCTCCCGCGTGGTGAACACTATTTCGTGACCAGATTTTCTAAGGCGCTTCGCTATTGCCGAGCCGTAACGCATGTGCTTGCCCGTGCATGCGTCATACCAAATTCTCACCGCTAGTTCTCACCTTTTATCCTTTTTTTCTGATGAACGCTGCGCGCTTAGCCTCATACTCTTCCAAGGTCATAACTTCTCTCGCTGGAACCCCACTCAAAACTTTTCTCGGCGGAACGTTCTTGGTTACGACGCTTCCTCCGCCGATAACCGAGTTTTCACCCAAAACCACGTCAGGCAGTATTGTGACTCCTCCGCCGATTATGACGTTATCCTTCACCGTCGGAGCCGTAAGTACGTTGCTTTTAGGATATTTATCGTTGAGAAGCGAACTGTTAGGCGCGATGAACACGTTGTCGCCGAGTGCGCACTCGTTCGAAATCGTCACGTGTGCTTGTATGTTGCAGTTCTTGCCTATGGTCACGTTTTTGCCTATGTCAACAAAGCTGCCGACGACTGTGCCGTCGCCTATTTTCGTGTTGTCGCCTATCACCACGTAATTCCAAACAACAACGTCTCTGCCGAATTGCACGTTGGCGCCGATTATCACGCCTTTTCCGGTTTTTGACTGCTGCATACTCACTCCCTTTATGATTCAACGTTTAAATAGTTTAAAAATTTACTTACTTTTTCTGTTAGAGGATGAGGTTCAAAATGGCTAAAGAAACAGTCCTCGTTGTAGGTTTAGGCGAAATCGGGCGCACTTTATTCGAGCTTCTGAAAGAAAACGACAGCTTCACCGTTTACGGATTAGACTTAGATAAAACAAAAATGCGCGCCGCCCGCCAAGACCCCAGCAAAATGCCCAAAGAAGTAGACACCCTTCACATCTGCCTTCCATGCAAAGACCAAAACAAATTCATAGCCACAATCACCAGCTACGCAAAACAGTTCAAACCCAAATTGCTAATCGTCAACAGCACGGTTCCGCCTGGAACCACAAAGAAAATCCAACAGAGTTGCAAGTGTCTCGTGGCGCATTCGCCGGCACGCGGAGTACACAAAAGCCCTGAACACATGATATGGGAAATGAAAAGATGGACAAAATACGTTGGCGGAGCCGACGCGAAAGCAGCAGAAGCCGCTTGCAAACACTTTGAAAAATTGGGCTTAAAGGTGAAAAAGTTGAAAAGCTGTGCAGAGACGGAGTTGGCTAAGCTCTTTGAAACGACCTATCGTGCTTGGATGATTGCCTGCTTCCAAGAAATGCACCGAATCTCCAGAGCGTTTAAAGCTGACTTCGATGATGTGGTTGATTTTCTGGAAGACACGCACCGCGTCAGGCTGGACCGGCCAATAATGTTCCCAGGGTTCATTGGTGGGCACTGTCTAATACCGAACACTGAACTGCTGTTGCAATCGTATGACTCGGAGTTTCTGCGGCTAATTCTAGAGTCAAATCAAAAACGGAAAGAAGAGCTTAAGGACAAAAAGGTTCAGAAAGAAGCCGAAAAAAGCGCAGGCCGAGCAGAAGCGTTAGAGAAAGAGCTTGGAGAAAAATCAGAAGAATGCTATTAACACGTACCAAGTTTATTTACGCAGAGTCGCAGACTGAGGCTGCAAGCTCTCTTTTAACCATCCAGCAATAAATTGCACGTTAATTCTGTTCAGGTACACAAATGTCTCGAGGCTAAAATTAATCAGCGCCGCAAAAGGCGTAAGAATGAAACGTGCAATCACCCTTCTCGTTAGTTGAAACACAGAGTAATGCCCGTACCGCCTGTACGCTATTCCCACCGCAACATGGTTCTTGGAGGAGCCAAGATGAGTTGCCCCAATGAAGGGAAGAACTTTCCAAACGTGCCCAGTGCTCTCGATAAACTTCTTAAGATGCTGGTCTTCACCAAAGAATAACAGCGGCGGATTGTAATTCGCCAAAAGACTCTTTCTCACCAGAACATTGTTGATGTGGGGAGACGTATCCACCTTGTTAAGCTGCACAACGCTGCCAACCACCCTCTCGTAGGCGGCGGCATGCGGGTTCTTGTGAACCGCAACCGTGGCTACCGCGCCGACGTTGGGAGCAATCTCCGCAGTGACCCGATCTAGCCAATTCTCAGGTAAAATCATGTCAGCATCAACCATCGCCACCCACTCCGTGCTGGCATTTAACACTGCCCTTTTTCTCGCGATGCTCAGTGGCCGTTCTTTCGTGACTATAATTTCTCCGACACAGGACATGCGACTCAAACTGCGAAGCAAGTCCTTGTTTGCCTCGTCCCTAGTGGGGATAACAACATCGACCTTCGCAGAGTTGGCATTCGAGCAGAGCGACATAGTAACTGAATGATTTTTCGCAGATTAATAATTTGTTACTTCGCAGATTTTACAGCAAAGGCTCGAAAGCAGAGAATTAACACAAACAAACTATTTTGCTCTTGAGCATTGTATGAGAAGCTCTGCGGAAGCATTTTGTCCTCAGAGCCATGATGAAATTTCGAGTTTTTAAGATCAGCATGAAGAGTTAATAAGTAGAAAAAAAGACTCTTAATCCAAAGCTGCTTCAGACGGCGGAATCGTTGATAAAACTTAGAATCGACGTGGATTATCCATACTCTTCAAGAATAAGAAGTTCCATCTTCACAGCCTTGAAAGCCAAAGTTGGAAGAGATTACCTGAAAAACTCGAAGACACTTGCAAGAATGATAAACGATTCGCCGAAAGACATTAGGGCTTACTGGTTCTTCACCTCAAAGACAGTTCCTGATGAAGAATTGCTGCTTATGCTAAATTCCGAGAAGCACGAAGTGGCTTTGCACATCGTCAATCACCCGCAAGCAGAAATGGCGCTTCTGGAGAAGGCTACTGGAAAACAGTTAATGTATTACACTATTCACGGCACTTCTCGTCTTTTAGGGCGCGTTTTATGGAAACGCTGGAAGGCTAAAGCTCCCATGGTTCCACAGGATTTCCCTCTCCAATCTTTTCATCAATTTCCCACAGTACCCCTAGACAGGCGCTGTTATACGTACAGCACGGCGCAAGCGGTTAAAATGGCAGAAGAAAGCATCGCTGAAGAAAAAGTGTTACAGATTCATCCAGAATGGCTTTTCCAACGGGGAACATTCAACCATAGGGGACCGTACTACGCGGCACTGCGAAAAATTCTGGAGGTTGATGAAGAGTTTCAGAATCTGACGGTGCGGAAGAAATCGTTTATCAAGATTTCCCGTAACGTAAGAGAATACGAAAAAGACGTTTACCCGACAGAAAAGTTCGTTGAGACGCTTAAGGATACAGGCGTGGATATCTTCACTTTCATTGAGAGGAAATGGCACCACGCGATTTCCAATCCTCCACAGAATTGGATTAAAGCAGACGATAACATCGCACTTCTCCAGGTTCCAAGCTACGGCGAATGGTGGCGAAACATAGGGAAAAAGACGCGCAACATGGTCCGCAAAGCAGAAAAAAGCGGCGTAACCGCAAAAGTTGTTGCTCCAGATGAAAAATTGGCTGAGGGCATCTGGAAAATATATAATGAAACGCCCATAAGACAGGGAAGAGGCTTCCCGCATTACGGAGTTACCTTACAAACGGTGAAAAGAAGGGTCCTCTCGTCGAAAAACAGCACTTTCATAGGAGCCTATTTTGAAGGTGAACTAGTAGGATTCATTCAACTCGTTCACGGAGACAACATATCAATAATATCTCAGATACTGTCGCTGCAGGCACAATGGGACAAAGCAGTAAACAACGCGCTGGTGGCGAAAGCCATAGAAGTTTGCGCGAATCAACAAGAGCGGTGGCTCATGTATGGCAGAATGGGAAATCATCCGTCGCTGGATAGGTTTAAGCAAAACCACGGGTTCACCAATTTTCCGCTGACGAGATACTATGTGCCTCTGACGGCAAAGGGCAAAATAGCCGCGAAATTGGGTTTGCATAGGGAATTTAAGGATGCTCTTCCGCAATCGCTGAAGTATAGGCTCATTCCAGTTTACAATTGGATAAGCAGAACGAGAGCAAAAAGAAAGCTGCAAAGCTAGAGCAGATAAAAGATACTTAATTGAGTTTGAAGTGCAGTGGAAACCCATAAAGCTAACAAACTCAGATTGAAAGATATGCCCATTAAAACTTGCATGGTGCTTGACGCCCCCTTCCCGCCGGATATTCGCGTAGAGAAAGAGGCGCGTACTCTTATCAGAAACGGGTATGAAGTGCATTTGTTATGTGTCGGTGGACAGAATGAAACTGAGACAGTGGGAAACATATTTGTTCACAGAGTTGTTATTGACAGATCTTCAATTTATAAGAGGCTAAAGCTTTTCAATTTTTTTCATATAACTTCTTGGGCTAAAAAAATACTTCGACTTCATCACAAAGAAATTTTTTCTGTAATTCATGCTCATGACCTTATGACCGCTCCGTACGCGTTATTAGCTGGAAAAAAGGCCAAAATTCCGGTAATATTAGACATGCATGAGAACTATCCTGAGGCTCAAAAAGCCTATCGCTCGAACATTGAAGTAGGAACATCGATTAAAGCCAACATCGCTTATTGGCTGGATCGGCTTGTAGAGAAAATATGTGTCCAAAGCGCATTTCAGGTAATCGTGGTTGCTAAAGAAAGAAAGAAGCAATTAATCAACCAAGGTTTTGCTGAATCTAAAATATCCGTTATTTCTAACACGGTAGATATTGATTACGTCTCAAAGAACCCTGTTAAATTTGAGCTATTGAAAAAACACGAAGGGAAATTCATTATTACATACATCGGAGGTTTTGGTGTTCATCGTGGCTTAGAGACTTTAATTGAATCCGTAGCTTTGATAAAGGATAAGATTGGTGATTTATGTCTTCTTCTTGTAGGTGGGCGTTCTTTAGAGATAGAGAAGTTTAAGACGTTATGTCGCAGATTAGGCGTAGAGAACTTGGTAGAATTTGTTGGTTGGGCCAGTTTTGAGCAAATTCCCTCTTATATCCATCTGAGCACAATATGCATCATACCTCACAAGAAAAGTAGACACACCGATACAACTGTACCGCATAAACTATTCCAATACATGCTTTTTGAAAAACCTATTATAGCAACTGATTGTCTGCCTTTGAAAAGAATAATTCAAGAATGCAAATGCGGTATTGTGGTGAAATCTGGAGACCCAGCGTCATTTGCGGAGGCTATAATGGCGCTTTACAGTAATCCGAAGTTATCAGAAGAAATGGGGCGCAATGGAAAGAGTGCGGTTATGGGTAAATACAATTGGGGAAAAAGTGAGCAAGTACTCTTAAAAATATATGAAAAAGTGTTAACGCTTTCATCTTAGGGTCTAAGTTCATAAATAGTGAATGATACAATAACTTGAGAGTCATGAATAAAGCGTTGCTGATAGCTTACCATTTTCCGCCTCTCGGAGGAGGAGGAGTTTTCCGAACTCTAAAGTTCACAAAATATCTTCCTGAATTCGGCTATCAACCTTACGTATTAACAGTAAAGAACCCTATGTATAGGATAAAAGACCAAACGCTAGTTAGTGAAGTTCCCTCATATGTTAAGGTTTGTAGAACTTTCTCATTTGAACATATAATACTTCGAGCCCCTCGACTGCTAAACATAAACTTGAAATGGTTCTACCTGCCCGACGAAAACATCGGATGGCTGCCCTTCGGGGTCTTCACCGGTGAAAAACTTGTGAAGAAAGAAAACGTCAATGTGATATACGCAACTTCACCAATATGGACCAGCCTGCTAATCGGTTTCTTTTTAAAGAGAAAAACAAAAAAACCGTTTGTGGTTGATTTTAGAGACCCTTGGACTGATAACCCCTACGTTAAATATCCAACTAGGTTCCACGAAAGTTTTGAAAGAAAAATGGAACACGCAATCTTATCTCAGGCGGATTACGTGACAGTAGCAACCGATTTAATGAAAAAGAATTTGGCAAAGAAATATCCTTTTCTAAAATCAAAAATCGAAACCATAACGAACGGCTTTGACCCAGAAGACTTCAAAGACTTGAAAATACACGAAAAAACTGGCAAATTCACCATAACTTACGTTGGGTCTATCTATGGTCTTATCACTGCGAAACCGTTTTTGATTGCTTTAAAGGAACTGGTTGAAGAAAAGAAAGAATTTAGGGAAAATATAGAATTGGTTTTCGTAGGTAATTATGGTAAAGAAACGCCGTTGCTTGTTGAGAAATTTGGGTTGGGAGAAAACGTGAGGTTTGTCGGGTATGTTCCTCACAGAGGAAGCTTGGAATTTATGGTAAACTCGCAAGCGCTGCTTTTGCTGATAACCGTTGAAGGCCCAAAGGGAGAAGGAATACTCACGGGAAAACTGTTCGAGTATCTTGCTTCCCGGAAACCGATAATCGCCTTAGCTCCAGAAAATGGTTCAGCGGCAAAAATAATCGAATCATTAAATGCTGGAACCGTTATTTCCCCCAGGAACGTGGCAGGTATTAAACAAGCAACAGTTGATCTTTATCAGCAGTGGCTGGAGAGAAAGACATCCGCAACAGCGGGCAATGAGGATGATATAAAAAGGTATGATCGGCAGGTTCTAACTGGAAGATTGGCAAAAATATTCGAAAAGGTCGCTCAATAAAAAATCGAAAAACGCTCATCCTAAAACTAATAAGACTTTGTGTAACATTAACTCTGGAAAAGGAAAAACCAATGCAAGCGGAACTCGTAAAAAAGATACGGGAAAAAAGCGCGAGAATAACGGTTGTGGGTTTAGGGCGGGTAGGCTTACCTATTGCTGTCTTTTTCGCCAATTCGGGATATCACGTGGTAGGAGTTGACAATAACAAGGATATTGTTGAAGCACTTTCGAAACCGCGTTTTTCTTCTAAGGAACCAGGTATTCAGGAACTAGCAAGGCAAATGGTCAAAATCGGCAGGTTGGAAGCCACAACCGAAGTTGCAAAAGCGGTGAAGTCAACCAACATAGTGATTATATGCGTTCAAACGCCTCTTAACAAATCAGCGGATCCAGACTTGTCATACCTTAAGAAGGCATGCGCCACTGTAGCAAAAAGCCTTTCAAAGGGAAAACTGGTGATACTAGAAAGCACGGTTCCGCCGGAAACAACTAGAAAATTTGTGGCTCCGATACTTGAGAAGGAAAGCAAGTTAAAATGTGGGGAAGATTTTTGGCTGGTTCATTGTCCAGAAAGAATCGCGCCAGGAAGAGCCATACAAGAGCTTACTGAAAATGCTAGAATTGTTGGAGGTTTCGACACGGAAAGTGCCAAAATCGCAGCCGAACTCTTGGACAAAGTGACGAAAGGACCCGTTTTGGTTACAGACTGCACCACCGCAGAAGTTGCGAAATTAGCAGAAAACACTTTCAGAGATGTAAACATTGCTTATGCAAATGAAATGGCGTTAATTTGTGAGCACATCGGCGTAGATGCAGTAAGGGCTATTAAAATCGCGAACACTCATCCAAGAGTTAACATACACAATCCTGGATGCGGTGTTGGTGGGCCATGTTTAACAAAAGACCCGTACCTGCTTCTGCACTCAATGGGAAAAGATTTTTCGTCAAAGATAATTGCTTCTTCGCGAAAATTGAACGATGAAATGCCTGAACACGCGGTTCACTCACTTCTTAAGATACTAAAGGAAACGGATAGAGACATAAAGAAATTGAGGATAGCTGTTCTTGGAGTAGCGTACAAGGGACAAGTTGATGATGCAACGAGCAGCCCCGCAAAATCGATAGTGCACAAGTTAATGGATTTAGGTGCCAGCGTCGAAGTTTACGACCCATACTGCAAGGAAACTTTTGGAGCAAAAAAAGCCTCAAGTGTTACTAGTGCAGTTAAAGGAAAAGACTGTGTTCTAATAGAAGCCGACCATGACCTCTTTAAAAATTTAAACTTGGGGGAACTGAAGTCTGTGATGCGTGAGAACCCTATTATAATTGATTGCAGACGGATAATAGACGTTGCAAAAGCTAAAAAGTACGGGTTTGTATACGCGGGAACTGGTTATGGCTCAGCAGAAGTCAGATAGCTTGTTTCTGCACTATCTGCATTAATCAATTGTAGAGTAAAATGTAACTGTCTGCTGAAAATTTAGTGTAAGAATCAAAAGGTAACATGGTAGATTGAATGAAGTGGTCTCTAACAAATCAATGCAAATGAAGCTGCTTTGGCTTCAATATGGAAGCGTAACGTTTATTCGCATTGTCTATAAGCAATGAAAGAATAAGAGTAAGAAAATCGTTTACCTACGCAAAGTAATATTAAATCGACTGTATGCAATGGATAAAAGGTGTTTCGGTGGAAAAAAAAGAAATTAGGTTGCAGTATTCAGGTTTTGTCATATTTGCAGCTAAAATGATCGGTATAGTAACGGGATTAATTTTTCAGTTCATGGTAGCCTGGTCAACCACTGAAGAACAATATGGCATATGGTTCAACGTTAACGATGTTCTAGCGTACTTTACAATATTGATGGGAGTAGCCCCTTTCTGGGTAATGCGGTTCGTCGCTAGAGGGCGAGAAGGCTCAACTAAAACTGGGCTTGTAACGAACTTGATAGTCTCGGCGATAAGCACCGTTACCTACCTTGCGTTTGTGCCGTTCTTTCTTCCCATGTTAGGCATCTCAGGGAATTTCCTGCCTGTTTATTTTATAGCTTCCCTTCAGATAGTGGAGTTGTACTCTCTCTCTCTTTTTGAAGGCTGCCTTCAAGCCACCATACCTCAGACAATAGGATACGGATTACTGGTTCAACAAGCAGGCAAAGTCGCCTTGGGCTACGTGCTAATCGTTCAAATGGGGCAGCCCCTCATAGGCGCCTTAGTCGCCACAATTGTAGCCATCAGCATCCAACTGTTCTATTACATTAAAATACTCGCTGACCAATTTAGGCAAAAGATTCGGTGGGGATACGTAAAACAGTGGGTTAAAGGTTCTCTGGCAAACATCTACACCGTTATAGGCGGTCAGATTTCAGCTTACGTGTTCATCATGCTTTATGAGATGGGAGGCGCTGGAGGTCGAGGAAGATACGGAGCCGCCGCGACAGTTACAAATGTTATCTCTTACTCGTCTTTTTTGGCTTTTGCACTTTACCCGAAGCTTTTGGCGGAGAGAAAAAAAGAGGATATCACGACATCGCTGAAGATGGTTTTGATGTTCGCCATCCCCATGACCCTTATCGCCGTGGTAATGGCTGACTCGTACATCACACTTTTAAGGCAAGACTACCCAGATGCCTCAATAGTGCTCATCGCATTAGCTTTGGATGCCTTGGTTTTAGTTACTAACAACATTTTCAGCGCAGTGCTTTTTGGGATGGAAAGCGTGGACCAAGATGAGAAAATTTCGTTTAAAGCCTTAGTCAGAAGCAGATTGTTTATCGCTTTTTCTTTGCCTTACGTCAATTCAGTAATAACACTTCCGTTGGCGTATTATGTGTTAACAACTTATGCTTTCAACCAGCCTCTGCTGGCTGCGCTTTCTGTAAGCATAATTAGCTTAATAGGTCACCTAACCACGTTCAGTATCTTGTTCATCGTTGCCCGTAAAACTATCGAGATCGTCATCCCGTGGAAAAGCATATCTAAGTATGTTTTAGCTTCTGCGGTTGCGGCAGCCGTACTGTTCCTTATTCCCCATCCAGCAGCGCCGTCTGTGGGGGCAGCCACGATGGAAATAATATTTTACATAGGAAAAGTTCTAGTATTGACCGGGGTGGGCGCTGTGGTCTATTTGGTTATTGTGCTGACTATCGATAAAGAAGCGCGCATGTTGCCAAAGGCTATGCTGCAAGAGGTTAGGGGAAAGAAAAGCTCAGCCGCTTAAAGTTTGTCAACGCGCGATGTACGCATGTTAAAGCAGGAGAGCCTGCAATACATCATGCACCGCTTCTTTGCTCTTGACGCCTTTAAAGATGAGTTTTCCGCTTGAGAACATACGAAAAGGCTTCCCTTGAAAGGCTAAGTCGAAAATGATTCCGGAAAGGGAGTTCTTCAACTCTGCTTTCTTCATGATTTTGGCGATGGCTTCGTCTTTTTTGTCATATTTGAAGGTGACTACAGCGCCTTTTTCTTCGCCACATGTCTCTTCGATTCTTGCCACATAATCTTCAACGGTAGCCATTAGAACCGCTCAATCTCCTTTAAAACTTCTACAAAGCGGTCAATTTCTTCGCGCGTGTTATAAATGTAAAAGCTTGCTCGGGCAGAAGACTGCAGCTTAAAAATTTGGTGTAACGGTTGGGCGCAGTGGAAACCGCTGCGTATCATGATTCCATAATTGTCCAGTAAAATAGCGACGTCATGTGAGGATAAGCCAGCTATGCCGAAAGGCATTATTCCACACTTTAAGGCGGGGTCACTGGTTCCGTAGAGCATTAGTTTGGTGCAGCAGCTCTGCATCGTCTTCAACGCATATTCCGTCAACATCTTCTCGTGCGCCAGCACTTCGGACATGCCTATGTTTTCAAGGTACTTGACTGCTGCCATCAACGCTACGCCCCCGCAGATATTAGGTGTTCCAGCTTCAAACTTCCATGGCGGCTCATTCCAGTCTATGCCGCACCGTCTGGTTTTTTGGTTGAAGATTACGTCTTTTATCATTTCGCCTCCGCCTTGAAAAGGCGCCATTGTTTCAAGGAGGTGTTTTTTGGCGTAAAGCCCGCCTATGCCTGTGGGTCCCAGCATTTTGTGTCCTGAAAAAGCCAGAAAATCCGCGTCTATGTCCCTGACGTCCACGGGCATGTGGGGTACAGATTGAGCGCCATCCACAAGCATTAAGGCGCCGTGTTCGTGGGCGACCTTGGCGATGCGTTTGACATCGTTGATTACGCCGCTGACGTTTGAAACTTGGCTGAGGCTTGCAAGCTTGGTTTTGCTGGAGATTTTGCTCTCGTAATCCTCGTAATCCAGTGTTCCGTCATCGTTTACTTTCCCGTATTTAATTGTGAATCCGTTTAATTTTGAGATTATCTCCCATGGAACGATGTTGCTGTGATGTTCCATTAAAGACACTAAAACTTCATCGCCCTTCTTCAGGTTGCGAAGTCCCCAAGCGTACGCGACGAGGTTGATTGCTTCGGTTGTGCCTCTGACGAAAACTATCTCTGACGCGTCTTTTGCGTTAATGAACTTGGCGACTGTTTCCCGTGCTTTTTCGTGCAGTTCGGTTGCTTCCAGAGAAAGCGTGTGAACCGCGCGGTGGACATTGGCGTTGTGGTTTTTATAAAAGTTTGTGATGGCTTCGATTACCTGTCGGGGTTTCTGCGTGGTTGCCGCATTATCAAAGTAGATTAGGGGATGGTTGTTTATTCTTCGTTTGAGTATCGGAAAGTCTTCGCGAATCCTGTAAGGGTCTAAATTACTTTTCCTCCGCCGCCTTCAGTCTCTTTGACAGTTTTTGAGCGAGTTCTTCCTCTTCCAGCGCCTGTTTCTCCTCAAAAGTGAAATCCTTGGGAAGCCAATCTGGCGCTGAACCCTTCTGTTCATAGTATTTTCGGATTGCCCGTTTGACGGCGCCCACCGCGAGGATGCCGCAGTGGAATTTGACGCTTGGCAAGCCGCCTACTTCTTCTGTTACTTTTTTCCACGTTACGTCTTTCCACGCGTTCTCAACGTGCAAGCCCTTGATCATCTCGGTGACTATGCTTGCGGTCGCTATGTTGGCGGCGCACCCGTAGCTTTCGAACGAGATTTTCTCTATGACGTCCTGCTCGTTGATTTTCATGTAGAAAGTTATCATGTCTCCGCACGCGGGGTTTCCCGCAACGGATATGACGTTGGCGTCTTCTAGTTTTCCGAGGTTTTTGGGGTTTCGGAACAAGTCCAGAACTTTCTGGGTGTAAGGTAACGGTACACGCGACACTTTTTAATCAACTCCTGTGGAACCAACTATTCCTCTTATTCTGTTTACTGCGCTAGGTAACACTTCTAAAACATAAGTTATATCTTCTTCTGTGTGGTACCGCGTGGTCTTCATCAGTATGCTGCCGTGGGCTTCACTGAACCTGCGACCTATTGCAACGAGAACATGGCTGGGTTGCAGAAGTCTTCTGCTGCACGCGCTGCCGCTGGACACGTAAACGCCCTTAAGGCTTAACTCAATCGTCAACGCTTCCCCCTCGCACCGTAGAATGCTTATGTTCGCGTTGTCAGGCACTCTCTTGTCACCTTTCGCACCGTTAAACTTCACGTCTGCAAGCTCCCCAAGTATGCCATCCACAAGTTTATCCCGCATCTTCCGAATGTGCGCCACGTTCTCCTCAAAATCCTGAAAAGCCAGCTCAGACGCCTTCGTGAAGCCAACGATGAGCGGGGTGTTTTCCACTCCAGGCCACAGCTTCTGTGTCCCTATCTGACCCTCCAGAATTTTGTCCACGTTCACGCCTTCTTTCACGTACAACGCGCCGATTCCGCGGGGTCCCAGAATCTTGTAGCTGCTAACCGTTGCCAAATCCACCTTCAAGTCCTGCACGTTAACGGGAATCCGCCCGTACGCGTCTGAAGCGTCCGTGTGAAACAGGGTTTCAGGGTTTTTGTCCTTAACAATGCCCAATGCTTCTTTGATGGGCTGGAGGGTGCCAATCTCGTTATTCGCCATCGACACGCTCGCCAACACCGTCTCCTTATCCACAGCTTCTTTCAACTTCTCAAGATCAAGAAAGCCTTCCGTGTCAACTGGGACTTTGGTGGTGGTGAACCCAAACTTCTTCAGCAAATCGGTCACATGCAACACGTTTATCGGTTCGATTTCCGAGATGACTATTTTTGTGCCCTTATGCTTGTTGGCGAAAGCCGCGCCCATAAGCGCCAAGTTGTTGGCTTCTGTGGCGCCTGGCGTGAAAGTTATTTCCTCAAGGATTTTTGCGCCTAAGAACTTGCTGATTTTTTGGGCTGACTCCATGATAGTTTCGAAGGCTTCCCATCCTGGCTTGTGCGTGAGCGTGGGGTTGCCGTAAGCTTTTTTGCTGTAGTAGGGCAGCATTTCGTCGAGCACTTCTTTGGGAACCACTGTTGAGTTTTCGTTGTCCAAATAGACCTCGCGTTTTAGGTTTTCATGCGCTTTAAGTAATGCCTTGACGTTTTCAACCATACCATATCCTGACCTTTTCAGAGAATAAACAATTGTTTCACATTTAATATCGCAGATTCAAGTAGAAAAAGTTACCCGTAAAAGGTTGAGGTGCTGCACATTAACACTATAAATCAGCGTTCCCAATAGTGTGCTTGAACGAATGAAACGATGGCGCATGTAAGTGAAAGTAACAGAATTGCCAGTGCCAGAACCAGTAAAGGAGGTCACGCTTCACAGTGGCATCGCCGAGTTGTATCCTCCGCAAGAAGAAGCCGTAAATGCCGGCGTGCTTGAGGGTAAAAACTTGGTGTTGGCGAGCCCCACTGCTTCTGGGAAGACGTTAATCGCGGAGCTTTGCAGCCTGAAGCATGTTTTGGAGAAGAGCGGCAAGGTGGTTTACCTGTCGCCTCTGCGGGCTTTGGCAAACGAGAAGTACGACGAATTCAAGAAGTACACGTCAATCCGCAAGCCGAACGGCAGACGGGTGAGCGTAGGCATCAGCACCGGCGATTTTGACAGCGGCGACTCCTGGCTCGGAAGATACGACATTATAGTGACCACTAACGAGAAAGCAGACTCCCTTCTAAGGCACAGGGTCAAGTGGATGGATGACATCTCGCTGGTGATTGCGGACGAAGTGCACCTGCTGAACGACGGAAGCCGCGGACCCACGCTTGAAGTGGTGCTGGCGAGGCTCATGCAGGTCAACCCCGACATGCAGGTTTTAGCTTTAAGCGCCACAATCCACAACGTGGAGGAAATCGCAGGCTGGCTCAACGCTGGCTATGTGATAACGGAGTGGCGTCCCGTATCGCTTAAAGAAGGCGTGCTCCTGCACGAGGAAATCCAGTACAAGGACGGCGACGCCAGAAAAATCGAGAAAAAAACGCGGGACCCCACCATAAACCTTGTCTTGAACACCCTGAAAACCGGCGGTCAAGCACTGGTTTTCGCGTCCACGAGAAAAAGCTCGGTGAACTTGGCAAAAAAGATTGCAGCGCATACAGGCGAGGTCCTGTCTAAACCACTTAAACGGACTTTGGCGAACGAGGCAGAGAAGATCTTGTCTGCAGGCGAGAGAACGCACATCAGCGATTCGCTCGCGGGGCTTGTAGAGTGTGGCACCGCCTTTCATCATGCGGGTTTGGCTGGCGCACACCGACGGCTGATTGAGAACTTGTTCAAGCAGAGAAAAATTAAAGTGTTAACCGCCACACCCACGCTGGCTTTCGGCGTCAACCTTCCTGCGCGCACGGTGGTGATTCAGGATTACAGGCGCTGGGAGCCAGGCTACGGCTACTATCCCATCGCTGTTTTGGAGTATAAGCAGATGGCGGGCAGGGCTGGGAGACCCAAGTACGATAAGGTCGGCGAATCCATACTCATCAGCAAAACCGCCGACGAAGCAGACTACCTCATGGACAGCTACGTACTTGCACGCCCCGAACGGATATGGTCAAGGCTGGCGGTTGAAAAAATAATCCGCGGACACGTACTGGCAACAATCGCTTCGGACTTCGCGCACACGGAGACTGGTATCTACGATTTCTTCGGAAAAACCTTCTACGCTTACCAGTACGACGTGAAAGCCATCAAGAGCATCATAGCCAAGATTCTGAAGTACCTGTACGACGAGGAAATGCTGGAACTGTTCGGCAACGACATCTACGCCACCAGATTCGGAAAACGCACCAGCGAGCTTTACATAGACCCGCTGTCAGCCGTTGAAATCCGCGATGCACTACGGCACCAGCCTACTTACCTGACCGACCTGAGCCTGCTGCACTTGATTGCACACACACCCGACATGGGT
This sequence comes from uncultured Candidatus Bathyarchaeia archaeon, assembly GCA_964544495.1. Classification (GTDB taxonomy): domain Archaea; phylum Thermoproteota; class Bathyarchaeia; order Bathyarchaeales; family Bathycorpusculaceae; genus SG8-32-3. The sequence goes on from CAZJBY010000016.1 coordinate 37,608, forward strand.
CCCGTGATGAGACCGTACTCGCGCGAACTTGACAAGCTAGGAGTTTTCATGGAGGAGCACAGAGACGAATTCTTAACGGATGTTCCCAGCGAACTGGAGGACCAAATAGCTTACGAAGAGTTTCTGGGTGAAGTCAAAACTGCAATGGTTCTGGAAAGCTGGATTGAAGAGGCGAGCGAGAACACGCTGATAGACCAGTTCCGCGTCCAGCCTGGCGACCTCTTCAGAACGATTGAGAACGCGAAGTGGCTGCTCCACGCCACACACGAGATAGCCAGGCTCTTCGGAAACAAGGCGGTTCTGCCCTTGGCGTCGGAGCTGATTGAGCGAGTGGCGAAAGGAATAAAGAAGGAGCTTCTGCCCATCGTCAAGCTGCAAGGCGTGGGCCGCGTCCGCGGTCGCATAATGTACAACGCTGGACTCCAGACCATTGCCGACATAAAGCACGCGCCAATTGAAGACTTGACGAACCTGCCGCTGATTGGTCCACGGTTAGCTAAGAAAATCAAAGCGCAGGTTGGCGGCTTCGTCAAGAAGGAAACTTGGGAGAAACTTGAGGAAGGCGACGAGTGGAAACAGAAGTCGCTGGCGGATTATTAGCTTTTTGCGAATGCTTCTGCCTGCTTCACTGCCGTGCCCAAATAATTCTTCGGGTCCAACGCTTCATCAATTTCTTTCGGGTTCAGCTTGCCGCTGACCATCGTGTCTTCAAGCAGGATTTCGCGGAAGTGCCGCTTCTCAACCTCACTCTTTATGGTTAATTTCCTGAGAAGTTCGTGGGCTTCCTGCCGGTTCACGCCCTCCGCAACAAGCGCCATCATCACGGCTTCCGACATGGCACGCCCCTGAGTCGAATCCAAGTTCCGCAGCATCCGCTGCTCATCCACCCGCAAATTAGCCACAATGTCACCCATCAAAAACAGCAGGTAATCGGTCAGAATGCACGATTCGGGAAGGATAAAGCGTTCAGCCGAAGACTGAGTCAGGTCCCTCTCATGCCACGTCACAACGTCCTCCAACGCAGGAACGCACAGGCTTCTGACGATTCGGGCTAAGCCGCAGACCCTTTCGCACGTTTCGGGGTTCCGCTTGTGAGGCATCGTAGAGCTGCCAACTTGGTGCTCTTTCTCAAACGACTCAAAGAGTTCTCCGATTTCGGGTCGTTGCAACTCGCGGATTTCCGTGGCGAAATTCTCCAGCGAAGACGCAACCATAGCGAGGAGGCAGACGTATTCGGCGTAGCGGTCTCGCTGCACGATCTGCGTGGAAATCTCCGCCGCACTTATGCCCAGCCGTTTCATTACGAGTTCCTGAATGCGCGCGGCATTTTCGCCTAAGCTGGCTTGGGTGCCTACGGCGCCGCTTACCTTTCCCGCTACGACGCGGTGGCGGCAATCGTTTAGCCGCTCTAAGTGCCGTGAAACCTCATAGCCCCACACTGCGAATTTGAAGCCTAAAGTTATTGGCAAAGCGTGTTGCCCGTGGGTTCTTCCAATCATCACGGTTTCCTTGTACCGTGCAGCCTGTTTCTGCAATATGCTCTTCAGAGCGGCGAGTTTTTTCTCGATGATTTCTGACGCGGCTTTCAACTGCAGGGCGTTGGCGGTGTCCACGATGTCGTAGCTTGTGGCGCCCAGGTGCACGTATGCGCCGCTTGAGCCGCACACTTCAGCTAACGCGCGAACCAAAGACGC